>NZ_JBQFYF010000002.1:0-742005 GCF_056541325.1 Ruegeria sp. AH7 | reverse complement strand
CGTGTCACACCCAACATGCGTCCCAGTCAAACTCAAATGATCCCGCAAAAAACCAGACAATAACGTCCGACCCTCTACATCGCCACTCACAGCCTTACCGTTCACAGTCATGGAGACCTGTGTCATGAATTCCTCCCGGTCAAATGTTTCTCCCTGTGGCCGAGTTAAGCACGGGAGCCATTGTTTGAGAACAAAAATCTTGTCGTATTCGATGCGCCAAACGTCGTGTAACGCTCATGATTTCGTGCATTGGCAAAGCAGGTCAAAATACGCTGGCGTCACGGTTTGCGTTGCGCCCTAGGCTGGGGCCGCGTGGGAATTTCCTTGAGCAATCCACCCACTCCCATCGCCGCGATATCGGCGCCGGTGGTTTCAACCCCGCAGGCCACACGGGACAAAACCCAATCCGCCCCGTTCAAAGCCGGCGAGCGCGCGCAACCCGGCAGTCCGATCACAGGACGCTTACCCAACGACCCCAGAAAGAGCAGATTTCCAGGATCAACCGGCATGCCAAACCGATCCACCACCCCTCCGGCTTCACGAATGGCTGACGGGGCCACATCATCCACATCCGAAGTTGCCGAGGCGGTCAGGATCATCAACAGGTCCCCTGGCGTCTGAGCGATTGCCGCAGCGATCTGGCCGCTATCGTGAGGCACGATCTGAACGTCGCTCAGCTCCATCCCCAACAGTTCGACACGCCCTTTTATGGCTGCGATGCCTTTTTCATTCCGTGGGCCACCGGGAATATCAGTGACGATGAGCCCAGCGGTTCTGTGAACCGGTGCAATCAATCGAACCGCGTTTTGTGCGAAGTTTGCGGCGCGCCGAACGTCAGCCTCGGGAACCGCATAAGAGATGATCTTGATCGTTGCGACCATACCCCCATCGCTCATTTGCTGGTGCTGAGGCACGGTGGCGACGGTGATCATCGGGTTGACCCGATTGAACTGTTCCAGCGCGTCGACATCTAGGTTTACGACGCCCGGACCATCAGCCAAAAGGTTCACGCGCCCGGTAAACGCTTCGGTGATCCGCAGATTGGCAGCCTCTGCATCGGGAACCAAAGCGCGCGCCAAAAGACCAGCCGCCTCATCCTCATGGCAATCGCCGGGATCCAATTGCGCGACGGTGACTTCGGTCAGCCCGGCTTGGGTCAGTCCCGCAATGTGATCATCTGAGAGGGTCAATCCCTTGCGCAGCTTGCGCCCGTTTGCTGAAACTGAATGCGCAAGGATCGTTCCCTTCGCCTGATCAACGGGCAATGGGCCAAACTTCATGCCTTGCCCCGCAGAACAGCCGTCATCTGGGCCAGAATGGCCACTGCAATCTCGGACGGATCAAACGCCCCGATGTCCAGACCAATAGGTCCATGGATCAGATCGATCTGTGTGTCGGTGAACCCGGCAGCTTGCATCCGCGCGACCCGTTTCGCGTGGGTTCGGGTCGAACCGAGCGCGCCAATGTAGAACACATTCGCCTCAAGCGCGGCTTGCAGTGCCGGGTCATCCAGCTTTGGGTCATGGGTCAGCAACACGACGGCGGTACGCGTATCCAATCCCAGCTTGGCAACGGCCTCATCCGGCCAATCCGTGAGAATAGTCTCACCAGGAAAGCGGGCGTCAGATGCGAAAGCCTCACGCGGGTCGACAATTGCGGGATCATATCCGGCGATCCGAGCCATCGGCACAAGCGCCTGCGCGATGTGAACCGCGCCGACGACGATCAGCCGAAGCGGCGGATTGTGGACGGCAACAAAGGTTTTGCCATCTTCTTCGAAACCTGACCGGTCCATGCGCAAACGGTCGGGATATTTGTTGCGCCGCAGGGACCGGTGGCCGCTGTCGATATTGACCTCATAGGCCAAGGGCTCGCGCGCTGCCCGCGCGGAGACCAGTTCGGCCAGCATGGGTTCGGGCAAAACCTCGCCCACCGGCTCGACCAAAACCCTGATGGTGCCGCCGCAAGCGAGACCGACGGCAAAGGCGTCCTCGTCGCTGACACCAAATTCCAATAGGCGTGCCTCACCCTCGTCGATAGCTTCCAATGCCTCGACAATCACAGCGCCTTCGACGCAGCCACCCGAGACAGAGCCTTCGATCCGACCATCGCCACCGATGACCAACTGCGCACCGACGCGCCGCGGCGCACTGCCCCAGGTTTCGACAACAGTCGCAAGGGCCGCGCCGCACCCGCTGCGATACCAGTCCAGAGCCGTTTCAGGGCTGTTGTCGAATCTCTGCATCAGAGCCTCCTGCGGTGTATCGCTTCAACATAGTGAGCCATGATACAAAGAAAAGCGTAGGCGTGTTGCTGTGATATCAGATTGATCCTATCTCGCCCGGCTTCTAATCTGTCATCATGCTTGGAATCAAATCCGGCAGACCCCCAGAATTTCAGAACGGAGACACAGAGTTGAAACGCATTCTTACACTCGGCGCCGCAATCGGCATGTTGGCTGCAACCGCAGCCTCTGCGGATACATATGAACGCTACGGTGAGGTCGAAGGCTGGAAAGTCTTCATCGATAATGAGCGTAAATCCTGCCTGATCGAAGCCATTGATGACGCTGAAAACGTGGTCCAGATGGGCCTGACCGAAGATCGCGGCGTTGGCTATGTTGGTGTGTTCACCAAAGCCAAGACAAACATCAAACGCGGCGAGAAAGAAGCCGTGGCAATCCTTCTGGGCGACAACCTGTATCTGGGCGAAGCCACGGGCATGAAGGGCAACATCACCAAAGGCTATTCCGGCGGGTATGTCCTGTCCGATGACCCTCAGTTTGCCGAAGACATCGCGAAGAAGCAGGTGATGATCGTGTTCCCCGAAAAGGAGTTCGCCTTCACCGTCGATCTGACCGGTACCTATAAGGCGATGGAAATGGCGCGGGAGTGCAACGCGAAACAACTTGGCTAAACCCTAGCCTGAAAGCGCGGACATAAGCCGCGCTTTCTCACCCATGTCACCGGGCTCCGAGATGACGGTCGCCAAGTCTTCAAGCGAGGCAATGGAGTGACCGGCCCGAAAACTATCGACATGTGGCAGCATCGCGGCCACACCCTGCGCCTTGGGCGCAAAGCCATCCCAGCGCAGCAGCGGATTGAGCCAGATCAGGCGGCGCGCAGACAGGTGCAACCGTTCGGTTTCCTTGGCTAACGCTTCTGCGTCACCCCGATCCAACCCGTCCGAGATCAGCAGGACGACTGCACCCTGCCCCATTACGCGACGCGACCAGTCCCGGTTGAACGCGTGCAGGCACTCTCCGATCCGCGTGCCCCCTTCCCAATCCTGCGCCTCGGCCCCCGCAGCGGCCAAAGCGGCATCCACGTCACGTTGGTGCAGATGACGAGTAATGTTGGTGAGCCGAGTTCCGAAGGTAAAGGCATGCACCTTTGCCCAACCCGCCCCCTTGGCGTTCGAGACCGTGTGCAGGAAGTGCAGGATCAACCGGCTGTATTGGCTCATCGACCCAGAGATGTCGCAAAGCACCACCAGATTGGGCCAACGCGGCCGCTGTTTTTGCCGGGCTATTTCGTGGAGTTCACCCCCTTGTCGCATTGCGGCACGCAGGGTTCTGGCCCGATCTATCCGATGACCAACATGACTCGGCTGTCCACGGCGGCTTTCAATCGGTTTAACCGGCAGGCTGAGACGCGCCAAAAGGCGTTTGGCCTGGGCAATCTCTGCCGTGCTCATCTGTTCGAAATCCAGACTTCGAAGCCTTTCTTCGGAGGATGCGGTTTGTGACGCGTCGATATCGAGCTCGGTCTCACCCTCATCATTCGTGCTCTCGGGCTGATCGCGCTCAACCCCATCCAGCAACGCCTCTGCCGCCCGTTTTTCGGCCGCGTCCGCCTTGCGTTCCTCCTGCACGCCACGAATGGCGGGCAGCATCATGGACATCATATGCTCCAGATATCGCGGGTCGCGCCAGTAGAGGCGAAAGACCTGAGCAAAAACGGTGCGATGTTCGGGCCGGTTCACGAAACAGGCGTGCAGGGTCCAATAGAAATCCTGCCTTTGGGTAAAACCGGCAGCCTGTACTGCCCGGATCGCGTCCACCACCCGGCCCGTCCCGATTGGCAGCCCCGCCTTGCGCAAGGCACGGGCAAAATGCGTGATGTTCTGCGCCAGTTTCGGGTTGTCGGGGATATCAAGCGGGAGTTGTTCAGCCATTACCGTTCATGGGGGCTCTGCCCCCAAACCCCCGAGGTATTTTTGAACAGAAGAAGCATCAGGCGGCTTCGAGATTGGCTTTGGCCTCGTCCAGAATGCGTTTCGCTTCCGAGCCCTGCAGTTTCTGGATGTCGTCCTGATATTTCAGGATCGCGCCCAACGTGTCGCCAATCACCTCGGGGCTGAGGTTGATGACGTCCAGAGCCAACAGGCATTTGGCCCAGTCGATCGTTTCGGCCACGCCGGGTTTCTTGAACAGGTCTTCGGTGCGCAGGCGCTGAACAAAGGCCACAACCTCACGGCTGAGTGCTTCGGCGGCTTCGGGAGCGCGGGCGTGCAGGATTTCGATCTCGCGGTCGAAATCAGGGTAGTCGACCCAGTGATACAGGCAGCGGCGTTTCAGGGCGTCATGCACCTCGCGCGTACGGTTCGAGGTGACGATGACGATGGGCGGTTCGGGTGCCTTAACGGTGCCGAGTTCGGGGATGGTGACCTGAAAATCGCTGAGCGCTTCGAGAAGGAAGGCCTCGAACGGTTCGTCGGTGCGATCCAGTTCGTCGATCAGCAAAACCGGCGCGCCGTATTCATCGGGCCTCATCGCCTGCAACAACGGACGCTCGATCAGGAAATCATCCGAGAACAGTTCTGTTTGCAGCGCGTTTCGATCTGCACCCCCGGCAGCCTCGGCAGTGCGGATCGCCACCATCTGGGCCGGGAAGTTCCATTCATAGACAGCGGAAGAGGCATCCAGCCCCTCATAGCATTGCAGCCGTATTAACCGTCGGTTCAATCCGGCGGCCAGCGCCTTGGCAATCTCGGTCTTGCCAACCCCAGCTTCGCCTTCCAGAAACAGGGGTCGACCCAGTTTCAGCGATAAAAACACCACGGTCGCCAAAGCCCGTCCGCAGACATAACCCTGCTCTCCCAACATGGTCTGAACCGCATCAATCGATTGCATCTTTGACATGGCATCCCTCCGTCCGACCAAAAGGTCACGCTGGGCGCCGGTCGTCAACCCGGCCCGATATGGTCCCTTAGTCGCATCCGGGCTCTTTTCCACCGGCCCGCGCTATGTTAGCGGGGCGTCATGACCGAAAGCATCACGATCCGCCGCCCCGACGATTGGCATCTGCATCTGCGCGATGGCGCGATGCTGAAAGCCGTCCTGCCCGAAACTGCGCGTCATTTTGGGCGTGCGATCATTATGCCCAACCTAGTGCCCCCGGTTGTGACCGGTGCGCTGGCTGCCGCGTATCGGGATCGCATTCTGGCTGCGCTGCCAGAAGGCATACAATTTGAACCGCTGATGACACTGTATCTAACCGAGGATACCGACTCGAGCGATCTGGCTGCGGCCCATGCCAGTGGGTTGGTCAAGGCTGTGAAGCTTTATCCGGCCGGGGCCACGACCAATTCAGCCTCGGGCGTGCGAGATTTCGACAAGGTTCGCCCGGTGCTTGAGAAGATGGCCGAGATTGGTCTGCCCCTATGTGTGCATGGGGAGGTCACAGACGCCGAGATCGACATCTTCGACCGTGAGGCCGTGTTCATCGACCGCGTTCTTGACCCGATCCGCAAGGCTACACCGGGCCTGCGTGTGGTGATGGAGCACATCACGACCCGCGATGGCGTTCAGTATGTTGCCGCCAACGACACGGATCTGGGTGCGACGATTACGGCGCATCACCTGATCATCAATCGCAATCACATTCTGGTAGGCGGGATCAAACCGCACTACTACTGCCTTCCGGTTGCCAAGCGCGAAGAACATCGGCTCGAGTTGCTGAAAGCCGCGACATCGGGTGATCCACGTTATTTCCTGGGCACGGACAGTGCACCGCATACGGATGACAACAAGGAAATGGCCTGTGGTTGCGCCGGGTGTTTTACCGCGACCAACACGATGTCACTGGTGGCAGAAATGTTCGACCGTGAAAGTGCCATGGACAAGTTGGAAGGGTTCGTCTCGCTGAACGGACCCGCCTTCTATCGCCTGCCGGTGAACGAAGGCACCATCACGTTGGCCAAAGGCCACCCGGTCGAATATCCCAACAAGATCGAAACCGAAGACGGCCCCGTTACGGTGTTCGATCCCGGCTTCCCTCTGCACTGGCGCGTGGTTTAACCCGCCAGTTTTGCAGCCAGATCGCGGGCGCGACCTCCGGTGCGCAGCATCGACCAGATCACGTCTGCCTCATCGGCGCCGATCAGCTTGGACGCTTTGGCGCGCACACGATCCTCTCGATCCGGCAGGGATATCGGGGTCATCAGGTCATGCGTTGCCTCAAGCCGGGCCCCATCGCGGCGCAGCAGGGCCAGTTGGGCTTGCGTCTCGGACAAGGCCTCATCCGCTTCGACCACGATACGGTCCTGCAACGATTTGACACGCGGGTCCGCGCAGGTTTTCTGAGAGTAGCTTCCGGGCAAGGCGGTATCATAGCCAAGGGCCTGCATGGCGATCACGGCACGGTAGGAAAACTTGGCTTCCAGCCCTGTGGTGGGTGACATCTGGTTGCAGACGCTCATCCAGCGCGGATGCGTTTTGACCTTGATCTCAGCGACTTCAGGTTCGGCGATATCCAGATCACGTGCCGCCTCAAGCGCCGCATGCAATCCATGACAACAGGCGTGGAACTTGTGGCTAACGGATTCGAACAGCCATTCATCTCCGAGCCCATCCAGCGCTGCGACGTCATCGGCAGCCCCTTGATGGGTGGCACCAAAACCAAACGGGCCTTCCATAGCGTCCTCGTTAGGCTCAAACCCTTTGTGAACCAGAAGCGCAGCCTCGACGCCCGCAGCAGAGGCCATCCCTGCATTATAGGGTTTGCCCATTGTCCCGAATTGCGCCTTAAGGCCCGCCGCGCGGGTCGCCGTCAGTCCCAGCACCTGCCGCATCTGACCCGCGCTGAACCCCAGAATGCGCCCAACCGCAACCGCTGCCCCAAAGGCCCCTGCTGTCGCCGTTTGATGAAACCCGGTCTGATAGTGACCACGGCCCAGCCACAGCCCGATACGGATTGACGTCTCCATCCCAACCAAAGCCGCTTCGAGAAGATCGACCAGGATACGATCATCCCACTCTGACGCCGCCAATGCAGCGGGTAGGACAGCGACCGAAGGATGGCCGATATGGGCAAAATGGGTGTCGTCATAGTCCAACGCATGGGACACCGTTCCATTGACCAAAGCCGCAGCACGTAAGGGCGCGGCACCGCTACCGAACAGATGCGCCTGCGCTGCGCCTTTCTCATCCATCGCCATGTCGCGGACGATAGTCGAAACGGGCTCGTCAATACCGGCCCGACCGACGGCGACCCAATCCAGAACAGAAAGCGATGTGACGATGCGCGCCTGCGCGGTTGTCGTGATCGGGCCTGCGGCAAATGCCGCCAGTGTTGAGGTGAAATCTGACATGAGGCGCAGTCTAGCGTGCGCCAAGCGCGGGTAAAGCCTTAGCTGTAAAGCGCCGCGGCGCGCGCCTCGAAGGCGCGCACGATGCGCAGCATGGCTTCGTTAAAAACAACACCGATGATGCCTTGCAAGATAGCGTTCTTGAACTCAAAATCCACGTGGAATGAGACATTGCACCCACCTTCAGGCGCGTCCTCGAACTGCCAATCGGATTTCATGTATTTGAACGGGCCATCCAGATACTCGGTATCGATCTTCTTCTGATCCGGATAGAGGGTCACCCGGCTGCCAAATCGTTCACGGAACACCTTGAACGAGATGACCAGATCGGCCTCCATCACTTCAGCCTCGCCCACCGCATAGGTTTTGCGAATACGGGCAGCCGCGCACCAGGGCAGAAACTGCGGATACTGGGCGACATCCGCGACCAGATCATACATCTGTTGGGCGGTGTATGGCAGGTGGCGCGTTTCCGAGTGAATTGGCATGGCATTCAGGCATTAAAAGGTGACATTGGCGCGTCATGTCGTATGTTGCGCGCCAAAGATCAAGGGGGCAGCGATGAGCGACCGCGCATATGTGATAGATGAGATGATCTCGGCCAAGGCCATCGCGGCGCGGATCGAAGAGCTATGTCGCGAAATCACCGAAGAGTTTGGCAATACAGACAAGCTGGTTGTGGTCGGCCTGTTGCGCGGTAGTTTCGTGTTCATCGCCGATCTGGTGCGCGAGCTGGACCTACCGATCGAGGTGGATTTCCTTGAGGCCTCGTCTTACGGCGATTCGATGGAGAGCAGCCGGGAAGTTCGCATTCTCAAAGACTTGCGTGGCGCAATTGAAGGGCGTGATGTGCTGGTTGTCGAAGATATCGTCGACACCGGCCATACGCTGAACCACGTCACAAACCTGCTGCGCAGCCGCGAGCCAAATCGCCTGAAATCCATTGCTCTTCTGGATAAACCCAGCCGGCGAGAGGTCGATTTCCGCTCAGACTGGATCGGGTTTGAAATCCCGGATGAATTTGTTGTGGGCTATGGCATCGACTATGCGCAGCGCAATCGCAACCTGCCCTTTATCGGCAAGGTCAGGTTCACCGAAGACGCGTAAGCAGCGGTTTCAGCCCAGAATCTGACGGATCGCGTTCAGGAAGATATCCGTTCCGACCGGGATTAAGGCGTCCGGGAAATCGTAGTCCGGATTGTGGAGTTGCGGGTGATCGCGCCCTGCCCCCAGCCAGAACATCGCCGTTTTCGCACCTTTGCTAAACTGTCCGAAATCCTCAGAAAACCGCTGCGGTTGGTCGGTCAGGTCACAGGTAGTGTTTTGTGCGGCGCATGCATGGGATAAAATATCGACGGCATCCGCATGATTGGTGCAAGCGTCAAAGACATCTTCGTACGTGATCGAGGCGCTAAGCCCGTCGGATCGCGCGATCTTTTGCACCAGCGCTTCGGCGTCTGATACCAGCTTGTCCATGCGTTGATCAGATACCGTGCGTAACGTCACCCACAATTCGGCCTGCCCTGGGGCAACGCCAAATGTTTGCTCTCCTAAACGCGCATGGGTGATAGTCGTGAGCGCGTAGTCCTCGCTTAGGTCGCCACCCATACCAAGGCCCGTGAGCCTGGGAATCAGGGCTGATACCGCACCCGCCGGGGATACCCCATCCTGAGGCACTGCGGCGTGCGAGGTTTTACCCGTCAACCCAATTCGCATCCCGCGTGAGGCGCAATTGGCAGGGCCTTTGCACAACTCGACCCGACCAAGCGCAAGACCCGGCAAGTTGTGCAACGAAAACACATAGTCGGGCGCGACCTCGGCAAAACGCGGATCAGCGCGAAACGCTTTGGCCCCCTGCCCGGTTTCTTCGGCGGGCTGGAAGATCAGGGCAACACGACCGCGCAGTGGGCGTTGCTGTTGCAAGGCCAGCGCCAGGCCCAGAACCATCGCCATATGACCATCGTGACCGCAGAGATGCCCCTTACCCTGCACTTGTGATTGATATGGAAGATCCGAAAGCTCCTGTATCGGCAACCCATCCAACTCACACCGGATCGCAATGCAAGGACCGCTCTGGCCGCTGTTGAAGATGGCGGCAACGCCATGCCCCCCGAACCCCGTTAGAACCCTGTCCGCGCCTGCGTGCCGCAACTCATTTGCCATCCGCGCAGCGGTGGCCTGTTCCTGTCCGGACAGTTCGGGCTGTTGGTGCAGTTCGTGGCGCAGCTGCGTGAGCCGCGCCAGATGGTCTGGCGTCACGCCTGCCCCAGCTTTTCTTGCCGAGCAGCGCGCAGGCGGGCGAAATCATCACCGGCATGGTAGGAAGAGCGCGTCAGCGGTGTAGCCGAAACCATCAGGAATCCCTTCCCATAGGCCGCCTTTTCATAGGATTCGAACTCTTCGGGTGTCACGAAACGATCCACCGCGTGATGTTTAGGCGTCGGCTGCAGATACTGCCCGATGGTCAGGAAATCGATGTCGGCTGCGCGCATGTCATCCATGACCTGGGCAACCTGCTGCTTGTCTTCGCCTAGTCCAACCATGATGCCGGATTTGGTAAAAATCGACGGGTCCAATTCTTTTACCCGCTGCAACAGACGCAGAGAATGGAAATACCGCGCGCCAGGACGCACCTCGGGATAAAGGCCCGGAACGGTTTCCAGATTGTGGTTGAACACATCCGGTTTCGATTCCACCACGGTCTCCAGAACTTCCGGATCACATTTCAGGAAATCCGGCGTCAGAATTTCGATGGTTGTCTTAGGCGAACGATGACGCACCGCGCGAATGGTCTGCGCAAAATGATCGGCACCACCATCCTTGAGGTCATCTCGATCGACAGACGTGATCACCACGTGGTTTAGACCCAATTTTTCAACTGCATGCGCCACACGGCCTGGTTCGAAAACGTCCAGCGTGTCCGGACGCCCGGTGGCGATGTTACAAAAGGTGCAGCCACGGGTACAAATCTCACCCATGATCATCATGGTGGCGTGACCCTGGCTCCAGCACTCGCCCACATTGGGGCAGCCAGCCTCTTCGCAGACAGTGACCAGATTGTTTTCGCGCATGATCCGATGAGTTTCGGCATAGCCTTTACCACCGGGCGCCTTGACGCGAATCCATTTGGGTTTTTTCGGCTGCGCATTGTCCGGGCGGTGAGCTTTTTCCGGATGACGTTGTTCTGGGATCTTCAGATCTCGCACGGGCCGCTTTCCTAGCATTGGGTCAACTTTGTGTACCTATAGCATAGTGCAGTGAAGCCGGTTACGCCAGCACTGCATAGCCGCTATGCATGCACACCGCGCAAGCGCAGAATAAGACGGGAATCAAAGCAATATCGCTTTGTTTTTTCGTTTATTTCCTGCTGCTTAGAGATAACTCGCATACGCAGCATTTCTACGATTGAAGGCCCGGATCAACTGTTTTACTCCCAAGCCAATTCAATATGAATCACAGGAGATCCAGCATGAAATCCGGCGCAAAACTGCCTGATGTCACCTTTCACACTCGCGTCCGGGATGAGGCCATCGAAGGCCCCAACCCCTATCGCTGGCAGGATGTCACCACAGCGGATTACTTCGCTGGCAAGCGGGTTATCCTGTTCTCGCTGCCCGGTGCGTTTACCCCGACCTGCTCGACCTACCAACTGCCGGGTTTCGAGAATGGCCATGGCGACTTCGTCGCCAAAGGCGTTGATGCCATCTACTGTATGTCGGTCAACGACAGCTTTGTGATGAACAAATGGGCGCAGGATCAGGGGCTGAAAAACGTCAAGGTCATCCCGGACGGGTCCGGTGAATTCACCCGCAAGATGGGCATGCTGGTCGACAAAGACAATCTTGGTTTTGGCATGCGGTCCTGGCGCTATGCAGCGATCATCAATGACGGTGTGGTCGAAGCTTGGTTCGAAGAACCGGGCCTGATGGATAACTGCCCCGAAGACCCGTATGGGGTTTCCTCGCCCGAGAACCTGATGAGACACTTGGAACAGGCGGCAGAGCCTGAATTGGCCTAAGCCAACTTCAACACCCAAGAACTGGCCTGCCCATTGGCGGGCCATTTCATGTTCGGGTGGCCGTTACGATCTGTTCACCCACATCGCGGATCACGTGCTCCAGCCTTTCGGCCCAATCGGCCTTGCCGCTCGAAGCACGGTGGACCAGCCCGACAGTCCGGGCCGGTTGTGGGCTGCCAAACCGCAACAGTCGCAGGCCTGGAACGGCCTCAGCCTCCGCGTGGGCAGCGAGTTCAGGCATCAGGGTCAAGCCAAATCCTTCGGCTACCAACCGCGACAACGTCGCTAGGGATGAGGCTCCCATGTTGATCTGCCCGCTGCCTCGGTCCTGACCGCAAACCTCGAGCGCCTGATCGGTCAGGCAATGCCCATCTTCCAGCAGCATCAATTGAGCAGATTGCAGATCAAGCGGGCGCAGCATATCTGGGCTTGCTGATACCTTTTCAAGACGCGCAGCACTGCCTGCCAAAAGGAACTGATCCTGAAACAGAGGTGTTTCCCGGAATTCGGTGCCACCAACCGGCAAGGCCAGCACAGCCGCATCAATCTCTCCCGCGCGTAGCAAGGCCAACAGACGCTCGGTTCTGGCCTCACGTATCTGCACCCGCAGCGAAACATCACCCGAACGCAGACCAGCCAGAACGCCAGGCAAAAGATAAGGTGCAATCGTTGGGATAATGCCAATGGATAAGGACCTGTGCCCACCCGAATGATCACGCGCAAACTGATCCAACCGATCAGCGGCGCCAAGGATCAGCCGCGCGCGCTCTAGCACATCGCGCCCCAGTGGCGTCAGCAGAATGTCACGGGCCTGCCGTTCGAACAGAACACCGCCCATGATCTCTTCCAGCGCCTTGATCTGAAACGATAACGCGGGTTGGGACACATTGCAAACCTGAGCCGCACGACCAAAGTTGCGCTGTTCGGCGACGGCCTGAAAATACTGCAATTGTCTGAGGGTAAAGCTCATAACTCTTGCTTATCAATACCGGGCAATTCCGCAAGGGTCATATATGGCCACTATCCGATCATCTGGTCCTGTTCCGTCTGATCTTCGTAGTGGCGTTTCAAGCGCTGCAAGGCGATGCGCAGAACGATCTTGCCGGACCGTGCAGACCAACCCATTCGCTTCTCTGCTGCCTCCAGCCCTTCGAGGTAACAGCAACAGCGCAGGGCCACGTCGCTCAGCCCCGGCCCCAGATCCGACAATGCCCGCGCAACCCGATCTCGTGCGTCCGAAGATCCACGCCCGCCATGCGATTCACTGTCAAAGCTGCCTCGGCCACCCCCCGTCAGGAACCGATCCCAGTTTTGCGCGACCTGCGGCCCGATCTGTGCCAGTTCGAAGTCCTCGCGCAGGCGCTCTCCGGCGCTGACAAGGGTTTCGTCCAGAAAGGGTTTGCCATCGCGATCCCTGCGTCGCGCCAGCGCGACCAAGGGGCTTTCAGCGGCACAATAGCGAATCCGGCGCGCCCGATCCGTCTGTGTCGTTGAAGCTTTGGCCTGAAACGGCATCTGAGCCTCCGCCATTCCAAATTCATTCTTGGTGCGGGCCTCGTTCTCTGCTTCTGCCACCAGACGGTTCAGCGCCGCGCGTCCCGATGCCGAAATCCGGTATCGCGAGATGCGACCAGGATTGTCGCAGCTGATCCAATCCTGCAGCGCAAGCGCCTGCGCAATCTTGCAATCAACAACAGCCGTTCGGGTTGCCGCAGCATCGCCGGTATCCCGAACAACAACCGCCTTATCCATATCTTCCGCAACGGCAAGAACCGATCCGGTTTCGCACAGACGACGCAGGATGCGCAGCGCTTCCTGATCAAACTTCTCTGCGTCTTCTGACTCTTGCCCAACCCGGTGATCTTCCGAGATCGAGAAATGCGTTTCGGCCAGCGATTGCAACGCGGCATCCACAAGTGGATCATCCCGACGCATTTCGATACGTCTGATTTGTCGCAGAATAGTTGATGCATGGCACCCCTCGGATCGTGCGATATCTCGTATCGATCGACCGGTCTCGGTATGCGCAAGGTATCGCTGCGCCCCTTCGGGCACCCAAGCCGGTATGGTGAAAGCCATGTAGTTTTCCATATTCATTTGCCCTCGTCGACAAAATTGACTGCCACTTTTCGCCCGCGGAATTTGAGTTAACCAAATCTAACTAGAGGTGCTTTTGTTACTCGTTCGTTAACCCCAACGGTTGCTAACCAGATTTGATTCAAAAAGATAAACAGTCGTGAAACCATCGTTCGGAGGGAACCCGCACCAAGCAACACCCGCTTAGGTTGTGTGACAAACAGGCCAAATCAAAACCGCGTAAAGGAACACGGAAGATGCAGGACCTGTTGACCATGATCACGACACTTCGCCGCCCACGGCTGCTGACACGGGCGGCAAAACTCGGGGTGCAGGATTACAATCGGGACCGACATCTGCAGCGCATTCTGGGCTATGGATCGCTACCCAGTACAGGTGCGGCGCTTATGCGGCTGATGGATCTTGAGCGAGAGGTAAACACGCAACGAAAAGAAGAAGATGCCGCCTATTCACTAGTGCGGCATCTGGATCTTCTGATCGCGCTGTTGGGTGAGGCGCAGTTGTATCAGGCCAACCGCGCCTCGGCCCTGAACTGATCAGGTAAACGCATCCGGCATCGAGGCTTTCTTCTCAGCGATGTAGGCCTCAAGCGCTGCGGCTGTGTCCGGGTCCATCTGTGGCTGCTGATAGTTGGCCAGCAGATGCTCGACCCGGCTCGACGCCAGCTGCCGGGTATCGCGCGACCCTTCGTCCTGCCAGGTCTCGAACGGCTTGTAATCCAGCACGTCGGTTTTCCAGAAGGCTTCCTTGAAGTTGGCCTGCGTATGCGCGCAACCCAGATAGTGCCCGCCCGGACCAACCTCGCGGATCGCATCCATGGCCTGAGCGTTTTCATCATAAGCCACGCCTTTGGCCAGCCCATGCAAAACGCCCAACTGGTCGGCATCCATGACAAACTTCTCAAAGTCGGCCACCAGACCGCCTTCAAGCCAGCCACAGGCATGCAGCATGAAGTTCACACCAGCCATCAGACCCATGTTCAGCGAGTTCGCCGTTTCATAGGCCGCCTGCGCATCCGGCAGTTTCGAGCCGCAGAACGACCCGGCAGAGCGGTACGGCAGGTTCAGGCGGCGGGCCAATTGACCTGCGCCATAGGTGATATGCGCCGCCTCTGGTGTGCCGAATGTCGGCGCGCCCGAGTTCATGTCGATCGAGGTCACAAAGGCCCCAAAAATTGCTGGTGCGCCGGGTCGAATGATCTGGCTGTAAGAAATACCCGCCAGCACTTCTGCCAGAACCTGCGTCAGCGTGCCCGCAACCGAAACAGGCGCCATTGCACCACCCACGATAAAGGGCGAAATGATGCAGGCCTGGTTGTTCTTGGCATACACCTCCAGCGCGCCCATCATCACGTCATCAAATGTCATGGGTGAGTTGATGTTGGTCAGCGAGGTCATGACTGTGTTGTTCTGAACGAACTCTTTGCCGAACAGAATCTCGCACATCTCAACCGAATCCTGCGCCCGGCTAGGATCAGTGACTGATCCCATGAACGGCTTGTCAGACAGGGTCATATGCGCCTTAAGCATATCCAAGTGTCGCTTGTTCACCGGAATATCAGTCGGCTCGCATACAGTACCGCCCGAATGATGCAGCCACTTGGACATATAGGCCAGCTTCACGAACTTGTTGAAGTCATCCATGGTCGCATAGCGGCGGCCACCTTGGGCATCCCGCACAAACGGCGGGCCATAGACCGGAGCCAGCACCAGATTGCGGCCGCCAATCACCACCGATTTCTCGGGGTTGCGGGCGTGTTGTGTGAACTCGCTGGGGGCGGTCTTGATCAGCTCACGAGCTAATCCACGGGGGATTCGCACGCGTTCGCCGTCAATATCGGCGCCGGCATCGCGCCAGCGTTCCAATGCAGCCGGATTGTCCACGAAGTTGACGCCGATCTCTTCCAGCACGGTTTCCGCGTTGTGTTCGATGATCTCCAACGCTTCTTCGTTGAGGATCTCGAAATTCGGAATGTTGCGTTCGATATACTTCGCCGTTTCGATACGAACTGCGGTGCGCTCGGCACGGCGGGCGGCGCCACCGCCACCTCTCGCCCTGCGTCGGGTGCTTGCCTCTGCCATGAGAAAATCCCGTCTGATGTGTTTAGATTGACAGCTTAGTTACAGGATTGAGCACCCACAGGCATATGGTTTACGGCGCTCTGGGGGGAAAAGCGACATTGGGCGCAGCGTTCGCAACCATCTGTGCCGTCGCGGCGATGGCGCTATGCTTCCGAGATCGTATCCCACTCGATACTGTCGATACTTGGCTCTAACATCAGTGGGGCCACAACCTTATGCTGCAGTTCTTCGGGATGATCCTCCATCGAAACAAGAACAGCAATTGTACGCTTGCCTTCAATTGCGTCGCCTTTTTCAAAGCCCACGATCCGAACATTGTTCTGCGCCAATGCCTTGAGAACAGCGACACGCGCATCTGCCTGCGCCTCTTCCAAGCATTGAAGAACAACCTTGAACTCCTGAGTCAGAGGCACCCCGGCTCGCGTCGTGCGTTTTAGCCACTTCACCAACGGCCTGAGGCCAAGGTTCACGAAGATGACAAAGCCCGTCATCATGACGGCAAACACCCAGGCACCCGCCCCTGCCATCATTCCAACTGCTGCCGAACACCACAGCGTCGCCGCGGTATTGAGGCCATGAATCGTGAACCCGTGCCGGAAGATTATCCCGGCCCCCAAAAAGCCGATGCCCGAAACAACCTGAGCCGCAACACGCGTTGGGCTGACCTCATCGGGAAAGAGCGCTGAGAATACAACAAAGGCGGCGGCACTTAGTGCAACCAGGGCATTGGTGCGCAGCCCGGCCATTCTTTGGCGCACCTGACGCTCTGATCCGATCAAAGCGCCACAAAACAGCGCCAATCCCAGGTTCAATGCGGCTATTTCGATGGAAATCGGCAATTTCTGTCCCTTGTCTTATCGGGGCATTCCTTGACCCAGCCGAGCTGTCATATTTTCGTTACAAAACTTTTACAATTCCTTTTTTTTGGTTCGCAGAACTTACCCGAGGATCAGAGGTTGCTCTTGCGAAACTGATGCGCTTGGCCTAAGGCGCGGATATGACCCAAGACACCCATGACCGCCTTCTGATCATCGACTTCGGCAGCCAGGTGACGCAGCTGATTGCACGCCGCCTGCGCGAGCTGAATGTTTATTGCGAAATTCACCCTTATCAGAATGTCACGATGAACCTTGTGCGAGAAATGGCCCCGCGAGCCGTGATCTTCTCGGGCGGGCCCGACAGTGTGACGCGCGATGGATCACCCCGCGCCCCGCAAGAGATTTTCGACTACGGCGTTCCAATTCTGGGCATCTGCTATGGCCAGCAGGTGATGATGCAGCAACTGGGTGGGAAGGTCGAAGGTGGTAAAATTTCGGGAGGTGGAGGCACTGCGGAATTCGGCCGTGCTTTTGTCAGCCCGAAGGGTGCCTTGTCCCTACTCGACGATTGGTTTGCCGAGGGTGACGAACAGGTCTGGATGAGCCACGGTGACCATGTCAGCCAGTTGGCCCCAGGGTTCGAGGTTTACGGCACTTCACCCAATGCTCCTTATGCGATCACCGCCGACACCACACGCCATTTCTATGCGGTCCAGTTCCACCCCGAAGTGCACCACACCCCAAAGGGCGCCAAGCTGTATGAGAACTTCGTAAAGCTTGCGGGCTTCAAAGGCGATTGGACCATGGGTGCCTATCGCGAGGAAATGATCCGCAAAATCCGTGAACAGGTCGGCGACAAAAAGGTCATCTGCGGCTTGTCCGGCGGCGTCGACAGCTCGGTCGCGGCGATCCTGATTCACGAAGCCATCGGCGATCAGCTGACCTGCGTTTTTGTCGACCACGGATTGCTGCGGAAGAACGAGGCCGAAGAAGTCGTCGGCATGTTCCGCGACAATTACAATATTCAGTTGATCCACGCCGACGAATCCGAATTGTTTCTAGGCGAGTTGGACGGTCAATCCGACCCGGAAACCAAACGCAAGATCATCGGTAAGCTGTTCATCGACGTGTTCCAGAAGCATGCCGATACCATCGAAGGGGCCGAATTCCTGGCCCAGGGCACGCTGTATCCAGATGTGATCGAGTCTGTTTCTTTCTCGGGCGGCCCCTCGGTGACGATCAAATCGCACCACAACGTGGGCGGTCTTCCTGAAAAGATGGGCCTGAAACTGGTTGAACCCCTGCGGGAGCTATTCAAGGATGAGGTCCGCGCCTTGGGTCGCGAACTGGGTCTGCCCGCCAGCTTCATTGGCCGACACCCCTTCCCCGGCCCCGGTCTGGCAATCCGTTGCCCCGGCGAGATCACCCGAGAAAAGCTGGAGATTCTGCGCGAAGCAGACGCCATCTATATCGACCAGATCCGCAAACACGGGCTCTATGATGATATCTGGCAGGCCTTTGTCGCCATTCTGCCCGTGCGCACCGTGGGCGTGATGGGCGATGGCCGCACCTATGACTACGCCTGCGCGCTGCGCGCGGTCACTTCAGTCGACGGCATGACGGCGGATTATTATCCGTTCAGCCATGAGTTTCTGGGCGAAACCGCCACACGGATCATCAACGAGGTGAAGGGCATCAATCGCTGCACCTACGATATCACTTCGAAGCCGCCCGGAACGATCGAGTGGGAGTAGTCCCAGATTAAACGAACGGGAAATCGCGCTGAAAACCCTTTCGCCAGTTCGAGCAATCCACCCTCCTGAGCGCGATTTCTTGCGCTCAGGATTGGCTTGCAATCCAATCTCTGATCACTCACCTTATGAGCGGCTCATCTGGTATGTATGACCCGGCCAATTGATTTTTTGTTACTAGGTTCCGCCCAAGGCTTCGTTTATGGCACTGATCCGAAACGCTTTTCATATTCTTTTCATGACCATCTTCACACTGATCGCGCTTGAAGCGGTCCTGTTTGCCGCGTTTTCGATACGGGACATATTCAGTGGAAATGAAGCCCCCAAAACCTCCGATAATCCCAATCAAGATGAAGAGACCCGGCAGTTCCAAAAGGACGCGCAAAGCTTTCAGGGCTATCCCTATAAGGCTTTTGTGGGGTGGCAATCGCCTCAAATCTCAAGCGAGACGCTGAATATCGACGACAATCTGCGTCGGATCACAGTCAATTCGAACCCGCCGACGGATCACAAGGTGCATTTCTTTGGCGGCTCCACCATGTGGGGGCACAGTGTTTCCGACAAGAACACAATCCCATCCCATTTCAGCAATTTAACGGGAAAGACGGCGATCAACTACGGGGAACAAGCCTATAACTCGCGCCAGAGCCTCAACAGGCTTCTCAACACTCTGGACAGTATCCAACCCGGCGACAACGTCGTGTTTTTTGATGGTGTGAATGACGTCTATCACAACTGTCTCAGCCTGAACTCGCCCGACGGGCATCCGCGCGAAGGGTTTATTAAGGAGAAGCTGCGTGGGAAGTTCGGCGGAATCTCGGGGCTTGTATCATCGACCTCAACCTACCGGCTGGCCCACCGGATCAGTGAGAAGCTGGGCTCGGGAGACAATAGCAAGCGCTTTGCAGATCTGAACCAATGTGGTGATCCGGCCTATGCCGAGCGTGTCGCCGATTTCCTCGTCAGCAGCTGGGCTGCAACCGAAGCCATTGTAAATTCACGGGGGGCACGTTTCTCCTGCGTCTTGCAACCAAACCCGTATACCCTGCCCGACCGTCCGTTCAGCCACAACGAAACATATGCCGCGCAGATTCAACAGGTTTATCCGCTGATCCGTGAAAAGGCGCAAAAACTCGACTGTTTTCAGGACTATTCAGGCATCCTGCAGCAGGATTTCTATATCGATCATTGTTGCCACGTAAACGCACAGGGAAACCTGGAAATCGCCCGGCGTTTTGCGCAGGACCTCAACTAATCCAGGCATTTCTTCCTACACGGAAAGATTCAGAGTGCCAGAGCGGAAAAAATCCGGTTAGTTCCAGTTGCAACGTCAAGAAATTGCGAAGGACACCGGGTGGATAAGGGCTCAATTCAAATCGGCAAGGCGGCCCTTTGGATGACAGGGGCCATTCTGTCATTTTCCTCAATGGCAGTGGCCGGGCGAGAGCTGAGCCTGCATCACGACACGTTCGAAATCATGATGTATCGCAGCTTTGTGGGCATCGTGGTGGTCGCTCTGGTGCTGAGCGTATCCGGCAAATGGCATCAGATTACGACCCAGCGACTGGGCCTGCATGCGGTGCGCAATGTGCTGCATTTCACCGGGCAAAACCTGTGGTTCTATGCAGTCGGAGTGATTCCCTTGGCGCAGGTCTTTGCCCTGGAATTCACGCAACCGATCTGGGTGATCCTTCTGTCGCCTCTGCTGTTGAAGGAGCGTCTGACGCCGCTGAAGATGCTGGCCGCGCTTATAGGCTTTGCCGGTATCCTGATTGTCGCTCGTCCCGGCACCGCACCAATAAGCCCAGGGCTGATAACTGCTGCAGCGTCTGCAATTTTCTTCGCGTTTACAACGATTACCACGAAAAAGCTGACGCGCTTTGCTAGTATCGGCTGCATCATGTTCTGGCTGGCGGTCATGCAGGCCGCACTCGGCGCAGCAGCGGCCGGTATGGATGGTCAGATCGCACTGCCAAACGCCCAGACCGCACCGTTTCTGGTTCTGGTTGGATTGGCCGGGTTGCTGGCACATTTCTGCATTACCAATGCCTTAGCCATCGCGCCTGCAACGGTGGTCGTACCGTTCGACTTTGCCCGCCTGCCCACCATTGCGGTGGTTGGCATGCTTTTGTACCATGAGCCCATTGATCATTGGACCATGCTGGGCGCCTCAGTAATTTTTTCCGGCATCTTTCTGAATGTCTGGTCCGAAAATCGTAACAGTTTAGCAACAGTCCATAAGTCTAGTTGCAATAAGTAACGCTCCGTCACCCGTTGACCTTAAACTAACCGAAAAGAAAGTATCGGGCACTAATCAGCGGGCCAGTGTCAAACACACTCAGTTTTATTCACGAAAACCCGCATCGAAAGCAAGGGAGGACAGCAATGAAAAAGGCACTACTCGCCACATGCGCGCTGTGCGTGGGGGCAACGGCAGGCTATGCAGGTGGTCTGGACCGCAGCGGTCAAGGCATCAATCTGATCTTTGAAGAAGGGACAGTTGTTCAGTTCCGGTTGGGGTACACTGACCCAAGCGTCAGCGGCACGCTCGGTGGCGTAGATTCTGGAAATGTAAGTAACAGCTTCTTTACGCCGCATTTTGGCTACAAGACCTCGCTAAGTGAAAAGCTCGACTTTGCAATCATGTATGATCAGCCATTTGGCGCTGATATCGAATATGCTTCTACATACCCTCTGTCGATCAATCCAGCGGCACCCGGTGACACACTGAACGCCAGCGCGGATACCGATGCGATCACCGGCTTGTTCCGTTACAAGTTCGATAATGGGTTCAGTGCGCTGGCCGGGCTTCGCATTCAGCGTGTCGAAGCCAATGTGAACGTTCCGGTGGTCGCTGGCTACAACGTTCAGACCGATGCAGATACTGCATTTGGTTATGTGGTTGGCGTCGCTTGGGAGAAGCCTGAAATCGCAGCCCGTGTCGCACTGACCTACAACTCAAAAATCTCACATGATTTGTCTCAGACCGAGACCAGTCTTTTGACCGGCTCCGCCGCAACGACCACAGAGATCGAAACACCGCAGTCGGTCAATCTCGATTTCCAAACCGGGGTAGCACCAAAAACACTTTTGTTCGGATCTGTGCGCTGGGTTGACTGGCCTCAGCTGGATTTTGCGCCGCCAACCTATGTAGGCCTTACTGGAAACAGCCTTGTAGACTATGAAGATGATACATTTACCTACACGCTTGGCTTGGGTTACCAATTCAACGACGAATTCTCGGGTGCGGTAACGCTAGGATACGAATCTAAAGGCTCTGAGCCAGTTTCCAACCTTGGACCGACCAACGGCTTCTGGAGCATCGGACTGGGTGGTACGTATTCGCTTGAAAAGGCCAAGATTTCGGGCGGTGTGCGTTACACAGATATCGGAGATGCAATCGTTGACGGTGCTGGTCCCGGCGCTCGGGCCAACTTCACCGGCAACAGCGCTTGGAGCGTTGGGTTCCAGGTTACCTATCAGCTGGACTAATCAACGCAAACGAACCTTGTTAGACCCCGCCCACCCGGCGGGGTCTTTCTTTTTCGCAAGAACCGGGTCGCGGCGTCTGTCATCAAATGACAAGTTAGGGCCATGGAACCACAAAAACATCTCTCACCCCGAGCTTGGGCCGAACTTCTTTTGCTCGGCCTGATCTGGGGCGCGTCCTTTGTAGCGATCCGCATCGCTCTAGACACTATCCCGGTTATGACTTCGGTTCTGCACCGGACCTTCTGGGCCATGGCCGCGCTATGGTTGATTGTCTGGATCAAAGGCATTGAGATCCCCAAAAGCCCAAAGGTTTGGCTCGCGTTCCTGATCATGGGCCTTTTGAACAACGCCATCCCGTTTTCACTGATGGCCTGGGGGCAGCTTCATATCGACACCGGCCTGACTGCAATATTGAACGCCGCAACAGCAGTCTTCGGCGTATTGGTCGCCGCGCTGTTCTTTAAAGACGAACGGCTGACGCCAAACCGGTTGATCGGCGTGGTCCTGGGGTTTCTCGGCGTCTCAATTGCCATTGGATTAAACAGCTTCACCGGTTTCAATCTGCAAAGCCTTGCCCAATTGGCTGTACTGGCGGGCACGGTCTCTTATGCATTTGCCAGCGCGTGGGGCCGCAAACACTTGTCGGGTCTGTCTCCTATCCTCGCGGCTGCTGGAATGCTGACGGGGGCAACCTTGCTGATCCTGCCAATCAGTATAATACATGACGGGCTGCCCACACTTGCCCTTCCGGCTGTGACATGGGCTGCCATCGGATACTATGCGATCATCGCAACGGCGGCGGCCTATCTGCTCTACTACCGCGTACTTGCCATGGCAGGCAGTGGAAATCTGATGCTGGTAACCCTTGTGATCCCTCCGGTTGCCATCGTTCTTGGCTCGCTTTTGCGGGACGAAGCGCTTGGCGCAAACGCCTATATCGGCTTTGCGATCCTTGCACTGGGTCTGCTGATCTTGAACCGCCAAGGCAAGCATGATTGACGCGCCCCCTCGCCCGTTCTAGCAAAGGCGAAACAAAGGGACAGCGGATCATGATCTACGGCTCGGCAAAAGACTGGCGCACCGCTGCGCGCAAGAAAGTGCTGTTTTTCGGCATGTCGGGCTTGGGCAAAACCTACGTGTCCAACATTCTGCGCGATTCAGGCGATTGGTTCCACTACTCGATCGATTATCGGATCGGCACACGATATATGGGCGAATACATCACCGACAACGCCAAGGCCGAGGCGATGAAAGTGCCTTTTCTGCGGGACCTGCTTCTGTCGGATTCCATTTATATTGGCTCGAATATTTCGTTCGAGAATTTGACCCCCGTGGCCGCCTATTTGGGAAAACCGGGCGATCCGGCCAAGGGTGGGCTCGAAATGCCCGAATACCGGCGCCGGCAGGAACAGTTTAGATTGGCCGAAATTCACGCCTTGCTGGATACCGAATATTTTATCGATCGCGCTCAGCGCCTGTATAACTATCCTCATTTCATCTGCGACACCGGCGGCTCGATCTGCGAATGGGTCGACCCCGACGACCCTTCAGATCAGGTGATGACTGAGTTGTCAAAGCACACGTTGATGATTTGGCTCAAAGGTGATGAAGAGCACACGGCCGAGCTAATTCGCCGCTTCGACAAAGCCCCCAAGCCGATGTCCTATCAGTCCGAGTTCCTGACCCGCAGTTGGACTGAATACCTGGATCAGCAAGGCTGTTTCGAGGCTGAGGTCGATCCCGACGCCTTCATCCGCTGGACCTATGCCCAGGCGCTGGCCCACCGCCAGCCAAGATATGCCGCGATGGCCAAAAACTGGGGCATCGCCCTCACTGCAGCCGAGATCGGTGGCGTGCGTGACGCATCTGATTTCGATGAGTTGATCGAAGGCACCCTTGAGGCTCAGCCCAGGAAAGCCTAGTTAGCAGTTTCCGTTACACTTATTGAAGCCTGAACCGATGCCGATCAAAATCCCATCTGACCTGCCCGCCTATGATGTCCTGACTGAGGAAGGCGTCATGGTCATGGCCGAGGATCAGGCGATGCGGCAGGACATCCGGCCCTTACGCATCGGGTTGTTGAACTTGATGCCCAAGAAAATTCAGACTGAAAACCAATTTGCACGATTGATCGGGGCGACACCGCTGCAGATCGACCTGTCGCTGATCCGCATGACGGAACACCGGACCAAGAACACGGCTGCCGCGCATATGGCGGAGTTTTACCGCCCGTTTCAGGAGGTGAAGGATCAAAAGTTCGACGGCCTGATCATTACCGGTGCCCCGATTGAGCATCTGGAATTCAACGATGTCACCTATTGGGACGAAATCAGCGAAGTGTTCGAATGGACGCAAACCAATGTGCATTCCACCTTCGGCGTCTGCTGGGGTGGAATGGCGATGATCAACCATTTCCACGGCGTGAAGAAACACATGCTGGATGCAAAGGCCTTTGGCTGCTTTCGGCACCAGAATTTGAACCCGGCCTCGCCATTTCTGCGCGGGTTTTCAGACGATTGCGTCATCCCCGTCAGTCGCTGGACCGAGATGAAGCAGGCTGAGATAAATGCCGCACCGGGTCTGAACATCCTGTTGGGCAGCGATGATGTCGGCCCCTGCCTGGTTGAAGATCAAAAGCACCGTGCGCTCTATATCTTCAACCATTTCGAATATGACAGCGATACGCTAAAGCAGGAATATGATCGAGACGTGGCCAATGACACGCCAATCAATGTGCCGATCAACTACTACCCGGATGACGATCCTGCACAAACGCCACAGAACAGGTGGCGTAGCCATGCGCATCTTCTTTATGGCAACTGGATCAACGAAATCTACCAGACAACACCGTTCGATATGGATCAAATTGGCCGCTAAAATACTGATATCATTTGCCGTACTCCTGCTGGGCTTCGCCATTTTTACAACTTGGCGCAGCACCCAGATCGAAGCTCGAGCCGAGGCTGCCTTCCCCCCCGAAGGTCAGATACTGGATGTTGATGGGATAGCGGTGCATGCCGTTGTGATGGGCACAGGGCCGGACGTGGTGTTGATTCATGGCTCCAGCGGGAACACTCGTGATATGACCTTTGCGCTGGCTCCGATCCTTGCGCAACAGTATCGCGTGATCGTGTTCGACCGCCCCGGCCTGGGCTATTCGGCCAGCTTCAACCCGGATGGCGAAACTATCATCGAACAGGCCGAAATCCTGCAAAAGGCCGCGGCGCAGCTTGGGGCAGAGAAACCCATTGTCGCGGGGCAAAGCTATGGTGGATCGGTTTCCCTGGCCTGGGCTGTAACACAGCCCGACAACATTTCAGCCCTTGTTCTGATTGCACCTGCCGCAATGCCCTGGGAAACGCCTTTGGATGGCTTTAACCGCCTAGCCTCAACCCCAACTGGCAATGCTCTGGCCTTGCCGTTGATCACATCCTTTGTTCCAAACTGGTATGTGGACCAGGCGATGGATCAAGTCTTTGCCCCGCAATCCACGCCAGAAGGCTATGCTGCGCATTTCGGACCCGAACTGACGATGCGCCGCGCATCTATGCATGCCAATGCCAAGCAGCGAGCAAATCTACTGGACGAAGTTGCCGCGCTACAGCCGCGCTATTCAGAAATTTCGGTTCCGACCGAGATCGTGCATGGGACGGCGGATGATACGGTTGGGCTGGAGTGGCATTCACACCGTCTGATTGACCAGATACCAGGCGCTGAACTCATCGAACTTCCGGGGATTGGCCACATGCCTCAGGTGGTCGCAGCTGATGCGGTCGCAGCAGCAATTGATCGCGCTGCAAAACGCGCGGGTTTGCGTTAAACGGTCAGCTAATCCATAGTAACTTATGGATTTATCATGAGGTGAGGCATGGCCCGGACCGAAAAAGACGCGATCACGGCCTATTTCAACAAGAAAGCCCCCAAGGACGTACGTACGCTGATCAAGACGGCCGAAAAAGGCGATATCCTGAACCCGACCTACCCGTATGCTCAAAAGATTAAGTCGAAAGACTATGAGTCTCAAATCGATGCGCTGCAGATCGAACTGGTCAAGATGCAGTCTTGGGTCAAAGAAACCGGCGAACGCGTAGCGATTATCTTCGAAGGCCGTGATGCTGCGGGCAAAGGCGGCACAATCAAGCGGTTCCGCGAAAATCTAAACCCTCGGGGCGCACGCAACGTTGCGCTGTCCAAACCCTCGGACGCCGAGCGCAGCCAATGGTATTTTCAGCGCTACATCCCTCATCTGCCTGCCGCAGGCGAGATCGTGTTTTTTGATCGCAGCTGGTACAATCGCGGCGTGGTTGAAAATGTCTTTGGCTTCTGCACGCACGAAGAACGGGAACGCTTTTTTCGTCAGGTCATTCCACTGGAAACCGGTTTGGTCAATGACGGCATTCGACTGTTCAAGTTCTGGCTAAATGTCGGCCGGGCCGAGCAGCTCAACCGGTTTTTGGCACGAGAGACCGACCCGCTAAAGCAATGGAAACTCAGCCCGATCGACGTGGCCGGTCTGGACAAGTGGGATGCGTATTCTGAAGCGATCTCCGAAACCCTAACCCGTTCACATACCGAGAAAAGCCCCTGGACCATCGTCCGATCAGACGACAAAAAACGCGCTCGTATTGCGGCCATCCAGACGGTTCTGCATGCATTGGATTATGATCAAAAAGATCGCAAGGCTTTGGGTAAGGTTGACCCAAAGATCTGCGGCGGGGCAGAGATATGGGACGCTTAAACAAAAAAGCACAAATCATCGATATTCGACACCACACCAAGTAGTTGGACGGCAAGCCGCCAGTCGACTATGTCAATGGTTCTGGAATACTGAAAACAACCCTGAGGCCGGGATGACGAAACGCGGGTACCACCACGGAAACCTGAAACAAGCCTTGATCGAGGCCGCGTTGTCCCTGATCGAAGAAAAGGGACCAACTGGCTTTACCCTGTCCGAGGCTGCCAAAACCGCCGGTGTCACACCTGCCGCTGTCTATCGCCATTATCACGGGCGCGAGGACCTGATAGCCGAAGCGGCAAAACAGGGTTTTGAGATGTTCGCGGACCTAATGCAATACGCCTATGACCAGGGTCAACCTTCGGCCTTAGCGGCGTTCGAGGCCACAGGGCGCGCCTATCTGGCTTTTGCCAGAAAACATCCGGGCCACTATATTGCGATGTTCGAAAGCGGTGTTTCATTGAACCGCACGCCCGAGCTGTCGCTGGCCGCGAACCGCGCTAAATCCGTGCTGGAAAAGGCAGCTGCAGATCTGTCTCAGCATATCCCGCCCGAAAAGCGCCCGCCTGCCTCGATGTTCAGCGCACATATCTGGGCGATGAGCCACGGCGTGGTCGAGCTGTATGCCCGCAACACGGGTGCGACATCACCCTTCCCGCCCGAGGATTTGCTGGAAAGCGGCATCGGCATCTATCTGCGAGGGTTGGGTCTTGTCCCTCAGGATGATTGATTGGGTCAGATGCGCCCGCTGCTCTGAGGAACACTTAGCCCAGACGTGACATTGATCAGGTCCATGTCACCCATTCCCTTGATAGCGACACGCCCGATATCTGACACCTGGAACTCGTCAATCAGCGCGTATTTCATCTCTTCCGGAGCAACAATATGCATCGGGTTTGCAAAGACCTGAAGACGTGCAGCTGTGTTCACCGCAGGTCCGAACACGTCGTAAACATATTTCTGAATACCCACGACCGACCCGACAGCCGCGCCCATTCCCAGACCAATCCGGGCCTGCCATTTGTGCGGATGGCTTTCATTTCGACGCTCGAGATATCGCAGAAAGCGTACGGCGCAATGGGCCACAGAGGTTGCGTGATCGGGCGTAGCGTCCGGCATCCCGGAAACAGCCAGATAAGCATCGCCAATCGTCTTGATCCGCTCGCAACCGAACTGTTCGACGATCCGATCAAAGGCCGTGAAGATATCGTTTAATTCGCTGAGTGTGACAGTTGGATCGGTTTTGGCGGCGAAATCGGTGAAGCCGACAAAATCCAGCATTACCACCGAGACTTCTTTGTACAACTGAGGCGTCACAACGCCAAAGGTTTTGAACTCTTCGTAGACCGCGCGCGGCATGACGTTCAGCAGCAGACGCTCGACCCTCTCTTTTTCACGCTCCAACTCACGGGTATTGCGCTCTACCATGGTCGAGTAGCTGTCGATCATGCTTTCAAGCTCACGAATGCGAGTGATGTTCTGGCATTCAACAATCAGCAGTTGATCTGACAGTTCATTGGTCAGCGAAACGGTGACCGCAAAGACCAGTGTCCGGCGCTTTGGTTTGATCTGTAACTCAACAGAGTAGCGTAGTCCGGACTGTTTCACGTCATCCAGTTCACGCAGATCAAGGTCAGGGATAAGGTCCAAAAGCGTCTGTTTCTTTTCGGGCGTGCCAAACCATTCCGAGAAAGGACTGTTGTGAAAGACAAACTTCAGGTCTGACGCCCGCACGATCGCTACGCCGACCCCGATCGCGCGTAAAAGTTGTTCATTGATGGCATGAATGCTCATGCAGCGTGCCGAACCACTATGATCGAACGTTTGTTTTCAATCGCGCCAAGGGCCGTTTGGATATCCTGAGCGGATACACCGTGCATCTCCAAAGCTTCACCAAACAGCGCAGCCATCTCGTCAAAATCCGCATGCGTAATATTGAGATGGCTGTGAACCGCCTTGATCCTGTCATCACTGAATGACGCCGGGCCACCGATCAGAGAGGATACAAACTTGGTCTGATGATCAATCAATCGAGGCATATCGATATCTTCGAAATAGTCCCCGATCTGGTCGGACTCTAACGCCATTTCATAAAATGACATCACCACCCGGCTGATCGTTTTGAAACCACCGTATTTCTCATAAAGCGTCTGTGCCACACGAATACCCGGGTGCTACCTTTGAATAACACCATGAGGCTACATCAAATTAACGGTTTTGTTAACGTTTAACGGGTCAAAGCACTTGCAACCTGTGTATCTGCTGAAAAACGTGACATCGGATTGTGAGTCAGCGCCTATCGGGTTCCGTGTGTTCGATCATATGCGGACACAGTAGGTTGCACATGTGCTGATCGCGCTTCATCGCCCGGATCGTAGACCTCGATCAATAAGGGATAGCAGGCGGCGGTGTCCGACGAATGCTCTGACGAGCAATCCCCGCCTGGACAGGCTGACAGGCCAACGGTCAAGTCGATTTCGGCATAAAATTCAAGATAATCGCCGGGGCGCACCGGGCTGGCCTTCATGAAATACTGCCCGGTTTCCTGTGTGAATCCGGTGCACATGAAAACGTTCAGCACATCATGCACAAGCATCTCGGCTTCGTGCAAGGGCAATTCACAATGCTGGGCCAGCGCGCGTGTCAGGTTCGAATGGCAGCAATAGTGGTAGTCTTGGCCCGACAGCAAACGCCCCGTGTACGGATCGCACCGAGTGCCAATCACATCATGGACCGAGCCGCCAAAAGCGTCGAACCCGTACCAATCCAGCGTATCGTCAACGATAGTGGCTATTGGGCGCAGGAAGGGAAAGCTGGACCACATCCGGTCACCCGTCGACAAATGCGTGCCATGCAACGCGCGGGTTTTGCCGGAATAGAACCGCTCCGACAGGTTATGGGTGTTCCACAGGTTCAAATCCCCGACCTGCGGGCCTTCGACCGAAACGATGCGAAAGAAAGCACCGGCAGGCACGTCGATACAGGCAGCATCGCGCGGCGCAGCTGTCACCTCAGACGATTTACGGGCAGTTTCGCGCAGTGCCTTTAGCCCATTCAGATTTGGCTGCACCAAGCTATCAGAAGGGTAGCAAATGACCGGCTGAATGGCCTGACGCGCCGCCGCATCAAAGGGCGCTGCGTGTTTGGGATTGTCAGATTTCATAGGCTACCTCCGGACCAAGTACCGATTGTTCCTTAGATAGTTAGCTTAGTTTCTGATCGACAACCATGCCAGCATCGAACTGCCGCAAGAAACACCTACCCAACGCCGCCTGCGCGCCAATCGAAGGATCCTATCAGTAAGGGGTGGTGGCGGAGAGACAGGGATTCGAACCCTGGAGACGGTTTCCCGCCTACACACTTTCCAGGCGTGCGCCTTCGACCACTCGGCCACCTCTCCGTGAGCGGGATACTTGAACCATCGTCAGAGGATTTGCAAGGGCCGAATAGCGCGAAAACTCAACCTTTCACAGGCAGCTCTGAAATCTGGCTACAGCTCATCTCCGTCACCGTCAGACAGGTCCGCCTGAGTCAGATCGGCAGGTTTCGAAGAAGCCTGTCTGGGTTGATCCTCAGGCTTGGCGACAGGCGATTGCGCTTGCAGCACCTCAGGGTTCCGCAGCCAGAGGTCACGTTGAGCGAACGGAATCTCGATACCTGCTTCGGTGAAGCGTCGGTTGATTTCGTGGTTCATGTCGGACTTTACTGACAGCACCCAGTTTACATCCCGCAGGATCGCCCGGATTTCAAAATCCAGCGAATCCGCGCCGAACCCCTGGAAAACGACGCTGGGCGCTGGGTTCGCCAGAACCATGGGATGTGCGTTTGCAATCTCACCCAGGATCGTTTCAACCTGCTGTGTATCGGTGCCATAGGCGACACCCACCGGCACGATTACGCGGCCAATTGTATTGCCTCTTGTATAGTTGGTGACCACGCCAGAAATCAGGTCCGAGTTGGGGACGATCACATCTGTACGGTCAAATGTTTCGATCCGCGTTGACCGGACCGAGATGTCGCGCACATAGCCCATCATTCCGTTTACATCGATCCAGTCGCCTTTGGAGATCGGCCGCTCAACCAACAGGATTATGCCCGAAACGAAGTTCGACACGATAGTTTGCAGACCAAACCCAATACCGACAGACAGGGCACCCGCGACAATAGCAAGCGATGACAGATCAAAACCTGCCACCATAATTGCAACCAAAGCCGCCAAGAAAATCCCGACATAGCCCGAACCTGCGACAATCGCGTTCTGCCCACCCGGATCGATACTGGTTTTGGGCAGCAACGAGTTTCGCAGTCCGCTTTGCAGCAATCGTGTCAGTCCATACCCGATCACAAAAACGGCGACAAAGGTCAGGAAGTTACTGGGCGAAATTGTAATCCCACCGATATTGAACCCTTGCAAGAGGCGCGACCAGACTTCTAGCAAGTCCGTTTCACGCGCGCCCCAGTAAATCGCCAAAATCGGCAACGCCAATATCGACAGGGCAAACCCGACCAAAACTGCGAATAGAGAATCCCGCGCGGCATCGCCCTGCCCTGTGATCCAGCCATAAACCTGGCTGATAAAACGTTGGATGATGACCAATGCAGCGATCAGAATAAGTGTTTTAACAGCAGGAAAGACAATGGCCTCGGCTGCGTTTATATAGCCAAAAATTGCCAGAAAAGGCGTTGTGATACCCAACAAGAAAACTGCGCGGCGTAAAAACTCGATCACTTGGGTGAAACCGGCGCTACGCACCGTGCTGGCCTGATCGGAACCCTCAGACCGTATGTCATTGGTTCGAATTTGCCGAACACGTAGCAGCAAAAGTGCAGTGACCACGATCACCGGAAAACTGACAACCGCGCGGGTCGCATCAGAGGTGTTTTCAATCTGCTCGAACAGCAATGCCAACTCGTGCAGGATCAACATGATCGCTAGAAGATCAATGTAGATGCGCAACTCTGTGATTCTGGCAGGGGAAATACGCTTAAAGTCGTTCGCAGCGCTCATCACGTAAATCTGGCGGCCGATCCAATCATAAAACAGAATGATCGCAGCCCAATAGGGAATCTCATCCAGCAGCAAAGTGCCCCTCAGACCAAGAACATCGGTCATGTCGATTGCTGTCACGATAGCGACGACCCCGATCCAGGGCAGAACAATCCGAAGCAGAGAAATCACAAAGGTCCATGCGCCTGCGCCCCTGCCGCCGAGCCTGCGCAAGTAGTCCCCGCCTTTTTCGGACCAATGCTTACCAAAGATCAGCAAAACAGCGGAGAGCACCAGCAATATAAAGATGCCTAAACCACGATCGGTGACCTGTTCGCGAACAACGTCTGTTCGCATGTTCTCGACCGTTTCATTGATGAGGCTGCGGAAGGCCTCTTTGACGTCCACCCACGCCGGACCCCAATAGACCGGATTGATCGGAGACGGCCCTTTTTCAAGCAGTTGCTTTTTCTGACGCTCGCGAAGGATCTGATCAATTTCGCCGATCAGCCCGTTTGCACGACTGAATGCTTCTTCAGATATGATCCTTGGGACCCGCAGCTTGTTGAGCTGGTTTTCGAGATGCTCGCGCAACGCAGCGATGTCTTCAGGTTCTGAGGCATCGCCTTCAGGCTTGGGGCCCAGGGCCTTTAACTGGCTTTCAAGGGTCTGTATCCGCTCTGTGTTGGCGCCACGCGCCCTGTTAAAATCTTCGCGATATCCATTAATTTCCGAGCGCAGATTCTCCATTGCGGCATTCGACGCTCGGTTTGCATCGATCACCGCCTCGGCCCGGTCCGCCGTCTTGATCCAACCCTGATAATACTCACTCTGCCTGTCGGTCAGTTGCGCGGTAGCCGCGCTAACTAGCCCGAACATACAAAAGATCACCAGCGTCAGACACAGGCGGACCTGTTGCAGCATCAGATATCCTCGAACACGCCGGGGATTTTACGGGGCACTTCCGTCATCCAATCAGGCACCGGTAGCTCTTTTTCCCGCAGGAATTCCGGGTTGAACAGTTTCGACTGATAGCGCGTGCCGTAGTCGCATAGAATGGTCACAATGGTATGGCCGGGGCCCAAGTCCTTGGCCAGACGCACAGCGCCCGCCATGTTGATCGCGGTCGACCCGCCCATGACCAGACCTTCTTCGCGCAGCAGATCGAAGATATAAGGCAAGGCTTCGTTATCGGTCATCTGATACGCGAAATCGGGTTTAAACCCTTCGAGGTTCTTAGTGATGCGCACCTGCCCGATGCCTTCGGCGATCGAACCGCCCTCCATCGCGATCTCACCGGTGGTGTAGTAGGAATACAGCCCTGCGCCCATCGGATCGACCAGACCGATCTTCACGCCTTTGGGCTGCAACGCTTCGGCCACACCGGCCAATGTACCGCCCGACCCCACCGCGCAGACAAAACCATCCACCTTGCCATCGGTCTGTTCCCAAATCTCGGGCCCAGTGGTTTCCACATGCGCCTGACGGTTGGCGACGTTGTCGAACTGATTGGCCCAGATCGCGCCATTGGGTTCGGTCTTGGCCAGTTCCTCGGCTAGGCGGCGTGAATAGTGGACAAAGTTATTGGGATTGCGATACGGCGCGGCCGGAACTTGCACCAATTGCGCACCCGCAAGGCGCAGCATGTCCTTCTTTTCTTCTGATTGAGTTTCGGGGATCACGATCACCGTCTTGAACCCCATCGAAGCACCGACTAGTGCAAGGCCAATCCCGGTATTGCCCGCGGTACCTTCGACAATCGTGCCACCGGGCTTTAGTTCACCCCGGGCAACCGCATCGCGAATGATGTAAAGCGCCGCGCGGTCTTTGACGGACTGACCAGGGTTCATGAACTCGGCCTTGCCGAGGATTTCGCATCCGGTCTCTTCACTGATGCGTTTCAGCCGGATCAGCGGTGTTTTCCCGACTGCGTCGGCAAGGTCTCGTGCAATGCGCATGGCGCCCTCATGTCATTTGGTATCAGGCAAGATTTACAGCCGCGCTGCCGCAACCACAAGCGCGATAGTCACCCGCGCAGCCGGTCCCGGTGGCGGGCCAACCAATGGGCTAAGGACAGAAGCGGCAAATCCTTGAACGCATGGCTGTCTACAAGGTCGATGAATTCGGAATAAGGCACGATCCGGGTGCGGATATCTTCGCCTTCGCTCGCCAAACCGCCCGTATCTGTGGTTTGGGTCAACTCCCCTAGTCCGACATAAAGATACAGGTACTCGGTCGAGGATCCGCTGGACGAATAAGCCCCGCCTGCAAACTCCAATGCGTCAAAGGTGACACCGGCTTCCTCCAGCGCTTCGCGATATGCGGCCTGTTTCGGTGTTTCACCCGGATCGATCATCCCCGCGACTGGCTCCCACATCCAGGGTTCTGGGTCTTCGATCAGGAAAATCGGTGTCCGAAACTGTTCAACCAGCAGGACCGCATCGCGCACAGGGTCATAAGGCAAAACGACCACCGCACTGCCCTGCAACAGGCTGTTGCGGTTCAGAACTGGCCCCATTGATCCGTCATGCTGGCGATATTGGAGCCGGATCTCCTCCATTCCGAAATAGTCGACATAGGCGCGGCGGTGGCTGTGGACGATCACGTCCTGTGTGATGTCACGCGGATCACCTGTGCGTCGCTGCCGAGCGAACAGCTTAGCCCAGGCACGGGTCTGGATGGCGGGCATACTGCGGGCCATCTGCTTGGCGTCGACCCTGCCGAAATAGGCCATCTCCTCTTCGGCGGCGAGGGCCGTGACGGGGCCCAGTTTCTCGGCCCATGCTTCCAATGTCCACAAACCTGCGGGAACCCAGGTGCCGGGGGCTGGGAAGAACACTTGAGCCTCAGCCTGAACGCCATCCGGCAATTCTACATTCAGCGTTTGCAGATCATAGTCGAAACCGCCTTCGTAGAACGCAAGCCGTGCCAAATCGACCTCGCTCAGGCCGCGCACCAGCAAACCATAGGCCTGTGCGCCGGGCTTAGGCTGGATCATCGGGAAATCCTGCCCCTGCACCGCGTGAACCGTGTGATCTGCAAGGGTTGCTGGTGTGATGCGCAAATCCTCCGCGGAACGGCCCAAGACACGCTCCAGCAGCGGGACATAGCGAAGGGTGCCGTAAAAGAACAAATCTGACACGGAGAGACTTTCTATTTGGAGTGACGGGTCAGCGCCAGCGGCGGCTAGCGATTTCGGTTGCAAGCCCAGACAAAACAGACCCAACGGCTAGGGTGATCAGGATTTCAGGCACCAGCAGAAGCTTTCCATAATCGACTCCGATCACGAAGATCGCCTTTACAGCCTCGAAGGGGCCATCATACCGGTTGCGCATGGCCAGGCGGAACATCTCGTAACAGCCCTGAACAAACAACGCCCAGAACACCAGCGAGGCCACTCCGGTCAGACCATTGTTGATCCCCGCCGTCCATCCGCGCCCGGCGCGCTTGCCCATGATCTTCCACCCACAGGCAACGGCCAGCGCAATGTTCACAAGGGTGAAATAGCCATAGTCTTTGCCCTCTTCGCCATTCTCGATGATCATGGTCGACACCAGAAAGGCCACCACCACCAGGCAAAGGGCGGCAACTAGACGAGCGGCTGTGGGCATTGCGTATTCCGTTCCTTAACTGGGCTTTGCTATGGTGATCTGTGTCACATCGCAATTGCCTGTGTCAAAGGCAGCGCCACATGCGGTCAAATAATAATTCCACATGCGGCGGAAACGCTCATCAAACCCCATGTCCGAGATCTGATCCCATTTGGCGTTGAACGTGTCATACCAGCGGCGCAAAGTCAGGTCATAGCTTTTGCCGAACTCTTTCGAACGCACCAAGTTTAGTCCCGCCAGATCGATTTGCTCACGTAAAACCGTAGGCGATGGCAGCATACCGCCGGGAAAGATATATTTCTGAATGAAATCAACGCCATTCTTATAGTAGTCCCAGCGGTGATCGCCAACTGTGATAATCTGTAGCGTCGCCTGCGCTCCGGGTTTCAACCGCTCGCGCACCGTATCGAAATAGACAGGCCAGTATTTCTGCCCAACGGCCTCGAACATCTCGATCGAGGCGATACCGTCATATTGCCCGGTTTCATCCCGATAGTCCTGCAGCTTCAGATCAACCATATCGGAAAGCCCAGCCTTTTCCATGCGTTGCTGCGCAAACTTCAACTGTTCTTGACTGATAGTCAGGCCGGTGACCCGAAGGCCACGCTCTTTCGCGGCATATTCGGCAAAACCGCCCCACCCGCATCCGATCTCAAGCACATGATCACCGGGTTTCACGCCCATTTCGTCAATCAGGCTGGCATATTTGGCGGTTTGCGCCTTTTCCAGACTCTCCTGCCCGGTCTCGAACAAGGCGCTTGAATAGGTCATCGTATCATCAAGCCAAAGACCGTAGAAATCATTCCCCAGATCGTAATGATACGAGATGTTTTTCTTGGCCTGAGCCCGGTTGTTCCGATGCAACCAGAACCGCAAACGTTCATAGGCCTGAACAAGGAATTTGCCCGTAAACCCGTCATAAACCGTTTCCGAGCCCAGATGCACCAAATCCATGAAAGAACGTAGGTCCGGCGTGCTCCAATGCCCTTCTAAATAAGCGTCCGAGAATCCAAGCTCGCCTTCGCGGATCAAGCGTGCAAATACATCGGGATCATGAATTTCTACGGCGGCAATAGGGCCCGGTTTTGCACCTTCGGTCCGAAACACACGCCCGTCAGGCAGTGTGATGTCCAATCGCCCGGCCTCCATCTTGCCGAGCATTTTGAAAACTTGAGCAAAATATCTGGGCAGGTCTTTCTGCCCCTCGGTCGATGTCAGGGTCATCCGCTCTCCCCTCTGCGGTGTTTGATGCAGGCTAGGACGGGTTTTTGTTTCTTGCAAGTTTTCAGTTCCTTACTGGTTTTTTCGGCTGTCATACGCAGACAGAGCACGGGCGCGGCCTTCGGCCAGTTCAACAACAGGCGGCGGATAGGATTGCCCCGCATCCAGCCCCCAGGACCGGGGAACCGCATCGAAATATGACAGGGCAGTAGGGGTTGGGTTCGAACGATCTTCGGCGATCCAGCGATCCAGATATTTGCCTTGTGGATCAAACTTTTCCTGCTGGGTCAGCGGATTGAAGATACGGAAGAATGGCGCAGCATCGGGGCCCGATCCAGCCACCCATTGCCAGCCCATCGCGTTGCAGGCCGGGTCCCAATCAATCAGGCAATCCTCGAACCAGCGCATGCCAATCTTCCAATGGGTCATCAAATGCTTGGTCAAATAGCTTGCAACAATCATCCGGGCGCGGTTGTGCATTCGGCCTGTCACATACATCTCTCGCAGGCCTGCATCGACCACCGGAATTCCGGTTCTTGCCTTCTTCCACGCTGTAACCTCGGGGTGGTCCGCGTCTGTGTTCCACGGAAAAGCATCCCATTCAGGCCGCCAGTTTCCGCTGAGCAGATGCGGCGTGTGGTACATCAGATGATAGGCGAACTCGCGCCACACCAGTTGTCTCAAAAAGCTACCAGTGCCCGAAACCCCCAGCATTGCCGCCCGCTGCACCCTGTGCCATGCGCTCCGTGGCCCGATCTCACCCAGCGAAAGGTATTCTGACAGGTTTGAGGTCCCATCGATATCCAGCCGATCCCGGTCATCAGAATAGCGCGCGACACGGTCAAGAAACCCGTCCAAATGATCGAATGCGGCGCTTTCGCCGGGCTGGACATAGGGGCGCACAATCTGCGCACCCTGGTCCATGGGCCTCGCCAAGTTCCAGTCAGCCAGGGTGTCGCTCTGAGGCCAGTGCGACGGTGCGGTCAGGCGCGCAACGGCCGCATCAGGCTCTGGCACCTCTCGGCCCTGCACCGCGCGCCACATCGGCGTGAACACGCGAAACGGTTGTCCGGTTTTGGTGGCAACGGTCCAGGGTTCGAACAACAGATGACCTGAGAAGGACTTCGCGCATACGCCATCCTCGGTGAGCTTCGTCTTTATGTTGGTATCACGTGCAATCGCATCCGGATCGTAAGCGCGAGACCAGTAAATCTCGGACGCCCCTGTCTCGGCAATCACCGCGCGCAACTGCGCCAACACATCGCCGCGCCGAAAGATCAGACGGCTGCCAATCTGTTCTAAGCTTTGGGAAAAGGCATCCAACCCCAGACCCAAACGCCATTTAGGGGCGGCCCCCAGCGCTTCGGCCAAAGGATCAAGGATGTATACCGGCACCACTGGGCGACCTGTTTGCGCAGCAGCGGACAGCGCCGGATGATCGGACAGGCGCAAATCCCTGCGAAACCAGACGATGATCGGAGAGTGCTGTGACGACATAGCCAGCCTGTTGTTTTCTTCGCACTACGAAACAGGTCTGAAAGTGGATCACAAAACGCGGTCAAGCGCCTCCAGTAGTTGATCAATTTCCTGTTGTGAAGTGTAATGCGTGAAGCTGACCCTCAGGACACCCATAGCCGGATCGACACCCATCGCCTGTAACGGGCGCACCGCGTAGAAATCGCTTCCACCAGCCATTACACCATATTTCGCCAGCTCCGCAGCAACAGGCTCTGCTGGCCGTCCTAACGAAAGTGCAACCGTCGGTGCGCGGCGCGTTGCATCCGAGGGGCCGATCAGACGCACGGTGTTGCGGGTTTTCAAAGCATCCAAAACCGGTTGCAGCAACGCTTCTTCATGGGCGCGCATCAGGTCATGCACAAATGCACCTTGCTCTGCCGCGCCTTGTTTTGGGCCACCGTGATGCAGACAAAGCTGGTCAATGTAGTCGGCCATCCCGGCGCTCGCTGCAATCTGCGCGTGGTCCGGCCCAGCCGGTGTGAACCGTTTGTACAGGACATCACCATTGAAATAATGTGCCTGATTGGGCAACAGCTCGCCCAGCCCCCGCCGAATGACCATACAGCCCTGATGCGGGCCATAGGTCTTGTAGGCGGAAAACAGGTAGATATCCGGCCCCAGATCGCCGACATTCGGCAGCCCGTGCGGTGCATAAGACACGCCATCCACGCAGACAAATGCCCCGGCTGCATGAGCAATCGCCGTGATTTCCGTCACCGGATTGATCTCACCCACCACGTTGGAACAATGCGGAAAACAGACAAGGCGCACCTTCTCATCCAGAAGGTTCTCAAGGTCCTTAGGGTCCAGCGCGCCGGTGTTAGGATCGATCTGCCATTCCCGTACTTCGACGCCAGCCTCTGCAAGCCGCCGCCAGGGGCCGGAATTTGCCTCGTGATCCTGATTGGTGACGACAATCACCTCGCCTGGTTTCAACCACTGCCGGAACGCCTGCGCCAGAACATAGGTGTTTTGCGTGGTCGACGGGCCAAAGCTCAGCTCATCTGTCTCAACCCCCAGAATGGCGGCAAGCCGGGCGCGCGCCTCGTCCATCTCGGCGCCCGCGAGTTGACTGACCTGAAACGGCGCATATGGCTGCACTTTGCGCTGGCTATAGAACCGGGTCAGCCGGTCGATGACGGGCTGGCAGGTATAGGACCCGCCCGCGTTTTCAAAGAAAGCCTGCCCCTGCAAACCGGATTCGGAAAAGGCTGGGAATTGCGCCCGCACGAAATCAATATCCAACGGTGGCATGGTCGGTCCCTCCCCTATGTGTTTTCGATTGGTTGCGCAGCGTCAGCCTTGAACCTTAGTATAGGTCCCCTCACCGGCCAGAATGCCCCGGAACCCGCCTGGCTCATCCAGCCCAAACACGATCAACGGCAGGTTATTGTCCCGCGCCAGCGCGATGGCCGAGGCATCCATGACCCGCAAGCGTTTCGCCAGAACGTCATCATAGCTGACCGTGTCATAGCGCACGGCATCCGCGTGCTCTTTGGGGTCTTTGTCGTATACACCATCGACCCCGTTCTTGCCCATGAATATCGCCTGACAGGCCATCTCATTGGCGCGCAGGGTCGCGGCGGTGTCGGTGGTGAAATAAGGATTGCCGGTTCCGGCGGCAAAGATGCAAACCCGTTTCTTTTCCAGATGTCGCACGGCGCGACGGCGGATATAGGGCTCGCATACCTCATCCATGCGAATGGCAGAGATCACACGGGTGAACACTCCAATCTCCTCCAGCGCCGACTGCATCCCCAGCGCATTCATGACGGTGGCCAGCATGCCCATGTAGTCTGCCGTTGTCCGCTCCATCCCTTGAGCTGAGCCGCTGAGGCCGCGGAAGATGTTGCCCCCGCCGATCACCATACAAATCTCAACACCCAGATCATGAACCGACTTCACCTCTTGCGCGATGCGCTGAACAGTTGGCGGATGCAGGCCGAATCCCTGATCCCCCATCAGCGCCTCGCCAGAGATCTTCAGCATAACGCGGTTATACTTGGGTTTCGTGATGTCGGTGGATGAGGTCAGGCTCATATTGCGCTCCGGGCTGGCACGGGTTTATTTTCCGGCGCAAAATGAAGCAAAACCTCCGCAGGTTCAATGCGGTTGGTCAGGAATAAGACACCCCGGTATGGCCCAGCACACCCAAGCACAGATTTGGAACGATTTGCCCCCAATCGAAGACGGCAAACCCGTTCTGATCGCAGGCCCAACCGCATCGGGAAAATCCGAGCTTGCGTTGCGGATTGCCGAAACTTTTGGGGGGGTCATAGTCAATGCGGATGCCAGCCAGGTCTATGACTGCTGGCAAGTCATCTCGGCCAGACCATCGGCTCAGGAAGAGGCGCGCGCGCCGCACAAGCTGTATGGCCACATCGCTTATGACCAAAATTATTCCACCGGACATTGGCTGCGCGAGGTTGTTCCGCTGCTGACGAGCGATGAGCGCCCGATCATTGTTGGCGGCACCGGGCTCTATTTTAAAGCTCTGACCGAAGGCATCGCCGAAATTCCGGCCACTCCGCCCAAGGTTCGGCAACAGGCGGATCAACTGCCCATATCAGACCTGATCAATGGCCTAGATGCGGTTACCCTCGCCGGGCTCGACACCAACAACCGCGCGCGCGTCCAGCGCGCGTGGGAGGTTCAGTGTGCCACCGGTCGCAGCCTGAACTCCTGGCAGGCAGACACCCCGCCGCCGGTCTTGCAGATCGAGCACTGTACCCCCCTGGTCTTTGACGTCGATAAAGCGTGGCTGCTGAATCGGATCGTCTGTCGGTTTGATCAAATGCTGGAAAAAGGCGCTTTGGACGAAGTGGCGGCCATGCGCGAGCGCTTCAATCCTGCCTTGCCAGCCTTCAAGGCGATCGGCGTACCCGAGTTGATGTCGTTTTTAGAGGATCAGATGACCTTGGACCAAGCCCGCGAGCGCGCCACCATCTCAACCCGACAATTCGCAAAACGACAGCGCACCTGGTTTCGGGCCCGAATGAAGAACTGGAATCGGCTATATATCTCAAAGTGATATGACGCGAGTTTGTCATGGGCCTTCTCGCAGATAGAATCAGCGTCTTCCATGATGGCCCCTTAGGTCAAACGTCATCTTAAATCGACACAAGCGGCATCCAGAGCACGCTTGAATCCGGTTATTAACAAAACAATCACCTCCGCCCGTTACCGGAAACAGCCCGTTCCGAAGGGTATAGGATGTCGTTTTTGTACCTTGGATGACGAATTCGAACATTGACGCTGCCATTTTTCTGGTGCCGAATACGCCCATGGGGAGAGACAGAATCCAAAAAACGAGACCCATAGAATTACCTGACGGCGCAAAATGTGCCGCGTAATCTGAATCATCACATCCAAAAAAACTGTAACTCAGGGAGAAGAGTTAATGGCAAATCAATCAACTACCGGAGCAAATGTTCACTGGGCGGCCGAGATGCACGCTCAGGAATGCCGCGACGGTAAGCTCAGCCGCCGCGAGTTCATGGCGCGGGCAACCGCGCTGGGTGTTGCCGTACCCACAGCCTATGGCATGATCGGCCTGCAAACACCTGCGGCTGCGCAGGAACCTCCGCGCGGCGGCACCATTCGCTATCAAATGGAAGTGCGCGCGCTCAAGGATCCGCGCACATATGACTGGACACAGATCGCCACGTTCACTGCAGGTTGGTTGGAGTATCTGGTCGAATACAACAACGACGGTACGTTCAAACCCATGCTTTTGGAAAGCTGGGAAGCCAATGAGGACGCAACCGAATATACGCTGAACGTGCGTAAGGGTGTGAAGTGGAACAATGGCGACGACTTCACCGCCGAAGACGTGGCGCGCAACATCACCGCATGGTGTGATGCAACGGTCGAAGGCAACTCGATGGCCGCACGGATGGCTTCGCTGGCAAATGCGGACACACAGAAAGCAGCCGATGGCGCGATCACCGTTGTCGACAGCCATACGGTTAAGCTGAAATGTAACGCCCCGGACATCACCATCATTCCAGGCATGGCCGACTATCCAGCCGCCATCGTGCACAGCAGCTTTGACGCCAATGACATGCTGAGCAACCCTATCGGAACCGGATTTATGCTGCCGGAAAGCCACGAAGTGGGCGTGAAAGGCGTTCTGGTTCGCAACGAAGGCCATGAGTGGTGGGGCTACGAGGCCGGCAAGGGCGGCTATATCGACCGGATCGAGTTCATCGACTACGGCACCGACCCGGCCGCCTTCCTGGCCGCGTATGAGGCCGAAGAGATCGACATGAACTGGGAATCGGTTGGCGAGTTTGTCGACATCTTTGATGGCATTGGCCTGGTTCGTTCGGAAATTCCATCGGGCTTTACCATTGTCATCCGTCCCAACCAGTTGGCCGAAGATGGGAATGGCAACAAGATCTATGGCGACAAGCGGGTCCGTCAGGCCCTGGCGATGGCCGTGGACAACGAGGTTTGCCTGGAATTGGGTATGTCCGGATACGGTATCCCAGCAGACAACTGCCATGTGGGCCCGATGCACCCCGAGCATGACTCGGCCGTAACCCGCATTCCATACGATCCGGCAGGTGCCAAGGCACTGATGGACGAAGCGGGCATGGGTGATTTCGAACACGAGGTTCAATCCATCGATGACGACTGGCGCCGGAACACCACCGCTGCTGTTGTCGCTCAGCTGAACGATGCGGGCATCAAGGCCAAGCACACCGTTCTTCCGGGATCGACCTTCTGGAACGACTGGACCAAATACGCGTTCTCGTCGACCAACTGGAACCACCGTCCGTTGGGTACACAGGTTCTGGCGCTGGCCTATAAGTCAGGCGTTGCGTGGAATGAATCAGGCTTTGCCAATGAGGAGTTCGACACGCTGCTGGCCGAAGCGAACTCGATCGCTGATGTCGACAGACGTCGTGAGGTGATGGCCAAACTGCAGGCGATCATGATCGATGAAGGCGTGACTATTCAGCCTTACTGGCGAACAGCGATGCGCCACCACCGCGACAACATGGTGGGCGTCGAAAAGCATATTGCGGACCTGCCGCAGATCTACAAGTTTGGCATCCTGTCCTGAGCCAATACCAAACAAGAGGCCGCGCCACATTGGCGCGGCCTTTTCGTCCTGACAGCGACAACCATAAAACAGCTACGCGTGAAGCCAAAAGACACTCACGCCAGCCTACCAACAGGGGCTAACATGGGACTATTTATCCTAAGACGCGTTGGCATCATGCTTTTGACAGCATTGTGCCTGACGTTCTTGGTCTTCTTTCTGACGAACCTCTATCCAAACCTGGAAAAGCTTGCGAAAACGCAGGGCAATTTCCGGATGTCGGATGAGCAGGTTGAGAGTTTTCTGGAAAAAGGCGGCTATCTGCAATCCACGCCGATCAAATACGGCGAATGGCTGGGGGTTCTGCCCTCGTACCGGCATACGAATGAAGATGGCACGGTTCAAGGCCGATGCATCCAGCCTGGTCAGCCTGCGGAAGAAGCCCCCAATTTCTGCGGTATCCTGCAAGGGTATTGGGGATATTCGACGGTCTTCAAAGAAGAAGTATCAACCGTTGTTGGCACCCGTCTGGCTCTGACCGGGCGTCTGATGTTCTGGGTGATGTTGCTGATGGTCCCATCTGCGCTGATCCTGGGTATCCTGGCTGGGATGAAAGAAGGTTCGGCCACCGACCGGACACTGTCGACCTTTGCCATCACCACCACAGCGACACCAGAATATGTGTCGGGCGTGATCTTCATCGCCATTTTCACATCGTCCGCTGTTGGATTGAAATGGTTCAAGGGCACGGCCACGCAAGCGATGGAGAATCCGACGTTCGAGAACTTCTTCCTGCCGGTGTTGACCATTGCGCTTTATGGCATGGGCTATATCGCCCGAATGACCCGCGCTTCGATGACCGAGGTGATGACGGCTCAATATATCCGCACCGCGCGTCTCAAAGGTGTTTCATTCCCGAACATCGTCATGAAACACGCGCTGCGCAATGCGCTGATCGCGCCCTTCACCGTCATCATGCTGCAGTTCCCATGGCTGCTGAATGGTGTTGTGATCGTCGAGACCCTGTTCAACTACAAGGGCTTTGGCTGGGCGCTGGTACAGGCGGCGGGGAACAATGACATCCAACTGTTGCTGGCAATCTCAGTCGTGTCTGTCTTTGTGGTCCTGGTGACGCAGCTGATATCGGATATCGGCTATGTCTACCTCAACCCGCGCATCCGCATTTCTTAAGGAGGGATAGGATATGGAACCACTAACCTGGACCGGCTCTATCGCCTTCCTGAACCCGCTATTGGCTCTGGCTTTGGGGCTTATGGTGCTGTCGATTATCGTCTGGATGTTGGCCAGCATCGTGCTGCCAGAGGATCAGATGACCGTGAACCCGGATGGCACGCTGACCTCAAGTTCGGGCTTGAGAAACCTGATCGGCGCGTCGTTGCGCTATAGCTTCTTGGCCAGTGTCGGGATTGCCGTCGCCTATATTGTACTCGGCATTGTGATGGGCACAGGCGCAGGCATTATCGGCGCCATGTCTCAGCAATTTCTACCTGTCTGGCTTTCGCTGATCCTGCTTTATGCCATGTCGATTGCCTTCAAACGCAAGCTGGGCCTTTATGGCAAGCTGTTTGATAGCCCCATCGGCATGATCGGTTTCGGCCTTGTCATGTTCTGGGTCTTTACAGGGATATTCGGGGCGGTCGACATGATCGTGACCCATGATCCGCTGGCACAGGTCTCGGGGATGAAAAACAAGGTGCCCGGCACCCCATTATCCAATATCGAGGATGGCCAATACGCTTGGTACCTGCTGGGTGGCGACAATCTTGCTCGCGACGTCTTTAGCCGAATGGTCAAAGGCGCCTGGATCGTGGTGCAGATCGCGCCGCTGGCGACGATGTTTGCCTTTATGGTTGGCATCACCTTAGGCCTGCCTGCCGGGTACTATGGCGGTCGGTTGGATACTCTGCTGTCGTTCCTGGCCAACCTGATCCTGGCCTTCCCAGTAATCCTGCTGTTTTACCTGCTGGTGACGCCCGAGATCGTGGCAACCGGAGTGCCGAATTATATGGCGGCTGTGCTGTTCATCTTCCCGATCATCTTTTTGGGAGTGCTGTTGAACTCGCGCTACTACACGCGTCCAAATTTCCGCACACCTCTTCTGATCGGTGTTCTGGGTGTGGCCTTGTGGCTGTATCTGTCGCTGATTTCGACCGGCGGCTATATCATCAACACCGATAGCTATCGCATCTGGGGTCTGCCCACCTATCTGGACCTGTTCGATATTCCGGGCGGCATTCTGGTGGTGTTCGTCTCGGTGGTCTTTGTGAACTCACCCACCGTGTTCCGGATCGTTCGGGGTCTGGCGCTGGATATCAAGACCCGCGACTATGTGGCGGCGGCGCAAACTCGTGGCGAAGGTCCGTGGTATATCATGCTGTGGGAAATCCTGCCCAACGCGCGTGGTCCGCTGATCGTCGATTTCTGTCTGCGGATTGGCTATACAACCATCCTTCTGGGGACTTTGGGTTTCTTCGGGTTGGGCTTGCCGCCCGAAAGCCCGGATTGGGGCTCGACGATCAATGAGGGGCGCAAGCTTCTGTCGATCTATCTGCACCCCGCCCTACCGCCTGCGTTGGCGCTGTTGTCACTGGTTCTGGGTTTGAACCTGTTGGCGGACGGTCTGCGCGAAGAAAGTCTGAAGGACTGATGTGACTGTGGCCGGGGGGCCAGCCCCCCGGACCCCCGGGATATTTATAGCCAGATGAAGGGGACCCCCCGGACTCTCGCGAGGAGAAACACAGATGAATAAATTGGCGGATTATGACGGGCCTATCCTAGAGATCGACAAGCTTTCGATTTCGTTTTTCACCCGGCTGAGGGAAATTCCCGCCGTTATGGATTTCTCGGTCTCTGTGCAGCCTGGTGAGGCTGTCGGGCTGGTGGGTGAATCCGGCTGTGGTAAGTCTACGGTGGCGCTGGGTGTCATGCAGGATCTGGGCAAGAACGGGCGCATTGTTGGCGGATCGATCAAGTTCAAGGGGCGTGATCTGTCTGAGATGACCACCGAAGAGCTGCGCGACATTCGCGGCAACGAGATCGCGATGATCTATCAGGAGCCGATGGCCAGCCTGAACCCGGCCATGAAGATCGGCAAACAACTGATGGAAGTGCCGATGATCCATGAAGGGGTAAGCCAGGAAGAGGCTTATTCCCGTGCGCTGGAAGTTGTGACGGATGTGCGCTTGCCCGACCCCGAGCGGATGCTGAATTCCTTCCCGCATCAGCTGTCGGGCGGCCAGCAGCAGCGGATCGTGATCGCCATGGCGCTGATGTCAAAACCAGCGCTTTTGATCCTGGACGAGCCAACCACCGCTTTGGACGTGACGGTTGAGGCTGCCGTGGTCGAACTGGTCAAAGATCTGGGTAAGAAATACGGCACATCGATGCTGTTTATTTCGCACAACCTTGGTCTGGTGCTTGAGACCTGCGACCGGCTGTGTGTGATGTATTCCGGTGAAGCGGTCGAGCGTGGCTCTATCAAAGACGTGTTCGACGAGATGCAGCACCCGTATACGCAGGCGCTGTTCCGGTCGATCCCCCTGCCCGGCGCAGACAAGAACGCGCGCCCGCTTGTGGCCATTCCAGGGAACTTCCCCTTGCCGCATGAACGCCCACCGGGCTGTAATTTTGGGCCTCGCTGCGACTATTTCGAAGAAGGCCGCTGTGACGCGCAGAATATCCTGATGGAAGCGGTGCCCGGCAATGATCGGCACCACACGCGCTGCCTGAAGTTCAAAGAGATCGACTGGAACGCGCCGATCACAGTGGGCGAGCAGAAGGAAAAGGCCGAGATTGGCCGAACCGTTCTCAAGATGGACAACCTCAAGAAATACTATGAGGTGGCAGCCAACGCCCTGTTCGGAGGCGGTGAAACAAAGGTTGTGAAAGCCAACGAGACGCTGAGTTTCGAGGCACATGAATCCGAGACGCTGGCGATCGTCGGTGAATCCGGCTGTGGTAAGTCGACCTTCGCCAAGGTTCTGATGGGGCTTGAGACCGCGACAGACGGTCAAATACTGCTGGACAATCGAAATATCGAAGACGTGCCCATCGAAGAACGCGACGCGAAAACCGTGGGTGAAGTGCAGATGGTGTTCCAGAACCCATTTGACACGCTGAACCCCTCGATGACCGTTGGGCGCCAGATCATTCGCGCGCTGGAGATTTTCGGCGTCGGCAATTCCGAGGCTGAACGCAAGAAGCGCATGTTGGAACTGCTGGATCTGGTGAAACTGCCCCGCGCCTTTGCGGATCGAATGCCGCGGCAGCTCTCGGGCGGTCAAAAACAGCGCGTCGGCATCGCCCGCGCCTTTGCGGGCGATGCACGGATTGTGGTAGCGGATGAGCCGGTCTCGGCGCTGGATGTGTCAGTACAGGCGGCGGTCACCGATCTACTGATGGAGATCCAGCGCGAGCACAAGACGACACTGCTGTTCATCAGCCATGACCTGTCGATTGTGCGCTATCTCAGCGACCGGGTGATGGTCATGTATCTGGGTCATGTGGTCGAACTGGGAACAACCGATCAGGTCTTCTCGCCCCCCTATCACCCCTATACCGAAGCGCTGCTGAGCGCGGTTCCGATTGCGGATACATCCATCGAGAAAACGCATATCGTTCTGGAGGGAGACATCCCATCCGCGATGAACCCACCGCCAGGTTGCCCGTTCCAGACCCGCTGCCGCTGGAAATCCGAAGTGCCCGACGGACGGTGTGAATCGGATGTTCCACCAGTCAGAACACTGGCCGAAGGTCATCAGGTTAAATGCCACCTGGCCGAGGACATTCTGGCGCGCATGGAGCCGGTGATCAAAATCGCCGCAGAATAAACCGCTGATCAGAGTTGGAAAGGGCCGGTCATCGACCCGCCCTTTCTGTTGGCGCCGCGGTTTGTGGGGAGACAGGCGGCGCGTATTGGTATGCGTGAGTGGCGGAAGCCTTCTGACGTGACCTCAGCCGGTCATGACGTTGTTCCCGAAATGCATGAACTCCTCACTCATTCCGGTAATTTCACCAGCTTCAAGCTGAAGGCTGGCGCTGTCGAGCATCTTGTAACTCTGCTGTCCTTTGACCCAATCATCGGCAGATTGCAGTGTGGTCAGTGTGTAAGACGTGACCTCGTTCAGGTAATGGGTCGGGATGATGACCTTGGGCTTGAGCTTAGACACGATGTCGTTGCCCTGATCAAAGCTGAGAATGTGTTCTGAACCATCCACCGGCAGCGTCAGAACATCGACCTGTCCGATGGCATCCCAGAACTCCTGCGGTGGGTTATGGCGATTGTCGCCCCAGATCAGCGTACGGATGCCGCCGGTTTCGACCAGATAGACCACCATATCCATATGGCCGACATTGTTCGGCGGGCAGGCTTCCACCCCAAACTCGGCGAGCGCATTCGTCCAGTCATACCATCCAGGTGCAACGCAAGCGTGTTTATCGGCAAAGCCCGTGATCTTGACGTCGGCAAACTCGAAATTGCCCACCATCCGGTCCAACACCATGGTCGAGCTTGGACGCTCAATCGCATCATGGTCAAAATGCGCATGGGTCGACAGCGTGATGTCCACAGGGATTTGCGGGAATTCATTGCGGAACCAAAGTCCCCAGGCACCAGACGGATCATCGCGCCAAGGATCAAACAAAACAGTTGCCCCATTGGGTGAAGTGATTTTGATTGCACAATGACCGTAGTAATCGATGCCTACAGCCCCGGTGCTGGCCTGGCCGGTGGACCCCTGAAGATCAATCACATGATTGTTGTTACCCGGCTGTAGCCAGGCCTGCGATTGCGCCTCTGCTGGTTTTGCGCCAAGAACCGAAGCTGTTGCGCCGACGCCCGCTGCGCCCGCTGCCATAAAGAAAGACCGGCGCGACAACCCCGGTGCCAGATGATCCCTGTTCCCTTTCAGGAGGGTGGGTTTCAGATCTTTAGGATCCATTTTGATGTACCTCTCTGTTGGTTGTGTGCAGTTAGTCCGCACCTCTCGGCAGAGGGTAACAAGTCAAAGCATATGGGCTCAGACCGGAAAATTGAGGGTGAAATATGGGGACAAACCCCATATTCGAACATCACGAAATCGAGAGCAGATGGCTGCGTAGGTTCTTATCGCGCCCTTCAAGGCCCAGTTTGCGACGGATGTTGTTGCGGTGAAAATCGATGGTCGACGTTTCCCGCGACAGCGCTTTGGCTATGTCTTTGGTTGTCTTTCCGAACATCACCATCTGTGCGATTTCAATCTCGGTCGGAGTCATCACGGCGAAGGCATCCGTGAGTTCGTCAGAGAGTGATGACGTAATCTCGTTCAGGTTTTTCTCAGCCAATTCAAGGTATACGCATTGCGCTTCGTCCTCTGAAAGCTGAGCACGCACCTTTTCGAGATATGGCAATACGCGGCTACGCACCTGATCGACAATTTCGTGATCTCGGCTTTTACGGTCATCATCCAAACTGGACAACAAAACACGCAATGCTGTGTTCGTTTCTTGCAACTCGCGGGTGCGATCCGAAACGCGGGTTTCGAGCTGCGCCAGTGTCTCGTTCAGTTTTTCTTCCAGGGCGCGGCGCAGGTAAACCTCTTGCAACAAGGCCAAATCCGACTCGACCATACGCGCAAACTGCGTAAGACCTTCGCGGAACAACAACGCGCGCCTGTTTTGCTTGCGGTCCAGAACGCAGATTGTGCCGAACAGCGATCCATCCGGCCATTTCAACGGCAAGCCGATGTAAAATGTCATACCGTGTTCAAGGTCGTCATTGTCTGCCCAGACCGGATCGCAGGTGGCATCCTTGACCACCAGTTCTGCGTCGCGTTGTAGAACGCCGTGACAATAGAGTTTCGGATTAAGCTGAAAACTCATACCGACGGGATACGGGTTCTCTGGATGATCCGATGTGATCAATACCGCATGATCTGGCGCATCGGTTTTCATGATCAGGCTTGCTGGTACATCTGCCAGCTCTGCAACCAGATCCACAAGCTGTTGCCAGTTGGCCAGTGTTTCCTTGGGAATCTGAGGGTGATCAACAGGCATGAAGGGTCTCACCAATTGGTGGGCAATACCCTTTCAGGTTAGTTGGTCCATCGGTGAAAGATCAAGAATGGGGCGCTCTGCGTCGCAGCATCAGGGCTTAACCGCCCCAGATTACTTTTACATAGTTCTGGGTTTCCTTGTACGGCGGGATACCGCCGTGCTTTTCAACCGCTTTGGGGCCAGCGTTGTAGGCGGCTAGAGCCAAGGGCCAGGATTTGAACTTGCGATATTGCCAGGACAAATACCGCGCGCCGCCTTCCAGGTTCTGTTTGGGGTCATGCGGATTCACGCCCAGCAGTTCAGCCGTTTGTGGCATCAGCTGCGCCAGACCCAGCGCCCCTTTGTGCGACTTTGCATGCGGATTCCAGCCGCTTTCCTGTTGCACGAGACGCAAGAACAGCTCCTCGGGGATGCTATGAAGACGGGCGGCTTGCCGCGCCATGGTCAGATATTGGCCACGATAGCTACCGGTATAGCGTTTGGCGAAACTGCCTTGCGAAGTCTTGGGCTTTAGACGTTCGGACCCGCGATATTGCGTGGCAGCGCGGCCATCCAACACTTTGGATTGTTTCAGGAAAATATCCATTCGACTTTTGGTCGACAAGGTATCCGCCTGCGCAGCGCCCGACAGCAGCACAATGCCCAGAACCGTTAAACCAACACACACAGAACGCATCAAAGCTTATCCCGCTCGCTCAAAAATCAGTCGGAGTATAGGTATTCCAGTCAAAAATGAAAGCTTGGTTAAGGCCTGGGTGGGATTTCTTGCCGAACGATAGTGTGATCAATCATGTTTTAACCATGACGCAGGCGATATAGGGTCGCAAAGATATCTGGCGTCAGATTCGGCGCATTCAAAGTAATACAGAACGGGGAAATACATGGCGGGTTCAGTCAACAAGGTCATTCTGGTCGGCAATCTTGGCCGCGATCCCGAGGTGCGGTCGTTTCAGAACGGTGGCAAAGTGTGCAACCTGCGCATCGCCACATCTGAGAACTGGAAAGACCGTAACACTGGCGAGCGTCGCGAACGGACGGAATGGCACTCTGTGGCCATCTTCTCGGAACCGCTGGCTCGCATTGCCGAGCAGTATCTGCGCAAGGGCAGCAAGGTCTATATCGAAGGTCAGTTGGAAACCCGCAAATGGCAGGACCAGTCCGGGCAGGATCGTTACTCGACCGAAGTTGTTCTGCGGCCCTATCGTGGCGAACTGACCCTGCTGGACAGCCGTGGCGAAGGTGGCGGTGGTGGCCAGTCGGGTGGTTATGGCGGCGGTCAGGCCGGTGGCGGCTATGGCGATCCCTATGGCGGCCAATCCAATGCCCCTGCCCCGGCATCCGGCGGAATCGACGACGACGAGATTCCGTTCTAAGCAAAACGGAGGCACCGCATGACATGGTCCTTTTCGCTCGGCCGACTACTCGGGTCCGAACTTAGGGTCCATGTCACCTTCTTCCTTCTGCTCGCCTGGGTCGGGTTTGCGGCCTATTCCAGCGGCGGCTGGCCAGCGGCCGTCGACAATCTGCTGTTTGTGCTGGCCCTGTTTGCCTGCGTCGTTGCGCATGAGTTCGGCCACGCCTTGATGGCCCGGCGTTTTGGCATCAAAACCCCTGACATCACCCTGTTGCCCATCGGCGGTCTGGCGCGGCTGGAGCGGATGCCAGAAAAACCGATACAAGAAGTCCTCGTGGCCCTAGCAGGCCCAGCGGTGAATATCGTCATCTGGCTGGTGCTGGTTCTGCTTGGCGCAGGGATGTCGCTTGGGTCCTTCGCCGATCTGGATACGGCCAGTTCAGGGCTACTGCAGAGGTTGGCCTATATCAATCTGCTGTTGGCGGCATTCAACATGATCCCGGCCTTTCCCATGGACGGGGGGCGTGTTTTTCGCGCCCTTCTGTGTCTGCGTATGGATCGCAGCACCGCCACCCGTATCGCCGCAGTCAGCGGCCAGATCGTCGCGGTTGGCTTCGGGTTCTGGGGGCTGAGTTCAGGCAATCCGGTTCTGGTTCTGATCGCAGTCTTTGTGTTCATCGCGGCCAATTCCGAAAATCAAGACGTCGCGCTTAGGTCAGTGGCACGGCGCGTTCTGGCACGCGACGCCATGATCACCGCGTTTCGCTCTCTGTCGCCTCAGGATACTTTGAACACAACGGCCGAGGCCGTGATCCACACAACTCAGCATGAGTTTCCAGTGCTGGAATCTGACGGAGCGCTGCTGGGCTTTGTCACACGCGATCGGCTGTTTGCAGCGCTGGCCGGGGATCATCCACGATCCGACTCGGCAACATCGATCATGGAGGCTGATATCCCCCAAGTCGCGCTGACCACAGGGCTGGAAACGGTGTTGGGCGAGTTGCACAAAGGCGCGCCTGCGGTCGCGGTGATGAGCCAAACAGGGAATATGATCGGCTATATCACACGCGAGAACATTGCCGAGTTGATGATTATAGGTGGACGCTGAATAGCGCTTCAGCGCGCTGCCAACGCATCCTGCAACACCGACATCACCGCATCGCGCGGTACGTCCGAGGTGACAAAAGCCTGACCGATCCCATGCGCCAAGATAAAGCGCAACTGACCGTCGATCACTTTTTTGTCCTGCGCCATCAGGTCGACCAGAGCCTTGGCATCCGGAAGCTCTCCGGGGATATCGGACAGGTCGGTTTTCATGCCCATGGCCTTCAGATGCGCCCGAACACGGCTTGGGTCTTCCTGCGAACACAGGCCAAGACGGGATGACAGCTCAAACGCCAGTGCACAGCCCATGGCAACGCCTTCGCCATGCAGCAAACGGTCGGAATAGCCGGTCGCGGCCTCTAACGCGTGGCAGAATGTATGGCCGAGGTTCAGCAACGCCCGGTCACCCTGCTCGGTCTCATCCCGCGCGACGATGTCAGCCTTCATCTGTACCGAGCGTGTGACCGCCTTGACTCGCGCGGCCATATCACCAGTCGAAACATCTGGGCCGTTGGCCTCAAGCCAGTCAAAAAACGCGGCATCGCCCAGCAGGCCGTACTTGACGACCTCACCATATCCAGACAGGAAATCCCTCTGGGTCATTGTCCCCAGAACCGAGGTGTCGGCCAGCACAAGCGAAGGCTGATGAAACGCGCCGATCAGGTTCTTGCCCTGCGGCGCGTTGATCCCGGTTTTTCCACCCACCGAACTGTCGACCTGCGCCAACAGAGAGGTTGGGATTTGAACAAACCGTACGCCACGGCGCAACACGGCGGCGGCAAAGCCCGCAAGGTCTCCGATTACGCCACCGCCCAAGGCAACAACAACATCGCGGCGTTCGACTTTTTCGGCCAGCAGCCATTCAACGGCGCGTTCAAAATGCGGCCAGCTTTTGGTCGCCTCACCTGCGGGTAGTGCAAGCGCAGACATCTGAATCCCGGCAGCAGCCAAACCGTCACGCAGCGCATCCAGATGCAGCGCTGCCACGTTTTCATCGGTCAGAACGGCAACCTTGAGGCGATGCAGCAAAGGCGCGATCCGTGCGCCCGATTGCGCCAGCAGATCGTGGCCAATCTCGACATCATATGCGCGTTCGCCCAGCTCTACATGTACGGTTTGATGCATTTATTTTCGTTCCAAAACATCCGGGCGAGCCAACAAGGCCTCGACCACGCGGTCCACCATATTGTCGATTGAGGTTTCGCCATCCGAGTCCGCGATCAGATCGGCCTTGGCATAAATCGGAACGCGATCCTCGTACAGGGCCTTGAGCGTGGCGTATGGATCGGCGGTGTGCAACAAGGGGCGCGTATCCTTGTGACGCACCCGGTTCCAAAGCACAGTCAGATCCGCGCGCAGCCAAACCGCTGCGCCGCGTTCACTGATCATCCTGCGATTTTCGGCAGACATAAACGCGCCACCACCGGTAGAGAGTATCCCCCGCTTCTCATCCAGCAAACGACCAATGACCTGCGTTTCCTTCTGACGAAAAAACGGCTCTCCATCGCGTTCGAATATTTCGGGGATTGTCATGTTGGCCGCCGATTCGATTTCGGCATCGCTATCGAGGAACGGAACGCCCAGCCGTGCGGCCAAGGCCCGGCCCACAGCTGTCTTTCCGGCCCCCATCATCCCTACAAGCACAACCGTTTTGTGCAGATCATATGATGATCCGTCATCCGCAAGTCGCGTGTTATGCTTAATTTCGCTCATTTCATCGTGAATGACGTGATCTTAGAAAAAATGCCAGTTATAACTTGGCCAAAATCAAAAATTGAGGCAGCGTGACGCCATGGGCCGTCTGATCAAGTTCCTGATATATATAATTTGCCTGTGCTTCATCGGGCTCGTTGGCTATGCCTATATCGGCCCGTTCTTTGGGGCCGATTTCTCGGCCCCTCAAAGCGAAATCCGTGAGCCGGTTACTCTGGATGTCGACTAAGCACATTGCGGTGGCAGTGCTGTTGGCCGGGGCCGCGCACGCGCAAGAGCCCCTTTCGGCAATCGAATGGCTGACCGAACCGCCAGAAAACTTACCCGGCACAGTCCTGCTGGAACCACCAGTGACCCAGAATGGCATTCAGCCCGAGGTCGAGGTGACGCCGCTTGAGGCATTGTCTCAGCCGCTGGGTCTTGTGTCATCCTCGGTCACCGGCCTGCCGGTCGACCTATGGCAGGGCAGCGATCCCGCGCGTCTGGCTGAACTGATCGCGCGCGTTCCGGTCAAGACCAACCCGGCCATGCAGCGCCTGCTGTTTACGCTTCTGCTGTCGGAATCCCGTGCGCCTGCTGGGCCAGGTGCTGAGGAAGCCCTTTTGCTGGCCCGGCTGGATCGTTTGATACAGCTTGGCGCCGCCGATCCCGCGCAGTCGCTTGTTCAACTGGCCGGCCCTACTGACACGATGGCGCGATTTCAGCGTTGGTTCGATGCCACGCTGTTGACCGGGGATGAGGATCGCAGCTGCACCGCTCTGATCGCGCAGCCACATCTGTCTTCTGACTATGCGGCGCAGATCTTCTGCAAAGCCCGCCGGGGGGATTGGGCGTCTGCTGCTTTGACGCTTGAGGCCGCACATGCGCTGAGCCTGCTGCCGCCGGAAGAGCTGGATCTACTGGACCGGTTTCTCAGCCCCGAACTCTATGAAGACGCGGCTTATCTTCCCCAACCGGACGACCCGAACCCCCTAACCTTTCGCCTGTTCGAAGCGATCGGGGAGCGGTTGCCCTCGGCGCCGTTGCCGCGCGCCTTTGCCAATGCGGACCTGCGCGATGTGGCTGGCTGGAAAGCTCAGATCGAAGCTGCCGAGCGCCTGACCCGGATCGGCGCGCTGACTCCCAACCAGTTGCTTGGGCTTTATACCGAGCGTGACCCGGCTGCCTCGGGCGCCGTCTGGGACCGGGTTGCAGCGATCCAGCGTTTCGAAAGCGCGCTGAAAACCGGCAATGCCGAGGCTATCGGCAAGACACTGCCTCACGTCTGGGATCAGATGCGTAGCGTCGGGCTGCAGGTTCCGTTTGCCGAGCTGTTCGCCGATCAGTTGGCGCGCGTAACCCTGCCAGTGCCCGCAACAGACGCGCTGCGGTGGCGCATTCTGATGCTGTCCGAGCTTTATGAACAGGCCGCTATGTCCCCGCCAGACACATCGACCGAAACGCAGTTCCTGACCGCCCTTGCGCAAGGCGATCCGGGGCGTGCAATCTCTCCGTCACCCTTGGCGGATGCGGTGTCACAGGGGTTCCAATGGGCAGCTCCAGTTCCGCCGGATATCGACGCTTTGCTGGATCAGGGCCAGTTGGGTGAGGCGCTGCTGGAAGCCATGCAGATGTTCGCACATGGCGCACGTGGGAACCTTGTGGACCTGTCTGCCGCCATCGCTGCCTTTCGCCGTGTGGGTCTGGAGGACACGGCAAGACGCGCCGCACTGACCCTTCTGATCCTGCAACGGTGACCGTGATGAGCGCGCCAGCCTCTCATGAATTGTGGATTTCTGCCTTTCTACAGGCGCAAGCGGCCGAGCTTGGGGCAGCAACCAACACGCTGCTGGCCTATGGGCGCGACCTGAAGGATTTTGCCGCATGGCTGGAGTATCGGAAGATTGCGCTAGGTGACGCAGACCGCGACCAGATCGAAGCCTATCTGATCGATTGCGACGCTCAAGGCCTGTCGAAATCCACCCGTGCGCGCCGTCTGTCAGCGATCAAACAGCTCTTTCGGTTTGCCTTTGAGGAAGGATGGAAAGACGCCAACCCCGCAATTCAGATCAAAGGCCCCGGCCGATCTAAGAGGCTGCCAAAAACGCTGGATGTCGCTGAAGTGGATCGCCTGCTTGAGGCCGCACGTACGACCGGGCGCAGCGCATCAGACCGGATCCGGAACACCTGCCTGATGGAGTTGCTATACGCCACCGGCATGCGCGTGACCGAACTGGTTTCGCTGCCCGTCTCCTCGGCGCGCGGTGACCCGCGTATGCTGTTGGTTCTGGGCAAAGGCGGCAAGGAACGCATGGTGCCGCTGTCCCCACCCGCCCGCGACGCGCTGGCCGATTGGCTGGTGCAGCGCGATGATGCAGAAGAGAGAGCACTTGAGAAAGGCGGGCAGAAATCACGCTTCCTGTTCCCCTCGCGCGGGAAATCGGGGCACCTGACACGGCACCGCTTCTTTCTTCTAGTCAAGGACCTGGCGGTTGCTGGCGGCGTTTCCCCTGCAAAGGTCACGCCGCACACGTTGCGCCATGCGTTTGCCACGCATCTTCTGGCCAATGGGGCTGATCTGCGTTCGATCCAGACCCTGCTGGGCCATGCCGATGTCGCCACGACCGAGATTTACACCCATGTTCTGGACGAAAGACTGGCCGAACTGGTGTTAGAGCATCACCCGCTGGCGAAAGACCCCAAAGATCAGGGCTAAACCCTTGATCCATAGGGGCAGCATCCCCATAACGGGTGCAGAAACACGAACAACCAAGGACCGATGGAACCCACATCCTCTCTGATCGACGGCGCATTCTGGTTTACCACAGGCGCCATCTTACTTTTGCTTTTCCTGTCAGGCTTCTTTTCCGGCTCGGAAACCGCGCTCACGGCCTCATCCCGCGGCAAGCTGCGTGCACAGGCCGACAAAGGTTCTCGCGGGGCGAAAAAAGCGCTGGAAATCACTGAAGATAATGAACGTCTGATTGGATCGGTTCTGCTGGGCAACAACCTGGTGAATATTCTGGCGGCCTCGCTGGCCACGGCCTTGTTCACGCGACTGTTCGGCGAAAGCGGCGTGGCGCTGGCGACGCTGGTCATGACCCTGCTGGTTCTGATCTTTGCCGAGGTTCTGCCCAAGACTTATGCTATCACCAACTCGGAAAAGGCGGCCTCGGCGGTTGCGCCGATCATTGGCGTCGTTGTCACCGTCTTCTCGCCCATCGTGGCCGCTGTACGCTTGTTGGTGCGTGGGGTTCTTCGCCTGTTCGGCGTTCGGATTGACCCCGACAGCAATATCCTTGCTGTAAGGGAAGAGATCGCAGGCGCCCTGCAGCTGGGTCATTCCGAAGGTGTGGTCGAGAAAGAAGACCGCGACCGGATTCTTGGGGCACTCGACCTGGGCGACCGGGTGGTGGAAGAAATCATGCTTCATCGCTCGAACATCGAGATGATCGACGCGGATGCCGCGCCCGAGGCGATCCTGAAGCAATGTCTTGAAAGTCAGCATACGCGCTTGCCCGTCTTTCGGGACGAGCCAGAAAACATCGTGGGCGTCGTCCACGCCAAAGACCTGTTCCGCGCCATGTATGCGCAGGTTGGCGGCACCGATGGTGATGCGGATCGGTTGAAATCCTTTGATATCGCCAAGGTCGCAAATGACCCGTATTTCGTTCCGGAAACCACCACTTTAGATGACCAGATGCGTGAGTTTCTGCGGATGCACAGCCACTTCGCGCTTGTGGTGGATGAATACGGATCACTGAGAGGGTTGATCACCCTCGAAGACATCCTCGAAGAAATCGTGGGCGAGATCGCAGACGAATTCGATATCGAAGAAGATGTGCCAGTGACCCGATCCGAGGATGGGCAATACCTTGTCGAAGGGGCGATGACGATCCGCGACGCGAACCGCGCGCTGGATTGGTCCCTGCCCGACGAAGAGGCCAACACGCTGGCCGGGCTGGTGATCCATGAGGCTCAGATGATCCCTGTTGTGGGTCAGGTCTTCTCGTTCCACGGTTTCCGGTTCGAGGTGACGTCGCGCGAAGGCAATCGGATCACAGAGCTGAAGATCAGACCTCTTTCCACACTGTAACAAGCGCCAATCAGAGCGCATTGGTAAAAACTGATGCGCTCTAACCGACAAACTTTGTCGTATTTTCACATGCAGAACACCACCCTCCGATCAGACTGACCGCAATTCTGACGGAGGTATTCATGAAACTTCAAACCCGTGTGGCCGTGATCGGCGGTGGCGTTGTTGGCTGTTCGGTATTGTATCACCTGACCAAACTGGGTTGGTCAGACGTGATGCTGCTAGAACGGTCCGAGCTGACCTCGGGCTCGACCTGGCATGCGGCGGGCGGATTTCACACTCTGAACGGCGATACCAACATGGCGGCGCTGCAGGGCTATACAATTCGTCTGTACAAAGAGCTGGAAGAGATCACCGGCATGTCATGCGGGCTTCACCATGTGGGCGGGGTGACGCTGGCTGACAATCGGGATCGGTTCGACATGCTGCTGGCCGAACGCGCCAAGCACCGGTTCATGGGGCTGGAAACCGAAATCGTCGGCCCGGATGAGATCAAGAAAATCGCGCCGATCACCAATACCGACGGCATCATCGGTGCGCTCTATGATCCGCTGGACGGGCACTTGGACCCATCGGGGACAACCCATGCCTACGCCAAGGCAGCCCGAATGGGCGGCGCCACGATCGAGACCCATTGCATGGTGCGCGAAACCAACCAGCGTGCGGATGGCACCTGGGATGTAGTCACCGACAAGGGCACGATCCACGCCGAACATATTGTCAACGCAGGCGGCCTCTGGGCGCGCGAGGTCGGCGCGATGGCGGGTGTCTATTTCCCGCTGCACCCGATGGAGCATCAATATCTGGTCACCGACTCGATCCCCCAGATCGAGGCGATCATCGACGCAGGCGGAGAACATCCGCACGTCATGGACCCTGCAGGAGAGAGCTATCTGCGGCAGGAGGGGCGAGGGTTGTGCATCGGGTTCTACGAACAACCCTGCAAGCCTTGGGCCGTGGATGGAACGCCGTGGGAGTTCGGACATGAATTGCTGCCCGATGACTTTGACAAGATCACCGACAGTATTGAGTTCGCCTATAACCGCTTCCCTGTGCTGGCCGAGGCCGGGGTGAAATCGGTGATCCATGGCCCGTTCACCTTTGCGCCCGACGGGAATCCTCTGGTCGGGCCGGTGCCGGGGATGCGCAACTATTGGTCCGCTTGCGGTGTCATGGCCGGGTTCAGCCAGGGCGGAGGTGTTGGCTTGATGCTGGCGCAATGGATGATCGAGGGCGAGCCGGAGCGCGATGTGTTTGCCATGGACGTCGCCCGGTTCGGCAACTGGATCAGCCCCGGCTATACCCGCCCGAAGGTGATCGAGAACTACCAGAAACGGTTCAGTGTCGCCTACCCGAACGAGGAACTGCCCGCCGCGCGTCCGAACCGCACTACGCCGATGTATGACATCTTCAGCGAACTGGGCGCGGTCTGGGGTCAGCAATATGGGCTGGAGGTGCCGAACTATTTCGCGCATGGCGATGAGCCGGGCTTTGAGACCCCCTCTTTCCGCCGCTCGGATGCATTCGAGGCGACGGGCCGCGAGGTCCGCGCCGTCCGCAACGGTGTTGGCATCAATGAGGTGCATAATTTCGGTAAGTACCGGATCGCGGGGCCACAGGCGCGGGATTGGCTGGATCGGATAATGGCCGGGCGGATTCCGCAGCCGGGGCGCCTGTCGCTCACACCGATGTTGTCGCACAAGGGCAAGCTGATCGGGGATTTCACTGTGTCTTGCCTGAGTGAGACCGAATTCCGCCTGACCGCCTCTTATGGCAGTCAGGCCTTCCACATGCGCTGGTTCCAGCGAAACGCAATCGATGGAGTTTCCATCGACAACATCAGCGATCAACTCAACGGCTTCCAGATCGCGGGCCCGAAGGCCGCACAGGTCCTGTCGGCCTGCACACGTGAGGATATTTCGAACCTCAGATTCATGGATGTGCGCCGGATGACAATCGGCATGACCGACTGCATTGTGCAACGGGTCAGCTACACCGGCGATCTGGGATATGAAATCTATTGCGATCCGATGGCGCAAAGGCAGCTCTGGTGGACCTTGTGGCAGGCCGGGCAACCGTTTGGCATAGCACCATTTGGCATGCGCGCCATGATGTCCCTGAGGCTAGATAAATTCTTTGGCTCGTGGATGCGGGAGTTCTCGCCTGATTATACTGCAGCTGAGACCGGGTTGGATCGCTTTATCTCATTTTCGAAGAACGCCGATTTCATAGGTCGCGCTGCTGCAGAAGCGGACCGCGCAGCGGGTGCTGCACGCAAACTTGTGGCCTTCGAAGTCGACGCGGCAGATGCGGACGTCAACGCCTATGAGCCTGTCTGGCTGGAGGGCGCTGTTGTGGGGTTCTGCACCTCGGGCGGCTATTCGCACCACGCGCAAAAATCCATCGCCCTGGGGTTCCTGCCAACTGACCGTGCGCTGGACGGGCTGGAGGTTGAAATCGAAATCCTGGGGGATCTGCGCAAGGCCCGTGTGATCTCGACCCCGCTGTTTGATGCGGATGGCGCGCGCATGAGGGGATGACTTGCCGCCACTGGGGCGGCATGTTGTCCACATGATACAGATACCAATCCTGCTGCTGGCCGCCGGGCAATCAAGCCGTATGCGCGGCGCCGACAAATTGATGCAAGAGATTGACGGTATTCCCCTGTTACGACGCTCGGCTTTGACCGCGATGGCGGCTGGACCGGTCATGGTCGCGCTACCGCCACGGCCTCATCCACGATACGAGGCATTGTCAGGGCTTAATGTGCAGATCGCACCAATCCCTGATGCAGCCGAAGGTATGAATGCCAGCCTACGGGGCGCTTTGGCCCTTGTCAGCCTCGATGCGCCTGCGGCCATGATTATGCTCGCAGACCTACCGGACCTGACGCTAGACGATCTGAAGGCGGTGCTGCGCGCTCGTGAGCGGAACCCAGACCATCTGATCTGGCGAGGTGCTACCCAAAGCGGCAAACCCGGTCATCCGGTTCTGTTCGACCAGAGCCTTTTTGCCACCTTATCGCAATTGACCGGAGATACGGGTGCGCAATCCGTCATACGTTCGAACGGTGCGCGCCTGTGCTTGGTGCCCCTTCCCGGTCGAAACGCGCTGTGTGACCTGGATACACCGGAAGACTGGGCGAACTGGCAAAAAGTTCGGGACGGCAATACCCTGTCCCCCAAATAGCTGCGACCCGGTTGTTGCCAACCGGGCCGCGTACCCAATAAAGGACTACCACTTTCTTCAATCTCAAATGCGCGACCTAACGCCAAACGGGCTGGTCGACTATGCTGCGAAACCTAAACAAGACCCCCTCGTTAACATGCAACATACACTACCTGAGATTGAGAACACCGTCGGCACCCCCTAGTGCTTTCGGCTCCCCCTCACTTGGGTAAGGTTATTTACCCCGATCTGATCTCTCAAAACAATATAAAATTGGGCAAAACGAACCAGTTCAGGACTGCTCTTCTGGCTTTTGAGCAACATCCCGCTTTTGTCAACATTACTATAAGTTGTATCCGAGATCAGGCCCTTGCAACGAAACACCATTTATGAGCACGCATAATTGACCCAAAGGCAATAAAAATAGCCGGTTAGTACATGAATTTCTGCACCAGCAAATTCGACGCTCAACCCAAGGAAGATCACATAATTTTCGGATTTTGGGTGGTGCGCATTGTCCTCAAAAGAAAGGCAATGCAATAGATTTGATTGTTTGACGCCGATTTTGGCAACAATCCACTGATTCTTCGACGCGACCACTTAGGACTCAACGAATCCTCGGGCGGCGATGATCTGCACTCAACTGCTCCTTTGTGGCAAAATTAAGTTTTCTTAACGAAACCATCAGGTAACACCCAGATTATCGGCATATCTCCGGCTTTAACGCGCGGTTGCAATCGCGTGAAACACACAGGAGACCTAAATGAGCATCCGTAAATCCTCGCTTCTTTTGCCGCAGAAATCCGGCTGGATCGGCGCAAGCGCACTGGGCGCCGCGTTGCTTGCATCCACTGCCCTGCCCGCGCTGGCGGATGAAGCGCTGGCTGATCTGGTCGAAACCGTATTCCCTTCGGTCGTGACCATCATCGCCGAACAGGACCCGACCACTAGCCCTGCATCCAGCCAAGACTTTGACCTCGACACCCATCCGTTTGGTGAATTTTTCAAGCGCTTCGGTGGGCCCGAAGGCTTCCAGGCACCACAGCGCGGTCCGGCACAGGGTTTGGGATCGGGATTTGTGCTGGACGAGGCCGGGTATATCATCACCAACCACCATGTTGTTGACAATGCCACAAGCGTGACCGTGCGCCTGAACGATGATCGGAGTTTTGAGGCTGAAGTGATCGGCACCGACCCACTGACCGATATTGCCGTTCTGAAAATCGATGCGGGTGAAGCGCTGCAAGCCGTCGAACTGGGTGATAGTGACATTATCCGTGTTGGCGAAGATGTGGTGGCCATCGGCAACCCGTTCGGGCTCAGCTCGACCGTGACCACAGGGATCGTATCGGCCAAAGGCCGCAATATCTCGCAGGGGCCGTATGCCGAGTTCATCCAGACGGACGCGGCAATCAACAAAGGCAACTCGGGCGGCCCCTTGTTCAATATGGAAGGTGAAGTGGTTGGTGTGAACTCGGCCATCTATTCGCCCAGCGGTGGGTCTGTTGGCCTTGGGTTTGCGGTCACGTCGAACATCGTAGAGCACATCGCTGCCGACCTGCGCGACGATGGTCAGGTCAGCCGTGGCTGGCTGGGTGTTTCGATCCAGAATGTCAGCCCGGAACTCGCGGCTGCCCTTGGCATCGAAAAATCGACCGGTGCGCTGGTTTCAGATGTTGTGGCTGGCAGCCCAGCGGAAGGCGTCTTGCAACAAGGTGACGTTATCCTGAGCTTCAACAACGAAGCCGTTGATAACAGTGGCGATCTGCCGCTTTTGGTCGGCACCACCAAGGTCGGCACTGAAAGCACGCTGACCGTGCTGCGCAATGGGGATACTCAAGAGCTTCAATTGACAATCGGTCAGCATCAGTCGGCATCGACCGAGGCGGATATTCCGGTCGATCCCGAGGTCTCGGGCACCCAACTGGGTGTGACCGTCGCTCTGCTGACCGATACCGCACGGGCCGAGATGGGCGTGGCACAGGGTGTCGACGGCGTGGTTGTGACTGATCTGCAGCCTGATAGCCCGGCGGCTAAGGCTGGTCTGCAGCGTGGTGATGTCATTGTCAAACTGGGCAGCCAGGACACGCTGACACCCGACGCGCTTAAAGCGGCGTTGGACAGCGAAAAAACTGACCCGGCGCTGGTGCTGATCAATCGCGGCGGCAACCAGATTTTCGTTGCGGTCGAGATCGCCTGAACTCAAACCCGCGCACGCCTCATGATGGGGATATTTGGCGTGCGCCTCCCGGCTGGATTGGTTTGTCCGCAATCCGTCGGGCGTGCCGGGTGCGCGAGGCTGCACCCGGCACAGAGTTGTTGAGGCAGCCTCGTCAAAACCATGTGCTTTATACGGAAATTGTGTTTAAATTCCGATAGAAAGGAACCCGATCATGAGCCGACGCCTTCTGATTGTTGAAGATGACGAAGACACACGGGACTTCATCGCCAAGGGCTTTGGCGAAGAAGGATATGTGGTCGAGGTTGCCGCCGATGGCCGCGAGGGTCTGTACCACGCGACAGATGGTGGGTTCGACGCCGTCGTGCTGGATCGGATGCTGCCCGGGTTGGACGGGCTGTCGCTGATCAAATCCATGCGCGCAGCCGGTTTGAAGACACCGGTTTTGATGTTGACCGCGATGAGCGCGGTGGATGAGCGTGTGAAGGGGCTCAATTCGGGCGCGGATGATTATCTGGTCAAACCCTTCTCGTTTCAGGAACTACATGCTCGGATCGAGGCACTTTTGCGCCGCCCTCAGGAATCGGAAGAGACACCAACGCTGACCTGCAAAGACCTTGAAATGGACCTGCTGACCCGCAAGGTCACCCGCGACGGGCATGAGATCACCCTGACCCCGCGTGAATTCCAGATTCTGGAATTCTTCCTGCGCCGCAAGAACCGCGTCGTATCACGTACCATGCTGCTGGAAGGCGTTTGGGATTATCACTTCGACCCGAACACCAATGTTGTCGACGTTCATATCTCGAAACTGCGCCGCCAGTTGGATGAAGGCGGAGAGGCACCGTTGATTGAAACCGTCAGAGGTTCAGGCTACATGATGTCTGATGGATAACCTTCGGCTTTCTCTGAATAATTCCAGAACACGGCTGGTACTGGCCAGTATGGTGCTCAGCATTTTTCTGACGGCAACCGTACTGGCCTTAGTCTACTTCACGGCAAATCGCAGCATTGAATCCGAGACCCGCTCGGTCGTTTCAGCGGAACTCACAGGGCTGGCCGACGAATATGAACGCCGCGGGTTGATCGGCCTGATCACAGCCATCGAACGGCGCCTTCCCAGCGCCTCGGAACGCGATGCGCTGTACCTGCTGACGGATCGGTTTGGCAACAAGCTGGTTGGAAACCTCAAGCAATGGCCCGAGCATATTAAGGCAGGCAGTGGCTGGGTGGAACTGGAACTGCGCCGCGCTGACAACGACCAACTTGTCCCCGTCTCAGCCGCCTCGATCCGCCTGCCCGGCCAAGAGCGCCTGATCGTCGGACGCGACGCTGTCGCGCGTCAGCAGTTTGATCGGGTTTTGCTGAGATCCGTGGCGCTGGCCCTTGGCATTGCTCTGGTTCTGAGCGTCCTCATCGCCTGGCTGTTCACCCGCTTGGTCTTTTCCCGCCTGTCGGACATCGCCAGCACCGCGGAAAACATCGTCTCGGGTGATCTGTCCCGACGTATGCGCTTGCGCGGCACTGGAGACGAGTTTGATCAGGTTGCAGGGACGTTGAACAACATGCTCGACCGGATCGAGGAGCTGATCAGCAACCTACGCACGACATCAAATTCGATTGCGCATGATCTGCGATCCCCCCTGTCGCGTCTAAAACAACGGGTCGAGGCGCTGTCTGACCCGGGCAAAAGCGAACAAGAGCGCGAGGCTGATATCGCCCGCGCTACTTTGGAAATCGACCACGTTTTGCGCGTGCTGGGGCAGCTGACCGAAATTTCACGGGCTGAGGCCGGCTTGGGCCGCGAACAGTTCGAAGAGGTCGATCTGCAGCACCTCGTTGGCGATGTGATCGAACTCTACGACCCGGTTGCCGCTGATCAGAACATCCAGCTCAAGGTCGAAGGAGAGGCCGCACCAGTGCAGGGTCACCGCCCGTTGCTGTCACAAGCGCTGTCGAACCTGTTGGAAAACGCAATGCGCTATGCTCCCAAGGACACGACTATCACCATCACAATTAGTGAGGACGACCAGTTCGCCCAGCTCAGCGTGTGCGATCAGGGGCCAGGCGTCCCCGCCAAAGACCTGCCCCGCCTGCAATTGCCTTTTGTCACGCTCGACCCTGCCCGGACCGAGCGTAATGCCGGGCTTGGCCTGGCGCTGGTTGCTGCGATCACGCATATGCATGGAGGGAAGTTCGTGGCCCGCAACTGTGATCCGGGCCTTGAGGTTACGCTGAACCTGTCGCGCTGAGCCTAGGCAGGTGCTCCATCAATGGCTAAGTTATTGTTTTTATAGCGTTTATCTTCGGTCACGTCAGCGCCAAACCACGCGGGCGGTGTGAAACCAAGTGCCTCGGATTCGCTGGAAAATTCCACTTCGACCAGCCGCAATGGTGCCAACGCACCCTGAAAGATATCCAGCTCGAACTCCCGCCCATCTGGCAAACTTTTGGTAAAGCGTTCTTTTTCAACCCGTCGACCCTCGGTTTCGGGCCAAAAGGTTTCGAACTGTTCAGCGGACATCTCGGTCTCACGCTCCACCCGAACCAAACCGCCTGCACTTTTGAGTGTCAGGAAATACTGGTCATTCTTTTGCCGCAGGCGCAGTTCGGTCGAATCCTCGGGGGCCGTCAGATAGCCCTGTCGCACCACAGCCCTTTTTGCGCCGCTCAGGTCTGGCAGGTTGTTGACCAGAAACTTACGTTCGATTTCCTTGCTCATTTGGTCGAAACCACCCCGTTTTCCAACTCGTTGTAAAGTGCCTGATAGGCCGTCCCTGCCGCACCGCGCGGGGCAAAGGTCACCACCGGTGCGCGATGTTGACCCATCTTTTCGATATCTGCCGCAAATGGAATGCTGCTGTGCATGAACCGCTTGCGATAGGCTTTGCGCATCATCTCCATCGTCTGCTGATGTAACGTTTTGCGCTGCTGCACCATCGAAAAGAAGGCTTTGAGCTTCTTCTTCGGCAGTTTGTGTTCGTCGAAGAACCCGACCAACTGCTCAAAGGTCCGCTCTGACAACGTTGTCGGGATCACCGGCACAACGATCTGGTCTGCGGCCTTAAAGATGTTTTCGGACAAGGTTGAAAAGTTGGGCGGACAGTCCAGAATGATGACATCATAGTCACTGCCCGCCGCCGTCAGAGCCTTTTTCAAGCGCGACCGGCTGTTCCGCATACGCGACAGAAACACATCAAAGTCACGAAAGGTCAGGTTCGCCGGAAGAATGTCTAACCCTTCGAAATCACTGGCGCGAATGGCGCGGGTGAAGCGCTTAACATCCTCGAAAAACCGCGCATCCGTCAGCTTCTTCGAAGGTTTCACACGGAAATAGAACCCCGAGGCCCCCTGCGGATCAAGATCGCACAGCAAGACCAGCTTGCCCGCTGCTGCGTAGGCGTGGGCCAGATTGACCGAAGTGGCGGTTTTTCCAACACCGCCTTTGTTGCTGTAACAGGCAATGATTTTCATTCCTCACTCCTTGGACCGATGAAACAGGTGGCGAAACATCTGACGGGTGTCAGGGGCATCGAATTGCTGGAAATTGGCGATCACACGGTCACGCTCGGCCCGTTGCCGTTGATCCAGCACGGCGATCAGCCCTCCGACCGCCAAACCGATCTTTACCTCAACGCGTCCTTGAGCGCTGGATTGCTGCGCGGCAAACTGCTGCAACGCCTCTTGCTGGACCGAGTAGTCATTGAACAGGCCCAGATTATCCTGAAGCTTTTTCAATGGTTTGAGAATAGATTTGAAATCTTTCGCATCGAAAAGGGGCGCAAAGAATTCCATCAGATAGCGCAATTTCTTACAATCGATCCGCAGATCATGCACAGTCTCATCCGGTGTTTCAGGCGTGATGCTGCGCGCAATCTTGCAGACCTTACGATAGCGCTTCCAGACCAGGGCGCAGGCGTAGTCATAGGCCCCGCGCTGCGCGTTTGGCCCCGGTTGCAGACCCTCGGTGGTGCTGAACAGCGCCGTTAGCTCTGCGATCTGGCTTTGATAGGCTTTGCTGCGTAACCTGCGGGTCAGCCGCGAGAGTTCCTGCATACGCTCTTTCTGGAACTGCCCGAACATGGCATCCAATCCGGGGTGAAGTGTGTGCGGCACAAGGCTGTAATATACGTCTTTTTCAAGAAGATAGACATCTAAGTCCCGCACACGCCCGGTCGGGGTCATAAGATCTGAGAAGGTCTTTTTCAGCGTAGCGGTTTGATCGTCGGAGCAAACACCTTTAAACAAGCTGATGACAGATCGTATTCGGCGCAGAGAAACGCGGTAATCATGCAGGAATTCGGTATCGATATCAGCGATAACTCCACTTTCATTTTGCCGCGCAACTTTCAGAAAAGTAAATATAATATCAGTAGCCACCTGAATGGAAGGCTCTGATCGTCCCAAAGTGATCTCGGGCTTTGCCCGATATGGGGCCTCACCCGGCTCTAAGGCTTGAACAATCGCAGACAGGTCAGCTCTGTCCGAGCCAGCCGCCAACATGGCGTCGCAGGCACGGAGGTAGGCCTTGTCATATCCCCGCAAACGACTGAGGCGAATAATCGTCGCCTGCCCGTTTACCGTCGACAAAACCGTGACGCGACCACGCACCTGGGTTTTCTCGAGATCATCCAGAACGGCAAGGCTGCCCTCCTCGACCTCGCCCGAGGCAATTGCCATCAGCGCGCGCAGTTTCGGAAATCCTTTCAAAGCGTCGCGCAGCGGGCCGTCTGGCAAGTCTTGTACAAAACGCCTTTGGCCCTTGCATCTTTGGCTCAAACGCGTGCCTTGGCCATCCAGCAGGTGCAATGACCCGCCGAACTCCAGCAACATCCGACCGGATGCGCGGATCGACTGGTCATGACAATCCAGCAGAACAAAGGGCTTGGAAGCCCGTTCCGGATCATATCGCAGGTTCAGCCCGACAAACTCAGATGGATCAAACGCGCCGCGCAGGACAAACAACGTCTCTGTCTCTAATCTCATGAGGACATGAAATCTTCAGATCCGTCGGAACACAAGCAAAACCGGAATGCGTCAATGCTGGGGTGACAGCGCTTGGTTGGACGTTTAAACCAAACCCATGTCCGAACCTGTGTCCTCGATCAGAAATCTTGGCCCCGCCTTCGAAGAAGCTTGCGCCCGTGCGGGGATACACTCCGCGCAGGACCTACGTGAACTGGGCGCGGATGAGGCCTATACCCGACTGTTACAGGCCGGAACCAAGGCACATTTCATCGGGTACTACGTGTTGGTCATGGGTCTTCAGGGTCGCCCATGGAACGATTGTAAGGGCGAAGAGAAGAAGCAATTACGCGAAAGGTTTGACGCGATCAAAGCCGGCGCCAAACCCGCAGCGGAAAGCCAGTTGGTCTCAGACCTGAACGCGATCGGGGTGCGCGTGTCCGCAAGTGATCTGAAACAGGTTTGAACGAAAAAGGCCGCCCCAAACGGAGCGGCCCGAAATCAGCACGAAACGGTGGCTTAGCCGACCAGTTCGATACCCGAGAAGAAATATGCGATCTCAACCGCAGCGGTTTCCGGCGCGTCCGAACCATGGACCGAGTTTTCGCCAACCGATTCAGCGAACTCGGCGCGGATGGTGCCTGGGGCTGCATCTGCAGGGTTGGTTGCACCCATGACTTCGCGGTTCTTGGCAATGGCGCCTTCGCCTTCCAGAACCTGAACAACAACCGGAGCCGACGACATGAATTCACACAGTTCGTCATAGAACGGACGCTCGGCGTGGACGTCATAGAATTTGCCTGCCTGAGCTTTGGTCATGTGGATGCGTTTTTGCGCCACGATGCGCAGACCGGCTTCTTCGAATTTGGCATTGATCTTGCCAGTCAGGTTGCGGCGGGTTGCATCAGGTTTGATGATCGAGAATGTGCGTTCCAGTGCCATTTTGGCCTCTCCTTACAATGTGACGCGGGGCCCGCGCCGAAATCCATCGCGCGCCGCGTATCACGGTATTTGCCTTATGAAAAGTGTTATGATGGTTCACGGCTCAGATCGCCTGGGGCAGCGGGTCGATCCTGTCCAACCTGCGGACGTAAAGCACCGCCAAAAGGCCAGCAAAACTGCTGCCGCTCATCATGCTCAGCACCAGATACGGGCCATTTTCGGGGCTGACGAATGCACCTGTCATCGAGGTCAGGATGGCACCAAGCGCCACGACCATCGCCCCAGACAACCCCGCGGCGCTGCCTGCCAGTTTGGGCCGGACCGACATCGCTCCGGCCGAGGCATTGGCGTTGGTCAAGCCATTGCCAAATCCCACACAGATGGCCGACCCGAAAAACACCCAGACTGAGCCGTGACCGCCTACAAACAACAATAAACCGAAGAACGGTCCAACCGAGGCCACGATCCGTCCACATAGGATCATCGTGGTTAGCCGGGTGTGCGCCGCGATGCGTCCAGTGACAAAATTGCCCACCATGAAGCCACCTGTGATGATCCCGATCCCTAAGCCCAGCATCGCCGGGCTGAGGTCGAACCACGCAGCGGCGACCAGGGGCGCGCCAGTGATGAAGCTGTAGAACCCGCCGATCGAAAACGCGGCACATAGCGCATAACCCCAAAATCGACGGGCGCGAAATAAATGCGGGTACTCTTTCAATTGCGCGACCAAGGTTGATGAACGGTCTGTGTTTGTCTCTCCCATGTCGAACCACAGCAAGGCCAACAGCCCTGCCCCCAGAACCGAATACAAAACGAACCCCGCGCGCCAGCCGAACAGCATGTCCAGCGCGCCGCCCAGCATTGGACCCAGCATAGGCGCGAGCGCCATGGCCATCGCAACATATCCTAGCTTGCTGGCGGCTTCGTTGGGCGGATATCGATCCCGGATCGAGGCACTGGACAGAACCGACCCGGCTACGACGACGGCCTGCAACAGCCTGAAACCCAGAAAAACCCAGATCGACTCGGCCAGCGTGCATCCGATTGACGCGATCACGAAGACGGTCATGCAGATCAACAGAACCGGCCTGCGCCCAAACCGATCTGACAGCGGCCCCATGATCAGTTGCAGCACCGCCGAGACGGCCAGATATCCTGCCACTGACAAGTTCACGAGGCCATAGTCGACCGCGAAGTCGTCGCTCATATGCGCTAGCGAGGGCAGGAACATATTCAGCGACAACACGGAAAGTGCGGTGGCGAAGATCAGCGTGATCAAATTTGGGGGCGTCCGGGCCGCGCGCATGTCGAAAACCGTGTCAGAAAAGCAAACGACACAGCGCTAACACATTGCCCGTCAGTTGAACATGCCAAGCCGCTGGCGGCTGCATCACGGCTCTGCTAAGAGCCCCTTCATGCTACGGATCGAAGACATCACCTATGCCGTTGAAGGCCGCCCCCTGTTCGACGGGGCCAGCGCGACCATCCCCGATGGCCACAAGGTCGGTCTGGTGGGTCGGAACGGCACCGGCAAGACCACTCTGTTCCGCCTGATCCGCGGAGAGCTGGCGCTGGAATCCGGCGCTATCTCGATCCCGAAACGCGCGCGGATTGGTGGGGTGGCGCAAGAAGTGCCCTCATCCGATGTCTCGCTGATCAACACCGTTTTGGCGGCTGACACAGAACGCAGCGCGCTGATGGCTGAGGCCGAAAGCGCCACGGACCCTGCTCGTATTGCTGATATTCAAACCCGTCTGGCCGATATTGACGCTTGGTCGGCTGAGGCCCGGGCGGCATCGATCCTCAAGGGGCTCGGGTTTGATGACGAAGACCAGTTGAAACCCTGCTCCGATTTCTCGGGCGGCTGGCGAATGCGCGTTGCTCTGGCAGCGGTGCTGTTCTCGCAGCCCGACCTGCTGCTTTTGGACGAGCCTACCAACTATCTGGATCTTGAAGGCGCGTTGTGGCTGGAAAGCTATCTGGCGAAATACCCGCATACGGTCATCATCATCAGCCACGACCGAGGGCTGCTGAACCGCGCCGTCGGCTCGATCCTGCATCTGGAAGACCGCAAACTCACCTATTACGCCGTGCCTTATGACAAATTCGCCGAACGCCGCGCGGAACGTCTGGCGCAGGCGGAATCTGAGAATGCAAAGGCAAAGGCTCGCATTGCCCATCTGCAAAGCTTTGTGGATCGCTTTCGCTATAAGGCGTCGAAGGCTGTGCAGGCCCAGTCCCGCCTGAAGATGATCGAGCGCATCCAGTTGGTCTCGACCCCGCAAGAAGCCGCGCTTCGCGCGTTTTCATTCCCCGAACCCGAAGAACTGTCGCCGCCGATTATCCAGATCGAAGGCGGTGTCACGGGCTATGGCGAGACTGAAGTGCTGCGCCGTCTGAACCTGCGCATTGATCAAGATGATCGCATTGCGCTGCTGGGCAAGAACGGTCAGGGTAAATCGACCCTGTCGAAACTGCTGTCCGACCGACTGCCCCTGATGGCGGGCAAGATGAGCCGCAGCAATAAGTTGCGCATTGGCTATTTCGCGCAGCATCAGGTGGATGAGCTGTATGTGGATGAAACGCCCCTGGATCATCTGCGCCGTCTGCGCCCGGATGAGGCTCCGGGTAAATGGCGCTCGCGTCTGGCTGGGTTCGGATTGAACGCCGATCAGGCAGAAACCGAAGTCGGACGTCTGTCGGGCGGTCAAAAGGCGCGCCTGTCGCTTCTGATCGCCACTATCGACGCGCCACATATGCTGATCCTGGACGAACCGACCAACCATCTGGACATCGAAAGCCGCGAGGCGTTGGTTGAAGCGCTGACCGCTTATTCCGGTGCGGTCGTTCTAGTCAGTCACGACATGCACTTGCTGTCGCTGGTGGCGGACCGGCTGTGGCTGGTCTCGGACGGCACCGTCAAACCCTTTGATCAAGACCTCGAAGCCTATCGCGCGATGCTGCTGGCCCGCGACAAGCCGGTGAAGCAAAAGCTTCAGGCAACAAAGCCCAAACGCCCCTCGCGGGATACCATGCTGGCCCTGCGCGCCGATCTGCGCAAGTGCGAGGACCGGATTGAGAAGCTGACGGATATGCACGACAAGCTCTCGGCCAAACTGGCGGACCCGGCCCTGTACGAAGATGACAGGATCGATGATCTGGAAACCTGGAACCGCAAATTCGCCGAAGTCACCGAGGCCATGCAAAAGGCCGAGGCGTTGTGGGTTGCGGCCGCCGAAAAACTGGAGCAGGCGGAGAATGCCGCATGATTGACGCTGCCTTCTTCATCACCGCCTTCACCACTTTGTTCGTCGTGATCGACCCGTTCGGCACCGCACCCATTTTTGTCGCCATGACACAGGATATGGACGCGCGCGCCCGGCGGCGCACGGCCTATCGCACCTGTTTGGTTGCAACCGGCATTCTGATTGCCTTCGCCGCCTTTGGTGAGGCGGTTCTGGGCTTTGTCGGCATCTCGATGGAGGCGTTTAAGGTTGCCGGTGGCGCGCTTTTGTTCCTGACCGCGCTGGACATGCTGTTCGAACGCCGCACCAAACGGCGCGAAGATCGGGCTGAGGAAGAGGAACACAACGACCCGTCGGTTTTTCCGCTCGCCATCCCTTTGGTCGCCGGGCCGGGATCGATTGCGACGATTATTCTGTTGTCCGGACAGCATCCGGGTCTTCAAGGAATTGCAGCGGCAGTGGCCGTAATGCTGGCTGTCATGGCGGTGGTCCTGCTGTTCTTTCTGGCAGGCGGCCTGATCGCGCGTATTCTGGGCAAAACGGGCTTGAACGTGCTGACCCGTCTGCTGGGTATGCTGCTGGCCGCCCTGTCTGTTCAGTTCATTCTGGATGGCCTCAAGGCCTTTGGGTTTGCGTCGTAAATCCCCATATAGAGTATAGAATAAACTGTAAGGGCAACGGCATGAATGGCGACGATATCGGGCGTTTGGTGTATCTGGTCGTACTTGGCGCGGCCATATTGCTGTGGTTTGTCGCCCAGAACCGTCAGTCCCTGAACAAAACCCTGCAACAGGTCATGGCCTGGGTTTTTATCTTCGTGGGGGTCATTGCGGTCATTGGCTTGTGGGAGGATATTCGATCCTCGGTCAGCCTGGCCCCGCAGATGGCGGTCACCGGCGATATGATCGAGGTGCCGCGTGCCCAGGACGGGCATTATTACCTGCCAGTCACCGTGAACGGCGAACCCATTGTGTTCCTTGTAGATACCGGGGCCAGCCAAATCGTGCTCAGCGCGCAGGATGCGGAGCGTGTGGGTATCGACCCTGATCAGCTGAACTATTTCGGGCGCGCAATCACGGCGAACGGAGAGGTTCGGACAGCACCTGTGCGGCTGGACAGTTTCGAACTGGGTCCAATTGCGGATCGCAATGTCTCGGCCTGGATCAACGAAGGAGAGCTGCACCAGTCGCTGCTGGGCATGGATTACCTGCACAGGTTTTCCAACATCCAGTTCACCGATGGCCGGATGATCCTATCGCGTTAGGCGCGTTCGCAACTTGAGAACAAAATAGGAACATGATATACGCATATCATGTCTGCTCAGCTTCTTGGCACCAAGCCCGCGCGTCCCGCGCCGGGGGTCAAACTTCATGATGAGGTCACCCTGCAACAGGGCCGCGTGCACGAAGCCTGCGGCCCCGCCCGGCGCAGCTTCGCCATGTGGCTTGCCGGGCAGACCCAAGGCCCGGTCTTGTGGATTGCCCCCGCATGGGAGCTAGGCCAGCTGAACCCCCACGGAATGGTCGATTTTGCTGACCCCGGAAGGTTCCTCTTTGCCCGCCCCAAACGGGCCGAGGACCTGCTGTGGTGCATGGAAGAAGCCCTGCGCAGCCGTGCCGTTCCGCTGGTCATCAGCGATTTGCCCGGCGCGCCGGGCCTGACACCGGTGCGGCGACTGCATCTGGCAGCGGAACAGGGTGACATAGGGCAGCCCCCGCTGGGTCTGTTGCTGACCCCCGGCGACGGTGGTGCGCAGGGGGTCGAAACGCGTTGGCACATGGCCGCTGCACATCGGGATGAGACGAAACGCTGGACCCTGACCCGCCGCCGCGCCCGCGCCCTGCCCCCAGCGAGTTGGCAGGCCACTATGGCAGCCCCTCGCGCACAGATGCATCTGCAACCTGCGAGAAGTGGCGAAGACAGTTCACGCAAGATGTGATTGGCCGGGCCAAGGCCATCGCCCTAGCGTTTCCAACAAATAGACGCGCTCATCGATTGTTGCCGGCGAACCACCCACGGCAATTGATTTGAGGTCGGAGCGAATAAGACTGCAAGCTCGCGTGTTAACCAATCATTACGTCCTGCGTTCTAGCGTCAGGACAACAGATATCAGCACAGGGGCGGATCAGACCACATCCGGCATGGGCAAAACAGGCGAAAGGGATCGGCATGACCAGAATGACCAGACGCAGTTTCGTAGCTGGATTGGCACTATGGCCCAGCTTGGGGGCGGCACAATCCGTGATGATCCCCTATGCGCTTGCGCCAAAGGGCACATCGGTGGGGTTCACCTTTGATCTGTCTGGGGTGGCGCAATCGGGTACCATGCCGATCCAATCTGCCAACATTCAGCTGGATACAAAACGCCTGCAAAACAGCAAGGTTGACGTCATCCTGAATGTGGCGGCTGCACGAACGCGTTTGCCCTTTGCTCGCGGACCCATGTTGGGAAAAAGCGTGCTGAATGCGGATGCGCATCCGACCATTCGCTTCACCTCAACCAAAATCCAGCTTGGCCCGGGTGGGCGCATCTCGGCTGGGGCCTCGATTAAAGGCGACCTGACCGTGCGCGGCATTACCCGGCCGGTGACCCTTAATGCAGCGCTCTATCGTGCGCCCGGCAGCGCTGCGGATGATCTTGATGCCCTGTCGATCCAGCTGACTGGTGCGCTGGACCGTCATGCATACGGAGCCTCCGGCTATCCCGATCTAGTTGATGAGACGGTTGGCCTGAACATCATGGCGCAGATCACACGACTGAACTAATCTCCGAATTCGCGAAAAACGACACCAAGGCGTCGATTAGGCGCGCGCAAAGCGCCTGAGACAGGTAGAGCGTGGTCTCATTATGCGCACGATCATTTCCTTTGCCGCCCTCTTCCTGTCCGTCATTCTGTTGCAACTGTCGACAGGCGGCGTTGGGCCACTGGATGCGATCTCGGGCATAACGCTGAACTTCACGACCGAACAGATCGGTCTGCTGGGTTCGGCGCATTTTATCGGGTTTTTCATCGGCTGCTGGTGGGCGCCACGTCTTATGGGCAGCGTTGGGCATTCGCGCGCCTTTGCCGTGTGCACGGCCCTGGGTGCGATGGGTCTGATCGGGCATACCTTGACCGAAAACCCTTATGTCTGGGCCGCATTGCGAATTGCCTCGGGCACCTGCGTGGCCGGGTGCTATACAGTCATCGAAGCCTGGCTGAACGCCAAAGTCACAAACGAAACGCGCGGGCGGGCGATGGGAACCTATCGCATCGCGGATCTGGGGGCCTCGCTCAGCGCGCAGTTGATCATCGCGGTTTTGCCGCCTGCATCTTATGTTTCGTATAACCTGCTGGCGATCCTGTGCTGTGCATCGCTACTGCCGTTGACATTAACACGGGCCAGCCAACCTCAGACCCCCAGCGCCCCACGGCTGAGGCCCAAACTGGCCTGGGCCTGTTCACCGCTGGCCGTTGCTGGCGTGATCGTTTCGGCGCTGAGCTCTGCATCCTTCAGGATGGTCGGCCCGGTCTATGGTCAAGAGGTGGGTTTGAGCTTGGATCAGATCGCCTTCTTCCTCGCCTCCTTCGTTTTGGGCGGTGCACTGGCCCAATATCCGCTTGGTTGGTTGGCCGACAAGTATGACCGGCGCTGGGTTTTGATCTGGCTTTCCGCTGCCGCGGTGCTCAGCTGTGGAGTCACCATGGCCGCCAGCGGGGCGGGAACACTGGGCGTGATGCTGGCGGCTGGTTTCTTTGGCCTGACCACCTTCCCTATTTTCTCGCTATCGTCAGCCCACGCCAATGATTTTGCCACCACCGAACAACGGGTCGAACTGTCTGCGGCCCTGATGTTCTGGTACGCGCTGGGCGCAATCGCCTCGCCCTATGTGTCTTCGACATTGATCGAACAATTCGGCCCAGGCGCTTTGTTCGCCTTTGTGGCCGTTGGGCATCTGGGGCTGATCGGCTTTGGTTTGGCCCGCATGCGGTCTCGCCCAACACCGGATGCGCGAACCAACTACGTCTATGCCCCGCGCACCTCGTTCACGATCGGAGGTCTGTTAAAACGATCGCGCGAGGGGAAAGAGTAAGCTCGATTGGCATCTCATCGGCCACCATTCAATCCGTCTCTCAGTCGAAATAGTAGCGTTTGCAGTTTTTGCAGTTCCGATTTGTCCAGCCCTGTTTGCTCAATCATGCAAGAGGTGATCTCTGGCGCTTTGTGCTTGAGAGCCAAACCCTGCTCGGTCAAGAAAACCTCTACCGCGCGTCCGTCAGTTTGACTGCGCGACCGGGTTACGTGGCCCAGGTTCTCCAGTCGCTTGACCAACGGTGTTAGCGTGCTGGTCTCCATCCCGAGTTGCTGGGCAAGCGTATTGATCTTTTGTCCATCATGCTCCCACAGCAAAGTTAGCGTGATGTATTGCGGATAGGTCAAACCCAACTTCTTAAGGTGTGGTGAGTAGGCACGGTTAATTGCGTGCGACGCGGTATAAACGCCAAAACAAAACAGATCATCCGCCTGCTTAGGGATATCAAAACTGTCCAATTCAAAGCCTCATTTATATCGCGCACGATATTATCCTTGACATAAACACTGGTTTCGTCAACTTTGCATTTTAGGTCGCGCACGATACAAATGGAGAGTGAAATGTCCTGGCTACCCAGTTTGAAAACTCAAACACCAGAAGAAGGTTATGAGCTTGCAGTGAAATTGTCCCGTATGGCAGTCAAACTGGCGCAACCCGATGATGCAGCCCGCAACCGGATGCGCCCTGAATATGCAAATAACGCGGATAGTTTGATTGGTGTCTCTCACGTTGTGGCCGTCAACTTTCAGACCGTCTCGCATGCAAACAATTTCTGGAAGTAACGCTCAGAAAAGAAAAATGGGCCGGGAAATCCCGGCCCATTTGGTTTATGGGTCGCTACGCGTTTCGTCTTCGACCAGATCGGCAGTGTCTGGCGATGTGATCGCTGGCTCCGGGGTCGCCTCAAGCGCACCGTTCACCACGCCACCAACACCGTTTTCCATAGACAGGCCCAGTTCTTCGCCCAGCTTCTTGAGCGCGGGCATCTGCACCGCCATACCCATGATCGAGTCAAGCGCCTGATTGACCACCGGCTTGTCGCTGTTGGCCGCCCCACCGGTCGCGCCCGCACCGATGCCACCGACCTGATGGATCTTGATCGAGTCGATCTTTTCCGCAGGCTTGACCATTTCCGAAATGATCGAGGGCATGGTTTCGATCCGTGCCATATCGACCTTCATGCGGATTTGTGCTGCGGACAGAGCGTTGTCGGCCTCAACAATCGCGCGCTTACCTTCCGCTTCGGCCAACATGTCGTTCTTCTTGGCCTCGGCCCGAATGTTCAGCGCGTCGGCTTCGGCCTGCGCCTCTTCGCGGCGGGCTTCGGCGCGGTCAGCGGCGGCCTCTTTCTCGGCCTGCGCAGACAAACGGATCGCTGTGGCCTGACGTTCCGCCTCACGCGTGGCTTCGATCAGAACGATTTGCTTCTGACGCTCGGCCTCGGCCACCTCACGGGCGGTTGCCACGGCTTCGGTCGCCTTGGTCGCCTCGGCCCGGGCGAGGTCAGCCGATGCACGCGCGCGGCTTTCCTCTTCGGATTTCTGTGCGATGATGATCTGTCGCTCTTGCTCGGCCACTTCGATCTCACGCTCTTTGGCAATCTCCGCGTCGCGGATCTTGCGTTCGCGTTCGATTTCGGCTGAGCGGATGGCCTCTTCCCGCGCAATCCGCGCCCGTTCGGTTTCCCGCACCGAATCCTCGGTCCGTGCAGCAATCTCAGCCTCCTGCGCGACGCGCAGAGTTTCGACCTGTTGCGTCTGCTCAATCCGCGCCTGTTCTTCATCCTTTTCGATCAACAGCTTCTGACGCTGGGCTTCCATGGCTGCGCGACGCACCTCAACCTCGGCCTCGGCATCGATCTGCGCACGCTCTTTCTTTGAGGTCGCAATCACCTCGGCCAGTTTGCGCATACCAACGGCGTTAAAGGCGTTGTTTTCATCGAGTGCTTCAAACGGTGTCTGGTCCAAAGCGGTCAGCGAAACGGATTCCAGCGACAGACCGTTCTTCAATAGGTCCTCGGACACTGCGTTCTGCACCTCTTGTACAAAGTCGGCGCGATTTTCATGCAAACCGTCCATGGTCATTTGCGCCGCCACAGCGCGCAGACCGTCGATCAGCTTGCCTTCGATCATCTCACGCAGTTGTTCAACATCAAAAGTCCGGTCACCCAAGGTCTGCGCAGCGCGTGCGATCCCTTCTTCGGTGGCCATAACTGAGACGTAGAACTCCACACCCACATCAACCCGCATACGGTCTTTGGTTATCAAAGCAGCCTCACCGCTACGTTGCACTTCAAGGCGCAAGGTCTTCATGTTGACCGGGCTGACCTCGTGCAACAAGGGCACAATGATGACACCGCCATCCATAATGACCTTCTTGCCGCCTGCCCCGGTTTTGACCAGGCTGACTTCGCGGGTCGCGCGCTTATAAAGTCGGCCCAGCACAAGGCCGATGAACAGAACGACCGCCAAAATGGTCGCAACTGTGGTGATCAGGAAAGTAAGTTCCATGCAAAATCCTCCGATTTGGGGTTAAATTTTTGTCAGTTCGAAAGGCCGACCAGAACGAACCGGTCTTGCCGTCGGTCGCGCAGCACCAGCACTTCGGTGCCCTGTTCCAGCGTATCGCTGTCTTGCAGCGGCTCGGCCCGCAGGTAATGCGCATTGCCAAAGCGATCCATCACGCGCACTTCGGCCGGGCGTCCGCGCGATGCGGTGCCTTGCGAGATGAAGCCACGGCGACGGGCCAGCATCCGCTCGGACATCGCCTGGGTCTCGGTCGTGGGCAGAAGGCGCGCAAAGACGCCCCCAAAGCCGCGTGCAAACCAAAGACCAAAGGCTCCAGCAGGTAGGGCAGCCATCCAGCCTGGCAGGTCAAAGCCCAGCAGATCGCGCAGAGCAAGCTGCAGGCCCATGCCTGAAAGTCCAAAACCCGCAAGCAGCACGACAAGCCAGATCATGACCGGTACCCTGCCGATACCCAGCCAAGCCAAAGGACCCGCTGAGGCGACCGTGGGCGCGTCAGGTTCGACATCCGCCAGCTCAAAATCGCCCAGATCCACATCCGCATCGATGTCGAGGTCAAAACTGCCGACATCCAGATCCGGCCCGTCAGCCATATCCAAATCAAGATCGCCTTCGCCCGCCATCAGGCTTGCACCCAGCAGCAAAGCGATCAGTTCTAGCGCCAGAAGGCCGAACAGCAATGCAAGCGCTAGGGTAAAGGGCGCAAAAGCACCCTCGAGCAAAAAGTCGAACATAGGGAAATAGCCCTCGTTATTGTATACTTTGGTATACCAATAAGATGGGAGTTCATTGTCGAAATTCAAGAGGTTGTGATTCAATATTACAACCTATGGGTAGTTTAGCGCGCGACATTTCGGCAATCACTGACCTTTGGTCAACCTGTTTTTTCCATATCGTGGCGCCGAAAATGTCATCCAGATGAAAGCCGGGGTTTTTCTGGCCGGTCACATAAGGTAGACGGGCGCGCAGACAGATACGTGGAAACGCAAAATGGCCCGGATTCTTATTACCTCGGCGATCCCCTACATCAACGGGATCAAGCACCTCGGCAACCTGATCGGCTCGCAATTACCTGCCGATCTTTACGCACGTTACCAGCGTGGCCGTGGGAATGAGGTTATGTTCCTCTGCGCCACCGACGAGCACGGTACGCCTGCTGAGCTGGCTGCCGCCAAGGCGGGTAAGCCAGTGGCCGAATATTGCGCCGATATGTATGCGGTACAGGCCGATATCGCCAAACGCTTTGGCCTGAGCTTCGATCACTTTGGACGTTCGTCCAGCGAACAGAACCGCCACCTGACGCAGCACTTCGCTGGCAAGCTGGATGAGGCCGGTCTGATCCGTGAGGTTAGTGAAAAACAGGTCTACTCGAACGCCGATGGTCGGTTCCTGCCGGACCGCTATATCGAAGGTACCTGCCCCAACTGTGGCTACGACCGCGCGCGGGGTGACCAGTGTGAAAACTGCACCAAGCAGTTGGACCCGACCGACCTGATCGAGCCGCGCAGCGCCATCAGCGGCTCGACTGATCTCGAGGTGCGCGAGACCAAGCACCTGTATCTGCGCCAATCGGCGATGAAGGATCAACTGGATGCGTGGATCGACAGCAAGGCCGACTGGCCGATCCTGACCACATCCATTGCCAAGAAATGGCTGCATGACGGAGACGGCCTGCAGGATCGCGGCATCACCCGCGATCTGGACTGGGGCGTTCCGGTTAAGAAAGGCGATCAGGACTGGCCCGGTATGGAGGGTAAGGTCTTCTATGTCTGGTTCGACGCACCCATTGAATACATCGCCTGCGCCAAGGAATGGGCCGACGCCAACGGCAAGTCGGATGCGGATTGGGAACGCTGGTGGCGCACCGACAAAGGCGCGGATGACGTGCGTTACGTACAGTTCATGGGCAAGGATAACGTGCCCTTCCACACGCTGTCCTTCCCGGCCACCATTCTTGGTTCAGGTGAGCCGTGGAAGCTGGTCGATCACCTGAAATCGTTCAACTATCTGAACTATGACGGTGGTCAATTCTCGACCTCACAGGGCCGTGGCGTCTTCATGGATCAGGCGCTGGAGATCCTACCCGCCGACTACTGGCGCTGGTGGCTGCTGAGCCATGCGCCGGAAAGCAGCGACAGCGAGTTCACATGGGAGAACTTCCAGCAATCGGTGAACAAAGACCTTGCCGACGTGTTGGGCAATTTTGTTAGCCGGATCACCAAGTTCTGCCGCTCGAAATTCGGCGAAGTCGTACCTAAGGGCGGACGTTTTGGAGAGCGCGAGACTGCGCTGATCGAAGACCTAAGCAAACGCATTCGCACCTACGAAACCCATATGGAGTCGATGGAGGTCCGCAAATCTGCGCAGGAATTGCGCGCGATCTGGGTTGCGGGAAATGAATATCTGCAAGCCGCAGCCCCATGGTCGACCTTCAAGGAAGACCCGGAACAGGCCGCCGCGCAGGTGCGCCTGGGCCTGAACCTGATCCGTCTTTACGCCGTGCTCAGCGCGCCATTCATCCCCGACGCTTCAGCACGGATGCTGAGCGCCATGAACACGCTGGATACAGGCTGGCCGGACAGCGCCGAGACAGCGCTGAACGCCCTGCCCGCCGGACATGAGTTTACGGTTCCGGACGTTTTGTTCGCCAAGATCACGGATGAACAACGCGAAGATTGGCAAAGCCGTTTTGCCGGAACGCGCGACTGATAGGCTGACTTTTTCGCTCGGCTCTATGACCTAAGGCGAAGGTTCCAACCTTTGCCTGATTTGTGTTGGGCATCCCGATTATCCACGGGTTCAGCACCCAAATCTACATCTGGTGCACATCTAAGTTGGCCTGCAACCAGAACAATTTCCCGCCCACTCCAACTCACCGCGGTACTCAAGGCGCTTGAGATATGTCTCTAAACGAGCCATCCTGACCTAAACACCAATCGACTCGTCGTGGCCTTGGGCCATGACGCATATTCCTTTTGAACGAGGCGTCCGCCATGCCCCTTGAATTGAAGAACTCTATCCTCCGCTATCAGGGTCCGGCTTTGGCTATCGCCGCCCTGGCCAGTTTGGGCGTCAGCTATACTGCGCTAGCGCAAGATCAAAGCGAGGCGCCAGCCCCCAAAGTGTCAATCGCGGCGGCTTATACGCAAGAGATCACAGATGAGGCGGCGTTCATCGGACGGGCCGAAGCGATCAACAAGGTCGATATCGTGGCGCGGGTGAACGGGTTTCTGGAAAGCCAGAATGTCGAAGACGGCGCACTCGTCACCAAGGATGAGCTACTGTTCACCATCGAACCGGACCTGTATCAGGCCACGCTTGAGGCCCGCAAAGCCGACCTGAACCGGGCCCAGGCCAACCTGGAACTGGCTAAGATTGACCTTGATCGTAAAGAAGAATTGTTCAAACGCGACGCCACGCCTGAATCAGAACGCGATACAGCCCGCGCAAACGAATTGGTTGCCGAGGCCGAGGTCAAAGCCGCAAATGCTGCAATTCAACAAGCTGAGTTGGACCTGAGCTATACGCAAATCCACGCCCCGTTTGACGGGCGGATCGGGCGCGTGACCACCAGCGTTGGCGATGTGGTTGGCCCCACGAACCCGGCATTGGTCAATCTGGTCAGCGAAGCCCCAATCTACGTGAATTTCTCTCTGAACGAAAAGCAGTTCACCTCGATCCTTGAGCAATTTAACGAAAACGCAGCCTCACTTGCGGAAAGTGACCAAAGCCCGAATGTCCATGTGACCCTGCCGAACGGCACGGAACTGGATGAGACAGGCGAGATCGTCTTTGTCGACAACCGCATCGACCCGCTGACGGGTGCGATTACAATGCGTGCCGAGTTCGACAATGCGAACCGTCTGATCCTTGACGGCGCTTTCCTGACCGTTCACATCGAGGCGTTGGAGCCAACGCTGCAGGTGCTGATCCCGCAGGCGGCACTGCAACGCGACCAGCGCGGTGAATTTGTTCTTGTGGTGAATGACAAGCAAATGGTCGAACAGCGTTATATCACCACCGGCGATACGGTCGATACTGCGATTATCGTATTGGATGGGCTACGCGAAGGTGAAAGCGTGATCGTCGAAGGTTTGCAAAGGGTACGTCCGGGCGTCGCGGTTGACGCGGTTGTGGCCTCAGAGCAGCCGGGAGAATAACACATGTTCTCGGCCCTCTTCATCAGCCGGCCCAAGCTGGCACTTGTCATTTCGCTGGTCCTAACGATCATGGGCGGTATCGGCTATATGGTTCTGCCGGTCGCCCAGTTCCCGGACATCACGCCACCTGTTGTCAGCGTGACCACTACCTATACCGGCGCCAATGCCGAGACCGTAGAAAACACAGTCGCTGCCCCGATTGAGGCGCAGGTAAACGGTGTTGACGACATGATCTACATGACGTCAACGTCGTCTGATAACGGCTCGTATTCATTGAATATTACCTTCGAAGTGGGCACCGACCCCGATATCGCCTCGGTCAATGTGCAGAACCGCGTGGCGCAGGCCATGTCTTCGCTTCCAACCGAGGTAACGTCCTCTGGCGTGGTCACGCAGAAAGCATCGACCAACATGCTGTTGCTGGTGACATTGACCTCGCCCAACGAGACCTATGACAGCGTGTTCCTGTCGAACTACGCGTCGATCAATCTGAAAGACGCGCTGGCGCGGATTCAAGGTGTGGGCAAGGCGGATGTTCTGACCAATCTGGAATATGCCATGCGCATCTGGATGGACCCGGACAAGATGGCGGCCCTGTCGATCACACCCGGGGACGTGATCAACGCTATTCGGGAACAGAATATCGAAGTTTCGGCGGGTTCAATCGGTTCGCCCCCAGTGCCCGAGGGGCAAACCTTTCAGTACACGATCAAATCCAAGGGTCGCCTGACCTCTGCTGCCGAATTCGGGGATATCGTTATCCGCACAGGCGATGCCGGGTCGATCGTGCGTGTTCGTGACATTGCGCGGGTTGAGCTTGGGGCACAGTTCTATTCGGCCTCGGGCTATTTCCAGGCCGTTCCCGCCACCGTGATTGGCATCTATCAGGCTCCGGGCGCAAACGCGCTGGCGGTCTCTGAACGGGTTCAGGCCGAGTTGGAAAGGCTGTCGCGGTCCTTCCCAACGGATGTGGAATATGATGTGCCCTTCAATACTACGGATTTTGTCGAAGCCTCGTTGAACGATGTGGTCTCGACCCTGATCCTGACCTTTATCCTTGTGATTTCGGTGGTGTTTGTTTTCCTCGGCAGTTGGCGAGCAACAATCATTCCAGCCGTCGCAATCCCGGTGTCACTGATCGGCACGTTTGCCTTCCTTTTGGCTTTTGGCATGTCGCTGAACACGATCTCACTGTTCGCGTTGGTGCTGGCCATCGGGATCGTGGTGGACGATGCCATCGTGGTCGTGGAAAACGTCGAACGGATCATCGCAGACGAAGGCCTACCACCGCCCGAAGCCACCCGCAAAGCCATGGGCCAGATCACAGGCCCCGTCATCGCAACCACGCTGGTTCTGCTGGCGGTGTTTGTGCCCGTGACCTTCATGCCTGGCATTTCAGGCCAGTTGTATTCGCAATTTGCGGTGACCATTTCGACCGCTGTTGTGATCTCTTCCATCAACGCGTTGACCTTATCGCCAGCGCTGTGCGGGTTGGTTCTGAGGGCGCGTTCCGGGCCTCCAAAAGGTATACTGGCTCTGTTCGAACGGTTTATCGGAACTGTGCGGAACGGCTATGTCTCGATCGTGCGCAAGCTGCTGATCCTGCCGATTGTTGCCCTGGGCGTGATCGTAGCGCTTGCGATGGGAACCGGAACGATCATGTCCAACACCTCCAGCGGTTTCATCCCGCTTGAGGATAACGGTTATCTGTTCGTTGATGTTCAACTGCCAGATGCGGCCACGCTGGAGCGGACAGAGACGGTGACCGCGCGTCTGGACGATCAGATACGCGAGATACCCGGTGTTGCCAGTACGGTTCTGGTGAACGGTTTTTCCTTGCTCAACGGCACCACCACCAACGGCGCTGCGATTTTCGTCAACCTGGACAACTGGAATGACCGGCAAGAGGATGATCTGAGTGCTGATGCCATTCTCGCCAAGATATTGGCGATTGCGAACGGTGAATCCGCAGCCTCGGTCCTGGCGTTCAATCCGCCCCCCATTCAGGGCCTCGGCATGTCTGCTGGGGTTGAGATGGAGGTGCAGCAAACCGGAGGTGGCACACCACAGGATCTGGCCTCGGCCGTGGGATCCTTTGTCTACGCGGCAAATCAGCGACCAGAAATCGGCCAAGCCTACACGACCTTCCGCGCCAACGTTCCGCAGTTGTTTGTCGATCTGGATCGGGAAAAGGCCAAGACCCTGCAGGTTTCAGTGGCTGAGATTTTCCAGACCATGCAGGCGCAACTGGGATCGTATTACGTGAACGACTTCAACCTGTTTGGCCGGGTCTATCGCGTGATGATCCAGGCAGATGGGACCTATCGGGACAATGTTGAGGATATCTCGAACCTCTACGTTCGTTCTCAACAAGGCGAGATGGTGCCACTGGGCACACTGATTGACGTCGAAAACGTGTTGGGCCCGGTTCTGCTGAAACGGCATAACCTGTTCCGCTCGGCCACGGTCACGGCCGTGCCCGCACCAGGGCTGTCCAGCGGCGACGCAATCAGCGTGATGACCGAGGAATCCGCCACCGCCCTGCCCCCCGGCTATGCCTTCGAATGGACCGGAACGGCACAGCAGCAATTGGCCTCGGGCAGTCTGGTGATCATCATCCTTGGGCTGGCCATCCTGTTTGGCTACCTGTTCCTTGTCGGCCAGTATGAGAGTTGGTCGATGCCCGTGTCGATCCTACTATCGGTGATCGTTGCGCTCTTCGGGGCAGTGGCCGCCGTGGCCATCGTGGGCAGTGACATCAACCTCTATACCCAGATCGGGATGATCATGTTGGTGGGTCTGGCCTCAAAGAACGGGATTTTGATCGTGGAATTCGCCATGGAGCAGCGCGCCAAGGGCCTGTCGATCAAGGATGCGGCAGCCGAGGCCGCCTATCAGCGTTTCCGCGCGGTGATGATGACGGCGCTGTCCTTCCTGCTGGGGGTTGTTCCGCTGCTGGCGGCCAACGGGGCTGGTGCCGCCAGCCAGAAGGCCATCGGTGTGGCCGTGTTCGGCGGCATGCTCGCAGCTACCCTGGTGGGCGTGATCCTTGTGCCTGTGCTGTATGCCCTGATGCAAAGCCTGCGCGAATGGCTAAAGGGCAGCAAACGTGATCCTGATCCGGCAACTGAGACCAGCTGAGATCAACGGCCATGAATCCTGAAATAGCCCCGTGCTGGCCACGGGGCTTTTTGCTGTTCAGCTATGCGGTTGTCAACTCTGCCCGGCTGCGCCGTCGCACAGTAACCTCGCGGATAACGGCCTGCGCTTCTGGCGGTGGGGCCTGCTCAATCCGGCGATAGTCACTACCGTCGATTTGTCGCGTCAGCAGCCCACAGGAGATCATAGTGCGCCGCAACGTCGCCGGGTCATCGAACAGGTGCTCTTGCCCAAGCCGTTCATTGACCTCTGTCTCTGTCAGGCTGATGCCGGCAGGGATGCTGGCCCACAAGGCCCATAGGGCAAGGGTCTGCACAGCACGTCTGGACGGCCATCGTTTCAGGTACCCTGCGGCGTCGAATTGAATGAACGCCCGCTCGACCGTCCGCATATCCAGCGGCTCTGCATCGGGTCGTGTTTCGATACGCCGCTTAGCCGCGTTGGAAGCCCGCATATGCTGCAGGTTCTGAAATCCGGCCGCGCGGGCCAACATGTTCATCAGGCTGAGATGAGACGGGCTGGCCTCACCCAATTGGTGCTTCAAAGCACGCGCGAACCCGGTCAGGTCATCCACATGCAAAGGGATCGGTGATTTGGTCATCATGCATCCATATCGGGCGTTTCATACGCTCGTCGGTCGCTGACTTAACGAAACAACGCCCCTAGGAATTGCGATGTCGTTTCAATCTGAATGGCAGGTTTAGCTCTCCCGCAGGAGCAGCGACGCCTCGGTGTCTGCCGACCGTGCCCAAGGGCTAACATGCCCAGCCCCGGCAGCCAAGCCTTCGATGACCTATGCCTGCAGGCGCTGCGCCATCCACTGATCGATCCGTTCGATCTGCTCAGGCTTCAGCCGCAAACCCAGCTTATTGCGTCGCCAGACCACATCCTCGGCCCGGCGGGCATATTCCTTGTCCATGAGCCATGCAACCTCGCGCGCGGTGAGCGCTGCGCCGAAATTCTCGCCCAGATCGGCAGCCTTTGTTGCATCGCCCAAGATCGTTTGCGCCTCGGTCCCGTAGGCACGGATCAGGCGCGCTGCCCATGCGGTGTCGAGGAATGGATAGTCTGCAACCAGCTTGTCGCTTAGCGCCTGCAAGCCATCAACAGGGAAATCCCCGCCAGGCAGAGCCACACCCGCCGTCCAGGGGCCTGGCAAATCCGGGAAATGCTCGCCCACCTTCTCCAGCGCGCTTTCAGCCAGACGGCGGTAGGTGGTGATCTTGCCACCGAACACGTTCAGCACCGGCGCGCCGCCGATGGCGTTCACTTTCAACGTATAATCCCGCGTTGCCGCCGTCGCACTGCTGGCCCCGTCGTCATAGAGCGGGCGCACGCCGGAATAGGTCCAGACGATATCGTCCTTGGTGACTGGTTGCGCGAAGTATTTGGTTGCAAAGGCGCAGAGGTAGTCCTTCTCATCCTCGGTACAGACCGGGTGTTCAGACGGATCCGCATGGTCCTGATCAGTTGTGCCGATCAGCGTGAAATCCTGCTCGTACGGAATTGCAAAGATGATGCGCCCGTCTTCGCCTTGAAAGAAATAGCACTTGTCATGGTCGTACAGCTTGCGCGTCACGATATGGCTGCCGCGCACCAGCCGCACGCCTTCGCGTGAATTCACGTGGATTTTGGATTGGATGATATCACCAACCCATGGGCCACCGGCGTTGATCAGCATCTTGGCGCGGATCACACGCGTTTCATCACTGTCGCGATCCCTGACCGTAACCTCCCACAGATCGTCAACCCGATGGGCCGAGATCACCTCGGTCCGCACCATGATCTGCGCCCCGCGCGCCTCGGCATCGCGGGCGTTCAACACGACCAACCGCGCGTCCTCGATCCAGCAATCGGAATATTCGTAGGCGGTTTCGAACTTTTTCTGCAAAGGCGCGCCTTCGGGTGCGCTGCTCAGGTTCAAAGAACTGGTCCCCGGCAGGATCTTACGCCCGCCGAGATTGTCGTACAGAAACAACCCCAACCGGATCAGCCAGGCCGGACGCCGCCCGCGCATCCATGGCATCACGGTGCTGAGTAATTTTGAGGTCGGCGTTTCGGAATCAAACCGCATATCCTTGTGGTACGGCAGCACAAAGCGCATCGGCCAGCTGATATGCGGCATCGCACGCAGTAGCGTCTCACGCTCGATCAGCGCCTCGCGGACCAGCCGGATTTCGAAATACTCCAGATAGCGCAGACCCCCATGAAACAACTTGGTCGAGGCTGACGAGGTGGCTGAGGCCAGATCGTTCATCTCAGCCAAGACCACCGACAACCCGCGCCCGGCAGCGTCGCGCGCGATACCGCAGCCGTTGATCCCGCCGCCGATGATGAAAAGGTCTGTGATATTATCGCTTGTCGACGTCATGGCCTATGATTCCCACTCAAATCCGGTTGCCTGCATTAATCAGAGCACCCTTCGCATGATCAAGCTTTATGTTCGTTTATTTTCGTTTTGCAACACAGCCATGAATTTCCCGCAGGGAAACTTGCCAAATCGACGTGAAAGAACATAAACGAAGATGTCTGAACCACACGGAAACGCCGATGTCCCTGTCCTTTCGCCAAGCTGATATTCTTGAGATCGCCAGCACCGAAGGGCGCGTTACGGTCGATGGGTTGGCCGAACGGTTTGGGGTCACTGTCCAGACCATCCGACGTGACCTGTCCGAACTGGCAGAGGCCGGCAAGCTAGACCGAGTACACGGTGGCGCGGTTCTACGGTCGAGCCTGGCCAATATCGAATACGAGGATCGCCGCACGCTGAATGCTGACGCCAAGACCCTGATGGCGCAGGCCTGCGCCCAGGATATTCCCGATGGTGCATCGGTTTTTCTGAATATCGGCACCTCAACCGAAGCAGTTGCCCGCCAGTTGCTGACCCACAAGAACCTGATGGTGGTGACCAACAACATGAATGTCGCCAATATTCTGGTCGACAACCCGGATTGCGAAATCGTGGTGGCGGGTGGCATGCTGCGCCGCTCGGACGGGGGGCTGATCGGCAACCTGACCGTGTCGACAATACGCCAGTTCAAATTCGACTACGCGGTGATTGGATGTTCCGCACTGGATGCAGATGGCGATTTACTTGATTATGACTTCCAAGAAGTCCATGTCAGCCAAACCATTATCGCACAAGCGCGGCGGTGCCTTCTGGTTGCAGATCATTCGAAATTCCATCGCTCAGCACCGGCTCGGATCACCTCAATGGCTGAGATGGATACGGTTTTTACCGATCAGCTGCTGCCCGAGGATTTGGTGCAGAAATGTGTCGCCTGGGAAACCAAGGTTCGTATCTGCGACAGCTCTTAGACTGCCGCGTAAATCCACTACAAATAGATTGACGATCCCCTGCCTAAACCTGAGGATAGGGCCACCGTCCAGAAAAGGAGGCGCGAGCATGGGACTATTGGGGCAACCCTTGGGCTATTATGACTACCTGACCTTTGTTGCACTGATCCTGCTTCTGGCCGCGGTGATGGGCCTCTTTCTGTTCCTTATGGGGCTGCCCGGCCGGATTGCGATCAAACGCAACCATCCGCATGCCGAGGCAGTGAAGATCATGGGTTGGATGGGATTTCTGGCTGTTGTGCCTTGGGTCCATGCTTTTATGTGGGCATTCCATGACGGCATCACGGTCGATATGCGCCGTGGGCCGGATGAAGAAAAAGAAGCCATCCGCAAAGACATTGAACGTCTGGGAGGAACGGTGAAAGAAGAATATCAGGCCGCGTCCGACGAGACGCAGAAAAGCTAAGGCCAAAGGAAACACTCAGACATGTTCGTCGCCCTCGGCATTACGCTGTTCTACATCATTTTTGTCTGGTTCATCTTCTTCAAGATGGAGTGGCTCAAGTTCAACATCGCCTGGGGCATCGTCTCGTTTTGGGTGGGTGCGCACTTGCTGCTGATTTTCCTTGTTGCGTTGCGGTTCTTTCAACCCTTCTCAGTCGACAGCCATGTGGTGCGATCCACCATTCAGATCGTCCCGAAGCTGACGCAGCCCACCATCCTGACCGAAGTTCTGGTTGAACCGAACACACCTGTGACAAAGGGCGATCCGCTTTATCGCTTTGATGATACGGTTTTTTCGTTTGCTGTAGACAATGCGCAGGCTCAATTGGTCGCGGCGCAGCAGAACGCAAAAATCCTGGAACAGGATGTCATTGCCAAGACCGAAGCAGTCGAGCGGGCAAATGCACAGCTGGACTATGCTCTGACCGAGCAAGCCCGGTACGAAAATCTGGTCCCCGCCGGTGGCGCACGTCAGGATGAGCTGGATCGCTGGAACGAACAGGTGGCCGAAGATACAGCAGGTGTTAAACAGGCAACCGCGAACCTGCAAAAGGCGGTTCTGGCGCAGGAATCCCAGATCGACGGGGTGAATACCGGCATTCTGCAAGCACAGGCACAATTGGCCGAGGCCGAATACTTCCTGAACAACACAACGATCTACGCCCCCGAAAACGGCATGATCGTCTCGCAACAGGCCCGTCCCGGTCTGGTCGTTGGCGATATCCGTCTGGGCGCGATTGCCAGCTTCGTGACCGAAGATAACCCCTATCTGCTGGCCACGTTCCGTCAGCAGAACCTGAAATTTGTCGAGGTTGGGCAAGAGGTTGAGGTCGCGCTGGACCTCTACCCCGGAGAGATCCTACCCGGCAAAGTCGAGGCGATCTGGTGGGCCACGCGTCAAGGGCAGTATCTGCCCTCGGGTCGCCTGCCCGGCTTTGAGCTGCCAAAGCTTCCCGGTCGGATCGCGGTTCAGATCACGGTCGAGATGCCCGAAGAGCATATCCTGCCAGCGGGCGGTCACGCTGCTGTTGCCATCTATACCGGTCAGGGAAAAAGTTTTGAGTTCCTGAGGCGCATCAACATCCGCCTCTATTCCTTCGCCAACTTCATCCGACCGCTGGACATTTGAGGACGCAGACCATGAAACGGGCCACCATTCGCAATTTGATGGGAACGGCCCTTTGCGCGGCGATGCTGGCTGCCTGCACTCCGCTGGGCCCCGATTTTGTGCGCCCGAACTCGCCGGTCGTGAAAGAATGGATCGAGGTCAACAGCCCAAGCGCAGGACAAAGCGGTCTGACCGCGCGCAGCGCGCCGGTTGTGAAGTGGTGGGAGACGTTCAATGACCCCACCCTAAACAAACTGGTGGCCGAAGCCTATGCCCAGAACCTGAGCTTGCAAGTTGCAGGGGCACGCGTATTGCAAGCGCGGGCGCAGCTGGGGATCGCCTTTGGTGAGCTTTATCCGCAATCGCAGGCGCTTGGCGGGTCTCTGCAACGGCGCGAGATCAGTGACAATCTTGGCCCGATTGCAGACATCAATCGGATCATCCCGCTGGATACAGAGTTTTCGACCTCGCAAGTGGGCTTTGATGCCCAATGGGAGCTGGACGTCTGGGGCGCACAGCGTCGCGGCGTGCAGGCGGCACGGTCGAACCTCGCCTTGCAGGTGGCGAACTATGATGACGCGTTGGTCACGCTGACCGGGGATGTCGCGGCGCTTTACGTCAATATCCGCGCGTTGCAGGAGTCGCTGGCCGTTGCCCGTGAAAACATCAAGCTGCAGCAAGACTCGGCGGATCTGACGCAATTGCGGTTCAACAACGGAGTCACCACCGAACTGGACGTTCAGGAATCAACCGCCCTGTTGAACAACACCAAAGCGCTGGTGCCCGAGCTAGAGAGCGATCTGCAGCAGACCAAGAATGCGTTGGCCGTATTGCTGGGCGCGACACCTTCGCGGATGACCAACCTTCTGGGCAATTCCGGTCGCATCCCTTCGGCGCGCTCCAATGTCGCCGTGGGCGTTCCGGCCGAGTTGCTGCGCCGTCGCCCTGATGTCCGCGCTGCCGAACTGGCCGCGGCCACCCAATCGGCGCAGGTGGGTATCGCCATGGCGGACCTGTATCCACAGTTTGTCTTGTCTGGCTCAATCGGATTGCAAGCTTCGGGCGGGCGCGATCTGTTTAGCTCGAACAGCACGACGGGTCTGGCCAGCGCGGGTGCGGTTTGGAACGTACTGAACTACGGGCGCATCAAGAACAACGTGCGGGCGCAGGACGCGGCCTATCAGGCTTTGATCGCAAACTACCAGAACACCGTTCTAACGGCCTATTCCGAGGTGGAAAGCGCGATGGTCGCCTATGCACAGGCGCGCAAGCAGGTCGGGTTCTTTCAGCAAAGCGTCGACGCCTCACGCAAGGCTGCAGAGATTGCGATCAGCCAGTATCGTGATGGGATCGCCAGCTATTCACGCATTCTGAACACACAAACCGCGCTGCTGCGATCTCAGGCCAATCTAATCGAGGCACGCCAAGAGGTGTCCAGCAATCTGGTCGCTGTCTACAAGGGTCTGGGCGGCGGCTGGCAAATCCGTCAGAACCGGGAATTCCTGCCGGATACGGTTCTGGCCGAGATGGCCTATCGCACCGATTGGGGAGACCTGTTGCAACAGGCACCAACCGGAGCCAGCCTGAACTAACCCCTACTTGGTCAACCCGCGCAAACCGCCTGAGATCAGGATGTTCACCTCATAGAGGATGCGTGGAGCAGAGAACCCACCGGGGCTGGCCAGATAATTTGGGCTCCACTCCGGGTCGAACTTTTGTTTGAACGCACGCAGCCCTTCGAAGTGATAAAACTGTTCCCCGTGTTCATACACAAACCCGCCAATCCGGTTCCAGATTGAAGCGAGTTGGCGGTTTTCAATTCCAGAAAACGGCGCCGCGCCAAGTGAAAACCAATGAAAGCCCTGCTCGGATCCCCAGACCATCATCTCGGCAAACAGCGCATCCATGACAAAGCTGGGGCTGTCGGGCTCGTACCGCATCAGGTCCAGCGAGAGCTCGGATTTATTGCCACCCTGAAACAGATTGGCGAAGGCCTTGATCTGCCCGGTCTCACCGTTTCTCAGCACCGCATGATCGAAATAGGACAGATAGGCGTCATCAAAGCCGCCCAATGCAAACCCCTTTTCAGCCCCCGCCTTCTGCGCTAGCCAATCATCCGAGATTGTCCGAAGTTCCGGCAGCACCGGCGCAAGTTCCTCTTTCGGGATGATCTCAAATACATAGCCTTCCCGCTCGGCCCTGTTCTTGGCCTGCCGGAACCGCTTGCGAGATTTGCCGTCCAACGAGAATTCCTGAAGCGGCACGCGGGCAACCTCACCGATTTTCAGAATCGATAGGCCCAGATCAAGGAAGGTCGGCAAGTATTTGGTCGAAACGCTATAGAAGGCGCACAGCTTGCCCTCTCGATCCGCCATCTCGCGCAGTTGCCAGATCAATTGCTGCCCTGCCTTTTCATCCCCCACTGGCTCTCCCTTGGAAATGATCGCATTTCCAGTGTCCGCGTAGGCAATAAAGGCCGTCTCATCCGGTGCAATCAGGAATTGCTTGTCCCCGGTCAGCGAAATCTGGGACTCTGTGTCCTCGCTCTGCATCACCAGCCGTTCCACGACCTCGGGGATATCAACGCGCTCGGGCACCGGAATCTCGCGACCGAACAACGAGGTGACCGCGACGATGCCCACGATCACGGCCACAACAAGGCTCGAGCGCAAAAAGCGTGAGGCATCGCCGTTCCAAGCAAATTCCCACCACAGCGCATTTTGGTATTCGACGTGCGAATAAGCAAAGAGGCCGATCCAGAAGATCACCGCCAGCAACACGACTACGCTGATCAGCCACGGAATGTTCAGCCGGAAGATCGACGCCCCGCTGACCCGGTAAAACGCCCCACGGAACAGCGCAAGAACAGCGATTGTACCCAGCATGCTGATGGCTTCGTGCGTGTCCAATCCCTTGGCAAGCGATGCGGCAAATCCCGCCGCCATCAGCAACATGGCGACGACCCAGGCGCGGTAGAGTTTGCGGAACAGACCCCTGGAGACCAATAACAGCAATACGCCGACTGCACTGCCCGCCAGATGCGAGGCCTCGACGAACGACAAGGGCAACACATCGCGCAAGACGCTGAGGTTTTGCGAATTCGATGGTAAAGCACCTGATACCAGCAAAATCACACCGGCAATCGCCGCCACACCCGCTGCCACCATCGGAACAATCGGGCGGATCGCTCGATAGACCCAGGTCGCCGCTCCGCCGATCCGGTGGCGTTGCGTCAGGGCCGAGGCGACGGCGATCGACAAGCTTGCGATAGCGAAAGGCACAAAGGTGTAGACAACGCGATACAACAGCAGCGCCGCGATCACATCCGACCTGCCCGACGCGCCCAGCCCTGCGATGATCGTAGCCTCGAACACGCCGATCCCGCCGGGGGCATGGCTTAGGATACCCACCGCAATGGCGCCGACATAGATCGCAAAGAAATACGGGAATCCAACACCCAGATCATCGGGCATCAGCACGTAGAGCACCATGGATGCGCCAAACAGGTCGCCCAAGGCTGCAAGTGTCAACAGGCTGGCCAGCTTCCCGCCGGGCAGATCGAATTCGAACCCTGCAAATGAAAACCGGCGCCCACCGCTGGACAACCAGGCAAAAACCGCCACCAATCCAACCAGTAAAAACAGGCCAATCGCCGTCTCTACCGTTTCACTGATGGGCAGAACTTTGGATATCCCATCCGGGTGCAACGTCAAAAGCACCCCCAGGATCAAAGTCAGCCCCATCCAGAATGCCACCCAGGACGTGGCGATCACCCCTGCGACCCGTGCCAGATCCAACCCCAGCGAAGCGTAAATACGATACCGGATCGCGGTACCTGTGATGTATGAAAATCCCAGACAGTTCGAAACCGCATAGCCACTGGCCCCGGCCATGCCCGCAACCGGTAATGGTACCTCGCCGTCTGCAACACTTTGGACAGCAAAAACATCGTAGAAGGACAGCGACAAAAAGCTGACAGCGGTCCAGCACAGTGTGATGAAAAACACGGTCCACGGGGTTGCCGCGACATCAGATTGCACATCCGACCATTTCACATGCGCTGACAGGTCATGCAGTATCGTCAAAGCGACCAGCGTGATCACAACTGGAATGGCAATCCGCACCCACGGCTTTTCCAGAAGGCCTGTGAGCTTTTGAGCCCATTGCAGGGCTTTGGGCTCAACGCCTTGGTCTTGTGCGGTCATGGCTCTGGCCCCTGCCTGTGGATCACCTTTGGCGGAACTGTGTCACAATTTCCTTCCGGTTCAAAGCACTAGGGCGATTAAGATACGGAGTCACAACCGCCCCTTTCGCGTTGACAGCAGCAGGTTGGTTTCGGATCGGGTGATCCCTTCCATCCGTCTGATCTGAAACAGAACTTCATCCAGCTCTACCAGCGTTTCGGTGCCGATCTCAGCAATCAGATCCCAACTGCCATTGGTCGAATGTACGGCACGCACCTGACGCATGGCGCCGATCCGCGCCATGGTTCGTTCAGTGCCACGCCCTTCGATTTCCAGCATCATCAGGCCACGTACTGGGCTTTGAGCCTCATCCCGCCGGGTCAGCACAGTGAAACCGACGATCTCGCCGGACTGTTTGAGCCGCTGCATCCGACTGCGCACGGTCGTGCGGGTCACGCCCAATGTTTCCGCAAGTTCCGACAGGGATGCGCGCGCATCCCGATGCAAAGCGCTGATCAGGCGCGTATCCAGTTCGTCCATTAGATCTTTCCATTTCGGATTTTCAAAGCCCATTTTGAACAATTTGCGGGCTTCCAGCAAGATATATTGAGCGGCTAAATGAGCCTATGGACAACAAGCAGATTATTTTGGTCGGGGCCCCGATGGATTCGGGAAAACGGCGTCAGGGATGCCGGATGGGCCCCGATGCCCTTCGCGTAGCAGGGCTGGAACAGGCAATTGCCAATCTGGGACATAAGGTTGCGGACTGGGGCAATGTCGAACCCGATCAGGTTGATCTACCTCAGGATTCGCATCTGTTCTCACTACCCGAATGCGTCGGCTGGACCCGCGCCTTGAGCCGAACAGCTGAAAAGGCTGCCTCCGAGGGCACGCCTATCTTTATGGGTGGCGATCACGCGCTGTCGATGGGCACGGTTGCGGGTATGGCCGCGCATGCGCAACAGTTGAGCCGTCCCCTCTTCGTGCTCTGGCTTGATGCGCACAGCGATTTTCATACGCCGCAAAGCACAGACAGCGGCAATCTGCATGGCACGCCAGTGGCCTATTTCACCGGGCAATCGGGGTTCGAGGCCTTCCCCGCGCTTCCAGCAACCATCCCCACAGATCGCGTCGGGATGATTGGGCTGCGCTCGGTCGACCCTGCGGAACGTACCGTTTTGGAGCAAAAAAGCGCCATGCTGGCTGATATGCGCAGCATAGACGAACATGGGATCAAAGCCCCGTTGATGGCCTTTCTGGACCGTGTCCGCGCAGAAAACGGTATGCTCCATGTCTCATTGGACGTAGATTTCCTTGACCCTTCCATCGCTCCGGCTGTTGGCACCACTGTTCCTGGCGGTGCGACCGAGCGCGAGGCCCATCTGGCCATGGAGTTGTTGCATGAAAGCGGGCTGGTTTGTTCGCTTGACCTGGTCGAGCTGAACCCGTTCCTTGATGAACGCGGGCGCACCGCAAAGCTGGTAGTCGATCTGGCAGCCTCCCTGTTGGGGCGCCGGATCTTTGACCGCCCCACCCGGAGCTTCTGATGCTGTCTCTTCAAGCGTCTTCCGCAGTCGTCATGATCCGCCCGCATGCTTTTACATCCAATCCGGAAACGCGCGACGACAATGCGTTTCAAACACTGGCCAACCGATCGGCCAAAGCCACATCCGCGACTGCGCGCGACGAGCATGACAAAGCCGTTGAACAGCTGCGCGCTGCGGGCGTTACCGTGCATGTCTTTGACGACCACGGGGATCTGGACACGCCAGACAGTGTTTTCCCGAACAATTGGTTTTCCACCCACCCCGGAGGCCACGTGGCGATCTACCCGATGTTCGTTCCGTCCCGCAGACGTGAACGGCGCTCGGATGTCATCGAGTTGCTGAAACGCGAATACCGGGTGCAGGATGTCATCGATTATTCGGGGCTTGAGCAAGATGATCTCGCCCTGGAAGGGACCGGGGCGATGGTCCTCGATCACGTTGGCCGCATTGCCTACACGGTGAAATCAAACCGCGCCGACCCGGTTTTACTGGAAAGGTTCTGCACGCATTTCAACTATGAACCCATCGCTTTCGAAGCTCGTGACGCGGCAAATCGCGACGTGTATCATACCAATGTACTCATGGCGATTGGCACGCAATATGCACTGATCTGTCTGGACATGATCCCTGATGCCGAGCGGCGGGAAACCGTCAAGTCCCGGCTTGAGGAATCCGGACGAACGGTCGTTGATCTGTCTCATCAACAAATCGCTGAGTTCGCCGGAAACGCGATTGAGCTGACCAGTGAAAACGGGTTGGTGCTGGCTCTTTCCAGCCGAGCGTTGGCGGCACTGACGCCTAACCAGATTGCCACGATTGAGGAAAGCGCAACGCTATTGCCTCTTTCGGTTCCAACAATAGAAACTGCCGGTGGATCGGTACGCTGCATGATCGCGGGCATCCACCTGTCCCGCCGATAGGAGCAATAAATGCAGCCGTCAGATAAGGCCCTCGTACCCTTTGTATCCGTCGACAACATGATGCGGCTGGTTCACCATATCGGGGTCGAGCAGATGATCACCAGGATCGCAACTCAGATCAAGGCCGATTTTAAACGATGGGAAAGTTTCGACAAAACCCCCCGCATCCCGGCCCATTCTCCACATGGCGTGATCGAGTTGATGCCGACCTCGGATGGCGAAGCTTACGGATTCAAATATGTCAACGGCCACCCGAAGAACACCTCCGAAGGTCTTCAGACTGTCACGGCTTTTGGCCTGCTGGCAGATGTATACACGGGTTACCCGACCCTGCTGACCGAGATGACCATGCTGACCGCCCTGCGCACTGCCGCTACGTCAGCCTTGGTCGGCCAGTATCTGGCCCCGAAAAACGCGAGGGCGATGGCAATGATCGGCAATGGCGCGCAGTCCGAATTCCAGTGTCTGGCCTTTAAAACCATGTGTGGCGTCGACACTGTCCGTCTTTATGACATTGACCCGAACGCAACCGCCAAATGCGCCGCCAACCTGCAAGGCAAGGGCCTGACCGTCGTATCGTGCAAGACCGCCGAAGAGGCCATTGAGGGTGCCCAGATCATCTCGACCTGCACCGCAGACAAGAAGTATGCCACCATCCTGACCGACAACATGGTCGGCCCTGGTGTGCATATAAACGCCATCGGTGGCGATTGCCCGGGCAAAACCGAGTTGCACCGCGATATCTTGTTACGCTCTGAAATTTTCGTGGAATATCCCGAGCAGACAAGGATCGAAGGTGAGATTCAAGCGCTTGAAGACGATCATCCGGTGACAGAGATGTGGCAGGTAATGACAGGACAAGCCGAGGGGCGCAAAGATGATCGGCAGATTACTCTGTTTGACAGCGTGGGCTTTGCCATCGAAGATTTCTCGGCCTTGCGGGTCATCAAGAACGTGGTCGCCGAGACAGAATTCTTCGAGCCACTGGATATGCTGGCGGACCCGGATGATCCGCGTGATCTGTTTGGCATGTTGATGCGGGCGCAATAGCGCACCGACGCCAATTCACCGTCTGGCCACGCAAAAAGGGGCTCTGCCCCCGCCGCCCTTCGGGACATTTTTGGCCAGATGAAATAATGGATCATTAACCAAAACCACTGAATAGAGAGAGGCGGTACAGGCAGGGATGCCGATGGCCGCGCCAGGTGAAGCTCTCTGGGCGGAAGTTCAGAGAGTGGATCCCTTCTTCATCTGGCCAAAAATATCCCGGAGCGCGAGGCAGAGCCTCGCTAAACTCTACCCCGCCAAGGATGGCAGGAAGAGAACAATGCCCGGGAAGGCCACAAGCAGCGCAATCGTCAACGCGTCGGCAATGAAGAACGGTGTCACACCTTTAAATACATCCTGAACACTCAGATCAGGCCGCACGCCGGCGACAACGAAACAGTTCAAGCCAATGGGCGGCGTGATCAGACAAAACTCGGCCATTTTGACGACCAGAATACCAAACCAGATCGCACACATCGGACCGGACATGCCAAAGGCGCTGTCAGCCGCACTGACGGTTTCACCGCCATTCAAGGCCATCACCGCCGGGTAGACAACTGGAAGGGTCAGCAAGAGCATCCCAATGGCATCCATGAACATGCCCAGCACAGCATAGGCCAGAAGAATGCAGATCAGGATCAACATTGGGGACATCTCAAGGGACGTAATCCAGTCCGAGAATGCGCCCGGCAAATCTGCGAATCCCAGAAAGCGCACATAGATCAAGACACCCCAGATGATCGAAAAGATCATTGCTGTCAGTTTGGCGGTTTCCAGCAGGGCGGACTTGAACTCGGGCCAGCGCATGCCGTGAAACAGGGCAAAACAGAAGACGATGAAAGCCCCTATTGCGCCGCCTTCGGTCGGGGTACCCCAGGCTTTGTCGCCGAAGGGGTTATAGACAAAGCAGATGATAATCAGGATCACGGCCACGATCGGAATGGCACCGGGCAGTGCGGCGAAGCGCTGTTTCCAACTGAAACCTGTCACCGGAGGACCCACCGATTTAAACACAACCGCGATGCCGACGATCAATAGGCCATAAACAAGCGCTGAGAACGCTCCGGGTATGAACCCCGCCAGAAGCAATTTACCGACGTCTTGTTCAACGATTATGGCGTAGATCACAAGGATCGCCGAAGGCGGGATAAGTGAGGCCAAGGTACCGCCTGCAGCAACGACCCCGGCGGCAAAGCGTTTGTTGTAGCCCACGCTCAGCATCTCTGGGATTGCAATGCGCGCGAACACGGCAGATGTCGCAACTGAGGCACCGGATACTGCGGCAAACCCAGCGGTGGCGAAAATGGTCGAAACCGCCAACCCGCCGGGCACCCAGGCGATCCAGCGTTTGGCGGCTTCAAAAAGCGCCCGCGTCAGACCGGCGTAATAAGCCAAATAGCCGATCAGGATGAAGGTTGGAATCAGACTGAGCGTATGAGCGGCCACTTTGGAATGCGGCACCTGCCCGGCTGTTTTCACGGCCACTGTAACGGCTTTGCCAAAACGGTCCGGATCGTAGCCGAACTTGGCCCAGAAAATCCAAATCAGCCCGATTAACCCGGCCAGACCCGCAGCAAAGGCCACGCGCATCCCGGTTACAACAAGAAGCAGCAGGCCTCCGGTGACCCAAAGGCCAATCTCAATCGTATCCATGCGCTAGTCCTGCCCTTCGAACTGTTCCGCCTCGGCAGCGGCTTGGGCGGCGGCGTCCTGGATCAATGGAACGGCAACCGGCGTCTCAAGACCCAGCACTAAGGCGCGCCCGTATCCCCAAACCTGCAGAACCAGCCGCATGCACAACACCGAGAACGCCACTGGCGCCAACAGTTTGGCAGGCCAAAGCGGTATACCAATGTCGATTGAACTGTCGCGGCTCCATAGCGGAGCGCCGAAATCGAAGGACCGGTCAAAATGTGACCAGCTGCCCCAGACCAGGGCGAGCATCAGGATAAGGATCAGAAGGACCGACATAAGTTCAAACAACCACAAGGCCCGCCCCTGCAGGCGAGAGATCACGATGTCCATGCGGATATGCCCGCCATCGCGCTGCACATATGAAATGCCCAGAAAGGCAATCAGCGGCATCGCCTGTTCGATCCAATCCACATAGCCAGGCAGCGGCGCGTTAAAGGCGTTCCGACCACTGACCGAGACAACGGCCAGAACCATAAGGCTGAACACGGCGAAGCCGCTGATCAGCGCCATGAATTTTTCAAGCGTCAGCAAGCGCTGATCCAGCTGGCTAAGGCGGCTGCCATCTTCCAGCACCGTGGCTTGACCTGCCATTCCGGTGATCCTTTATAGTGAAGCAATACGGGCACCGCTAAGGGTGCCCGAAAGTAAGATCAGTTCCCGCCGCGCTGTTGCTGCAGCGTGGCTTGAACAAGATCATAGAGTTCTTGCGCCGGAAGGCCCTGGGCAGACATATCTGCGATCCACTGTTCACGGATCGGATCAGCCGCCTTTGTGCGGAACTCTTCGATGACCGCGTCGTCGATCATCACTTTCTGAACGCCTTTTTCGGACAGAACGCTATCCCATTGCTCGAGCAGACCGCCATAGTTCGCCAGATAATGCGCAATTGCTTCGTCAATCGAGCTGTCGAGCGCTTCGCGATGCTCGGGCGACAACGCCTCATAGGCATCGATGTTCACAACAACCGGGCAATTCACAGTGCCGGGGTTCAGGTTCGCTGTCCACCAATCGGCCTCATTGATCGTACCGAAGGATAGATGCGCGTGCTGAGCGAAGGCCACGGTGTCAACAACACCGGATTCCATCGCGTTGTAAGCTTCGGTTGCGGGAACTGATGTCGGAACCCCGCCCACAGCCTCGAACGCCTGACCAAGACCACCGGTTGCACGGACACGCATACCTTCGAAATCGGCCAATTGATCTCGTGGATCGCCGGTGCCCACAAGATTGTATTGCGGCATGGGCGAGGTCATCAGGATGCGCGCATTCCACTGTGCCATTTCATCAGCCACGGCCGGATGGTCATAAACCGCATGGCTGACAGCAACTTCTTCTTCCAGATTGTTCACGCCCAGGAAAGGCAGTTCCAGCACGGTGATCGCGCGGTTCTTGTCGCGATGATAGCCTGCGCAGAACTGCGCGACTTCAAAAGCGCCGATCTCGATCCCGTCCAAGTTTTCGCGCGGCTTGGACAGGCCACCATAGCTAACATTGATCGTGAATTCGCCACCGGTTTTTTCGTTCACCAGTTCGGATAGCTTTTCAACATGCTCGGTAAAGGCGCGCCGCTTGCCCCAGACCGAAGCATTCCACTCTGTTGCAGCCGCCTCGGTCACAAAGGCGATCCCAAGGGCGGCGACAGCAGCACCGCTCAAATACTTTTTCATTCTGATTTCTCCCTTATGTGCGCCTCTTCCCGAAGCGCTTGGCGAAAAGTTAGCGCCAACCCCCGCATCTGCCAACCCCGCAGACGCGGCAACGGATACCCGAAGCTCTGGACTCGGCTGTGTTTCACGCTTGGGTTTACTCTGACTCTGAGACCAAGCGGCGACTAGAGCTGCTTCAACCGCTGCGAAACGTGTTACATTCTACCCTTTGTTTTTATGTATTTATTTTAGACAGAAGGAAATTTTTTTACATATTTACACCAAGATTAGAAATTTTTTGACAAACAAATGCAGGGATTACGGCAATTTATTTATTTATTTTCAGAACGCAGCAATACTGCGCTCGGGGAGGAATGGGATCGACATTACCCGTTCAGCGGGCAAAGAAGATCCAGAACTATCCAGTCCAGAGGGAGGAGCCTCAAAAATGACTACCGCTGCCCAGGCAGATGCCAAGACATATGCGCCATCCGCAGATACCGTCGCCCGCGCGCATGTTGATGCCGCCAAATATGACGCGATGTATGCAGCTTCGATCAGTGACCCCGACGCTTTTTGGGCCGAGCAAGGCAAACGCGTCGACTGGATCAAACCCTTCTCTCAGGTCAAAGACGTCAACTACGATTTCGGCTCGGTCAAGATCAACTGGTTCGCAGACGGTACGCTGAACGTATCTGCCAACTGCTTGGACCGCCATCTTGAATCGCGCGGAGATCAGACCGCGATCATTTGGGAACCCGATGATCCAAATGATCCCGCCCAGCACATCACCTATGCTGAGTTGCACCGCCGTACGTGCCGGATGGCAAACATTCTGGAAACGCTGGGTGTGCGCAAAGGTGACCGGGTTGTGATTTATCTGCCGATGATCCCCGAGGCGGCCTATGCGATGCTGGCCTGTGCACGGATCGGCGCGATCCATTCGATTGTTTTTGCAGGCTTTTCACCAGACGCCCTAGCCGCGCGCGTCAATGGGTGTGACGCCAAGGTCGTCATCACAGCAGACGAAGCCCCGCGCGGGGGCCGTAAGACGCCACTGAAATCCAACGCCGATGCCGCCCTGCTGCACTGTAAGGACACAGTGAAATGCCTTGTTGTCAAACGCACGGGCGGTCAGACCACGTGGATTGACGGTCGCGACTGCGACTACAACGAAATGGCGCTGGAAGCGGATGACTATAGCGCACCTGCCGAGATGAGCGCCGAGGATCCGCTGTTCATCCTCTACACCTCGGGATCGACCGGTCAGCCCAAAGGCGTTGTTCATACGACCGGGGGCTATCTGGTTTACGCGGCCATGACGCATGAGATCACCTTCGACTACCACGATGGCGATATCTACTGGTGCACCGCGGATGTGGGCTGGGTGACCGGCCACAGCTATATCGTCTATGGACCGCTGGCCAATGGGGCGACCACGCTGATGTTCGAAGGCGTGCCAACCTATCCGGATGCCAGCCGCTTCTGGCAGGTGTGTGAGAAACACAAGGTCAATCAGTTCTATACAGCCCCGACCGCTATCCGTGCGTTGATGGGCCAAGGCACTGAGTTCGTCGAGAATTGCGATCTTAGCGACTTGCGCACATTGGGGACCGTGGGTGAACCGATCAACCCAGAAGCCTGGAACTGGTACAATGAGGTTGTCGGCAAAGGCAAATGCCCCATCGTGGATACATGGTGGCAGACCGAAACCGGTGGCCACCTGATGACCCCCCTGCCCGGTGCACACGCGATGAAGCCGGGCTCGGCCATGAAACCCTTCTTTGGCATTCAGCCCGTGGTTTTGGACCCGCAATCCGGGGTGGAGATCGAGGGCAACGGCGTCGAAGGCGTTCTGTGTATCAAAGACAGCTGGCCCGGTCAGATGCGCACCGTTTGGGGAGATCATGAGCGGTTCGAAAAGACCTATTTCTCGGACTACAAGGGCTACTACTTCACCGGTGACGGCTGCCGCCGGGATGAGGATGGTGACTACTGGATTACCGGTCGCGTTGACGATGTGATCAACGTCTCGGGCCACCGCATGGGCACCGCTGAGGTGGAAAGTGCGCTGGTTGCACATGCCGCTGTGGCCGAGGCGGCCGTGGTTGGGTATCCCCATGAAATCAAAGGGCAAGGTATCTATTGCTACGTCACTTTGATGAATGATCGTGAACCTTCGGATGAGCTGTTGAAAGAGCTGCGCACTTGGGTTCGAACCGAGATCGGACCAATTGCCAGCCCGGATGTCATTCAGTGGGCCCCCGGCCTGCCAAAGACCCGTTCGGGAAAGATCATGCGCCGCATCCTGCGCAAGATCGCCGAAAACGACTTTGGCAGCCTGGGCGATACTTCAACCCTCGCAGACCCGTCAGTGGTTGAAGACCTGATCGAAAACAGGGCCAACACCTAGGCCCTGACCTAAGACGACCTCATCGCCCGCTCTGGAGGATCTCGCGGGCGATGAGACACACGAATGGGAGGAGATAGGCCGCAAGGCTTTGATCCTGAAACCGAATACTTCGATTGAACCGCTTTGGCGGAACAGCGGAGTTTTGCCGGACGTCACGGGGCGTTTGGCACAACCAAGAAGCGGCGCATCGCACTGGAGGAGTTGTGCAGCGTCGCCCAAGAGGGAAGCGAAGGAGGACACCGCATGGCGGATCATTCATCAAACTCCGCGCAGGCTGCCGATGCCGATAAGGGCTATTGGCAGGCCAACCTGCGCCTCATCTACATCAGCCTCGTCATCTGGGCGCTGGTGTCGTTTGGATTCGGCATCCTGCTGCGTCCGCTTCTGTCGGGGATCGCCATCGGCGGCACCGATCTGGGCTTTTGGTTCGCTCAGCAAGGATCAATCCTGGTCTTTCTGGTGCTGATCTTCAACTACGCCTGGCGCATGAACAAGCTGGACGCTGAATACGGCGTGGACGAGGAGTAAGCGAACCATGGATCAGTTTACCATCAACCTGCTGTTTGTTGGCGCATCCTTCGCGCTCTACATCGGCATCGCGATCTGGGCCCGCGCTGGGTCCACATCTGAATTCTACGCTGCGGGCCGCGGCGTTCACCCGGTCACCAACGGTATGGCGACAGCGGCAGACTGGATGTCTGCGGCCTCGTTCATCTCAATGGCGGGCCTGATTGCCTTTACCGGCTATGACAACTCGACCTTCCTGATGGGTTGGACCGGTGGTTACGTACTGCTGGCACTGCTGCTTGCGCCCTACCTGCGTAAGTTTGGCAAGTACACCGTCTCGGAATTCATTGGCGACCGGTTCTACAGCCAGACCGCACGTGTTGTTGCGGTTGTCTGTCTGATCGTGGCGTCGGTGACTTACGTGATCGGTCAGATGACCGGCGTGGGCGTAGCCTTTGGCCGCTTCCTCGAGGTCGACAACACCACCGGACTGCTGATCGGTGCCGCTGTTGTGTTTGCCTACGCGGTGTTTGGCGGGATGAAGGGCGTGACCTACACTCAGGTCGCTCAGTACTGCGTGCTGATCACCGCCTACACCATCCCGGCCATCTTCATCTCGTTGCAGCTGACAGGCACGCCGATCCCGGCGCTGGGTCTGTTTGGCGACACCGCAAGTGGTGAGCCGCTGCTGACCAAGCTGGACGCAATCGTGACCGAGCTGGGCTTTAACGAATACACAGCCCACCATTCGAACACGCTGAACATGGTTCTGTTCACGCTGTCGCTGATGATCGGTACTGCCGGTCTGCCACACGTGATCATGCGCTTCTTCACCGTGCCGAAAGTCTCTGACGCACGTTGGTCCGCTGGCTGGACGCTGGTCTTCATCGCTCTGCTGTATCTGACCGCCCCTGCGGTTGGTGCCATGGCACGTCTGAACATCAGTGAAATGATGTGGCCCAATGGCGGCATCGAAGGTGGTGCTGTGAGTGTCGAACAGATCGACAACGACCAACAATATGACTGGATGGCCACGTGGCAGAAAACCGGCCTACTGGACTGGGAAGACAAGAACGGCGACGGTAAAATCCAGTACTACAACGACAAATCCGAAGCGATGCAGGCCATTGCGGAAGAAAAAGGCTGGGTTGGTAACGAGCTGACCAAGTTCAACCGCGACATCCTGGTTCTGGCGAACCCGGAAATTGCCAACCTGCCAGGTTGGGTTGTGGGTCTGGTTGCTGCCGGTGGTCTGGCTGCGGCCCTCTCCACAGCTGCGGGTCTGTTGCTGGCGATCTCGTCAGCGGTGTCCCACGACCTGGTCAAAGGGGCTATCAACCCGTCGATCTCTGAAAAGGGTGAGCTTCTGGCGGCGCGGATTGCAATGGCTGTGGCCATCGTGGTCGCAACTTGGCTGGGTCTGAACCCACCGGGCTTTGCGGCGCAAACCGTGGCCTTGGCGTTTGGTCTGGCGGCAGCCTCGATCTTCCCGGCGCTGATGATGGGGATCTTCTCGACCCGCATCAACAACACCGGCGCTGTCGCTGGCATGATGGCTGGTCTGGTCGTGACCTTGGTCTATATCTTCCTGCACAAGGGCTGGCTGTTCATTCCGGGCACCAACTCGTTCACCGATGCTGACCCGCTGCTGGGTCCGATCAAGTCGACCTCGTTCGGCGCCATCGGTGCAATGATCAACTTCGGCGTTGCTTACGTCGTTGCCGGCATGACCAAAGAGACTCCGCAGGAGATCAAAGATCTGGTCGAAAGCGTTCGCATTCCCCGTGGTGCTGGCGCAGCTCAGAATAAATGAGCATGATGCGGCGCATGGATAGATTCTGTGTTCCGCGTCTTTCGACTTACTGTTCCCGCCCGGCATTCCACCGGGCGGGATTTTTGCTTGGAGATCATTGAGCGTTCTGATGCCCCTGTCCCAATCGCAGATCACCCGGTTTCTGAAATCCGTTCATCCCTATGATGCGTTGCCCGAGGACGTGCTGGAAGATATCGCGCGCCGGGCTGACATTCAGGATGTGGACGCGGATGCGCAGCTTTATGATCTGGGGCACACCCTGCCCGGAGTCTTTCTAATCTACGAAGGGCTGGTCGAGATCACGGATGAAAACGGTGCTGTTGTCTCGCAACTGGGATTGCGCAATTCCTTTGGCGAACGGGGCTTGCTGCGTAATGGCAAAGCCGCGACACGTGCAACCGCGCAACGCGCATCTATCCTGATCATCCTGCCGCCCGATCTGGTGCAGGATCTGGTCACATCTCATAAGATCGTATCCCGATTTTTCAACCGAACCCGTGGGGATCGTTCCGGCCCTCAGAGCCTGGCCACCAGTGCCATCGACGTTCTGATGGCCCGTGATCCGGCGACCTGCCTACCCGATACCCCTGTCCCCGAGGCCGCGCGCCTTATGCGCGACAAGAAAATTTCATCCCTTTGCGTGACAAATGCCGACGCGTTGTTAGGGATCGCAACCCTGCGCGATATCTCAAGCAAATACGTGGCGGATGCACTGCCCCCGGACACGCCAATATCGGAGATCATGACCTCAAACCCCATTACGCTTTCGCCCACCGATATCGGGTCTGATGTGCTGCACATCATGATGGAGCGTGGGATCGGTCATATCCCCATTTGCAAGGCCGGTCAGCTGGTCGGGATTGTGACGCAAACCGACCTGACCCATTATCAAGCGGTGAACTCGGCAGAGTTGGTACGCAGAATTGCCCATGCCGATTCCCCCGCCGAAATGGCAACTGTTACGGCCGAGATACCGCAACTTCTGGTCCAGCTTGTGGCCGCGGGGAACCGGCACGAGATCGTGACTCGCCTGATCACCGATATCGCTGATACCGCCACGCGGCGATTGCTCGCGCTGGCCGAGGATACACTGGGGCCACCGCCTGTTCCCTATCTGTGGCTGGCCTGTGGCTCGCAAGGGCGTCAAGAACAGACAGGTGTGTCGGATCAGGACAATTGCCTGATGCTGGATGATAGTCTCACCGACGCTGATATGCCTTACTTTCAATCTCTGGCCAAATTCGTCTCGGACGGGTTGGATGTCTGCGGGTATTTCTATTGCCCCGGCGATATGATGGCGACCAATCCACGCTGGTGTCAGCCTCTACGGGTCTGGCGCGAATATTTCAGCAGCTGGATCGCTAAACCCAACCCCGAGGCACAGATGCTGGCCTCGGTCATGTTTGACCTGCGCCCCATCGGCGGCACGTTTGAACTGTTTGCCGATCTTCAGGCGAACACGCTGAAAGCGGCCAGTTCGAATTCAATCTTTGTGGCCCATATGATTGCAAACTCGCTGAGGCATACCCCCCCTTTGGGGCTGTTTCGCGGGTTTGCCACTGTTCGATCAGGAGAACATCGCAACACATTGGATCTAAAACATAATGGCGTGGTGCCAGTGGTTGATCTGGGCCGCATCTACGCCCTGCAAGGGCAGTTGACCGAAGCCAATACCCGCGCGCGACTGAAAGCGGCTGAGGCAGCAGGCGTGCTCAGCCCCTCGGGTGCACGGGACCTGCTGGATGCCTATGACCTGATCGCCGAAACCCGTCTGGAACATCAGGTTCGAAGGGTCAAATCAGGCGCGGGCCCGGACAATTACCTGCCCCCCTCGGATCTATCGGATTTCGAACGCAGCCACCTGCGCGACGCCTTTGTCGTGATTAAGACAATGCAATCTGCGGTAGGTCATGGCAAAGGGATGCTGGGTTAGGATCTGTTGACGCACTGACAGAGCAGATGAATTAAAGAAAGGGCCGTCTGCGCCCTGAAAGTGGAGGAAACAGATGTTTCTGGAATTGATCGGCACCATATTTGCAGGCTTCGCCTTTGCCGGGGTCGTGATGGTGCTGAACAAAGTCACCGGTGGTTTACTTCCTCGTTGGGCAACTCCTGTTGCCGCAGGTTTGGGTATGATCGGAATGACCATAGCCAGTGAGTATTCCTGGTACGACCGCACCCGCGACACGCTGCCTGACAGCCTGACCGTGATACAAGAGGTTGAAAGCCGTGCAATCTATCGCCCATGGACCTATGCGGTGCCCTTTGTCGATCGCTTTGCCGCCATCGATACCGTCTCGCTGAGGACCAATGATCAGGTGCCGGATCAGCGTCTGATCGACCTCTATTTCTTTGGCCGCTGGGCCCCGCGTTCGATGGTCCCTATTGCGGTGGACTGCGCCCAGAACCGGCGCGCCAATCTGGCCGATGGGGCCGAATTTGGGGCTGACGGACAACTGGTAAATGCCGATTGGTTCACAGCCGGTAGCAGTGATCCAATCATTGAGGCCACCTGCGGAGTGTAATCATGCTGACCCGCCTCAGCCTTCGACTTAGGATTTTCCTGTTCTTCTGTTTGCTCGCCTTGGGCGGGCTCTTGGTGACGGCTTTGGCTTTGGGGCTCAGCTATACCCGCGCAGGCCAGCCAGAGCTTCTGGATGCATTCATTTTCTCTGGACTTCTGATCGGGTTTGGCCTGCTGGCGCTGGTCGCAGGGATTTGGCTGCTGTTTGACGACAATATCGCAAAACCGATCGAGCGCATTTCGGCACAGCTTCGCGCCCGTGCCCATGCCGGCGTTAGCACGGACATGGATATGCAGGCCGCGCGCTACCTTGGCGATCTGGCCCCCGCAGCCGCGGGGCTTGCCGATCAACTGTCGGATAAGACGTTGAATATAGCCGAGGCTGTGGCGACCGAAACCGCTGCTTTGGCCACGGAAAAAGAACGCCTGACCGCTTTGCTCACCGAAATTCCAGTGGCCATGTTGCTGGCAAGTCCGACGCACAAGATCGTTCTTTACGATGCGCAGGCGGCTGAGGTTCTGGCCCAGATTGCGCATCCGCGCCTGAATGCTTCTCTGTTTGAGTATCTCAAGCCAGACTCGTTGGAGGCCGCGTATAAACGCCTGATAAAAACTGGGCTGGACGTGGATTGCACCTTGCATAGTGCCGACGACAAGCAAAGTTATCAAGCACGGATGAAACCCTTGGGTGGTGCGCCCGGGTATATGCTGATCTTCGACGATAGCGCAGCCCGCATTACCCCGGAGTCTGCACGCCCACTGGTCTATGATTTCGACCTGCTGACAAGCGCGGCAGAGGAAGCGTTTGAAACCCGAAACCTGTCTGATCTGTGTTTTGTGGTGTTCGATACGGAAACAACCGGCCTGCTGCCCCATAAGGATGAGATCGTTCAAATCGGCGCGGTGCGCGTCATCAAGGGCCGTATCGTTGCGGGCGAGCAACTGGATATGCTGGTCGATCCAGGCATTCCCATCCCTGCGGCTTCGACCAAGGTGCACAAGGTCAGCGACCACATGGTTCAGGGCGCGCCAGATATTGGTCAGGCGGGGCGGGTGTTCCACCAATTCGCACAGGATGCGGTGATCGTCGCTCATAACGCGCCGTTTGACATGGCTTTCCTGCGCCGTCATGCGCAACGAATGGAGGTGGAATGGAACCACCCGATTCTGGATACCGTGCTGATATCCGCAGTTCTGTTTGGCGCCAGCGAGACGCACACGTTGGACGCCCTATGCGAAAGGCTGGACATTACCATCCCCGAAGCTCTGCGCCATACGGCACTGGGGGATGCGGTGGCGACGGCGGATGCGCTGGTCAAGATGCTGCCGATGCTTGAGGCCCGCGGTATGACCACCTTCGGCGCGGTCATAGCAGAGACCCGCAAACATGGGCGGTTGCTGGAAGATTTGAACTGAGTTCGAGGCAGCGCTCTAACACTCGGTTCTTTGGCGGGTGTACCTCTTTAGCACGCCCTACCGTCCGATTATGATATCGGCGCACAAGCCGCCCAATCGCTCGCTTTTGGCGAGCCGCAGAACCCCACCATGCGCCCGCGCCACATCCGCGACAATTGCCAAACCCAGCCCGACGCCGCTGCCTTGATTCTGGTTTCGGGCCGGATCAAGGCGAGAGAACGGCTTTACCGCCTCGGTACGCCGATCCGGCGGAATGCCCGGCCCGTCGTCTTCGACCCGAATTCGCAAGGATTTTGGGGTGATAGACAGGCTCACATCCGCACGGCTTCCATAGCGCACCGCGTTGCTGATCAGGTTCTCAACCGCTCGCCTTAAGGCCATCGGGCGCAGCATGACTGTGCCCTGCCCGTCCACTTCGACCAATGCGGCCGCGTGGCCCGCTCGCTTGGCGTCTTCAACGATCTGATGCACCAGGATTTCGATGTCGACCTCTTCCGGCGCGCCTTCGGCTGCCCCGCGCGAGAAATCCAGAAAGGCATCCAACAGAGATTGCATCTCGGTCACGTCCTGCTGCATAGGTGCGGCCTCATCCTCGGGCAGCATCGATAGGCCCAGCTTCAGCCGGGTCAATGGCGTTCGCAGGTCGTGACTGACACCGGACAGCATCATCGTCCGTTGTTCGATCTGCCTTTCGATCCGGGCGCGCATGTCCAGAAAGGCATTGCCTGCTGCGCGCACCTCAATCGCTCCGCCGGGCGTGTAGTCGACCACCCGCCCCCGCCCAAAGGCCTCGGCGGCTTTGGACAGCCGCGTGATCGGGCGCAGCTGATTGCGCATATAAAGAAACGATATCGAGGTCATGACGATGGCGAAAAACACCATTGTCACGATCAACTGATGCGGTGCCGTGGGCGCAAGACGCCTGCGGTCGAACACAAGTTCCAATGTGCCCAATGGCGTGTCCATGTAGAGCCGCGCGTCCGGCCCATTGGGTAAAGCCACGGCCTCAAGATCAGGCAGCAGTGCATGCAAATCCGCCTCAATCTGCGGGGCGATGAAATCATACCAGCGCCCGGTGCCGATATCCGGCGCTTCGTTGATATCCAGGAACCGAACGCTCATCTCCAGCGCGGCCAGATCGGGGCGCACAGCAGCCAGCGCCTGTTGCTGGGTCTCAACGCCCTCCATCGCGCTGGTCACCAGATTGACCTCACGCGCTGCGGTGCGGACCATTTGCGCTGTTACATCTTCGAGATGCCGTTGTAGAAACGCATTTCCAACGACCAGCAGCAGGACGATCACCGGCAAAACCAGAATCAACGCCGCCCGGGCGTAAAGGCTGCGTGGCAGATAAGGTTTGAGCCATTGCGAAGACATGCGCTAAACCTAGCGGGCTGCCCGGGCAAGAGGAAGAGGACAGAATGCAGGCGCCAGATGATTTCGACCCACCCGTTGGGCTTGCGATGGAATTGCAACCCGGACTAAGGCGCATTCTGGCCCCCAACCCGTCGCCCATGACCTATCGTGGGACCAATACCTATCTGCTGGGCACACGGGATGTCGCAGTGATCGACCCGGGCCCTGCGTCCGAGGCACATCTGCAGGCGATTCTGGGCGCACTAGAGCCCCGTCAAAAGATCAGCCATATCTTCGTGACCCACAGCCATTTGGATCATTCACCGCTGGCTGCACCATTGGCATCCCGAACGGGCGCGCGGATCCACGCGTTTGGAGGACCGGAGGCCGGGCGCAGTACCGTGATGACTGAACTGGCGCAGAACGGTCTGGTCGGTGGCGGTGAAGGGATTGATCTGGAGTTTCGCCCGGATGTTGAAATCGCGGATGGTGAGTTGATCGAAGGCGACGATTGGCAACTTGAGGTGATCCATACACCAGGGCATCTGGGCAATCATATCGCGCTGGCCTGGGGTCAGACCTGCTTCACCGCCGATCATGTGATGGGTTGGGCCAGCTCACTGGTTTCCCCTCCGGATGGTGATTTGACGGATTTCATGGCCGCTTGTTACAGGCTGCAGGAGCGAGATTGGTCGGTGTTTCATGCGGGCCACGGCGCCCCTATCACCGACCCTGCCGGACGGTTGACATGGCTGATTCAACACAGACTGGGCCGTGAGGCGCAAATCCTATCCGCGCTGGAAGATCAGCCCGGCAGCGCCCGGCAATTGGCCCAGCGCATCTACACCGAAACGCCCAAAGCGCTGCTGCCCGCAGCAGAACGGAATGTCTTTGCCCATCTGGTTGATCTGGTTGGAAAATCCAAAGTAATGCACGCGGGAGCGCTGTCGACCGAGGCCGTCTTTCACCGGCACGCATAGGCGCAAAAGTTTTTTCCCAAATCGAGCGCTTCCCCACTGGACGACAAAAATCGAGGTTGCTATACGGCGCGAACCGTTCCGGCGTAGCTCAGCGGTAGAGCAGTTGACTGTTAATCAATTGGTCGTAGGTTCGATCCCTACCGCCGGAGCCAAATCTCCCCCTTAAAAGTACGTAAGTTCGTCCGCAATGAAATCGTGAATGTGGGGGTCCGTTTTTTCGTCGAAAAACTGCCCGTCCCCTCTGGACGGGGCCAAATCTGATTGCTATACGGCGCGAACCGTTCCGGCGTAGCTCAGCGGTAGAGCAGTTGACTGTTAATCAATTGGTCGTAGGTTCGATCCCTACCGCCGGAGCCATTTCTTCCAAATCCGCAGGATCACCTGTTCAGGGCTGTTTCGAAATCGGCACGCAGGTTCCGTTTCAGCACTTTGCCCGTGGCGTTCAGGGGTAAAGCTTCAACAAAAACAACCTTGTCCGGGATTTGCCATTTGGCGATCTTACCCTCGAAGAAGGCCAACAGTTCCTCTTCACTGGGGTCCTGCCCGTCGGCTTTGACCGCCACCAGCAAGGGCCGTTCGTCCCATTTAGGGTGCGGGACACCCACAACAGCGGCGGTGGCAAGCTTGGGATGGGCCACGGCGATGTTTTCCAACTCGACCGAGCTGATCCATTCGCCGCCCGATTTGATGATGTCCTTAGACCGATCCCGAATCGTCATGTACCCATCTGGGTCCAGTGTCGCCACATCCCCGGTGGCAAACCAGCCATCCTGCAACAGCGTCTGATCCTGCATCAGGAAGTAGCTGTCCAACACCCATGGGCCACGCACCAGCAGATCGCCCTGGGTGACGCCGTCATGAGGCAGCTCCTTGCCATCATCATCGACAATTTTCAGCTCAACCCCGTAAGGCGGTCGCCCCTGGCTTTCGCGCAGCTTATGTTGTTGGTCGATTGGCAGATCCCGGTGTTTGGCCATCGGTGTATTTGCGGTGCCCAGCGGGCTCATCTCGCTCATGCCCCAAGCGTGAACCGTATCGACACCGTAAGTGTCGCGGAAGGTTTCGATCATCGAAGGTGGACAGGCCGCGCCGCCAATCACGGTGCGTTCCAGACTGGTCAGTTCGCTACCGGATTGAGCCGCCTGCGCCAGCAATCCTTGCCAGATCGTCGGAACCCCCATGGCCAGTGTCACGCCATAGGCGTCGATCAGCTTGACCAGAGACGCGCCATCCAAGCCCGGCCCCGGCAGGACCATTCTGGATCCCGACATCGCGCAGGCATAAGGGGAACCCCAAGCATTGACATGGAACATCGGCACAACCGGCATCACCACATCCATGGCCGAATAGCCGATCACGTCCCGCGTGTTCGATCCAAAGCTGTGCAGCACAGTTGACCGGTGCGAATACAGAACTCCCTTTGGGTTGCCTGTGGTGCCCGAGGTATAGCAAAGACTAGACGCGGTGTTTTCATCAAAGCTGGGCCAAGCATAGCCTGCATCGCCGGATTCGATCAGCTCGTCATAGAACGCGACCCCGTCGATCTGCGCCAGCACGTCGTCATTGCGCGGGCCCATCAGGACAAAATGACGAACCTCGGTCAACGATGGCTTTAGCGCAGCAACCAATGGAATGAAGGTGGCATCAAAGAACAGAACCCGGTCTTGCGCGTGGTTGATGATATAGGTCAGCTGTTCGGGAAACAGGCGCGGGTTGACCGTGTGACACACATATCCAGCGCCCGAAGTTCCATAGTAAATTTCAAGATGGCGGCGGTTGTTCCAAGCCAGCGTTCCAACTCGATCCTGCGGCTCTAGCCCCAGCTTGCCCAGCGCCGAGGCCAGTTTACGCGCATTGGTGGCCACCTCAGACCAACTGGTCTGCGTTACCGTTCCATCCGTTTCGACCGAGTGTATCTCGGTCTGACCGTGATAGCGTTCGGCGTGTTCGATCAGCGACGAGATCAGCAAAGGCTGCGTCATCATCTGTCCCAGCATGGACATCCTCCCCATTTCTCGGCTTGGCCCCGTGCGGCCAATGCCGTGTCATCGACACCTAGGGGCAATGCCCCATGGGTCAATTCCATTCTCCTCAGACGGAACCCTGCCAAGCATTTAATTGTCTGACAATATCAGAATGCAGCCTGCCCTAAGGGCAAGCCACTGGTTTTTGCGTTAATCTCGGTGTTTTAACGCGTAAGCAACCAGCGCCGCAGTCGAGCCATCCTTGCCTTCTGCGCTTACCTCACCACCCACGATGGGACCCAGTGAGGTTGCCAGTTCTTTGCCCAGCTCAACGCCCCATTGATCGAAAGAGTTAATACCCAGAAGGACGCCTTCGACAAAGACACGATGTTCATAGAGCGCGATGATCTGGCCCAGCACAAACGGGGTCAGTTTCGGGTAGATCAAGGTGGTCGACGGCCGATTGCCCGCAAACACGCGATGGCGGGCCTGACGATCCAGCTCATCCCCCTCAAAACCCTTTTCGGCCATTCGTGCGCGGGCTTCCTCCAGCGACCGGCCACGCATCAGCGCCTCGGACTGGGCCAGGCAATTGGCCAGCAACAGCCGGTGATGATGGGCCAGTTCTGGTTCGTGCCCCTCGGCCCCCACCATGAACTCACAGGGGATGACATCCGTGCCCTGATGGATCAGCTGGTAGAACGCGTGCTGACCATTGGTGCCGGGTTCGCCCCAGACAACCGGGCCCGATGGTAAGGTCAGAGACGCGCCATCCATCGCCACGGATTTCCCGTTCGATTCCATCTCAAGCTGTTGGAAATAGGCTGGCAGACGCAGCAGACGCTGATCATAGGGCAGAACGGCGCGGCTGGCATAGTCCAGTACCTGACGATGCCAAATGCCGACAAGGGCCAGCATGACAGGCATGTTCTCGGCCCAATCAGCCGATTGGAAATGCAAGTCCATAGCCTGCCCGCCGCGCAAGAACGCGTCAAACGCGTTCGAGCCCACCGCGATCATTACCGGCAAGCCCACAGGCCCCCAGACCGAATAGCGCCCACCGACCCAATCGGCGAAGCCAAAGACACGGTCCGCCGGGATGCCAAATTCTTGGGTCTTGTCCAAAGCGCTGGACACGGCGGCAAATTGCTTGGTTGGGTCGCCACCACCATCGTTCATCCATGCTCGCGCGGTGCGAGCGTTGGTCATGGTCTCGATGGTCGTAAAGGTTTTGGACGCTACGATGATCAAGGTCCGCGTCGGATCAAGCTGCTTCAGCGTGTCCGCGATATGTGCCCCATCGACATTCGAGACATAGTGGACCCGCGGCCCGTCATGATAGGGTGACAGCGCATAGGTCGCCATCACAGGCCCCAGATCGGACCCACCGATACCGATATTCACCACATCCGTGAAGCTGCCGCCTACCCCCGCTATAGCCCCTCCGCGAATTTCTTCGGCAAAGACACGCATGCGCTGCAAGGTTGCCAGCACATCAGGCATGACGTCCTGCCCATCGACCTGCACAGCATCGCCATCCAGATTGCGCAACGCCGTGTGAAGAACAGCGCGCCTCTCGGTTTCGTTGATCTTCTCACCCGCAAACATGGCAGCACGCCGATCGGCCAGGTTAGCCTCGTCGCACAGACGGATCAGGCCGTCGCGCATATCAGCGTCGATCCGGGTCTTCGAATAATCAAAGACCATATCGCCCGTAGAGGCCGAGAAGTTTTGTGCCCTGTCCACGTCAGCCGCAAACAAATCCACGATGCGGTCGGTCTGCGCAGCGGCCAGCGCTTTGAGATTGTTCAGGTCCATCACACTCACTCCGCCCAATGTACCGTCATACCACTCAGCACGGCAGCGATTGGCGCCTCTTCCGGTGGAAGCGCCATAGCACGCTCCAATGCGTCACGCTTGGCTGCCCCAAAAATGATCAGGTGTTTGGACAAGGCCCCGTCCAGAGCCGGCCCCGTCAGTGTAATACGCGGCTCAGGCTGAACCTGCGTGCGGGCCACGGCGAGCGTAGGAGCATGACTGTCGAGGGCCGCCTGCAACCCCTCCATCCCCGGAAACAGCGATGCCGTGTGCATGTCTTCTCCCATGCCCAAAACCAGAACCGACAGTGGCAGAACCGGTGCGATCAGAGATTCAATTTCTGGCAACGCATCCTCGGGATCAGCTCCCGGGACATAGAGCGGCACGTATGTTGCTCCTGATGCACGATTGGTTAGCAACCGCTGTCGGATCAGGCGTTCATTTGAACGCTCGCTGTCGGCAGGAACGCAGCGTTCATCGGTGGGCATGACACGCACACGTTCCCATTCCAGATCAGCCGCGCAAAGAACGTCGAACACCGGGCCCGGAGTCGTCCCACCCGGAACCGCCAGCGCGATGGTTTCATTGTGCAACAACGCTGCCTCAAGCTCTCCGGCCAGCATGTTGGCAACATCGATGGCCAGCATGTCCCGATCGGCATAATCCTGAATGTTCATGGCTTTATTCCTTGCCAGCGGCGACCGTCACGTTTCATCAGCAGCTCGGCGTCGCCGGGGCCTGTGCTGCCGCTGTCATAGGGTTTGGGCACATCACCGCGCGCCTGCCAGCCGGCAATGATCGGATCGGTCCATGCCCATGCAGCCTCGACCTCATCTCCGCGCATGAACAGGGTCTGGTTGCCCCGGATCACATCCATCACCAGGCGTTCATAGGCGTCAGGTGGGTCCTGGTTTTCAGGTCCCAGCGCATCGGCAAAGCTCATATCCAGCGGCACGTCGATCAGGCGCATACCGCCCGGCCCCGGTTCCTTGATCGTTACCTTCAGCGTGATGCCTTCGTTCGGCTGCAACCGGATAGACAAGGCATTTGCGTGCCGTCCCGCAGCCTCACCAAAGATCGAATGTGGCGCATCCTTGAACTGCACATTGATGACCGAGGATCGCGCGACCAGCCGTTTGCCCGTGCGCAGATAAAACGGAGTGCCAGCCCACCGCCAATTGCTGACATGCGCTTTCAAAGCCACATAGCTTTCAGTGGTCGAACGGGGATTGTCCACCACCTCACGATAGCCCGGCTCTCCCTCGCCCGTTGCAAATTGGCCCCGCACGATGTGATGCGGTTCGACCGGATCAAGCGCGCGAATGACCTTCAGCTTTTCATCGCGCACCGCATCGGGGTCGAACTTGGCTGGCGGTTCCATGGCGATCAGGCAGAGCAACTGCATCAGGTGATTCTGCACCATATCCCGCATCGCACCTGCGCGTTCGTAATAATCCTCGCGCCCATCCACACCGACCGTTTCGGCAACGGTGATCTGGATGTGATCGACATACTGGCTGTTCCACAGAGGCTCGAACAGCATATTGCCAAAGCGCACGGCCATCAGGTTCTGGACTGTTTCTTTACCCAGATAGTGATCGATCCGATAAATCTGCCCTTCGTCAAAATGCGCTGCCAGTGTGGCGTTCAGGCCCCGTGCGCTATGAAGATCATGGCCAAACGGTTTCTCGACGACGATCCGCGTCTGGTCTGAAACCATGCCATGAGATCTGATCTGATCGGCCAATGGTCCAAAAAGGCGCGGACCAACCGAGAAATAGAAAGCCCGAATACGATCCTTGGTCAGCCGTGCAGCCAAGTCTGACCACCCATCCCCCGACATTGCGTCCAGCACGACATAATCAATCCGGTGAAGGAAGCGATCCAGCGCCTCGGTATTCTCGGCGCACCCAGGCGCGCCACGCCGTAGCGAGTCCGCCACAATCTGTCGGAACGCATCGGCTGTCAGGTCGGATCGCGCCGCACCAATGATCTGTGTATCTTCCGGCCATTGGCCTGCACAAAACCGGCGAAACAAGGCTGGCAAAATCTTGCGCTGAGCCAAATCGCCGGTGCCGCCGAAAATGACCAGATCAAATGGGTCAACAGGTATGACACGAGAAACCATGGCTTGTCCTTATCCTGCCCCCATCGACATGTCCAATGTTAGCGCAATCATTTTCGAACCTTTTGGCAGGAAAACTCTCATTCATCAAAACTCTGTCAGAACGCCATCAGACCCTTACCATAGCGACAACAAACAGATAAATCAGTCAAACGACTTCAAAGAACCGGATGTGGGAATGAAAGACAACGCCACTCAGCTTGCCAATATCGGCAAGTTTCAAGACAGATTGGTGACGGCAGACGGGCAAACCCGCGCGTCAGTGGCCCTGACAAACCCGCAGACCCTGTGGTTCAATACCGGTACGCTGTGCAATATCGAATGCGCAAACTGCTATATCGCAAGCAGCCCCACCAATGACGCTCTGGTCTATATCACCGCAGCCGAGGTCCGCGACTATCTGGATCAGATTAAACAGCGCAACTGGCCCATCAAAGAGATCGCGTTCACCGGCGGCGAGCCCTTCATGAACCCTGAGATGATCGAGATCACCCGCGCTGCGCTGGACCGCGGCTATGAAGTGCTGATCCTGACCAATGCGATGCTGCCGATGATGCGCCGTAAGATGCGCGAGGGCCTGCTGGAGCTGCGGCGCGACTATGCTGACAAGCTGACCTTGCGGGTTTCGATCGATCATTTTCGCCCCGAACTGCATGACGAGGAACGCGGCAAGGGCAGCTTTGCCAAAACCCTGACCGGGATGGAATGGCTGCGGGATCATGGGTTTAACATGGCTGTCGCCGGGCGCACGGTGTGGGGCGACAACGATGCAGACAGCCGTGCAGGCTATGCCGCGTTTTTTGACGCGCACGGGTTTGACATCGACGCAAACAACCCAGCGCAGACCGTTCTCTTCCCGGAAATGGACGAAACGGTTGAGGTTCCGGAAATTACCACCGCATGCTGGGGCATTCTGAACAAATCCCCCGACGCGGTCATGTGTGCCAGCGCGCGCATGGTGGTGAAACGCAAAGGCGCCGCGCGTCCGTCCGTTCTGGCCTGCACCCTGCTGCCCTATTCGCCTGAGTTCGAGCTGGGCGAAACTTTGGCCGAGGCCGAGGCGGATGTGCATTTGAACCACCCTCACTGCGCAAAGTTCTGCGTTTTGGGCGGGGCCAGCTGTTCAGGCTAGTTCACTCGAAATTCGCCGACCATGTTGCGCCATTCACCGGGCGCGATCATCTTTCGGTGGGTAAACTTGACCGAGTGTAGCGGCCCCTCAATCTCGCGCTGCCAGAAGTCAATGAATTCAAACAGTTTGGGGTGATCGGGGGCCAGATCGTATTCCTGCCAGATAAAGGTGTTCAGCACATGGACATAGTCAGGCATATGGTAGAAAAACTCTGCCGTCGTCAGCCCATATCCTTTCAGCATTAGCTCGGTTTCGCTTTGCTCCATTCAGACCTCCGGTTTCGTGCAAGGTCTCTTGAGGCTACCCCGAAACTGCCTAATTATTAGATAACAATATGTTACTCGGATGTTACCGGCCTATTTCTACTGCGGCATCGCGGGCTGCTTGCACCTTATATGCTAGGTCTGATAAGGTACATCCACAAGATATAGATCAAAAACAAGACACGGGCAGCCTACGTGAGCGATACGCCAGAAATCCCTGAAAACATGGACGAAACTCCGCCCGAGCGCCCTGTCTATGACGGCCCGACGGTCTCCATCGAATCCGAGATGCGCACATCCTATCTGGACTATGCCATGTCGGTCATCGTTTCCCGCGCGATCCCCGATCTGCGCGACGGGCTGAAACCCGTGCATCGGCGCATCCTGTATGCGATGCACGAGACCGGCAACACGCATGACAAGGCGTACCGCAAGTCGGCCCGTCCTGTGGGCGACGTGATGGGTAAATACCACCCGCACGGCGATAGCGCGATCTATGACGCTCTGGTGCGGATGGCGCAGGATTTCTCGATGTCACTGCCGTTATTGGACGGTCAGGGAAACTTTGGCTCGATGGACGGCGACAACCCGGCGGCCATGCGTTATACCGAAGTGCGGATGGACAAGCCCGCCGCGTCCCTGCTGGCTGATATCGAAAAAGAGACGGTCGATTTTCAGGACAACTATGACGGCAAGGACCGGGAACCAACGGTCCTGCCCGCGCGTTTCCCGAATATGCTGGTAAATGGTGCTGGCGGCATTGCCGTGGGTATGGCCACCAACATCCCACCGCACAACTTGGGCGAAGTGGTCGACGCCACATTGGCGCTGATCGACGATCCCGATCTGACATCCGAACAGCTGATCGAATACGTTCCGGGCCCCGATTTCCCGACCGGCGGCGTGATGTTGGGCCGGTCCGGCGCGCGCAAGGCGTATCTTGAGGGTCGCGGCAGCGTGATCATCCGCGCCAAGACGCGCACGGAAGAAATCCGTAAGGATCGTTACGCCATCATCGTGGATGAGATCCCCTATCAGGTGAACAAAGCCTCGATGATCGAAAAGATCGCCGAAGCGGTGCGCGAAAAGCGCATCGAAGGTGTCGCTCATGTGCAGGACGAATCCGACCGCAATGGCGTGCGCGTGGTCGTTGAACTGAAGCGTGACGCGACGCCCGAAGTGGTGCTGAACCAGCTATATCGCTTCTCGCCAATGCAGACTTCGTTCGGCTGCAACATGCTAGCCTTGAATGGCGGTCGGCCCGAGCAGTTGACCCTGCGGCGCTTCCTGACCTCGTTCATCGACTTCCGCGAGGATGTTGTCGCCCGCCGGACAGCTTATGACCTGCGCAAGGCACGAGAGCGCAGCCATATCCTGTGTGGTCTGGCCGTGGCCGTGTCGAATGTGGACGAGGTTGTCGCCACCATCCGGTCCTCGGCAGACGCCGCCGAGGCGCGCGAGAAACTGATGACCCGCCGTTGGCCCGCATCCGAGATCGAAGGCTATCTGCGCCTGATCGACGATCCGCTGTCCAAGATGAACGACGATGGCACCTATAACCTAACCGAAGTTCAGGCCCGCGCGATCCTCGAGTTGCGCCTGCAGCGCCTGACCCAGCTTGGCGTCAAAGAAGTCACGGACGAGCTGGAAGAACTAGCTGCCAAGATCAAGGAATACCTGGATATTCTGTCCTCGCGCGAACGGATCATGTCGATCATCGGCGACGAGCTGCGCAGCGTTCGCGAACAGTTCGCCGTGCCGCGCCGCACCGAGATTGTCGACTGGTCCGGCGACATGGAAGACGAAGACCTGATCGAGCGCGAAGACATGGTGGTGACCGTCACTTCCGGCGGCTACATCAAGCGCACACCACTGGCCGATTTCCGCGCGCAGAAGCGTGGTGGCAAGGGTCTGTCGGGGATGCAGACCAAGGAAGAGGATGTAGTCACCAACCTCTTCGTGGCCAACACCCATACACAGCTGTTGTTCTTCACCACCGACGGGATGGTCTACAAGCTCAAGACCTGGCGCTTGCCGCAATCCAGCCGGACCGGCAAAGGCAAGGCGATCGTCAACATTCTGCCGATCCCAACCGGGGTGTCCATTGCGGCGATCATGCCGGTGGATGTCCCGGATGAGGAATGGGAAAACCTTCAGATCGTCTTCGCCACCAGCGCCGGTGACGTGCGCCGCAACGCGCTGAGCGATTTCACCAATGTCAAACGCAACGGCAAGATCGCCATGGATCTGCCCGAAGATGTCGAACTGGTGAATGCGCGCATCTGCTCCGAAGATGATGACGTCATGCTGGTCACCAATTCGGGCCGTGCGATCCGGTTCCAAACCACCGATGTGCGCGTCTTCAAGGGCCGTAAATCGACCGGTGTGCGCGGCATTAGGCTATCCAATGGCGACCGGGTTGTTTCGATGTCGGTGATCCGTCACTTCGAGGCCACGTCGGACGAACGCGCCGCGTATCTCAAGATGCGACGCCTGATGGCCGGTGTGACTGATGAGACCGAAAGCGATGAAGACGAAGGCAACGCCGACAGCGTTCTGCCCCAGGAACGTTATGCCGAGATGTCGGCCGCTGAAAACCTGATCCTGACCATTACTACTGGCGGCGCGGGCAAGCTGAGCTCCAGCCACGACTACCCGGTACGTGGACGTGGCGGTATGGGTGTCGCCGCGATGGACAAGGCGATGCGAGGCGGTGAACTTGTCGCCTCCTTCCCAGTTGAGATCGACGATCAGATCATGCTGGCCACTTCGAAGGGCCAATCAATCCGGGTGCCGGTTGATGGAATATCGTTCCGCTCCCGCAGCGCAGGTGGTGTGCGGGTGTTCAACACCGGCAAGGGTGAAGAAGTTGTTTCCGTTGCCTGGATCGCCGATCAGGGGGATGAAGAGGCCGAAGAATAGCCCTCACATTCCACAACAAAACTGAAACAAAACGTCCGCAATGCGGGCGTTTTATCGTTTCGGATCACGTTATTGGTATCGAAACGGCCCGTTAACTTGCCCGAAACCCTGCTGCTGCTTAACTTTTTAACATGTGGTCCTTCGCACATATCCGCCCCGCCTATAGCCGAGCCGAGCGCTTGAGTGACGGGGTGGTTCATGTTCTGGGCATATGCGCCGCAGCCATCGGCGTGCCGCTGTTGATCACCATGACCGTGCTTTATCGGTATGATCCGGCGGCGGTTGTTGGCGTTTCGATCTATGGCGTAACGCTTGTCCTGATGCTCAGCTTGTCCGCCTTGTACAACATGATTGAAAGCGATGATTGGACAGAGCTTCTGCGCCGCCTTGATCATTCGGGGATTTATGTAAAAATTGCAGGCACCTATACGCCGTTCCTATTACTATCTGGCACACAGGCAACCGGGCTTTTGCTGGGCTTGTGGTCTTCTGCCACATTGGGGTCGGCTCTCAAGATGCTCGACCCAAACCGATTTCGCTGGTTCGGCCTGGCACTGTATCTGATGATGGGATGGGCCGCTGTTTGGGCCGGACAATCCATGTTGGCAGAGCTTGCGCCCACCGTTTTGATACTAATGATCGCCGGAGGGTTAGTGTATACCGCAGGCGTGGCGTTCTACCTGTCCGACTGGATGGCCTATCACAACACGATCTGGCATGTGTTTGTTCTGGTGGGCAGCGTTTTGTTCTTTGCCGCCGTTGCCGCGCGGATTGCGTTGATGCCTACCGTCTAGCGCCTGCGGTGTGCCATAAGCAGATCCTCGACCGCCCAAAAACGATCCTGCCCCCACAGGCTTTGCCCATCGACGCAAAAGCTGGGAACGCCCCACAGGCCAACCTCTTGCAGGCGGTGCTGATTTGCCTCCACCCGACCGCGCCATTCCTGCGTGTTTAGCAAGGGCCGCGCGACGCTCCATTCCAGACCTGCGCTGGTCACGATCCACTCCATGCCTCTATCGGTCGCGGCATCCACGCCTTGCGACCAGACGGACCGCATGAAGGCCGCGCAATATGGTGCCAATTTGCCTTGATCTTCGGCATAGTCGAACAGCGCATAGCCGCGTTCGACCCCAGCCCCCAACGGATCACAAATTCGGCCAAACGGGATACCCAGGCGCCGTGCCTCGCGCGTGCAATCCCTTAGAATGTAACGCGATTTGGCCTTGGGAACCGGCAATCCACGCATAAGCATTGGCAGCACCGGCTTAAGTATCAGCCGGGCGTTGTGCCGCTTGCCAAGATTAACGACTCGATCGAAGGCCAGATAGGAATAGGGACTGCGGAACGAGAAAAAGAAATCCAGCTCTTGTGCTTCACCTGTAAGGGGCTGATCCGTTGGATCAGAAATCGGAACGATCAGGGGGTCCCCGCCCAAACCTGCCTGCTGTAGCCGTTGTTCCAGATAATGCAGACGGTCGATCCCCCAATACCATTCGCCGCAATAGAAGAATGTGCCGCCCAGATAATGCCCCTTTGACGCCAAGGCTCGATCCCCCGCAGCCATCGCGTGGGTCGGGTCCACGCCCGGTTCGTCCGGAAGCGCGTGACCGGTCCAGAGGGCAGCTGAAACATCGCTCAATCGATCAGCCCAATCCTGGGTGTCAATCACGGCTGCGAACAGACGATTGGCCTTCTGTATCCTTTCGATGGAGGGCTTCACAGGCGCGTTCAACCCATGTTTCAACGCCAATCGGGTCGCGTCAACCATAGCGTTTTTCTGATAGGCATCGGGTTCGGGCACAGCCTCGGATGGTGGGCCCGAGATGAGGTGCGGACACAACATAACCCCATACTTTGCCTGAAATGCGGGCAAGATTTGCGCGGTCAGCGCACCATAAGGATCAGCGGTATCATGGAAGTAGTGCACCACATGACCCGCGCCACGCAGGCGGCGGCGAAGATCATGCACCCGCCTGCGGGCATTCAGCAATTGATCACTTGTGATGGCCGCTGCCAGATAGGATTTCAGATTTGTTTTCAGGGGCAAGCGGCTCTCCGTCGGGTATGGTGCCGCCTACTCTACCGATCCAGACTTCAAACGCCACGTTGCCGCACGACAACGTGACGACAACCTGTCAAAGACCGTAGAGCGCCCCGAATTTCTGCTCCAGATAGTCCAACAACGGACCCGGACCCGGTTCAATCCCGCTGGCCTGCCGAATGATCTCGCGCGGCGCATAGAGACCGCCGTGGCGCTGAACCGTTTCGCGCAGCCATCCGGTTGCCTGCGATGTGTCACCTTCGGCCAGCTGGGCCTCCAGTTCCGGCACCGCCATCTGCAGGGCTTGATAGAGGCACCCAGCATAGACATTGCCCAACGAATAGGTCGGGAAATAACCAAACAAACCCACTGACCAATGCACATCCTGCAAACACCCGTTCGAAGGCTTGTCGACCGCATAGCCGAAATCAGCCTTGAACCGGTCATTCCATGCAGCCTCAAGATCGCTGACCTGCAGATCACCCGCCATCAGCGCGCGTTCCAGGTCAAAGCGCAGCATGATGTGCAGGTTGTACTGCACCTCATCCGCCTCGGTGCGGATATAGCCGTTATGGACGCGGTTGACGGTGGCATAGAACGCGTCTGCATCGGCAATGCCAAAATCACCAAACGCATCTTTCATCTGCTCGAATAGCCAACCGGTGAAGGCCCTCGACCGGCCCAGCTGGTTTTCGTAGATTCGGCTTTGACTTTCGTGCACGCCCATCGACACGCCCTGACCCAACGGTGTCAGCAGATAGTCGCGATCAATCCCTTGTTCATAGGCGGCATGGCCGACCTCATGAATGGTCGAATAGAAGCAGTTGAACGGGTCGGTTTCGCTGGTGCGGGTGGTGATCCGCACATCCAGCCCGCTGCCCGAGCTGAACGGATGCACGGCCTTGTCCACGCGGCCATTGTTCAGGTCATACCCGAAGGCGACGGCCAGCTTTTCAGACAGTTGCATCTGGGCGCGCGCGTCGAAGTGGCCGGTCAGCTCGGCGGGCTGTCGGCGCTCGAGAACAGCCGCTCGCAGCGCCACCAGGCGTGGGCGCATTTCATCAAAGATCGCAGCGATCTGAGCGCCGGTTGTGTAGGGCTCATAATCCTCGACCATGGCGTCATATACATCACCGCCCTGCGCCAGCGCCTCGCCTTCTTGTCGCTTCAGCGCGACGACCTCTTCCAGCACCGGAAGAAAGGCCGAGACATCTTCGTCTGCCCGTGCGTGCGCCCATTTCCCCTGTGCCCCTGACGTCACGCGGGCAATTGCGGTGGCCAGATCGGCCGGTACTTTGACTGCACGCTCATAAGCCCGACGGATCTCGCGCAGCTGGGCCTTGCCTGCCTCATCCTGAGGGGCGGCCTGATCCAGCCAATCCGCCACGCGCGGGTCAGACCGGCGCGCATGCAGAACAGCCTCGATCGCGGCCATCTCCTCGGCCCGTTGCGCGGCAGCCCCACGCGGCATCATCGTTTCCTGATCCCAGCCCAATCGCCCTGCGATCTGAGCTAAGGCCGAAGTTTCACGCTGAAAGGCCATCAGGTCATTGAATGCGGTCATGGTATCAAACTCCGCGCACTGAAGTTGCAATTGGGTAGGCCGCCAGGAAGCGCGCGCGCAGGATCAGGGTCCAGACGACAACGGCCATAAACTGGTGGAAAATGGCGATCTGCCACGGGGCTGCATATACGACCGTGACGATCCCGACCACCACCTGCAGAGACAGGGCCGCAAAGGCTGCGTTGAAGGCGAAACGGGTCTGCGGATGGGCGCTGGTCTGCCCCCGACGCCAGACGATGATGGCGAAGATGAACAGCAGATATCCCGCGCAACGATGGATGAACTGCACCAGACCGGGGCTTTCGAAGAAGTTGCGCCACATCGGTTCCAGCATGGTCGCATCTGGCGGCAAGAGCTGTCCACCGATCAGAGGCCAGTCGGTGTAGGACCGCCCGGCGTCAATCCCGGCGACCAGCGCACCAATGAGTATTTGTAAAAAGGTGAAATGCAGGAGGCCGGTCGAGAGCGAGAACAGTTTCGCCTCTTTCGCGCGGCGCGCCTGCATCAGGTCGCGCTCGTCCCGGCCCAGCTCAAAGATATACCACGCGAGGAACCCAAGGATCACGAAGGCCAAGCCGAGATGTGTCGCCAGACGATAGCTGGCAACGGCTGTCATCCCCTCGCCCTGTGTCACGCCCGAGGCGACCATCCACCAGCCGACCGCACCCTGAACGCCACCCAAGGCACCGGGGATCAGCAGTTTGCCGGTCCAACCCGTGGGGATTTTGCGCGCGATCAGGAAGCCAAAGAAACCAAGCGCCCAAACCAAGCCGATCACGCGGCCCAATTGGCGGTGGCCCCATTCCCACCAGTAGATGAATTTGAAATCATCCAGCTCCATCCACTGGTTCTGAATGCGCCACTGGTCGATTTCCTTGTACTTGTCGAATTCGGATTGCCAGTCCGCCTCGGTCATCGGCGGAATGGCCCCGGTGATCGGACGCCATTCGGTGATCGAAAGCCCGCTATCGGTCAGCCGGGTCAGGCCACCTACGGCGATCATCACAACGACCAGAGCGAACAGGACCATCAGCCACGCCCGGATCGCCTTGCGTGCCCCGCCACGGCCCTTGTCGATCATACCGGGTTGAACGGCTTGTTGTTTTTCGGTGTCTGAGACGTCTTCGAAGATGCTGCGCTTGGCGCTCATGCTGTCCTCATATGTCCTGGATTTCGTCGCAAGCTAGGGCCAGTGAGGGGCAAGGTCCAGCCTTACCCTTTGTCTTTCCAACGGACCATCTGACGCATGACACCGTGCAACATCTGCACATCCGCCCGCGTCATTCGCATCCGCGACCACAGGTTGCGCAGATTGGTTTTCATGCCCTCGGCTTTTTCCGGCGGGTAGAAGAAACCCGCCTCTTCCAACCGATCTTCATAGTGTTCAACCAGCTTCTCGACCTCAATCCCGGTCGCCCAGTCGCCCTTGCCCAGATCGGTGGCCTCATGCACCACATCACCGGTCTGGCGCATCCATTCATAAGCAGTTAGCAAGACGCATTGGCCCAGGTTCAGCGAGGCATATTCCGGATTCACAGGAACCGAGATGATCGCGTTGGCTTTGGCGATGTCTTCATTTTCCAGCCCAGCGCGCTCGGGCCCAAACAAAACGGCGACCTTTTCGCCTGCCGCCACCTTCTCCGCCGCGATCTGCATGGCGCGTTCCGGGCTGTAGACCGGCTTGGTTAGCCCGCGTTGCCGCGCCGTCGTCGCAAAGACAAATGTGGTGTCGGACAGTGACCCCACCAGATCGTCAAACAATTGCGCCTCATCCAGCAGTCGCCCCGCCCCACTCGACATTGCCACCGCCTTCGGGTTCGGCCACCCGTCGCGCGGCGCCACGATCCGCATCCGGTCCAACCCGAAATTCCACATCGCCCGCGCGGCGGCACCGATGTTTTCCCCCATCTGCGGGCGCACAAGCACGAAAGAAGGCTGAGAGGTATCGCTGGGCATGGCTGTCTCCGAAAAACTCCGCTTGCTCTAGTCGCCGCATAGACGAAGGGCAAGCCGCCCCATGCTTCTTCTGTTTCCAAATACCCGCTCGGCAGGCAAAAAAGTTTGCTTCCCTACGGCAATCCGCTAAACCGCGCGAGGAACTGAATACCGAAGGACGCGCACATGGACACTCCAGAGCAGCCGCAGATTTACCTGATCACGCCCCCGACCATCACGCTCAGTACCTTTCCGGACCAACTGGCGCGGGTGCTCGACGGGTTCGAGATCGCGTGCATTCGCCTCGCTCTGGCCGGGAATGATGAAGATACCATTGCCCGTGCCGCTGATGCCTGCCGCGAGGTGGCCCATGCGCGCGATGTGGCGATTGTGATTTCCAACCATGTTCTGATGGTGCAGCGGCTGGGGCTGGATGGCGTGCATCTGGATGACGCGGCGCGATCCGTGCGCGCCGCGCGTAAGGAACTGGGCGCAGATACCATTGTTGGCAGTTTCTGCGGGGCCTCGAGCCATGACGGCATGACCGCAGGTGAGGCAGGCGTCGACTATGTCGCCTTCGGCCCAGTGGGTGCGTCGTCTCTGGGTGACGGTACCTTGGCGGAAAAAGACTTGTTCCAATGGTGGTCCGAAATGATCGAAGTTCCGGTGGTGGCCGAGGGTGGCCTGACCCCCGACCTTATCCGCACCCTGTCTCCCTGCACAGATTTCTTTGGCATCGGCAACGAAATCTGGTCTGCCGAGGATCCGTTGGCGGCGCTGAACACTCTACTTGAGAGCATAGCTAGCTAAACAACCAAGGCTCGATCATCCAATAGACGCCCAGACCAGCAATCAGGATCGAGCCCAAAACCGAGATGCGACTGCGCAGGCGATGGGATCCGCCCGCAATCACGGTGACAACACCCAACGCGGTCGCAGCAGCCGCTAACAGGACCGCCAGATAGCCAATCGCATATCCCAAAAGCGCCGGTGGCAGGTGATCCGGCGGCGCACCGATCGCACTCAACGACTGGCTTAGAGCGTTGCCCAACAACAAGCCAATGGCAAACACCGCCAACAGGCGAAACACATGAATACCGCGCAGGATCAGATTCCAAAGCGCCAGCACCACAACCGCTGCCGTCGACGACATCGTCGTAACAACGGACGACAGCACCAATGCTCCGTATGCTGACAACGCCAGCCCAAAAACCGCGCCGAGGGACAAAAAGACCAATTGCAGGACCAGTGATCTTGGGGACAGCGACAGAAAGACCAAAGCCAGGGCCAACGCAAATACACGCATACCGTCCGTTACGATCTGCTCTGCACCTTTGACCAGAAACACCTGTATCGTTTGTTGTCCGCTCAGCGCCGCGCCGCCTTGCAGCGGGATCAGCGGGCTGGTCTCTCCGGCCATCAGGTAGCCGGTATAGGGTGCCTCGACACGCTGCTGTTTGATCACAACGGGGCCGTGACCGGAAGGCCATGTCAGCCGCAGCGCCGATGCCCCCTCGGGCAAGGGTGCCGTCAGCAAAAGCTTTGAGAGACGGGGCTTGTCCGGATCCCCAACCACCGGGATGCGCACGCCTTCATAGGAAAGACCAACCGGTCCTTCGATCTCAACCTGCAAAGAGGCCGCCCAGCCATCAACAAAGCCCCGCACCTCGACCTCCAACTCGGATGAGACCAGCCGGCGGAGTTCTCGATAGCGCGCATTGCCCGCAACATCCGGTTGCGTGTAGGGGTCGAGCCCGGCCAGAAACATTTCGGCATTCAGGCTGATCTCAATCAGAAGGCTCTCTGCTTTGGTCCAGAACTCGACAATGCTCGGCGGATGCGTTTGCGCCCTAGTTGGCGCAGCTAACAAGGTCAAAACGACCGGCAATATCAGGATAAGGCGGACCAACCCGCTCATGCGTGACACTCTGCGAATAAAATCAAATCAGAAACCATATGCGGCAAGTTTCCCGCCGAATGCTTCGGATCGCAAGCCCGAACAGTTGAGCGCGCGGCTTTATCTGCGAGCACCCTCTTGCACGCCCCCCGGTGCTGCGGCATGACAACAGCATGACTCAGAACAGCGAAATCCTGTGTATCGGTTCTGTCCTGTGGGACGTGATCGGACGATCCGCCAGCGCCATGCGACAGGGATCGGACGTGCCAGGCCGGATCACCCGATTGCCCGGTGGCGTTGCGATGAACATCGCCATGACGCTGGTGCGCTTTGGCATGACGCCGACCCTGCTGACCGCGATTGGACGCGACCCCGAAGGTGACGAACTGGCAAACGCCTGCGCACGGCTCGGTATGGTGACCGAGCATATCTACCGCTCGCAAGACCTGCCCACTGATCGCTATATGGCGGTCGAAGGGGCGAATGGCTTAATTGCCGCCATCGCCGATGCGCATTCGCTTGAGGCAGCCGGGGCCAAAATCCTGCGCCCGTTGATGCAGGGTCCTCTGGGATACGAAAACGCGCCCTTTGAAGGCCCGATTGCGCTGGATGGGAACCTGACACTGAACCTGCTGGAAGAAATCGCGCAGAGCCCGGCCTTTGCCAAGGCAGACCTGCGCGTTGCGCCGGCTTCGCCCGGCAAGGCCGAACGCCTGCTGCCCTTCCTGAAACACGCCCGTGCGACGCTATACGTGAATTTGGAAGAAGCTGGCCTGCTCTGTCAGCGCGAGTTCACCGATTCAGAATCCGCCGCCAAAGGCCTGCTGGATCGCGGTGCCTTGCGGGTCCTGGTCACCGATGGCGGCAACTCCGCGACGGTGGGATCAGCAACAGGCGTTCTGACCCAGACGCCCCCATCTGTACTGGTGACCCGCGTTACCGGCGCGGGCGACACTTTCATGGCGGCGCATATCGCCTCAGAATCAAACGGGGCCGATGAGCAGTCGGCCCTGACCCGTGCTCTGAACGCCGCCGCAACCTATGTTTCCGGAGAAACTCCCCTGTGATCAACATCCAATATTCCACCGAGGTCCGCGCCGCCAAGGACGCAGGTCAGCCCATCGTGGCGCTGGAAAGCACCATCATCACCCATGGTATGCCCTACCCCCAGAACATTGAGGTCGCGGCCCAGGTTGAACAAGATATTCGTGATGCGGGCGCCGTTCCGGCCACGATGGCGGTGATCGAGGGCGCGCTACACGTAGGTCTTGAACCCGATCAATTGCAGTCGTTGGGCCAAGCTCAGGGCGTCGCCAAGCTGTCACGCGCGGACATGGCGGCCTGCATTGCAACCGGTGGTACCGGTGCCACCACCGTCGCCGCGACGATGATCGCCGCGCATTATGCAGGGATCGAGGTTTTTGCGACCGGCGGTATTGGCGGTGTACACCAAGGGGCCGAAACCTCGTTCGATATCTCTGCTGATCTACACGAGCTTGGCCAAACCCCGGTCACTGTTGTGGCTGCTGGAGCCAAAGCCATCCTCGACCTGGCCAAAACACTTGAAGTGCTAGAAACTCTGGGTGTGCCCGTCATCGCGCATGGCCAAGACGAGTTCCCGGCTTTCTGGTCGGCCAAATCCCCTTATGCTGCGCCCCTGCGGATGGACAGCGCCGAGGCCATCGCCAAGGCCCACGCCACCCGCCGCGCGCTGGGTCTGCCCGGCGGTCAGTTGGTCGCCAATCCGATCCCCGCCGCCGATCAAATCCCAGCCGAGGAACTGGCGCCGATCATCGCCGAGGCGCAGGCCGACGCGGATGCGCACCGCATCACCGGAAAAGCCGTCACGCCCTATCTGCTGCAACGGATATTTGAAAAGACCCAAGGCCGGTCGCTGACCGCAAATATCGCATTGGTCCGCAACAACGCACGACTGGCCGCGAATATCGCTAAAGCACTGGCAAACAGCACGTAATTCTGCCCTATTGCACCGGCCCGCCGGACTGCTTAACTAGTCCGGCAAGCCACTCGGATCCGCAATGAATACACCGTTTGACGAAAAACCCCATCGCCGCCCTGGTCTGTTCGCGCGCCTGCGTGCGTCATTCCTAACGGGAATCGTTGTGATTGCGCCGGTCTGGCTGACCGTATGGCTGATCTGGTCCGTCGTTGGCTGGATCGACAGTGCGGTGTTGCCTTTGGTGCCGCATCAATTCCAGCCCGAGCAATATGTGGGCATCAACCTGCGCGGCGTTGGCGTCATTATCTTCCTGATCTTCACCATTCTGGTCGGCTGGGTCGCCAAAGGTATCCTTGGCCGATCCTTTATCTCGTTCACTGAAAGCCTGGTGAACCGAATGCCCATCGTGCGGTCGATCTATTCCGGGATCAAACAAATCTCGGAAACCGTATTCGCCCAGACCGAGCGATCCTTTGAAAAAGCCTGTCTTGTTCAATACCCGCGCCGCGGCATCTGGGCGATCGGGTTCGTGTCGACTACAGCCAAAGGCGAAGTCAATGTCAGGGCCGAAACCGGTGGCGACCTGCTGAGCGTCTTCATACCGACCACACCCAACCCGACCTCAGGCTTCTTGCTGTTCTTCCCAGAAGAAGACGTCATCTTGCTGGATATGAGCATCGAAGATGCGGCCAAACTGGTGATTTCGGCTGGGCTGGTCTATCCGAACGAAAAAGATCCGACCCAGCCGCCCGAGTGATCAGCCGAACATCGCAGGCAGATCGACGGTACTGTTCTGCCCAAGATCACCCTTATGCCGCGACAGGAACCCATCCGCTGCATCCCTCCCCGCCTGTTTCAGCTTATGCAGGATCACCGGGTTGGGCACGGTTTTTGTGGCAACAGACAGGCTGTTCATCAGCTCGTTATCCGCGATCATGTGCACCAATACACGGCTCATCTCACCCGCTTTCAGTTTACCTTCTTTCAGCAGGCGCTGCACAAAACTGATCGCCCGCAACTCGCGAAACAGCGAAGAATTAAAACTAATCTCGTTGATCCGGTTCTGAATCTGCTGCGGCGTGATGGGCAATTCGTCCCTTTCCAGTGGGTTGATGTTCACAATCACCACATCATCCGGCAGGTCATCACGGAACAAAGGATACAAGGCCGGGTTACCCGTATACCCGCCATCCCAATAGGCTTCGGTCCGGTCGGTATCTGGGTCATAAATCTCAACCGCCTTAAATAAGGTCGGCAAACAGGCCGAGGCCAGAATAGCATCCGTCGATATCTCGTCCCCCGTGAACACACGGATCTTGCCGCTGCGCACGCAGGTTGCACAGACAAATAGGCCTGGCCCCTGATCGGCGCAGACTTCTTCAAAGTTGAACCGGTCAACAACGGGCTCAAGCGGGTTGGTATAGAACGGCCCATAGGCATAAGGCGACACCATCCGCGACCAGGCCTCGCCCACCGAATAGGGCAGCGAATATTCCATAGCCTGCGCGATGCTGGACGGCTCCAACCCGCGAAACCAGTTGGTCAGGCGCATGTCACCCACGGCGCCCATCTGTTTCCACAACTCATCCAATCGCGCCCGCGCGCCTTCGCGGCCTGCATGCACCATCCCAGATTTGAACGCCGCCCCGTTCAACGCCCCGGCCGAGGTTCCGGTGATCGCCGCAACCTCGATATCCTCTTCATCCAGAATTCGGTCAAGAACGCCCCAGGTGAAGGCCCCATGCGCCCCACCACCCTGCAATGCCAGATTGATCCGTTTCATGGTTCCGCCTCTTCATCTGGCCAAAAATATCCCGGGGGTATGGGGGCAGAGCCCCCATAATAGCTCACAAAGCCGTCCAGCCCCCATCCACCGAGATTGTCGTACCTGTGATCTGCGCCGCCGCGTCGGAACACAGGAACTGCACGGTGCCCCCCAGTTGCTCGACTGTCGCAAACTCTTTGGATGGTTGCCGCTCCAACATGACATTCTTGATCACATCCTCGCGGCTCATGTTGTATTCCTTCATCGTGTCGGGGATTTGCGCCTCAACCAGCGGCGTCAGCACATAGCCCGGACAAACCGCATTGCAGGTGATCGGCTCCTGCGCTGTCTCCAGAGCAACCGATTTGGTCATCCCGACAACCCCGTGCTTAGCCGCGACATAGGCCGTCTTGTAGGGCGAAGCCGTCAGACCATGGGCCGACGCGATATTGACGACCCGTCCCCATCCTGCGGCACGCATCAATGGCAGGGCCGCCGCTGTGGTGTGAAAGGCCGAGTTCATGTTGATCGCAATAATCGCATCCCATTTCTCGACCGGGAACTGATCAATGGGCGAGACGTGCTGAATGCCCGCGTTGTTCACCAGGATATCGCAAGCCCCGGCCGTCGCAATCAGAGCGCGGCATTCATCGCCCTTGGACATGTCGGCCTTGATGTAGCGCGCCTTGGTTCCCGTTTCTTTTGTGATCTCGGCAGCGAGCGCATGATCCTCATCCCGATCCGTGAATGAGTTTAAGACCACGTCTGCCCCGGCCTTGGCCAGTTCGCGTGCAATGCCCAAACCGATCCCCGAATTCGATCCTGTGATGATAGCTGTTTTTCCCGACAGGCTCATAACCATTCTCCGCTGACCTCTGTTCAAACGCAGCATGCCATGCTGCACTTGCAAAGAAAACGGGGAAAGACGCCGATAAAGTCTCGCGCTGATACGGCTTGCCGCAGCCAAAAAAAACGCCCGCACGAAGCGGGCGTTAAGTTATTGAGGCAGGTTTCATACAGGCAAGAAACCTATCGAGCAGTGAGACCTTTATAAGCAATTCCATGCCTTCATCCAAGCTAAAAGTTTGAAAATAAGAAAAATCATCGGTACGATGATACCCAACAAAATAAGGCCAGAGCAGGATTGTTTCCAAAATGAGCCCGGATTTTCTACGCCCACTTCGTTCACTCGCAGCGGGAATCGCCTGCATTTTGGCCGCCCCTTTGGCCCAAGCAGATTCGTCACATGGCATAGCTATGTATGGCGATCCGGCTCTACCACCGGATTTTGTGTCTCTGCCCTATGCAAATCCGGATGCGCCCAAAGGTGGCAAGGTCGTTTTTGGGAATACGGGCGGCTATAACAGTTTGAACCCGTTTGTGCAAAAAGGCACCTCTCCCTGGCAATTGCGATTTTGGACCCATGAAAGCCTGATGGGCCGGTCCTGGGACGAACCTTTCACTCTTTACGGGCTGTTAGCCGAATCGGTTGAGACGGCGCCGGACCGGTCCTGGGTCGAATTCACGCTGCGGGAAGAGGCTGCGTTTTCCGACGGAACACCGGTAACGGTCGAGGATGTGATCTGGTCGTTCCAGACATTGGGTACCGAAGGTCATCTGCGCTACCGCGGGCTGTGGTCCAAGATCGATAGTATCGAAGCAACCGGCCCGCGCACAGTCCGGATTTCGTTCAATGAACCCGATCGCGAATTGGCCCTGATCGCCGGGCTGCGGCCGATCCTCAAAAAAGCTCAGTGGGAGGGCAAGAGCTTTGCCGACGCCCCGCTGCAAGACATCCCGATCGGCACCGGCCCCTATGTGATCGATGACTTTGAGGCGGGCAGATACGTCAACCTGCGCCGAAACCCTGACTACTGGGGCGCGGACATCCCGTTTCGCCGCGGCACGATGAACCTGGATGAAATGCGGATCGAGTTCTACGGCGATGCCACGGTTTTGTTTGAGGCTTTCAAGGCCGGAGAGCTATCCGCTGTGCGGGAATTCAACGCGGACAAATGGGACAACCAGTATGCCTTCCCCGCCATCCAGCGCGGCGATGTGATCAAAACCGAAATCCCACACGGTAAGCCCTCGGGCATGACCGGGCTTGTCATGAACACCCGCAAAGCCCCGTTCGATGACTGGCGCGTGCGCGAGGCGCTGACGCTGGCCTTCAACTTCGAATTTATCAACGACACGATTACGGGCGGCGCGCAGCCCAGAATTACCTCATATTTCTCGGGCTCCGATCTGGCGATGCAGCCCGGACCCGCCACCGGCAAAGTACAATCGCTGTTGGAACCGTTTCAGGAGGACCTGACCCCTGGCACTCTGGAGGGCTATGTATTGCCCGAAGGGGACGGCTCAGCCCGCAATCGCAGCAATATCCGCGAAGCAACCAAGCTGCTGGCTGAGGCCGGATGGACCATTCAGGGCGGTGTTTTACAGAACCAGAATGGTGAGCCTTTCCGGATAGGCGTTTTGTTGCAACAGGGCGATACCGAGATGCAAACAGCGGTCGAGATCTATGCCCGCGCGCTGGAGCGGTTGGGCATTCAGGTCCTCACCGAACAGGTGGATAATGCGCAATATACGGGCCGCATCGCCGAGTTGGATTTTGACATGACCCCGTTCCGCCGTGCGCTGTCCCTGTCTCCGGGTAATGAACAGCGCTTGTACTGGGGCAGCGAAAACGCCGATACTCCAGGAACTCGAAACCTGATGGGCGTTGTCTCACCGGCTGTGGACGGGATGATCAATGCCATGCTGGCCTCGGAGTCTCGCGAGGATTTTGTCGCAGCGACCCGCGCACTGGACCGGGTTTTGACAGCAGGTCGGTATGTCATTCCGATCTGGAATTTCGATGTTGGCCGTATCGCGCATATCCAGGAACTGAAATTCCCTGAAACGCTGCCGATCTACGGCGACGGGCCGCAATACATGCCGGAGATCTGGTGGTACGAAGGTTAAACCCCTTTGCGTCGCACCAAAAGCCTCACAAAGCGAATGGCCTGTTGAACCGAACACTGGATGCGAGGCTCCGATCGCGCCCCGACCCTTTTGCTATCCTGCTTCGGCAATAATCAGCACAGGGTGACATGCGCCCCATGTTTAGTGTGGTGGCGAAGAAAGATCGGCAACATACGTGTCAGACAGCTAAATTTGGTAGGTTTCCGATCATAGTCATCAATTCACTTTACTCATCATATTCTAGTGATATAGCCTGAGTGTAGGGAAACACACGATCAGCAGAAAATTAGCTCTTTCATATCAGACACCTAAACAGGCAGGACATTGACACTGACCTCGTTACATCGGACTGGCTACCACTCACTCACAAACTCAGGTCCAAAGGCCCGTTGCGGACGACCCGCAGCGGGTTTTTCTTTGGCAAACAACCCGCACACCACCTGCGACATTTTGTCATGTCTGAGGTTACTGTAACTGCTTCGTACCCTATCGGTGGGGGAGAGCAGTCCAGGTCGGATCAAGGGAGGCTCGCACATGTTGAACTGGGCAGAACTTACAAAAGAGCTGGGCGCCACTTATGCCCGCGCAAAACGGCGTTTTCCAAACCTGAGAGATCAGGACATGGACAGCGTCTGGAACAATCGTGAACGGTTCGAGGCCTATCTGGCCGAACGTCATCATCTGACGGTGAATGAAGCCCATGAAGAGGTCGAGGATTTCCTGTTCACCGAACGCCTGAACCACGAACTGGCGCATGCAGCCTTAGCCAAGTGACGTCACCCACAGGATCGTGGCATCTTCGTCGCTGACCGACACGACATTGTGCCCCATGCTGCCATCATAATAGGCACTGTCCCCCCGGCGCATTTCAACAGGCTCGTAGAACTCGGTGTACAGGCGCACAACACCCGTCAGCACATATAAGAATTCTTCACCATCATGGCGCACCCATCCGTCAAACTCGTCCATTGACCGGGCACGCACCCGTGCGCGGTATGGCAGCATCTGCTTTTTCGTCAGCGTCTCGGCCAGCAACTCATGCTCGTAGGTTGCGGTGGCATGGGCCGTCCCATCGCCCACCCGGGTCACCGCCATGCGCCCGATCACCTGATCGCGCTGTGGTGGGGTGAACAGCTGCGGCACCGAAATCTCCAACCCGATGGCCAGCTTTTTCAGCGCATCATAGGTGGGTGACATCTGCCCGTTTTCGATCTTGCTGAGGGTCGAGCGCGCCAACCCGGCCTGCGTCGCGGCCTGTTCCAGCGTCCAGTTTCGTGCCTTGCGCAGTTCGCGGACACGCACGCCAAGGTCCAGAGGTTCAACCTCTGCCTCAACACCGGATTCGCGGGCAATGCGGATTAGGGATTTGGGATCTTGCGTGCTCATGGCCTTTCTATAGGACCAGCCAGCCCTGCTTGCAACGCAGCAGACGCCGCGTTAGCCAGACTGCATGTTGTCGATCTTTAATCAGGGGCCACCCGTGCCCTGCCCCACTCCGTTCAATCTGGCCGCCCATGTGCTGCGCCGTGCGGATCGCCTGCCAGACAAAACGGCGCTGTCCGTTCTGGGCGCAAACAACACGGATGATTGGAGTTACAGCCGGTTGAAACGCGCCGTTCTGGGAACGGGCGCCGGCCTGTTGCAGGCTGGTCTGACCCCCGGAGACATCGCGCTGATGCGGTTGGGAAACACCGTCGATTTCCCCATCGCTTACCTTGGTGCGATCGCGGTGGGAATCGTGCCGGTACCGACCTCGTCGCAACTGACCGAACCGGAAACGGCCCGCATCTTTTCCGATCTTTCCCCGTCTGCCATCCTGCGTGATCCATCAGTAGCTTGCGCTGCACATCCGCATCAGATCGACCTGTCAGCGCTGAAAGCGATGCGCGACCTGCCCGCCGCCGAATTTGAATTGGGTGATCCCGAGCGGCTGGCCTATGTGGTTTACACCTCGGGCACCTCGGGCAAACCGCGCGCTGTGGCGCACGCCCACCGCGCCATATGGGCGCGGCAGATGATGGTGGATGGCTGGTATGGGCTGACGCAGAAGGATCGCCTCTGCCACGCCGGGGCGTTTAACTGGACCTACACGCTGGGCACGGGGTTGATGGATCCGTGGACCATCGGCGCGACGGCTCTGATTCCGGAACCCGGCACCGATCTCGCCGCGCTGCCCGGATTGCTAGGGCGCAACCGCGCCACGATTTTTGCCGCCGCACCCGGCGTGTTCCGCAAGATGCTGCAAGGCCCGGAACAGATCGATCTGCCAGATCTGCGTCATGGGCTTTGCGCCGGAGAAAAGCTGTCTCCGCAGTTACATACGCGCTGGCAGTCCGCCACCGGCACTGACCTGTTTGAGGCCTATGGAATGTCGGAATGCTCGACCTTCATCTCCTCCAGCCCGGCGCATCCCGCACGTGGTGAAGCGCTGGGGCAGCCACAACCCGGTCGCCGCGTTGCGATCCTTGGGCCCGACGGTCCCGTTCCACAAGGACAGGACGGAACCATTGCTATCCATCGATCTGACCCAGGCCTGATGCTGACCTATCTCAACGCACCGGATGAGGTCGCGCAGCGTATGCAGGGCGATTGGTTCCTGACCGGCGATCATGGGGCCATGGCCGTGGATGGGCAGATCACCTATCTGGGGCGGGGCGATGATATGATGAATGCAGGCGGCTATCGCGTCTCACCGGTAGAGGTCGAATCCGTCTTGTCCAACTATCCTGGCATCACACAGGTCGGCGCCGCAGCGGTTGAAGTCAAACCGGACACATTTGTGATAGCAGCCTTCTATACTGGGCCCCAAAGGCTGGACGAGGACGCTTTGCGCGCCTATGTCCAAGCCAATCTGGCACGCTACAAACAACCGCGTGCCTTCGTTCACCTTCCTGAGTTGCCGACCGGCGGCAACGGCAAACTCCTGCGCCGCGCATTGCCGGCCTATTTCAAGGCGACCACCGAATGACCCAGACCGTCAAGCTTGATATCCTGTCCGATCCGATCTGCCCGTGGTGCTACATCGGCAAAACCCATCTGGACAAAGCCTTGGCAAAGGTGCCGGACCATCCGTTTGTGATCGAATGGCACCCGTTCCAACTGAACCCCGATATGCCCGACGCAGGCATGGATCGGCGCGAGTATCTGGAACGGAAATTCGGCGGCAAGGACGGTGCGGTGCGCGCCTATGCACCCGTGGTTGAACATGCCGAGAATGCGGGCCTCAAAATCGACTTTGAGGGAATGAAGCGCACGCCAAACACGCTGGACGCACATCGCCTGATCCACTGGGCCGGGATCGAGGGCAAGCAGAATGCCGTTGTCGATGCTCTGTTCGACGCCTATTTCGTTCAAGCACGCGATATCGGCGACCCGGAGGTTCTGTCTGACATTGCCGACAGCGCGGGTATGGATGCAGCGGTGGTGCTGAAACTGCTGAAATCTGACGCCGACCGCGAAGATATCCGCAACCGCGATACCCATTCACGCGAAATGGGTGTGGGTTCTGTTCCGACCTTCATTGTTGCCAATCAACATGCCGTTCCGGGCGCGCAACCTCCTGAAATGTGGGAGAAAGTGATTGGCGAGATCATGTCTCAACTTGAGGCTTCCTCTGCATAGAAGCACAGAGCTCTGTGCAAAATTCCGGTCTGGCGCAACCTGATCTGCCGTGATAGCGCGAACAGGTAAGGAGCGCCCATGGCCAATCGTATGTCCCGAGGGGAATTCATTGCGCTGATCGCAATGATGTTCTCGACCATCGCCTTTTCCATCGACTCGATGCTGCCCGCACTGCCCGAGATCGGCGCGCAGCTCAGCCCGGATGATATCAACCGCGCGCAGTTGATCCTGACATCCTTTGTGTTGGGTATGGGGATTGGGACCTTTTTCACCGGCCCTCTGTCAGATGCGTTCGGGCGCAAGCCGGTGATTTATGGCGGCGTCGCGCTGTATATCGCAGCTTCTGCCGTGGCTTGGGCCAGTTCGTCGCTCGAGCTGGTTCTGGCCGCCCGCGTGGCGCAGGGCCTTGGCGCCGCAGGTCCGCGCGTAGTGGCGATGGCGATCATTCGCGATCTCTATTCCGGTCGGATCATGGCTCGGATCATCTCGATCGCAATGATGATCTTCACGCTGGTGCCTGCCGTCGCCCCCATGCTGGGCGCAGGCGTTATCGCCCTGTTCGGCTGGCGCAGCATCTTTGCCCTGTTCATTCTGTTCGCCGTGATCGTGTGCATCTGGATGGGCAGCCGCCTGCCCGAGTCGCTGGCGAAAGAAAACCGCCGCCCGTTCCGCCTGCCGCTGATGGTTACTGCCACGAAAGAGATGTTTGCCCACCCCACTGTGCGCCTCTCGATCCTGGTGCAGACCCTCTGCATGGGCATCTTGTTCACTATGTTGACCATGGTGCAGCCTGTTTATGACGTGATCCATGATCGCGCGGACAGCTTTCCGTTCTGGTTTGGGTTTGTGGCATTGATCTCAGGTTCTGCCAGTCTGCTGAACGCCGCGTTGGTGGTGCGTATTGGAATGCGCCGCATGGTGACATGGGCACTTGGGGGGCAAATCCTGATCACGGCGCTTGTGATCGTACTTAGCGCAATCCCCATGTCACCCAATGCGTCCTTCGCGTTATTTGTGGCATGGCAAACAACTGTTTTCTTCATGGCCGGTGTGACCATGGGCAATCTCAACGCCATCGCGATGGAGCCGATGGGCCATATCGCGGGCATGGCCGCTTCGGTGATTGGATCGGTCGCCACCGTGTTGGCCGCCGCCATTGCCGCCCCGATCGGGTTGCTGTTCGATGGCTCGATCACGCCTTTGACAATTGGCATTCTGACCATGTGTATCACGGCATTTGGCCTGATGGTTCACATGGGTCGGATCGAAAACAGATTTCCGCCTGACCCTGTGCAGACAGGTTAAATCGCGGTACCCTGCTGCCAAATTCGGGGGAGCTTCTGCAATGAGCTATGATTATGATCTAGGCAGCCATACCTGTCCTGTGACCACGTCCTCAACCGAAGCGCAACAATGGTTCGACCATGGTCTGGTCTGGACTTATGGCTACAATCACACTGAAGCGGTGGCATGTTTCGAAAAGGCTGTCACGCATGATCCCAATTGCGCCATGGCCCATTGGGGCGTCGCTTATGCTGCCGGGCCGAACTATAACCTGCCTTGGGATTTGCAGGACGACCGAGGGCGGCAAGAAGCGCTGGCTAAGGCTTACGATGCCACACGGCAAGCCTTAGCGCTCATAGATGGATGCAACGAAGTTGAAAAGGCGCTGATCCAGGCTCTGCCCGCTCGTTACCCGCAACGGGACCCGGTCGAGGATATGCATCGATGGGATTTCGACTTCGCCGACGCCATGCGCGCAGCCTTCGCCACCCAGCCAGAACATCTGGACCTACGCACGATCTACGTCGAATCCCTGCTGAACCTGACCCCCTGGAAAATGTGGGATCTGAGCACCGGCAAACCCGCCGAGGGGGCCGCCACACTAGAGGCGAAAGAGGCGCTGGAATGGGCGATGGAAAATGATCCCGCCGCGATGTCTCATCCCGGCCTTCTGCATCTATACGTTCATCTGATGGAGATGTCGCCAACCCCGGAAAAAGCGCTGAAAGCAGGCGACGTGCTGCGCACGCTGGTCCCCGATGCCGGGCATCTGGTGCATATGCCCACCCATATCGATGTGCTTTGCGGGCACTATCAGAATGTGGTGCACTGGAACGAAAAAGCCTCGGTCGCTGATCTTAAGTATTATGAGCGCGAGGGCGCGTTCAACATCTATACCGGCTATCGCCAGCACAACTATCACTTCACCATCTATGGCGCGCTGTTTCTGGGCCAGATGGAGCCCGCACTGCACGCCAATCAGGGGCTTTGGGACACCACGCCCGAAGAAATGCTGCGCGTCGAAAGCCCGCCCATGGCGGATTTCTTCGAAAGCTACATGTCGATGGGCCCTCATATCCTGATCCGCTTTGGCCGCTGGGAAGAGGCCAAGGCGCTGGAGTTGCCCGAAGACCCCGACCTGTTCCGCACGCTGACGGCAACCACGCATTACGCCCGCGCGATTGCCCATGCCGCAACCGGCGATGTGGCGCAGGCCGAGGCCGAGGAACAGCTGTTCCTCAGCGCCAAAGCCTGCGTGCCCGAGGCGCGGCGGCTGCACAACAACCGCGTGATCGACCTGCTGGACGTGGCAACCGAAATGCTGCGCGGTGAGATCGAATATCGCAAAGGCAATTTCGAGATGGCATTTGCCCATCTACACCGTTCGGTCGAGCTGGACGACACCCTGCCCTATGATGAGCCGTGGGGCTGGATGCAGCCCACGCGCCATGCCCTTGGGGCCTTGCTGTTCGAACAGGGCCATGTGGCCGAGGCAGAAGCGGTTTATCGCGAGGATTTGGGTCTGGGCGGCAACCTCAGCCGCGCCTCGATCCACCCCGACAATGTCTGGAGCCTGAAGGGCCTGCATGACTGCCTGAAAGCACGCGGCGAGACGGTTGAGATCAAACAGATCAAACAACGGCTTGACCTCGCACTAGCAAGGGCTGACGGTGCTGTCGGCGCATCTTGTTTCTGCGCCCAAGCCGCGATGAGAGCTGCTGAATGAAATCACTGATATTTGCGCTGGCCGTCCTGATCTGCGGGCCAGCCTGGGCCGACCGCCAAAGCTTCCCCCCCGTGGATCAGGCTGGCAATGACCCGTCGCTCGCCGCGTTCCGAGAAGACCTTCTGACCAAAGTCGCCGCCCGCGATACCGAGGCCGTGATCGCCGTCGCCTGCCCGGATATCTATATCAGCCACGGCACAGAAAGCGGCCCCGAAGCATTTCGCGAAAGCCTGACGGTGCCACCCGAAACTTTGGATGAGGAATACCGGGATCAGGCCGATGATATGCGTGCGGAATACTGGTCCGCACTAGAGAACACTTTGTCCCAACCCGGTTACTTCGACGATCAGGGCGAGTTCTGGATGCCGCATCAATGGCGGATCAGTCTGCCTGCTACGCTGGACCCGTTTCTAGCCTATTTTGTGACCGGAGACCGAGTCACTCTGCGTCGTTCATCGGCGCGGAGCGGGGCCATCGTGGATTTCATCAGCCACGAGGTCGTCCTGATCCCCGACTATCAGGAAGGGGCTGAATACCAGCTGGTGCGACTGACCGATGGCACATTCGGCTATATGCACAGCGATTTTCTGTGGTCCATGGTCGGCTACCGGGCCGCTTTTGTGAAATCCGACGCAGGCGACTGGCAACTTTGCACCTTTGTAACCGGCGACTAGGCTTTTGCCTTTTTCTTCTGGGCCATCAGTTTTTCCGCCAAATCACGGGCAATGGCGAAGGCTCCTTTGATTTTGTCGCTGTCTTTCTTCCAGTCGCGCCGGACCACAATCTTGTTGTCTTTGACCTTGGCCAGACCGCGCTGGTTCTGAATAAATTCAACCAACCCCTCGGGCGAGGCGTATTTGTCATTGTGGAATTGGATGGTCGCACCTTTTGGCCCGCCGTCCAGCTTGGCAATCCCGGCCCGTTTGCACATCGCCTTGATCCGCACGACCAACATCAACGTGTTGACCTCTTTCGGCAATGAACCGAACCGGTCGATCAGTTCAGCTGCAAAGCCTTCCAGCTCGACCTTGGTCGACAGCGAGGACAGGCGGCGATAAAGGCCCAACCGCACATCCAGATCGGGCACGTAGTGCTCCGGGATCAGGACCGGGACACCCAGATTGATCTGCGGGGCCCATTGGTCGTCGGCATCCGACAGCCCCTCCATCTCACCCGCTTTGATCTTGGCGATCGCTTCTTCCAGCATAGACTGGTAGAGTTCATAGCCCACGTCGCGCATCTGGCCGGATTGTTCTTCGCCCAACAGGTTGCCAGCCCCGCGAATGTCGAGGTCCTGAGAGGCCAGAGTGAAACCAGCCCCTAGCGTATCCAGAGAGCCCAGAACCCGCAGGCGTTTTTCGGCGGTAGCAGTCAGTTTCTGGCGCGGCTTGGTGGTCAGATAGGCATAGGCGCGGGATTTCGACCGCCCCACCCGGCCGCGAATTTGATAAAGCTGCGCAAGGCCGAACATATCGGCTCGGTGCACGACCATCGTGTTGGCCGTCGGAATGTCGAGCCCGCTTTCCACAATCGTCGTGGCCAGCAGCACGTCATATTTCCCGTCGTAGAAGGCGTTCATCCGGTCGTCGAGTTCACCCGCAGCCATCTGGCCGTGCGCAACCACATAGGTCAGTTCCGGCAGTTGTTCTTTCAGGAACTCCTCGATCTCGGGCAGGTCCGAGATGCGCGGCACCACGTAGAAGCTTTGCCCGCCGCGATAGTGCTCACGCAGCAACGCCTCGCGGATGGTAACTGCATCGAACTCACTGACATAGGTGCGGATGGCCAGCCGGTCGATCGGAGGTGTTCCGATGATCGAAAGTTCCCGCACACCAGTCAGGGACAATTGCAGCGTTCGTGGGATCGGCGTGGCGGTCAGGGTCAGGACGTGGATGTCTGAGCGCAGTTGTTTCAGGCGTTCCTTGTGGCCGACACCGAAATGCTGTTCTTCGTCGATGATCAACAAGCCGAGATTCTGGAACCGCACCCCCTTGGCCAGCAAGGCATGGGTGCCGATCACGATATCCACCGTGCCGCGCGCCAACCCGTCGCGGGTCTGTTGCGCCTCTTTCGCCGAGACAAAGCGGCTGAGCTGGCGCACTTCCAGCGGGAAGCCTCGGAACCGTTCCCTGAACGACGCCGCGTGCTGGCGCGCCAGCAATGTGGTTGGCGCAACAACCGCCACCTGCACGCCTGACATGGCTGCGACAAAGGCGGCGCGCATGGCGACCTCGGTCTTGCCGAAACCCACATCACCACAGATCAGGCGATCCATCGGCGCGCCGGAATTCATGTCCTCCATGACTTCCGAGATGGCCCGCAACTGATCATCGGTTTCTTGGTATGGGAACCGAGCACTAAACTCGTCCCATGCATGGGGTGGTGGGTCCATGACGGGCGCTTTGCGCAAGGCACGCTCAGCCGCGATGCGGATCAGCTTGTCCGCCATCTCGCGGATGCGCTCTTTCAGTTTGGCCTTTTTCGCCTGCCATGCGCCGCCGCCCAGACGGTCCAGCAGGCCTTCGTCATGGCCGTATTTCGACAGCAGTTCGATGTTTTCAACCGGCAGATACAGCTTGGACTGTTCGGCATATTCCAGCAGCAGGCATTCATGGGCCGCACCGGCCGCCGTGACGACCTCCATCCCCATATAACGCCCGATGCCATGGTCCACATGCACGACCAGATCACCAGGGGACAGCGATTGGGTTTCGGTCAGGAAGTTCTCGGCCTTGCGCCGTTTCTTGGGTTGCCGGATCAAGCGGTCGCCCAGCACATCCTGCTCGGCGATCACCGTCAGGTCAGGGGTTTCAAACCCGTGTTCCAGCGCCCAGACCGCCAGATGCAGCCCACGCTTGCCGACGCGAGCGCCGACGGTGACCGGGATGGCCTCGGCCAAACCTTCATCCTCGATCAGGCCTGTCAGACGTTCACGCGCACCCTCGGAGTATGACGCGATCAGGACCGGGCCTTTGGTAAGCTTGTTGGTGATATGGCTAGCCAGAGCGCCAAATAGGCTAATGCTTTCCTGCTGGCGTTCCGGGGCAAAGTTGCGCCCAATCCGACCGCCTGCATCTATGACGCCCGGCCCGCTGGCCTGCGGCAGCGGGCTGAACTGCATCACCCGACGGTCGCCTACGACTTGCTCCCATTCCGCGTCGTCCAGATAGAGCAGTCCGGGCGGCGTCGGCTTGTAAACCGTATCCATGCGCGAGCGATTTTCCAGCGCCAGACGCCGGGTTTCATATTGGTCCTCAATCGAGTCCCAACGCGCCAACCGCGCCGGTGTGACCTGATCGTCCAGCGAGATGGTTGCGCCGGGCAGATAGTCGAACAAGGTCTCAAGCTTCTCGTGAAAGAACGGCAGCCAATGTTCGATGCCCTGATGTTTGCGACCCGCGCTGACGGCTTCATAGAGCGGATCATCTGTGCCCGCCGCGCCGAATTCGATGCGATAGTTCTGACGGAACCGTGTGATGGCTGCCTCGTCCAGAATGACTTCGGATACGGGGGCAAGCTCGACCACTTCAAGCTTTTCGGTAGTACGTTGCGAGACCGGATCAAACCGACGCGCGCCGTCCAGTACATCGCCGAACAGGTCCAGCCGGACGGGGCCGGATTCACCCGGCGGGAAGATGTCGATGATACCGCCACGTATGGCGTAGTCACCGGGCTCCATGACCGTTGGGCTTTGAGTGAACCCCATGCGCACAAGAAACTGCCGTAGTGCATCCTCATCTACCCGGTGGTTCACACGCGCCGTAAACGCAGCCTCGCGCAGCACATCCCGCGCAGGCACCCGCTGAGTCGCGGCATTCAACGTAGTCAACAGAACGAACCGATCCGGCATCTGGTGAACCAAAGCCGCCAACGTCGCCACCCGCGCCGCCGCGATATCGGCATTGGGCGACACCCGGTCATAAGGCAGACAATCCCATCCGGGAAACACAAAGACGGGCAGATCGGGCGCAAAGAAGGCCAATGCGGCGCGCATCGCCTCCATCCGTTTGTCGTCCCGCGCGACGTGGCACACCGGAGCCCCAGAACGCGCGATCTCGTTCAGGACAAGCTGCGCATCATACCCTTCCGGGGCGCCGCCGACTGTCACGTGGTTCGGAGCCTTCATCGCCTTGCCTTTCAGATTTCGCTATCCCAGAACGCCAATCGAGAGGTTCTGATACATGCCCCAGAGCGAAGTGACCAGTATCGAGATCATGCCGATGATTTGGGTGTACAAGCGACAGCGCGACAGGGATTTGGCGACCCTGTCCATTGTCAGTTCATGCTGCCGTAAGCGGCGAGCGTGAAAGATGTTAATCAGCGTGACGATGACCATTGGAAACATCAAAAGGAATAGGGCCTGCGCAAACTCGACCCCATAGTAAAAGCCCATCGTCGCCATGCCGGTAAATACAAAGCAAACCAACGCCAGCATAATAACCCCGGACATTTCAAGGAAATAGAGTAAACGATTGGTGTTGATCCGCACGATATCCAGCAAGTCAACTTCGACCTGGCCACCAACCCGACGCGCGCGAACGACCAGATCATAGGGCACCCCCATCACCCAATGGCTGGCCGTCGACCATATCACTGCAAGGACGATCCAGAACCACAGATTCGAAAAGCTGCGCATGTCGATGAGTTCGAAGATCGAGGTGTACCAGTCCAAACCCAGCCCTTTATTCAAATCCTCAGGGGGTTCTATCGCAGCGGCGCGTTCATTGGTACCCTTGAGCCCTTGGCGAATTCATGCCACCCAATGCGGCAATGTTCAAGGAGCACGCGCCATGAAACCAACCATCGCCCCCTACCCTCTGACCCGCTTTCGTCGGGCGCGGCAATCTGGTGCAATCCGGGCTTTGGTGCGCGAAAGCACGCTGACCACAGATGATCTGATCTGGCCCGTCTTCGTGCGCGATGGTGAAGGGATCGAAGAACCTGTCCCGTCAATGCCTGGCGTCATGCGCCGTTCGGTCGATCTGATTGCGAAGGCAGCAGTTGAAGCGCAAGCGCTTGGTATCCCTGCGCTTTGCATTTTTCCCTATACCGACGCGACGCTGAAAACCGAAGACTGCGCCGAGGCCTGGAACCCTGACAACCTGTCGAACCGCGCCATCCGCGCGATCAAGGCTGCGGCGCCGGACATCGCAGTCATGACCGATGTGGCGCTGGATCCGTACAACATCAACGGCCATGACGGCTATGTGGTGGATGGCGAGATCGTGAATGATCAGACCATTGAGGCACTGGTCAAGATGACCCTCGCTCAGGCAGAGGCTGGGGCCGATATCATCGGGCCGTCAGACATGATGGATGGCCGGATCAGAGCGATGCGTACAGCGCTGGAGGACGCAGGCCACCACAACGTGATGATCCTCAGCTACGCCGCAAAATATGCCAGCGCCTTTTACGGGCCCTTCCGCGATGCGGTGGGCGCATCTGGTGCGCTGACGGGTGACAAGAAAACCTACCAAATGGACCCGGCCAATTCGAACGAAGCGATGCGCCTGATCGAACGCGATCTGACCGAAGGGGCCGATATGGTGATGATCAAGCCCGGCATGCCCTATCTGGATATCTGTCGGCGCGTGAAAGACACGTTTGGCGCACCGACCTATGCCTATCAGGTCTCGGGTGAATACGCGATGATCCAGGCGGCAGCGCAAAACGGGTGGATCGATGGAGACAAGGTGATGCTGGAAAGCTTGCTGGCGTTCAAACGTGCCGGATGTGATGGCATCCTGACTTATTTTGCCCCACAAGTCGCGCGCATCATGCAGGGCTAAAACCCCAGTTTGTCGCGGCATTTCGCCGATCTTCGCTGGACAGACTAAAGCTTTCCCGTGACATGACGCGGCAATCGGCGTATTCTTGCACATAAGATCGGGATCACCCGACATATCAGGCACATAATACAAGAGACAGGAAACATGAGCAGTTCCCAATCCCCCCGACTGAGCCGTCGCGGCTTTGCCTTTGGCATGGCCGGTCTTACCGTGACCGCCGCTTGCGGCAACGGAGTAGGCAACTCGAACGCTGCGACGATTGATGCGCGCGTCGATGCAACCTTGACCGAAATGTATAGCCGTTACCCCAATACGGTTGAAATTGCCAACAAAGCCAATGGCTTGCTGGTCATGCCTTTGATCACCGAAGCCGGGTTTGTCTTTGGCGGTGGATATGGCCGCGGCGCACTGCGCATCAATGATGCAACGGTTGATTACTACTCGGCCGTCAAGGGCACTGCGGGTCTGCAAATCGGGGCCCAGCAATACGCCCATGTGCTGTTCTTCATGACCGAAGACGCGCTGAATGATTTCCGCCGCTCCAGCGGTTGGACCGCCGGGGCCGATGTGGGCTACGTGGTCAGCGATCAGGGTGAATCCCTGTCGACCGACACCACAACGCTGCGTTCACCGGTTTTGGCCGCTGTCTTCGGGCAAGCCGGTCTGCAAATCGGTGCCACGGTCGAGGGCACCAAATACACCCGCATCATTCCCTGAACCAGTTACACCACCCCCCCTTGGCCAACCCCGTCGCGATATTTGCGGCGGGGTTTGTCTTTGTCCGGGTTTGACGCAAGTTCCCGCCGCGTTTCTCTTTCGGTTAAGGGCCCCATCCTTTAGTCTTGACGCAAACAGAAACTGAACGGGTAAGTGGGGCAACTATGGGTCTTGTTTTTCGCTGGCTGGTGCGTATCACCTCAGGCCTGATCCTGCTGGTGCTTGCAGCGATTGGTTTGATCTATTATCTGGCCAGCCAGTCCCTGCCCGATTATGATCAAACCCTTGAAGTACAAGGGGTATCCGCCCCTGTTGAGATCATACGGGACACCGCAAACGTCCCCCATATTCTGGGGGAAACGGACCCGGATGTTTTCTTTGGCCTAGGCTTTGCCCATGCGCAGGACCGTCTGTGGCAAATGACGGTCATGCGCCGCACCGCGCAGGGCCGTTTGTCCGAGATCTTCGGGGCCCGTACCGTGCCCATCGACAAGCTGCTGCGCCGCCTTGATCTGTATGGCTTGGCCCATCGTTCGTTGGATGCCCAGGATGACTATACCAAAGCCGCGTTGCGCGCTTATGCGGCAGGCGTCAACGCCCGTCTGAGCCAAATCAACGAAGACGCGCTGGGGCGCGGCGCGCCCGAGATGTTCCTATTCAACGCGCCGGTGTCGCCCTGGCAACCGGGCGACAGCATCGCTGTGATCAAGCTGATGGGACTACAGCTTTCCGGCCACTTGCAAGACGAAGTTCTACGCGCCCGCACGTCGTTGATGTTGAACGACCCAGCACGCCTGGCCGACATATTGCCAGACGTTCCGGGTGCCGGGATTGCAGCCTTGCCGGAATATGCCGATCTGTTCCCAGGTCTGCCCCGATACGCGGCCGGCACCGAGATGCCCGATACGCCCCTGTCGCCCTTCCCGAAACGCGGGCTAGCGGGAGCCTCAAACGCCTGGGCCGCAGCGCTCGCACGTTCAGCCAGCGGCGGCACCCTATTGGCAAACGACCCGCATCTGGGGTTCACCGCGCCCGGCATCTGGTATCTGGCCCATTTGGGGCTGGAAAACGGTGGCGTGATCGGAGCGACGATCCCCGGCATTCCCGCCGTCATGAGCGGACGCAGCGATCAACTCGGTTGGGGCCTTACTTCGTCCTATCTGGACGATCAGGACCTGCATATCGAGCAATTGAACCCAGACAACCCGGAAGAATACCTGACACCCGACGGACACAAGGAATTCCGCACTCGCCCCTCGATCATTGAGATCAAAGACGAGGCGCCAATCACCCTGACCTTGCGCTGGACCGAGAATGGTCCTGTGCTGCCCGGCAGCCATTACGATCTTGAAACCGTGACACCACCAGGTCATGTCGTCTCCTTGTCGTGGACGGCGCTAAGCCCCAACGACACTTCAATGACCGCATCGATGGGTCTGATGAACGCGAACTCGGTATCAGAGGCCATCGAAACCGCCGAACTGTTTATCTCACCCTCGCAAAACCTGTCACTGGTCGACACGGACACCATTGGCATGAAGCTTATCGGTGCAATGCCCCAGCGCGCCCTGCGCAATCAAAGCAAGGGTCGCATCCCTACACCTGGCTGGATCGAGGCCAACCGATGGCAAGGCCGCCTGCCTTACGCCAATAACCCGGAATTTGTGTCTCCGGTCGGCGGGCTGTTGGGCAACACCAACAACAAGATCATCGACCGGCCCTTCCCCAACCATGTCTCATACGAATGGGGCGACACCCAGCGCGTCCATCGTTGGGAACGCCTGATGCAATCGCGCGAGGTTCACACCCGCGACAGCTTTATCGAAGCGCAACTGGACACGGTCAGCTTTACGGCGCGGTCACTGCTGCCCCTGATCGGGGCTGACCTGTGGTTTACCGGCGAATCCGCCCCCGAGGGGACGCCGGAACGTCAGCGCCAAATCGCTCTGTCCCTGTTGGCCGACTGGAATGGTGAGATGAATGAACATCTGCCCGAACCGCTGATTTACGCCGCCTGGCTGCGCGCGCTGCAGATCCGTTTGATCGCCGATGAGCTTGGCCCACTAGCCAGCGAATACAAACATGTCGAACCTTTGTTCATTGAACGTGTCTACCGCGATATCGACGGCGCCTCTGTCTGGTGTGATGTGCGCCAAAGTGCGCCGGTTGAAACCTGTACAGACATGGCGCGACTGGCGCTGGATGATGCCCTGATCTGGATCGCCGAGAACTATGGCCGCGCGCTGGAAACTCTGCGCTGGGGCGATGCCCATCAGGCAACCCACGACCACCCCGTTTTGGGAGAGGTGCCGGTGTTGCGCTATTTTGTGAACATCCGCCAATCGACCAGCGGAGGGGACAATACATTGCTGCGCGGTCGCACCTCGGGCGAAGGGCCCGACCCGTTCCAGAACGTGCACGGCGCAGGCTATCGCGGTGTCTATGACTTCGCCGATCCCGACAGTTCGGTCTTCATCACTTCGACCGGGCAATCCGGGCATTTCCTGTCACGCTACTACGATGATCAGGCACAGCTTTGGCGGCGCGGTGAATACATCCCGATGTCGCTGGATATCGATCTGGCCCGCGCCGCCGCCGTTGGTGTGACAAATCTGATCCCGCAATAATCCGCCCATTCGGCGACTCCCCGCCCTGTTTGGCGGGGCGTCATGGAACGATTGACGAATTTCCCCTACCATCCCGACACCGATCTTCTGGGACCAAGGGGGCAATCATGGCCAGCATTCGGGACGTCCTGAACAACCTTGCGCGCGACTATGCCATCGCCTGGAGCTCTGGCGACGCTGCTGCCGTTGCAGCTTATTTCGCGGCGGATTGCCAGATGGTGATCAACGGCGGCGAACCTTTGGAAGGCCGCGATGCGATTGCTGCTATGGCGCAAGACCTGTTTGCCGAGATCCCCGATCTTGACCTCAGATGCGACATGCTGCGATGGGCCGGGCCCCGGGCTCTATTCGTCTGGACGCTGGAAGGCAAACATACAGAAACAGGCAATGCGGTCGTGACCCGCGGGTGGGAGGAATGGGAACTGGACCCAAGCCACAAGATACGGTCCTCAAACTGGTGGTTTGATCTGGCAGAGTATCAAAGGCAAGTTGGCCGCGACGGAACTTAGAGCCCTGCGTATTGCGCGGCCTGCTTATCGGTCCATAAGACGGTGATTTCAAACCCGTCTTCAGTTTGTTCTTCAGATCGAACCACATCCTGACGGAACAGCCAGGCGCGCTTGTCGCCCTCGGAAAAGCCGAGAGACAGCGTGGCCTGATGGCGCACGCCTTGCAGTTTCCGCGCAATCTCTGCCAGCAACGGCTCGACCCCTTCGCCGGTCACAGCGGAGATTGCGAAGATCGCCGGATCACGCTCGGCCCGCGCCAGCGTCGCTTCTTTCTCGTCAGTCTCCAGCAGATCGGTCTTATTCCAGACCTCAAGCATCGGGCGTTCGTCATCTACACCCAGCGCGGTTAGAATCGCTTGTACATCTTCGGCCTGCGCTTGCGAGTCTTCATGGCTGATATCACGCACATGGACAATCAGATCGGCACCCAGAACTTCTTCCAGCGTGGCCCGGAAGGCCGCAACCAGTTCGGTCGGCAGGTTCGAGATGAACCCCACCGTATCCGACAGGATCACTTCGGGTCCGTCAGGCAGAACGACCCGTCGCATGGTCGGGTCCAGCGTGGCGAACAGCATGTCCTTGGCCATCACCTCGGCCCCGGTCAGGCGGTTGAACAGCGTCGATTTACCCGCGTTGGTGTAGCCCACCAGCGCCACAATCGGATACGGCACCTTGGCCCGCGCCGCGCGGTGCAAGGTCCGCGTTTTAACCACTTTCTGCAATTGGCGGCGCAGCCGGACCAGTTGTTCATCAATGGCGCGCCGGTCGGCCTCGATCTGCGTCTCACCCGGACCACCGACAAAGCCCAATCCGCCGCGCTGACGTTCAAGGTGGGTCCAGGCCCGCACAAGTCGCGTCCGCTGATAGCTGAGCGCCGCCATTTCGACCTGCAACACCCCTTCGCGGGTGCGGGCGCGATCGCTGAAGATTTCCAGGATCAAACCGGTCCGGTCGAGTATTTTAACCTTCCACGCCTTTTCCAGATTGCGTTGCTGCACCGGAGTCACCGGTCCGTCGATCAAAACCAGCTCGACCTCGGCGTCATGCAGCCGTTCGGCCAGTTCCTCGATCTTTCCACTGCCGAACAGCAGCCCGGGTTGGGCGCGTTGCAGGCGCACGACCTCGGACCCGATCACATCCAGATCGGGCAATGCGGCAGCCAGTGCCACCGCCTCTTCCAGCGCCGGTTCGGGAACGCGGCGCTGTTCATCTGATTTGATTTCAGGATGCAGCACCCAGGCCCGGGTGTGCGCCCTTTCATGTTCCATCAAGAGGCGTCTTCGCCCTCATACAGGCTGATCGGCTGCGATGGCATGATCGTCGAAATCGCGTGTTTGTATACCAACTGCGACTGTCCGTCGCGGCGCAACAATACGCAGAAATTGTCGAACCAGGTGATCACACCCTGCAATTTTACACCATTGATCAGGAAAATCGTGACCGGGACCTTTGCTTTCCGTACATTGTTCAGGAACGCGTCCTGAAGATTCTGTCTGTCCGAAGCCATATTTTATTAACTCGCCGTTGTTCTTGCTACGCGCTGCGGACCAACGCGCTCCCTCCGGGGGAGTATGGAGTGCTGCGCTCAGATATTCCAGATTAAAAATCAGGCAGTAACGCCGCAACCGCGCATTGGCTTAATCCCGCCAGAGCGACGGGGTGATCAACGCGATGATGGCCAAAGCCTCCAACCGGCCAATTACCATTGCGGCGCACAGGGTCAGTTTCGCCCCCGCCGACAGATCGATCAGGCGGATCGGCACTTCGGTCGCCAGTTCGATCAACGGCCCGGTTGTACTCAGCGCGGCAACGCTGAGAACCATGGCCTGTTCAAATTCCGCCCCCATTGCGGCAAGCAACAGGTTGAAAACCGCCAGCGTCAGGGCAAACAGCATCAGGAAGATCCACGCGATAAAGGCGCCGTCACTCTGGATCCGCCGATTGCCACCATCGGCGCCGCTGACCGATGAGGGATGTATCAGGCGGTCAATCTCGCGGGCGCCATTCAGGTACAGCGCAAAAACCCGCAACAGTTTGACCCCACCGGCCGTTGTAGCCACGCCGCCGCCAACCAGCGCCAAACCCATTAGGATCAAGCCTGGTGTCCCCAGCCCTGAAATTTGCTGTGCATCATTCCAATTGGCACTTTCAAACCCGGCGGTTGTCAGAAAAGACAAAGCAGTAAACAACATACCCCATATAACGTGAAGGGCTTGCAAGGGCTCCATCTGGCCCCCGATTTCACTCACACCAGCCCAGACGCGAACAAAAAGCAAAACGGCAACCCCAAGCACGATCATCAGGCCAATCCTGAATTCCGGGTCTTTGTCCAAGCGCGAAAAGCCGCTTGTCGCTGTGTCTGTCGAGAAAGTCAGCCGGGACAAGGCGAAGAACAGGAACAGAAACAGGATCGCCTCACCCGTGAAACCGGCCTGTGCGCCTTCAAGACCACCCACAGGAGAGATACCAGAAGTCGCCATAATCGACATTGCGTGGCAAATGGCGGTCAGTTCCCGCTCTCCGGCGATCAACAACAGCACGCAGATTACGGCGGTCAGCCCGGCATAGATCGGCGTCAGGGTCATGGTCACTCGGATCAAACGACCGCGCGGATCAATCTTCTCACTTTGCGCCACGCCCGAGACCGGGCGGCCGGGTTGGCCCTGCGCGGTAACTTCGAACCCGCCCAACGACAAGGGTGCCAGGATCGCAGCAGCAGAAACCCACATCAGCAAACCGCCCATCCACCCCACAAGCGCGCGCCAAAGGTGCAGCGGCGCACTCAGGCGGTCTGGGTTTGGAAACAAATCGGCTCCGGTCGTCGTCAGCGCGCTGACCATATCGAAATAGGCGTTCAGAAAGGTTGTGTTGCCAAGCGCGTCGTGAAACGGGATCGCCAGAAAGATCGGCAGGATCGTGAAACATCCCAAAAGCACCGCCAACTGGCCCAATGTACCACGCCGAGGTACTCGGTTGGACGCCGCCAGTGCAATAGTTGCCACCAGAAACAGGCCCAATAAACCGGAATACAAAAAAGACCGGGAGGTGTCGTGGTCGTCCAGCACCAATGCAAAGATCGCGGGTATCCACATCGAAACCGAAACGCACCCCCAGATCAGCAGAAACAGCGGCAACCGCCGCAATACCCCGACCCGTTGTGGTTTAACACGCGCCATCAGAAGAAATCGATCGAGACCTGCATCAGCCGTTCCACCTCCGGCACATCCTTGGCCATGGCAAAGATGGCAACCACATCCTTTTCGTCGATCCGCAGGCTGCCGGTGGGTCGCAACAGTTCATCGCCTTTGCGAACTGCCCCAACAAGAACGCCTTCGGGGAAATCGATATCACGCAGTTTCTGCCCGGCCATGGGCGAGGTCGATAGAACCTCGGCCTCGATCACCTCGGCCTCGGCATCGCCGATGGAATAGACCTGCCGCACCCGGCCATGGCGAATATGGCGCAGGATCGAGCTGACGGTTGTCGCACGCGGATTAATATAGGCATCAATACCAAGCGGGCCCATCAACGCCACCATCGACGGATCGTTGATCAACGCAATCGCCAAGGCACAGCCTTCAGCCTTGGCACGAACAGCCGCCAGCATGTTGGTGCGATCGTCATCCGTGACGGCCAGCATCGCATCTGCACGGTCAATCCCGGCCTCTCTCAGCAGGTTCGAATCCAGCCCGTCACCATTCAGAACAATCGTACGCTCCAGCGCCTCGGCAGCTTTTTCGGCACAGTGGCGATCACGTTCGATGATCTTCGCGCGAACACGGCTTTCACGCTCTTCTAAGGTATGAGCGACTTCCAGACCAACATTACCCCCGCCAACGATCACCACCCGGTCCTGGCGTTTTTGCGACTTGCCGAAAACCTCCATTGTGCGGTCCACGTCTTTTACGCTGGCAAAGACATAGCACTCGTCGTCGACAAACAGCTGATCCTCGGATTCCGGAGCGAACAATGTACCCTCGCGCCGAACACCCACAACAATCGAACTCAGCGTCGAGAACAAATCTGTCAGTTGGCGCAAGGGTGTGTTGACAATCGGGCAATCCTCTTCGATGCGGATGCCCAACAACTGTGCCTTGCCATCTATGAACATCTCGGTGTCAAAGGCCGACGGGGCAGACAGGCGACGCATGGCGGCGGCAGCCACCTCGCGTTCTGGGCTGATCACAACATCAATGGGTAGGTGATCGCGGCGGTAGAGGTCGGAATGGATCGCTTCGAGATAAGATTTCGACCGCAACCGCGCGATCTTGCGCTGGATGGCGAAAACCGAATGAGCCATCTGACAGGTGACCATATTCACCTCGTCCGAGTGGGTCGCGGCGATGATCATATCGGCATCACGAGCCCCTGCCCGCTCCAGCACGTCAGGATAGCTGGCGAAACCTGCGATACCCTGAACATCCAGTGTCTCGGTCGCGCGGCGCACCAGATCAGGATTGTTATCCACCACGGTCACGTCGTTCAATTCGCCGGAAAGATGCCGTGCGATCTGCCAACCCACCTGACCCGCACCGCAAATGATGACCTTCATGTTTCTGGCCCTTCTGCCTGAAATCTTTGAATGACAGATGCCCCCGATACGGTCAATTGAATTGTCATCCCCACCGGTGTGGGGCAAGATAAGCACATGAAAACGCTTGGTCCCCTTATGATTTCACTGATGGCGCTGTCCGCCTGTGGACCGCTGTCACTGTATTATCAAGAGGGCGAAAGCGTCTCGCGCATGCAGACCGAGACTACGCAATGTCAGGTTCAGGCGCTCAAGGATGCGCCGGTTGCAAATCAAGTCCGGCAAGGGCCGCCAACCTATTGGCCGGGCAGAACATATTGCGATGGGCGTGGGTCCTGCTATCGCTCGCCCGGCTGGTGGGAGCCCGGTCAGATCTACACGGTCGACGTGAACAAGAACCTGCGCAACAAGGTCGAGGCACAATGCATGGCCCAAAAGGGCTATCGCCCTGTGAGCCTACCACCCTGCAAACGCGCTGTGAAATCAGGTGTTCCCGTGCAGCGCACGACGACATTGCCACCGCTGACCACACAATCCTGTTTCGTCAAATTCGATGACGGCTCGTTCCAGATCATTTCGCCCGGTCAATCAGGCTGACCCCCTGTTAGCGGCACGTCTTCGGGCCAGCGCCCAATGCGCCAAGATGGCAAGGGCGTAAATAGCGATGACGCTGATCAGCATCCCAGCCTCATCAACCCGCCACAGAACTGCCAGCAAAACCGGGGTGCCCAGCAAATTGCCCGCATTGCCCATCTGCGCCATCGCCCCGTAGCCGAGTGCCTGAGTTTCAGCAGTTTGGTTCAGAATTGGCACAGCTGCAAAGCTACCGCCTTGCACAAGGCCCAACACCGCAAACAACGCAATACAGGTCAACTCTAACGGTAGACCGGCAAAATCGCCCAAGATAGACAGGATCGCAAGCGCGAACCCCAGATTAACCACCGCAACGCTGGACATCACGTTGAGCAAAACCGGCACCGCAACCAGGCTCAGCGCAATCCCGGCCAGCGGCATCAAACCCGCAACAGTCGCGCTGATGTCATCCGGCAAGCGCCCCGGCAGGATCGCCAGCAGTGAAACGAACGTCAGGGTGTAGAAAAACCAGCCTATGGCCGGGGCCGATACGAATGGCGAGCGATAGGTGCGCAGATGTACTGCCCAAAGCTCTCGCCAAAGCCACGGCGCGGGCTCGGCTGTCTGTATGACTTTTAGCCTAAGGATCGGGATCAATGCCGCGATTGCGATCATCAGGATGCCATGCAACGCAAAGTAGACGGACAGGCCATAGTTTTCGACCAAGGGCAGCCCAAGCCAGGCATTCAGCGCAAAGGCCACGCCGAAGAAGGTGCTCCACAAAACCATGGCCATGTTGCGCGCTTTGCCGGTTGTGATCTGCGCAATCAAGGTTGGTGCCGCCACAACAATTGCCAAATGGGACAGGCCCTCGACAAACCGGCTGGCGAGCATGATCTGAAACCCCGGCCCCGTCGCCTGAAAGATCGAAAGTGCACCACCAAGTACAAGGCCGAATATCAACAGTTTGATCGGCCCCACACGGCCCACGATTGACCCGGATACGGCGCCAAGAACAGCTCCAAGCAGGCTGATGATCGACAGCAGCCAACCCATGGTTTCGGCGTGATCGGGGTAGAGTTGCAGAACCTCTGGGAATGGCACAGCAATCTTGGCAAACTGCGTGGCCGCACCCAACCCGGCCAGCCAAAGTAAGAGAACCAGAAACAGCTGAATCATAAGGCGCTTCTACAGCGCCTCGTCACGCCCGGGAACGCATAAATTATGCGGCCTGGCGCCGCGACCCGCTGACCAGCCGCACGGGCGTTCCATCCGACAGATACAGCCTTTCCCAAATGATCTCTCCGGCGCTGATGCGAATGCGATCATGCACAGCCTCGGAGGTCAGAAAGGACTTTGGGGTTGGTGTGTGGGCCTCCCACCACCCTTCCTGGTCCAGCTCAGCCTCGGCTTGCTGGATTTCCTCGGTTGCAAACTGCCAAAGTGACACGCCTAACAACGCGTTCTGGCTGGTTTTCCAGTCCCTTGCCCGGCTGGCGGAATAGGCAAGGCATCTATGGCTGGCTTCCTCGACCAGATGAAGGCAATCCGATGAGGTCTCAACCAGTCGTCGCAGGGCGCTGTCATCTACGCGCGTCGGTCCGAACGAAGCAAAGACCGCCTGCTGCGTTTCCGGTGGCGGGGTTTGTCCGCCTCGCTCCCATCGGGAAATGGTCGCCTGATCGACCTGCAACAACTCGGCCAGATGCGCTTGCTTATAGCCAATGGATTGGCGCAGGCGCTTCAGGCGTTTGCCGAAACCCGGATAGGCATGGGACCTAAGCTTGAAATTGCCCGATCTTGGCGAAGCTGTGTGCATCGGTCCCTACCCTATGAGAGCCGCGGATTACTCTGCCGGTTCCGGCTCATCTATTTGCGCCACACGCGCCCCGGACTTGTTCGAGGTCACGACACCCAGCGACTTCAGCTTGCGATGCAGCGCGCTGCGCTCCATCCCGACAAAACTGGCGGTGCGGCTGATATTGCCACCGAAGCGATTGATCTGGGTCAGCAGGTATTCCCGCTCGAACGCCTCACGCGCTTCGCGCAGCGGCAGGGTCGCCAGAGCACCCGACAGGACAACACGGCCCGAATCCTCGGTTTTGTCTTCGTCGCTTGGCAGCTCGCGCGCCTCAATCGGACCGGTGCCATCACCAAGGATCAGAACACGTTCGATCAGGTTCTTCAACTGACGCACATTGCCGGGCCAGGTCATGGTTTGCAGCAGAGCCACGGCCTCTTCCGACAGCTCACGCATTGGCAGGCCTTGGGTTTCGTTGCACATTTCGATGAAATGCTGGGCCAGAACCGGAATATCCTCGCGCCGGTCTTCCAGCGAGGGAACATCCACCGGAACAACGTTCAAACGGTGATACAGCTCTTCCCGGAACCGTTCGGCTGCGATCTCTTCGTCCAGATCCTTATTGGTGGATGATATGACGCGCAGGTCGACCCGAACCTTGTCGCTACCGCCCACGCGCTGGAACTGCTGATCGACCAGCACACGCAAGATCTTGGATTGCGTGCCCAACGGCATATCGGCGACCTCATCGAAGTAGACGACGCCACCATGGGCCTCTTCCAGCAAGCCCGATTCCACCCCGCGTTCAGAGCTTTCGCGCCCGAACAACACCTCTTCGACCCGCTCGGGCTCAATCCCGGCACAGTTGACCGTCACAAAAGGCGCATTGGCGCGGTTGGAATGTGCGTGGATATAGCGCGCGGCGATTTCCTTGCCCGACCCGGCTGGGCCGCTCAGCATCACGCGACCATTCGATTTTGTGACCTTGTCCAACTGGCTCTGCATCGCCCGGAACGAGGCGGATTTGCCGATCATGTCCGAGCTGCTGACTTCTTTGCGCTTGAGCGAAGCATTTTCGCGGCGCAGGCGAGAGGTCTCCATCGCGCGGCGGATCACCACCATCAGTTGGTCGATGTTGAAGGGCTTTTCGATGAAATCATAAGCCCCTTGCTTGATCGCAGCGACGGCGATTTCGATATTGCCGTGACCGGAAATGATCACCACCGGCACATCCGGGTTGTCACGCTTTACAGCTTTCAGGATATCGATACCGTCCATCCGACTGTCTTTCAGCCAGATATCCAGGATCAACAGCCCCGGCGGCTCAGCATTAATCGACGACATGCACTCATCCGAGTTCGCCGCCAGCCGCGTTGAATAGCCTTCGTCCTCCAGAATGTCGGACACCAGTTCGCGAATATCGCGTTCGTCATCTACGATCAGTATGTCGCTCATCTTTGGCCTGCTTTCAGTTTGTTGGTTTTAATCGCCTGTTTTTGTGGCGCTGAATTTGGTTGGAGGTTTGCTCCCGGCAAACGGATCACGGCCATTGCGCCGAAATGGTCCTGTCCGTTGAATACGGGCGCGTCTTCCAAAGTCAGCGCTCCGCCATGTTCTTCGATGATCTTCTTGACGATGGGCAGGCCCAGCCCGGTCCCTTCGTCGCGCGTGGTCACATAAGGCTCAAACAACCGCGCACGATCCTCAGGAAGGCCGATGCCATTGTCGGCAATCGTGACAATCGTTCCCGCATCATCCGTGGAAACAGCCACTTTGATCTGTGGCTTCAGATTCTCGGGTGCGCCTTTTTCTTTCAAGGTTCCAATGGCTTCGCCTGCGTTCTTGATCAAGTTTGTCAAAGCCTGATTCAACATGGTTGCATCCAGATCAGCCGTGATCGGCTGTTCCGGCAGATCTGCATCAATTTGCACATCCGGCTGTCCCGCCTGCTGCAGCAAAACAGCCTCGCGTACCAGAGCAACCACATCCTCCTGTCGCCGCTCTGGTTCCGGCATACGTGCAAATTTTGAAAACTCGTCAACAATGCGCCGCAGGTCATTGGTCTGCCGCACAATCACATCGGTCATCGACTCGAGCGTGTCGCAATCCGCCTCATCCAGTTTGGACGAGAACTTGCGCTTGATCCGTTCCGCGCTCAATTGAATCGGCGTCAGCGGGTTCTTGATCTCATGCGCGATGCGCCGGGCCACATCGCCCCAGGCGGCCATACGCTGGGCGCTGACCAGATCGGTGACATCGTCAAAGGCCACCACGTAGCCCTCAAGCGTACCATCCTCGCCCCGCCGCGTGGACATGCGCACAAGCAGGTTCTCCAACTGCCCTTTGCGGGTTACCTTGATCTCACCCTGTACGGCCTCTTGCCCGCCCTCTTTCAGGCTTTCAAACAGCGGCAGGAATTCGGGCACTGCGATACCGATCGACAGATGCTGTTCGCCACGCGACCAGTCCAGCAGACGCTCGGCTGAGCGGTTTACGAAGGTTACATCGCCTTCGGGGTCAACACCCACAACGCCCGATGTGACCGAACTCAGCACCGAATCGAACAATCGGCGGCGGCTTTCGATCTGGCGTGTGTTTTCCAGCAGCGTATCGCGCTGGCCTTTAAGCTGCCGGGTCATCTGGTTAAAATACCTGCCCAGCATCGCAATTTCGTCGTCGCTGGCCTCTTCAATGACCTGTACGCTCAGGTCGCCGGCGCCGACGCGTTGCGCGGCTGTAGTCAGACGGCCGACAGGTCGCGACAGGCGTTCGGCAAACCACATGCCCAAAGACATCGCGGCAAGGATAAGGATCAGAGCAAACCCCAAATATAGAAGGCCAAAGTTGAAAAGCACCCTGCCGCGTTCGCTTTCAAGCTGCTGGTAGAACTGCGCCGTTTCCTTGGTATCGTCCAGCAGGGTCAGTAGCTGACCATCGACCTCACGGCTGACATAGAGGTATCGGTCCAGATAGGCCTGCAGCGGCACAAGCGCGCGGAATTCGTTGTTCTCCCAATCGGCGATGATCAACAAACCGGTGTCTGCCGCTTCGACCATCTGTTCGGGCGTGGGCTTTTCGTAACTGAACAGGTAGGATCGATCCCCGCGCGACCGGATTTCGCCGCTGCCATCGATCACGTAAGCCTCGCGCAGCCCCCGTTGGATTTGCGCCTGCCCCTGCGCCAGAACCTCACGCAATTCCGCGTCCGAGATATAGAAATCGCGGGCCCGCGCATTGTCCAGAAACAGCGCCAGAACAGCGGCATCCTGGGTCAGACCCTGCCGGTGTTCCAGCTCATACGCCTCAGCCGCAGTCAGCGATGACCCGACAACCTGACGCACACGGTCCGAAAACCAGCCCTCAAGGCCGATATTCACAGTCAGACCTGCGAAGATGGCAACCGTGACCGTCGGCACCAGCGCCAAGAGCGTAAACGCCCCGATCAGACGCAAATGCAGGCGAGACCCCGCCGATTTTGCGCGTCTGGCTGCGATTAGCGAACCAAGCTGGCTGAGCACCAGGGCCGCCACGACAAGGACGTAAACAAGGTCGGCAAGCAGAATCAGGCGCAGGGTCGGAGCGGTCGCGCCCAGGTCAAAGGGACCAATGACCAGATAGGTAGCAAGCGCCAGCACTGGCCCTAGAAGAACTAGCCCCAAGGTGCCGAAATTGCGCAGTTTTCGGGATTTTCGCCATCGACTAATCGATGGGATAATCCCGCTCTGTGCTCGGGTTGCCACCGTCTGCCCTCATCCTGATGTGTCGCTTGTGCGACTGACCGCCATATGTCGTGGTCGTTTCCCCGGAGATACCCGGATGCCACGGTTTGTGTGGCGATATTACATCAGTTTGCGACGGCGTGTCACCTGAATATCGAGGTCTGTGATCTTTTTCCGCAGCGTATTTCGGTTAATCCCAAGCAAATCAGCGCATTTTGCCTGATTGCCACCGGTTGCCTCCAATGCGATTTCGATCAGCGGGGCCTCAACCTCACGCAATATGCGCTGATACAGGCCCGGAGGCGGCAGCATGTTGCCGTGCAGATCAAAGTAGCGCCGCAGATGCCGTTCCACCGAGGTGGACAATTTCTCGCGCTCGCCCCCGCCCAGCACAGGTTCAGCCTCGGGCTGGCTGCCCAGTACCATCTCAACCTCGGCTTTTGAGATTTCATCGGCCCGGCTGGTCAGGCTGAGACGGCGGACCGCGTTCTCTAACTGCCGCACATTGCCGGGCCATGAGTAGCGACGGATCAGTTCAACCGCATCCGGGCTGAGCCAGCGCTTAGTGCCGCTATCACGCTCTTCGCGGGCCAGAAAATGCTCGGCCAGCAAGGTGATATCATCCACGCGCTCGCGTAGGGCCGGTACGTGGATCGTCGCGCCGCATAGGCGGTAGTAAAGATCCTGCCGGATGCGACCACCTTCCATACCTTCGGCCAGATCCGACTGGCTCGTGGCCATGAAACGCGGCACGTGATCGCCAGGGGTGTCCATCATGCGTACGATGCGCGCCTGAAGCTCATCATCCAGATCCGCGATCTCATCAATCAACAGCGTACCTCCACGCACGCGCGCCATGACACGGGCGGGCCCCTCCAAATCACGCAAGTCTGCGGCTGTGGCGGTTACAAAGGGCAATGTACGACGATCTGAGAAGTCGTGAATTGCCCGCGCGATCAGGGACTTACCGGTTCCACTTTCACCTGAAATCAAGACGGACAGATCGGTGTTCATCACCCGCGCGACCAATCGATACAGAGACTGCATGACGGATGTGCGCCCGACCAGAGGCAACTCATCCGGGCGTTCATTTGCTTCTGCCTCGGGTTCCGATTGCAGCCGCTGCTTTTGTTCCAGTGCGCGCGCGGTGCGTTTCATCAAATCGGGCAAATCGAAGGGTTTGGGCAGGTAGTCATAGGCATCCGCCTCAGCCGCCTGGATCGCAGTCATGATGGTATTCTGGGCCGAAATCACAATCACCGGCAAACCGGGGCGGTCTAGCGCGATTTTCGGCAGCATTTCCAAACCGTTCCCATCCGGCATGACGACATCCGAAATCACCACGTCCCCCTTGCCTTCACCTACCCATCGCATCAGCGTAGTCAGCGAAGAGGTGGCATGCACCTTGCATCCGGCCCGTGTCAGGGCCTGAGTCAGTACTGTTCGGATCGTGCGATCGTCATCTGCAACCAGAACGGTGCCATCCATCAGGTGCTCTCCTTCGTTATGCTCTCTGCCGGCGCGCGGCGCAGCGACAGTTTAAAAACAGTGCGTCCCGGAACGGAATCGGCCGAGATCCAACCGCGATGGTCCGAGATGATCTTGCTGACCAGAGCCAGCCCTAAACCCGTTCCATTTTCCTTGCCCGAGACAAACGGGTCGAAAATGTCGCTGCGAATGTCCTCAGGCAGTCCGGGGCCATCATCGATGATCTCAATCTGCAACGGCAGCGAATGACCCGAGCCGTCACTACGACGCAGACGGAACGAATGCTCGAAATAGGTGCGCAGGCGAATCGTGCCGCCATTCGGGCCAGCGGCCTCGGACGCGTTTTTCAGAAGGTTCAGAACCACTTGCAGGATTTGATCCGGGTCACCATAGGCCAGCGGCAGCGATGGATCGTAGTCCTCGATAATGGTCATGTCCGCACCGAACCCCAGCAAGGCCGAACGGCGCGCGCGGTCCAGAACGTCGTGGATGTTCACCGGTTTGAAGTCGGGTTGCTGCAGGTTTCCGAATTGCTCAACCTGCTCCAACAGCTTCACGATGCGGCGGCTTTCGGCTACGATAAGGTCTGTGAGTTCAAGGTCTTGCGCTGAGATATTCATGCTAAGAAGCTGCGCTGCACCGGTGATACCAGCCAGCGGGTTCTTGATTTCATGCGCCAACATCTCTGCCATACCGATGGCGGATTGCGCTGCTGACTTAACCGTGTTGCCACGTGTCATGCGCCCCGCCAATTCGCGTGGCGAGATGATCATGATCATTGATCCCGGATGCCCGACCAGCGGCGCGATCTGTAGTGCGCATTGCAGCGGTGCGCGGTTACCCGACCCGACATCGACATCATTGACGAACAGGGGCGTACCTTGATGACGCGCGCGCAGGAACGCCTCTTCCAGTGGGGCATCCACGGCGATCTGGTCCCAGACCGGATGACCAATCACCGACTTGCGCGACGCGTTCAGGAACCCCTCGCCCGAGGAGTTCACATCGGAAATCCGATCCTCCTGGTCGATGATGAAGGCCGGAACAGGTAGCGAGTTCCAGATGCTTTGATCCGAATTCATGCCGCCACCTCGGTTGTGCAATCGAGCGCATCGCCAAGCAGGCGCAGCACCTCTTGCGTATCACGTGAGGTCAAAACAGCCCGGCGCAGGGGCGCGGGTGTACCGGCTTCATCCATGTACCAGCCCAGATGCTTCCGCGCGACGCGCAGGCCCAGGTCGGTGCCGTAGAATTCGAGCATGGCTTGATAATGCGCGCGCACCATCGCGACCAATTCAGCGCCTTTGGGGATTTCAGGTGCGTCGGTGCCGTAGATGTCATGGCATATCTGCGCCAGAAGCCAGGGTTTTCCCTGCGCACCTCGCCCGACCATCACGCCATCTGCGCCAGACTGATCCAGCGCCGTGCGGGCCGCTTTGGTATCAACAATATCGCCATTGGCGATGACGGGAATCGACACCGCCTGTTTCACCGCTCGGATCGCCTGCCAATCGGCGTGGCCTTTGTAGAACTGGCAGCGCGTGCGCCCATGTATCGTGACCATCTTGATACCCGCCCCTTCGGCCCGGCGCGCCACATCAGGCGCGTTCAGTAGCGCATCATCCCAGCCCAGCCGCGTTTTCAGGGTGACGGGTACATCGACCGCCTCAACCACCGCTTCGATCAGGGTCAGGGCATGATCTGGCGTTTTCAGAAGGGCCGAGCCGGAATAACCATTGGTCACCTTCTTGGCCGGGCAGCCCATGTTGATGTCGATCACCCGCGCGCCCCGATCGGCAACCTGACGGGCGGCCTCGGCCATCCAATGCGCCTCGCGCCCGGCAAGCTGTACGGCGGTGTTCTCGACATCCGCCGACAGTTCCGCCCGTTCGCGCACGCCAGGCTTGGCTTGCACCATCTCCTGGCTGGCGACCATTTCGCTGACGACCATGCCTGCGCCGAACCGCATCACCAGATCGCGGAACGGGCGATCCGTGATTCCAGCCATTGGTGCCAGCAGCACAGGCGGGTTCAGAGTTTTGTCAGCAAAATGCAGGGTCAACGTGCTTAATCCTTGAGCAGTTGGGGTTTTGATATCGAATCCGGGGCATATGAACAACAAAACGACCACCCACAAGCCTGCAAAATCATCACTCGCTTAATTTTTAGGCAGATTGACGCGGGTGATTGCCTCCGCATTCACCGCCCCCTAAACATTGGCCAAAATCAACGGAGCAAACGTCAGTATGACAACCGCCGCCATCATCGTTGCCGCCGGTCGCGGAACCCGCGCCGGAGGAGGCACGCCCAAGCAATGGCGCATGCTGGGCGGGCGCGTGGTAGCCGACTGGACGATCGACAGGTTTCGCACACAAGTCGAACAGATTGTACTCGTGCTATCACCCGACGATTCGGGGGCTTGGGAGGCTTATCGGGACAGTGATCTGATCCTCGCCCCGGGTGGCGCGGATCGAGCGACATCTGTCCGCAACGGGTTGGATGCGCTGGCGGATGAGGACGTTGAACGCGTTTTGATTCACGATGTTGCTCGCCCCTGTGTGAGCGCGGATGTCATTCAGAACGTGCTAAGCGCGTTGAGCACAAGCCAAGCTGCCGCACCCGGATTGGCCGTTACAGACGCGCTTTGGACCGGGGATGACAACTCGGTCACCGGAACGCAGGATCGAACCGGCCTGTTCGCGGCCCAAACGCCGCAGGGCTTTCACTATGATGCGATTGCGGGCGCTCATGCGGCCCATTCAGGCAGCGCGGCGGATGATGTCGAGGTCGCGCGTGCCGCCGGGCTGGACGTGACCATCGTGCCGAGCGATCCGGACAATATCAAAATCACACGACTCGAGGATTTTGCCCGGGCAGAACGGATATTGGGGCTGAATATGGATGTAAGACTGGGCAACGGCTATGACGTGCACCGGTTTGGTGACGGAGATCATGTGATCCTGTGCGGTGTGAAAGTACCGCATGACCGGGGGTTGCAAGGTCATTCCGATGCAGATGTCGGCATGCACGCTGTGACGGATGCGATCTATGGCGCTTTGGCGCAGGGCGATATCGGCCAGCACTTCCCCCCTTCAGATCCGCAGTGGAAAGGGGCCGCCAGCGAGATTTTCCTGCGCCACGCTGTCGAGCTTGCCCAAACCATAGGTTACCGCATCTCGAACGTTGATTGTACTCTGGTCTGTGAATACCCAAAGATCGGTCCTCATGCCGAAGAGATGCGGGAAGAAATGTCCAGAATCATGGGATTGCGCGCCGATCAGATTTCGGTCAAGGCAACCACATCCGAGCGTCTGGGCTTTACCGGCCGTAGCGAGGGTATCGCGTCGCTCGCCACCGCATGTCTGGTGAAAGCATGAGCATCGCGCGTCTGATCGGAACCGTCTGTGGCGTTGGCTATCTGCGCCCTGCCCCCGGCACATGGGGATCGCTTGCGGCCCTGCCTCTGGTCTGGGTCCTACACGTTTTGGGCGGCTTCCCCCTGCTCGTGCTTGCGACGCTCGTCGTTTTCATCGCAGGGCTTTGGGCTACAAAGGTGATGACCGCCGGGCAAGAGAATCACGACCCGTCCGAGATCGTGGTCGATGAGGTTGCGGGCCAGTTCATAGCGCTCTGGGCCATTTCCTATCCAAGCTGGGCACATGGGATCGAGATCACCGCGCTCTGGCCCGGTTGGGTCGCGGGCTTCCTGCTGTTCCGACTGTTCGACATCACCAAGCCCGGCCCGGTCGGCTGGGCCGATCGCAAAGGAGACGCGATGGGCGTGATGCTTGACGATGTAATCGCCGGGGTCTTTGCCGCCATCGGTGTAATGGTTCTGGCCGGGATCGCACACGGAGTGTTGGGGCTATGACCGTCGCTGCTCTGCTCGATTTGGCCAAGGCGCGTGGCGTGATGATCGCCACTGCCGAAAGCTGCACGGGCGGTATGGTCGCCGCCGCGCTAACCGACATTCCCGGCAGCTCTGCGGTGGTCGAGCGTGGATTCGTCACCTACACCAACCGCGCCAAGCAGGACATGCTGGGTGTCCGGGCCAAAACGTTGGAAACCCATGGTGCAGTCTCAGAACAGGTCGCGCGCGAAATGGCCGAAGGCGCAGTTCGAAACTCTCAGGCGCAATTGGCCGTCTCAATCACCGGCATCGCGGGTCCCGGGGGGTCCGAATTCAAACCCGAGGGGCGTGTGTGTTTCGGGTTGGCTGGTGAGGGGTTGACCACCCACACCGAAACGGTGGAGTTCGGCGCACCAGGGCGCGACGCTGTGCGGCGGGCAGCGCGCAATCATGCGCTTAACCTGTTGCATAACGCGCTTTCAAAATTCACCTAAATGGCATGGATGCCTTGGCGTCAATTGCGCCCCTTGCACCGATCAAACCGGTTGCACGGTTCGCCCTAGGTCGCATACACGCGGTGACCGGAACACGGGCTCGATCAGTCAGCAGACCGTAACCGGCCCGAAGACCCAAGCGGCCAAGCCCACCTTGGTCGCACTGCCCGGAAGGGCAAAAAGCGGACCCCGCAAGGGTCCGCTTTTCTTTTGCCGCCCTCTCGACTCCGGCCCAAGGGACAGGCTATCAGCCCGCAACACTCTTTCAGCCCAGAGGTTTGCGCCATGATCCCCAGTTCTTTTCCTGACAGCACCGAAATCGCCCGCCTGACCGCGCGGATGCTGCTGGAGATCAAGGCTGTGCATTTCAATGCGCGCGAGCCGTTCACGCTGGCCTCTGGCCTGCCCAGCCCCACCTATATCGACTGCCGCAAGCTGATCTCATACCCGCGCATCCGCTCGACCCTGATGGATTTCCTGACGGTTACTGTTATGCGCGAGGCCGGGTTCGAGGCGTTCGACAATATCGCAGGTGGTGAAACGGCCGGCATCCCCTTTGCCGCCATGGTCGCCGAGCGGATGGGCCTGCCCATGACCTATGTGCGGAAGAAACCCAAAGGCTACGGCCGCAACGCCCGGATCGAAGGCGCGATGAGCGAAGGGGAACGCGTGCTTCTGGTCGAGGATCTGACCACCGATGGCGGATCAAAGCTGTCCTTTGTCGATGCGATCCGCGAAACGGGCGCTACCTGTGGCCATACCGCGGTGATCTTCTACTACGGAATTTTCCCCGAGACCGAAAAGACCCTGGGCGATCACGGTGTAAAGCTGCATTCGCTGTGCACCTGGTGGGATGTTCTGGCCGAAGCCAAGGCGCAAAAGGCCTTTGACGAAGAGACCCTTAGCGGCGTCGAGGCCTTCCTGAATGACCCGCGCGGTTGGCAGGACGCGCGCAAAAGCTGACGTCGCGAAATCTGTTTTCTGAGCGGGAACAGTGGCAGGTCCGCGGACTTAATCCGCACAATATGTTGACGTCCAGCCCCCTCATGCTTCAAGATGATGGGGCCCGGAGATATTCACAGCATATCCCCAGAAAACATACAATTTGCCCCGACTCGCAGGGCTAAGCTATGGACCTTGTCCCAAGGGACGGTGAGAGCAGCAATGAACGAGATCAGCAGTATCGAACAGGCAGCGGCACAGATTCAAAACGCCGAAACAATGCCGCATTCCATTGAGGCCGAACAGCAGCTACTGGGTGCGATTCTGACCAATAATGATCTCTATGATCGCGTCGCTTCGATCATCGGGGCCGAGCATTTCTATGATCCGGTCCATGCGCGCATCTATGAGGTCGCCGCGACGCGCATCGCCAAGAACGCACTCGCCTCGCCCGTCACGCTGAAATCCTTCATGGCCGAAGATGAGGGCCTGAAAGAGCTTGGTGGCCCGGCCTATCTGGTCAAACTGGCCGGGGCCTCGATCAGTGCTTTTGCCGTCCATGACTATGCCCAAATGATCTATGACCTGGCCATCCGGCGCGAGCTGATCCGGTTGGGTCGAGATATCTCGGACAAGGCGGCGCGGGTCGAGGTGTCCAGCGAACCGAAGGAACAAATCGTCGAGGCCGAGCAGCAGCTGTATCAGCTGTCCGAGCAAGGCCAGACAGAACAGGGCTTTCAATCCTTCCTCAAGGCGGTCACCGAAGCCGTCAACGTCACCAACGAAGCATACCAGCGTGGGGGCGGGATGGCCGGCATCTCGACCGGTCTGGCCGATCTGGATAAGCAGCTGGGTGGCTTGCATCCATCGGACCTGATCATTCTTGCCGGCCGTCCCTCTATGGGTAAAACCTCGCTTGCGACCAACGTGGCGTTCAACGTGGCGAAGGCCTATAAACGCGGCACCAAGCCTGATGGCAGCGAAGGCGCGATTGACGGCGGCGTCGTGGGGTTCTTTTCGCTTGAAATGAGTGCCGAACAGTTGGCAGGCCGAGTTCTGGCCGAAGCTTCGGAGATTTCCAGCCACAAGATCCGTCAGGGCGACATGACCGAGGCCGAGTTCCGGCGCTTCGTGGATGCCGCCAAGGAACTGGAAGCCTGCCCGCTGTTCATCGACGACACCCCGGCCCTGCCTATCGCGCAGCTTGCTGCCCGCGCACGTCGGCTGAAACGGACCCATGGGCTGGACCTGTTGGTGATCGACTATCTGCAGCTGTGCCGGGGCATGTCGGACAACCGTGTCAACGAAATCGCTGAGATTTCGATGGGCATGAAGGCGATTGCCAAGGAGCTGAACATCCCGGTGATCGCCCTGTCCCAGCTGTCGCGTCAGGTTGAAAACCGTGATGATAAACGCCCGCAACTGTCCGACCTGCGGGAATCGGGCTCGATCGAACAGGATGCGGATGTGGTGATGTTCGTGTTCCGAGAGGAATACTACAAGGAACGCGAAAAGCCCGGCGATCATGAGCTGGACAAGATGGAAGAGTGGAAGCAAGCCATGGAACGCCTGCATGGCAAGGCCGAAGTGATCGTCGGCAAGCAACGCCACGGCCCCATTGGCACGGTCGAGCTGTCGTTCGAGGCCCAGTTCACCCGTTTTGGCAATCTGATCAAACCCTGGCAACAGGGCGGCGAGATCGAGGGCTACTGACCCCTACCACAAGGCAGGATTGTTCAGCGCCGCAACGCAATGCGATGGCCCCTTTAGCGGGGTCAGTTCGCGCCCGTCCAGAGATTGCCCCAGCCAACCATGCGGATAGCTGAGCCTCAGAGGCGGCTGCGCGATCTCTTCTGAAATGGCTAGAAACCCGGTTTTGCAATAGTAGTTCGGATCGCCATAGGTCAGCACCACATCGACACCGAAGTTTCGCAGCTGGTCCAGCCCGTATGTGATCAAAGCCTGCCCGATCCCCGATTTCTGCCGGTCCGTTCGCACCGCCATCGGTGACAGGATAAAGACATCTCGGCTGTCTTGCGGATAGGTGATCCTGGAAAACGCAACAGCGCCCACCAGTTCCATGTCTTGATACGCGGTGGAAAGCATCACATCTGCCTCAGGCGTCCTGCTCAGCAAATCTTGCACAAACGCGCCGATCAGCGCACCTTCATCAGCGCCCTCCGAGGCTGAAAAGACGTCCTGAAACAGATCGACCACAGCCTGAACATCTGATCCTTTACCGTTCGAAAACTCCATGATCCCCTCCGGGCATTGCATCTGCTTTGCCGCTAAAAACTGGAAGGCCGCACCTGAACAAAGCAGCGCGCCTTCGCGATCTCACATACCATGATCACAGCAACAAACTGCCAGAATTCACAAGAACTTGGCAAATTTCGCCGGTTGCCGCGCATACAACGCTGAAACGGCGTCGCAAAAGCGTCATTCCCTCTTGACCTTATACGGCGCAATGTCATGAACAACGCCATGAGTACCGCACGACTGACAATCAATCTTCAAGCCCTTGCCAGCAACTGGCGGGCACTGGATGCACAGACCGATGTTGAAACCGCCGCCGTGGTCAAGGCCGATGGCTATGGGCTGGGCGCTGGGCCGGTCAGCAGTGCATTGGCCGAAGAAGGCGTGCGCAAGTTCTTCGTCGCGGTGGCCGAAGAAGGCGCAGCCGTGCGTCAGGCCATTGGGCCGGGGCCGCTGATCTGTGTGTTTTCCGGCCATATGGAGGGGGATGCGGACCTGCTGCGTGCCCATGACCTGACGCCCCTGATCAACTCACCCCAGCAGTTCCAGCGCCATATGCAGGCGCTACCAGATCATCCCTTTGGCATTCAGCTGGACAGCGGCATGAACCGCTTGGGTCTTGAACCGGCCGATTGGGCCGATCTGCGCCCAAAGGTCGAGGTGCTGAACCCGGTTGTCGTGATGTCTCATCTGGCGTGTTCGGACGAACCCGATCATCCGATGAACCAGCAACAGCTGAAGACCTTCCGGGAAATGACTGATGGCATAACCGCGCCGCGCTCGCTGGCGGCCACCGGTGGCACGCTTCTGGGGCCAGAGTTTCACTTTGACTTCTGCCGTCCAGGGATCGGCCTATACGGCGGGATGCCCTTTGCCGGGGCCAAACCGGTTGTCACGGTCGATCTGCCGGTGATCCAGGTGCGCGCGCTTGAGGTTGGCGAAACCGTTGGCTACGGCAACAGCTGGACCGCCCGACGCCCGTCGCGCATCGCAACGGTTGCAGCGGGCTATGCGGATGGCCTGCACCGCGCCATCGGTGGCGGGATCGACACATTTGCGGGCGATCAGCCCTGTCCCGTCGTGGGACGCATCTCAATGGACCTGATCACGGTCGATGTCACCGACCTGCCTGAGGGCCCGGAACGCTTGCGCATTCTGAACGGGCATCAAACGGTGGATGATCTGGCCGAGGCAGCGGGCACAATTGGCTATGAAATCCTGACCTCGATGGGTCGCCGGTATTCGCGGGGTTATGTGGAATGAACCCTGTCTTACTGCTCAGCGGATTGGGTCGCGCTGTCCTGACCGTGCTGGCCGCGTTTGGACGCGTGGCACTGTTTGCGCTGGACGCAATCTCTCATATCTTCCGCCCTCCGTTCTACCCGCGTGAATTCGCCATGGCGCTGTTGAATATAGGTTGGCTGTCCCTGCCCGTGGTCGGCCTGACCGCGATCTTCACCGGCGGCGCGCTGGCCTTGCAAATCTACGCCGGCGGCGCGCGTTTCAATGCCGAAGCTGTAGTGCCCCAGATCGTTGCCATCGGCATGGTGCGAGAGCTTGGGCCCGTGCTGGTCGGCCTGATGATCGCCGCCCGTGTAACCTCCTCCATCGCGGCTGAGATCGCGACGATGAAAGTGACAGAACAGATTGACGCGCTGGTCACCCTGTCCACCCACCCGATGAAATACCTGACCGCCCCGCGCGTGCTGGCGGCGCTGATAACCGTGCCTGCCTTGGTCGCGGTTGGGGATATCATCGGCATCATGGGCGGCTACACCGTTGCCACGCAAAATCTGGGCTTCAACCCGGCGGCCTATCTCAAAAACACCGTGGATTTTCTTGAGGCCCGCGACATCGTCTCGTCCCTGGTCAAAGGGGCCGCCTTTGGCATGATCGCCGCCATCATGGGCTGCTATTACGGCATGTCCTCGGGTCGTGGCGCGCAGGGCGTGGGCCGCGCCACCAAAGGCTCGGTCGAGGCCGCAGCCGTGCTGATCCTGGCCGCCAATTTCGTACTCACAGGGGTGTTCTTCTCGCTATGATCCGGATGGAGAACGTACATAAAGCCTTTGGCGACAACCGCGTCTTGCAAGGCATGGACCTTGAGATCCCCAAAGGCACCTCGATGGTCATCATCGGCGGCTCGGGCACCGGCAAGTCGGTGGCGCTGAAATGCATTCTGGGCCTGATCCAGCCCGACAGCGGCATGATCTATGTGGACGACAAAGACGCCACCAAGGGCGACCGAGATGCGTTTCTGGCACGGTTCGGCATGCTGTTTCAGGGCGCGGCGCTCTTTGACTCCCTGCCCGTCTGGCAAAACGTCGCCTTCCGCTTGCTGCGCGGTTCACTAAAACGCCCGGTGGATGAGGCGCGAGAGATTGCCATCGAGAAACTGCGCCGCGTGGGCCTGAAACCCGACGTGGCCGACCGTCTGCCCGCCGAACTGTCAGGCGGCATGCAAAAACGCGTCGGCCTCGCCCGTGCCATCGCCGCCGAGCCCGAGATCATCTTTTTTGACGAGCCCACCACCGGCTTGGACCCGATCATGTCCGGCGTCATCAACGACCTGATCCGCGAAATCGTGACCGAGATGGGGGCAACCGCCATGACCATCACCCACGACATGAGCTCTGTCCGCGCGATTGCCGACAATGTGGCGATGCTGCATGGCGGTGTGATCCAGTGGACCGGTCCGGTGGGTCAGATGGATACCTCGGGCGATCCGTATATGGAGCAATTCATCAGCGGCAGCGCGGAAGGGCCGATTGAGGCGGTTCGGTGAAACTTGGCCCGGTGATCATCGATTTCTCAATAATTCCAGCTCTCTACTGCATTTCTGTTTTGTTAACTTGGATCGTGGCGGACAGATTCCGTGAAGGATTTTTATTCCAAAAGTCACTCTATCGAACCGCAGCAATCTGCCTACTCGGTGCACTTTTAGCTTACGTTGCGGATCTCGCAGTTCCCGGGATCGAGTGGCTATCGAAAGCCATAGCATCGGTCGCTTTTTTTGCAGGATTTGCATCGTTGCACCGGAGTCTTCTTTCCAAAGTCTCAAACAAATTGCGTTGCAATATCGCTATTTTTGCCGTTGCGCTTTCTCTAATCATGTTGCTTCTCTTGGTTCATAAACTACCCATATTCCAGGCTTAGAATGACCCTCCGCCTCGCCACCCTCTCTCTCCTGATCCTCTACCCCATCGCTTGGTTCGCCCCGCTGATGCGCGCCGGCTTGCTTCCAATTTTCGGCCTCAGCGAGATCAGCGTCATCACCGGCCTTCAGTCCTTGTGGAAATCCGACGTCTTCCTCGCACTGATTGTCACCATCTTCGCCCTCTTCGCCCCGTATATCAAAACCATCGGCACCGCGCTGATTCAGTGGAACCTGCTCGACGCCCGCGTCCAACCTGCGCTCAACGTCCTCGGTAAGCTGGCGATGGCCGATATCTTCCTGATCGCGCTCTATATCACGCTGGCCAAAGGCATCTCTTACGCCACGATTGAGACCGCCTGGGGCCTCTACCTCTTCACGCTCTGCATCCTCGCCTCGCTCGTCTTGGGCCTGCTGACCGAACGTCAGGCAAAGACCCAAACCTCTCCTTAAGGCCCGGCGCGCATGCGCCCGCTGTGGGTGACGGCCCGCGGGGCCCGAACCCGCAGCGCGCCACCGGCGGAGATGAAAGCCCGCAAGGGCTTGAAGAACCGCCCATCCTCGGGCACCAAAGCGGAATGGCAAAACCAACCTTCTCTTGCTCGGCCTGCGGTGCGAGCTTCACCAAATGGTCCGGGCGTTGCGATGGCTGTGGGGAATGGAATACCATCACCCAGGACGTGCCGCTTTCATCTGGCCCGGCCAAGAAATCCCTCGGCGGCAAGCGGGGACAGTCTGTCACGCTCACGGACCTGTCGACCGAGGAGACACCGCCACCCCGAACACTCAGCGGGGTGGATGAGTTGGACCGCGTCTTGGGCGGCGGTCTGGTTCCTGCCTCGGCCCTGTTGGTGGGCGGCGATCCCGGTATCGGAAAATCCACCCTGTTGTTGCAGGCCGCTGCGCGCTTTGCCCGTGCAGGCGTCAAAACGATCTATGTCTCGGGCGAGGAAGCCAGCGCGCAGGTCCGCATGCGCGCACGGCGATTGGGGCTGGAAGATGCGCCTGTTCAACTGGCCGCGGAAACCAACTTGCGCGATATCCTGACAACGTTGGAAACCGAAAAGCCCGGCCTCGCCATCATCGACTCGATTCAGACCATGTGGGCCGACAACGTGGACAGCGCACCGGGTTCGGTGTCACAAGTCCGGGCCGCAGCGCATGAATTGACCACGTTTGCGAAACGACACGGGGTTTCGATCGTTATGGTCGGCCATGTCACCAAAGAAGGTCAGATCGCAGGGCCGCGCGTTGTCGAACACATGGTCGACACCGTGCTCTATTTCGAAGGCGAGCGCGGCCACCAGTTCCGCATCCTGCGCGCGGTCAAAAACCGCTTTGGCCCAGCTGATGAGATCGGCGTATTTGAAATGACCGGCAAAGGTCTGGCGCAAGTCACCAACCCCTCGGCCCTGTTCCTGTCGGAACGCGGCGAACCCAGCCCTGGATCGGCTGTTTTTGCCGGGATCGAAGGCACACGGCCCGTATTGGTTGAGCTTCAGGCGCTCGTGGCACCCTCCCCTCACTCCCAACCCCGCCGCACGGTTGTGGGCTGGGACAGCGGGCGCCTTGCCATGATCCTCGCCGTGCTCGAAGCGCGCTGTGGCATCCCCTTTGCCGGGCTCGACGTCTATCTGAACGTCGCCGGAGGGCTCAAGGTCAGTGAACCCGCCGCCGATCTGGCGGTAGCCGCAGCCCTGCTGAGTGCGCGAGAAGATACAGCCCTGCCCGCTGACACCGTTGTTTTCGGAGAAATCTCGTTATCCGGGGCACTTAGACCGGCCCCGCAGACCGAAAATAGGTTGAAAGAAGCCCAAAAACTTGGTTTCACATCGGCGATTGCTCCGGCAGGTGGCAAAACCGGCACTGTGGCAGGTCTGACACTCACCCGACCCTCTGATTTGGTTGGGTTTGTTGGCGAAACCTTCGGAGCAGGTTAAAGTCGCGCCGCGAGGGGCAGAAAAAGAACAGGCGAGGGCCATGGAAGGTTTTACAATAATTGACGGGGTTGTGGCCCTGATCATCGTGCTGTCAGGTCTGCTGGCCTATTCGCGCGGGTTCATGCGCGAGGTTCTGGCCATCGCGGGCTGGGTCGCAGCGGCGGTCCTGGCTTTCATCTTTGCGCCGCAGGCTGTGCCACTGGTCAAAGAAATCCCGGTTGTCGGAGATTTCCTGCGTGACAGCTGTGAATTGTCGGTGATCACGGGTTTTGCCGCTGTGTTCGCCATCGCGCTGATCGTGGTCAGCATCTTCACACCCCTGTTTTCGTCGCTGGTTCAGCGTTCGGCTCTGGGTGGTCTGGATCAAGCGCTTGGTTTCTTCTTCGGCATCGCACGTGGCATTCTGTTGGTCGCCATCGCCTTCTTTGTCTACGACACGGTCATGACCGGCCAGTCTTACACCATCGTGGACGAAAGCCGCTCGGCCAAAGTGTTCGAACAGTTCAGCACGCAGATCGAAGAGCAGAACCCCGAAGCAGCCTTGGGCTGGGTGACCGCACAGTATGAAGAGCTTGTCGGTAGCTGCACCTCGAATGCAGCCGCGCCTGCTGCGGAAAGCACTGGCAACTGATTACGAATAGACCCGCATCTAAGGAAGCCCGGCATCGTCCGGGCTTTTTTCATGGACTAGATAAATCCTTCCCCACCACACACGGTGCATCGGATCGTTTTTAGTCCGAAACACCCTTCACACCGGCCGAAAATCGGTTTGCCATGAATATCGCGGCCTTTGACGACCTGTCCGGCGCCATTGCAAATCTGGCAAGGTGCACGCCCCATACCGCGACACCGGTGGCACCGCCGCTTGGGTATTTCTTCTTTCTTAGGCGGCGGCCTGTTCTGCCACATCACGCCCCCTTTTCCGCTCAACATGCGTGTTTTAATCCGGTTTCCATCATGTCATCATAATTGCATTCATATGTCATCAGACTTGCTGCGCGGTCGAGACAGCACAAATCTCACCTGCGGCATTGTGTAATTGTGATCCTTTGATGACAGGGGCGTCCTAAGGCAGTATGTGAGGGCCAACCCGCCACGGAATCGGAGCTGCCGGTCTTGTTCTTTGTGTTTTCATCTGCGTGCGTCGCATCGATGATTGGCCATTTGGCTTATGAAACACAGACAATCGCGCGCAAGATGCAGGTAGCATCCCCTTATCGATCCCGACAGTCGGTCAAACCTCTCGTCACAACGCCATAGGAATTGGAGCCCGTACATGTGTGGGATTTTGGGGATCGCAAGCCGGACACATGATGTGTTTGCGGAAATTTATGATGGCTTGCTGATGCTGCAACACCGGGGCCAGGATGCCTCGGGGATCGTCACATATAACGGTGAATTCTTCCGCGAGAAAAAGGCCAACGGTCTGGTCAAGGATGTCTTCAACGCCACGGATGCTGAAACCCTACTGGGTAAAGTCGGCATGGGGCATGTACGTTATCCAACCGCCGGTTCACTCAGCGCGGCTGAGGCGCAGCCCTTCTTCGTGAACGCGCCTTACGGGATCTATCTGGTCCATAATGGCAACATCACCAACACCGCCGAGCAGCGTGAGAAGGTGACAGGCAAATACAGCCGCCACCTGCGCACCACGTCGGATTCCGAGATTCTGCTGAACGTGCTGGCTGACAAGGTGGCCGATGCGATCAAGGTCAACGGCAATGTCGAACCCATCCGCAACATCTTCGCGGGCGTGAAGATGACGATGGAGCGGGTGCAGGGTGCCTATTCCGTCATCTGCCTGATTGCTGGAGTCGGGATGTTGGCCTTCCGTGATCCATACGGTATCCGCCCGTTGTCTGTCGCCGTTCGTGAGACCGAAGGCGGCGGCAATGACTACGCCTTTGCGTCCGAGGATGTAGCCTTTGGCATCAACGGGTTCGACAAGCTGCGCGATCTGCGCGCCGGTGAGGCGATCCTGATCGATCTGGATGGCAACATGCATGAATTCCAGGCGGTCGAGGGCAAGCTGACGCCCTGTATCTTCGAATATGTCTATCTGGCCCGCCCGGATTCGCTGCTGGATGGAGTATCCGTCTACAAAACCCAGATGCGCATGGGTCAGACATTAGCCAAGCAAATTCAGGACTCGGGGCTGGATATTGATCGGATCATTCCAGTACCGGACAGCGCCCGCCCTGTGGCGCTTGAGGCCGCGAAAATCACCGGCATCCCTTATCGCGAGGGTCTGGTCAAAAACCGTTATGTCGGCCGCACCTTCATCATGCCGGGTCAGGAAGAGCGACAGAAATCCGTGCGCCGCAAGCTAAATGCCATACCGCTGGAATTCAAAGACCACAATGTTCTGCTGATCGACGATTCAATCGTGCGCGGCAATACGATCAAGAAGATCGTACAGATGTGTCGTGAGGCCGGTGCCAAGAAAGTCTATATCGCCAGCGCGTCTCCTCCGGTCAAATACCCCAATGTCTACGGCATCGATATGCCCACAAAACATGAGCTGATCGCCAACGGCAAAGAGATCGAAGAGATTCGCGAAGAGTTGGGCGCAGATGCTCTGTTCTACCAGCATCTTGATGATCTGGTTTGGGCCGCCAAGGAAGGCAACCCCGAGATCGAGGCCTTCGATTGCTCGTGCTTCAACGGCGATTACATCACCGGCAGCGTCAGTGATGATTACCTCGACAGTCTGGAAAACAGCAGCCGTGTCAGTAAGAAGCGCGAGGATATGGAGGTTGTGGGCGGATCGTGGAACGGGGCCAAACTGGCCTCAGGCTAACCCGACGCTTCGAATCAGATGGGTTGGTTGAGACATCGCGTTTCGCGTTTTTCGCCAGCTCGCTATCATTCATGAAAACGTGACGCACGGACGTGATCGCGAAATCGTAGCGAATGCAAAGACTTCGCGAACCCTGAGTTTCATGTCAGGCCATGCGACGTTGCGGCAGTCTTTTGTTCCTTTCTGGCCTTTGTTAACCAACCCGCTGCTACCACTCACCAAAGGGGTTTGGGCCCTGCCCGACCGCAGCTTATGTCCAATGTCACCGTCAAAGGCGCGGCAACGCAAAAAGGCGCGCTCAAGAAAAACTCTGTGTCTGTGCTTGGGGTTTTTGGTCCCAAGGCGGAATTGCGCGCGCTGATGCGAATGTCTTCTGGTCGCGTTAAAGAGGTGAAAACCGGCAGCCGCCTTGGATCGGGCACCATCGTGGCGATAGACGAGCACGGTGTGATGCTGCGACAAAGCGGCCAGACCCGGCGGATCGCGATCCCTGGGGGCTGACGCCTCTTGACGGCCTGCACGATGGGGTCCAAACCGCAGCCATGACCGATCAGACCAAAATCGCCCTCATCACCGGGGCCTCACGCGGGCTGGGCGCAGCCCTGGCCGAGGCGCTGGCCCCCGAATATCACATCGTCGCTGTTGCCCGTACGACAGGCGGGCTGGAAGAGCTGGACGATCGGATCAAGGCCAAGGGCGGATCTGCAACCCTGGCCCCGATGGACATCACTGATCCCAATGCCATGGCCACCCTATGCCGGGGAATACATGATCGCTGGGGCAAAGTGGATCTGTGGCTGCACACAGCCGTCCATAGCTCGGCCCTGACACCCGCGCATTTTGTCGACCCGAAAGAATGGGCCAAGGCGATGAACACAAACGCCAATGCCACTTCGGTCCTGATCCCCTATGTGACGCCTTTGCTGGGCGAGGCGGGTCATGCGGTGTTCTTTGACGACCCCAAAGCGGGTGAGAAGTTCTATGGCATCTATGGGGCCACCAAAGCCGCGCAAATGGCTTTGGCCCGCAGTTGGCAGGTCGAGACCGAACGCACCGGGCCGCGCGTTTCGATCGTGGAACCCGCGCCGATGGCCACCGCCGTACGCGCGCGGTTTCATCCCGGTGAAGATCGGGATGTGTTGACCAGCACCTCGGATGAGGCTGCGCGGATTGTGGCGCTGCTTTAAGAAAATGGCCCCTTTGGGCCATGCCTCCGGCGGCGATATTTTTAGCCAGATGAAGCTGGGATCAGGCGATATGAACGCCGTTGCGCCCTGCCAGATCGACGAAGAATTGCCAGGCTACGCGGCCCGAGCGCGCGCCTCGGGTGGCCTGCCATTCAATGGCTTCGGCACGCAAGGTTTCCGGATCGACTGAAACCCCGTAGGCACCGCAGTAGCGGTCGATCATGGCCAGGTATTCATCCTGATCGCACGGGTGGAAGCCCAACCACAGACCGAACCGGTCAGAAAGGGAGACCTTTTCTTCGACTGCTTCCGACGGGTTAATGGCGCTGGAACGTTCGTTTTCAATCATATCCCGCGGCATCAAGTGGCGGCGGTTTGAGGTGGCGTAGAACACTACGTTTTCAGGTCTGCCTTCGATGCCGCCATCCAGCACGGCCTTGAGGGACTTATAGTGCTGGTCATCGTGGCTGAACGACAGGTCATCGCAGAACAGGATGAACCGATGCGGCGCCGCGCGCAGGTGATTCAGCAGGCGCGCGACCGAGCCCATGTCTTCACGCTGCAGCTCGACCAGTTTCAGGTCTGGGTGATCATCCTGAAGCGTGCCGTGCACGGCCTTCACCAGACTGGATTTCCCCATCCCGCGCGCGCCCCAGAGCAGAGCGTTATTGGCTTTGAAGCCTTCAGCAAAGCGACGGGTATTGTCCAACAACGTATCGCGGGAGCGGTTGATACCTACCAGCAGGTTCAGATCGACCCGGTTGACCTGTCTGACAGGCTCTAACCGATCCGGGCCGACATGCCAGACAAAGGCGGGGGCCGCGTTGAAATCCGGGGCAGCCAAAGGCGCAGGGGCCATGCGGTCCAGTGCGTCGGCGATACGGTTCAGGGCTTGGTCATCCATCGGGGCCTCCGGATCTTGGTGTGGCGCTGTCAAACCATGATCCGAGCGATGCAACAAGGGCCTCAAACGAAAAAGGCGCGCCGAACCCGACGCGCCTATCTTTGTCTTCAGAGCGGGTTACTTGCCCTCTTCCTCCTGAATGATCTCCTCATCCGCATCAGCCTCGTCATCATAGTAACCATCGGCGCGCAGCTGTTCTTCGCGCTTCTTCTCGACACGGGCGACAAGGAAGATCGATATCTCGTAGAGGCCATAGACCACGACGAACAGGATGACCTGAGTGATCACATCGGGAGGCGTGACCAGCGCCGCGAGTACCAAGATTGCGACGACGGCGTATTTGCGGACGGAACCAAGCCCTTCGGCGCTGACCAATCCGGCTTTACCCATCAAGGTCAGTAATACGGGCAGCTGGAAGCAGAGACCGAAGGCCACGATGAACTTGATCGTCAGGTTCAGGTATTCCTGCGCCGAGCCCTGGAACACCACGCTGAGCGGTGCGGCTGTCGCTCCATCGGTTACCGCCTCGCCCTCGGCTCCGAACTGCTGGAAGCCTAGAAAGAAATCATACGCCAAGGGTGTGACGACATAAAAAGCAAAGCTCGCGCCCAACAGGAACATGAACGGCGAAGTGATCATGAACGGCAAAAACGCGTTCTTTTCGGTTCGGTAGAGCCCAGGGGCAACGAACCGCCACATCTGCATACCGATATAGGGAAAGGCCAGGATGAACCCACCCAACAGCGAAACCTTGATGGCAACAAAGAAGCCTTCTTGCGGCGAGATAAAAATCAGCCCGCAATCCTGTCCCCGCTCATTCAGCACCTCGCACAACGGGTGCGTCAGGAAATTGAAGATCGGCGTGGCCACGGTGAAGCAAATGATCATACCGATCAGAAACGCCACAACGCAGTGGATCAGACGCGTGCGTAGCTCGGCCAAATGTTCGATCAATGGGGCCGAGCTGTCTTCGATTTCATCGGTCTTGCTCATGTCTTGCTTTCAGTCTTCAGCGCGGCTTCGGCCTCTTCGGCCTTGGCCAAAGCATCTGCGGCTTCTTTGGCTTTGCGCTCGGCCGTCGCGCGCGCGCTTGTTGCCTGAATCTTCTTGGCTTGTTCGGCCCGTTCAGCGGCCAACTTGCCCGTCTCGCTCTCAGGATCGAACTTGGTGGGATCGATGCTTTTACCCAGATCCTGAGCCGCCTGTTTCACGCCATCCATTGCGGTATTCACCGGATTGGCGGCCGCATTCAAACCCTTTTTGATCTCGTTCACGCCTGCCTGGTCCGCAGCTTCGTTCATCGCACTGCTGAACTCGCGCGCCATACCGCGGGCCTTGCCAACCCAGCGGCCAACATTGCGAAACAACACGGGCAGGTCCTTGGGACCTACAACGATCAGCGCAACGATGCCGATGACCAGAAGCTCGGTCCAGCCCAGATCAAACATCTGCGCTTAGACCTTGTCTTTTTCGGTTTCCGGTGTGACGTCCTTGGCAACTTCGGCTGCATCCTGCTCCAGCTCGTCTGCGCCTTCCTTGACGCCTTTCTTGAACGACGTGATGCCTTTGCCAACTTCGCCCATCAGCGAGCTGATCTTACCACGACCAAACAGCACCAGCACCACAACAGCAATCAGCAGAAGGCCGGGAAGGCCGATATTATTGAGCATGTTTCTTCTCCTTTGACGTCGGCGCAGCACGCCGGGAATATGATCTGGCCTCGTGTTTACGCCCCAAACCCCCAACACAAAAAGGGGGCTTTCACGGTGGCGCCTCCAAAATCCGGTCCAAACTTGCGATTTTACAGGGCTCGCCTTTCACAACTGACAGGTTTATGTCAGTTGTACTTAACTACAACGGCGATATCGCAACCTGGTCAACGGAGACTCACATGACCCATGTCGCAGAAATCGTTACTTTCACATTGAACGACGGCACCTCGCCCGAGGCGTTTGTCGCGCTTAGCCAATCTACCGAATCCTTTGTACGCGCGGCTCCCGGCTTTGCCCATCGCCAGCTCAGCCAGGGCGATGACGGGCGCTGGACCGATTATGTGGTCTGGCAGGATATGCAGGCGGCGCAAAACGCCGCCGCGCAGTTCCCGGAACAAGACTTCGCCCCCGCCCTGATGGCAGCCATCAACCCAGACAGCCTACAGATGCGGCACGAGAATGTACTATGGAACATGACAGCCTAGTCGCGATCAGAATGGCGTGTCATGCGCCGCACTGATCGCTTGTTCGATATCATCCAGATCCTGCGCGACGGCAAACTACACCGCGCGCAGGACATCGCGGACCGGCTTGAGGTGTCGGTCCGCACGATCTACCGCGATATGGACACGCTGGTGGCTTCTGGCGTTCCGGTCGAGGGCGAGCGCGGCGTGGGCTATATGGTGCGCGAGCAGATCACCCTGCCCCCCTTGAACCTGACCCCGTCCGAACTGGAGGCGCTGAATCTTGGCATGGCCATCGTCGCCGAAGCCGCCGACCCGGACCTCAAAGCCGCCGCCGAGTCCCTGGCCGAGAAAATCGACGCCGTCCTGCCGACGCAGGTCGTAGCCGAGGCCGATGCCTGGAAATTCGCCGTCTACCCCTTTGCCGATGCCGCGCGCGGTTTGGCCCATATGGCCCCAATCCGTGCTGCGATCAAATCACGTCAGAAACTGCACCTGTCCTATCGCCGTATCGACGGCACGTTGACCGACCGCACGATCCGCCCCCTCCATATGGAATACTGGGGCCGCGTTTGGACATTGACCGCCTGGTGCGAGCTGCGCGATGGCTTTCGCGTTTTCCGTATTGACCTGATCAAAACGGTCACGCCCCAGCCCGAACTTTTCACGGATGAACCCGGCAAACGGCTTAGTGACTACGACCCCCACGCGTGATCCCAGCTTCATCTGGCTAAAAATATCCCGGCCGGAGGCATGGCCCGGTACGGGCCATTTGATTCACTGCAGATAGGGCTCTGGGTTAACGGATTCGAACCCTTTGCGGACTTCGAAATGCACATAAGCATTATCCCCACCCCGCAACGCGGCAATCTGCTGTCCACGCTTGACCCGATCACCTTTCTTAACCGTGATATCGTCGACATTGGCATAGACGGTCAGCAAGTCGTTTTTGTGCTTGACCACAATGATCGGCACCTGATCTGCATCTGCAGTGATCGCGGCAACGGTTCCGGCTTCCGCGGCCTTTACAGGCGTGCCCGGCGCAGCTGCGATGTCGATGCCCTCGTTCTTGCCCTTTTCGTAGGTGCGAATGGTTTTGCCCGTCACCGGCAGGGCCAATGCGGAACGGCTTGCGTTGCTGGGGGCCTCTGCTGTTACATCAGGGGCCTCCGGTGCTTCGCTGCGGGGTTCGACCTGTTCGTCCGGCAAGGGTTGCGTGGCGCTCGGGGGCGTTGGTGTTGGGGAGCCTTCTCCTGGCTGCGTAACATTGGTCGCACCCGCCGCTGGCGCTGCCGGAGCGGCCCCGCGAGGAGCTGGCTGGTTCTTGACCGGGATAAGAAGATACTGACCCTCGCGGATTGCGAAATCCGGACCCAGCCCGTTCCACTCGGCAAGCGATTCAACAGGTACTTGGTACAGACGCGAAATCGTATAGGCCGTCTCGCCCCGCTTCACCTTATGCTGAATTGGTTCGGGCCCGGTCGGCGCAGGTGCCGGGGCTGCTGCCGGTTTGGCAGGTTCCAGTGTTGTAGTCTGCACGCCGCCCGTTGCGGGGGCCTGATCGATGGCGGACCCGGCGATCGAGGCGATGTCGACCCCACTAGCCGCACCCACCGAACGCGGCAGCGCGAGGATCTCACCCTCGCGTAGTGTGTCGGTGGTTTGCAGGCCGTTGAACCGCGACAGCTCACCCTCCGGCAACCCCACTCGGGCAGCCACATCACGGACGGTATCGCCGCGTCGGGCAACAGCCACCTGATAATTCGGATAGCTGATGACACCACGCGCATCGGGCGTCGGGCGACTGGCGGTGGCGGATTGCGCCGCCCCTGTGGTCGAAAACCCGCCAATCTGACCGCGCAGGTCATAGTCCAGTGGTCCTTCGCACCCAGCCAATATGGCCAGAGCGGCCACCCCGGTCGCACAACGGCGCATTGCCGATTTGGAAACTGCTCTCATCACGTTTGCCCTCAACACCTGCCCCTGTTTTCCGGGGTTCCGGTGACCAAACTTTCAATACCTGTTATGTCTCATCCTTCCCGAGCCCCTCAAGCAGGGGTACGAAACGGACGGACGACAATTCGTTGTAGTCCAGACCATCCTCAGTGCGCGTGACCTTGATCAACTGCTGCACCGCATCCGACTGTCCTACGGGTAGCACCATAATACCCCCGATTTTGAGCTGCGCCAAGAGCGGTCCCGGAGGGTCCTCTGCCGCGGCTGTCACAATGATCCGATCAAAGGGGGCTTGTTCGGGCAAACCAAAGGACCCATCCGACAGCATCGCCGTCACATTGGTCAATCCCATCTCGCGAAACAGCTGGCCGGTTTCGTTCACCAGCCGCCTGTGGCGTTCAACCGTATAGACCCGTCGCGCCAGTTTCGACAGAACAGCGGCCTGATAGCCTGAGCCTGTCCCGACCTCCAGAACCGTATCGCGTGGGCGCACGTCCAACGCCTGCGTCATCAGCCCCACGACCGAGGGCTGGCTGATCGTCTGACCACAGGCGATGGGCAGTGGCATATCCTCATAGGCGCGATCCGCGAACAGTCCGGTGACAAAGCGGCCCCGATCCACTTGCTCCATCGCAGCCAGCACACGCGCGTCCGTCACCCCCCGTTTGCGCAGGGCAAACAGGAATTGCATGACGGTTTCCGGGTCCAGTCCGCTCATTCGATCGACTTCAACGCCTCTAGCGCATCATAGGCCGTCAGATCCGCCCGCATCGGCGTGACTGAGATATATCCGGCCAGATTGGCCGCCGCATCGGTGCCCGGCTCGGTCGGTTTGTCCTGCGGCCCACCCCGGACCCACAGAAAACGCCGACCCGAAGGTGATGTCTGTGGCTCAACCGTATGGCGTGTCTCGCGTCTGAACCCTTGGGCACAGACCTGAACACCCAGAACCTCATCCGCAGGAACGGGCGGGAAATTCACATTGTAAAACAACCGGTAATCCGTCTGATCCGCGGGGTTGGCCGCCAATATCTTGCGCACCACATCGGTGCCGTGTCGTACGGCGGCCTCAAACGGATCGGCCAGATCCCGGTTGCGCGGGCCATAGTATTGCGACAATGCAATCGCGGGCACACCCTGCAACGCAGCCTCCATCGCGCCACCAATTGTGCCGGAATAGACGGTATTCTCGGCCGAGTTGTTACCCCGGTTGACGCCAGAAAGCACCAGATCAGGCGGCGCGTCTTTCATCACGTCATGCAACCCAGCCAATATGCAATCCGCAGGCGAGCCTTCGGCGGCATAGCGACGCTCGCCCAGCTTGGCCACCATGGTCGGATGCGTATAGCTGATGCAATGTCCGACGCCGGATTGTTCGAATGCCGGGGCCACGACCCAGACCTCGCCATCTGGCCCTGCCACTTCGGCAGCAATCGCTTCAAGCACCGTCAGACCCGGCGCGTTGATCCCGTCATCATTGGTTAGAAGTATACGCATCTGCCCGATCATCCCCACGTTTGGCCCTTGATAGACGGGCCCTTGCGTTGCGGCAAGCAAGGCGCGCACGCATTCTGAGGCTTTCGCGCACCACTTTGGCGGAAACTGAGCGTCAGAGAGGGAAAACGAAGCAGCGATCGCGGCGGATCGTCAGCCACATAACCCGCCCCGGATTGGGGACAAATACATTGGGCACCGTAGCTTTGAGGATCGAACCGTCGTAGTCCATGCGAAACTCGACCAGGCTTTCATTGCCTAAAAAGCGGGCACGTTCAACAACGCCGCGCGCGGCAACCCCTTCGGTGGGCGTGGGCGATGGGCCTTTGCCATTGCGGTCGAAGTCCAGTTTGATGTGCTGCGGGCGGAACACGATCTCGACCTCCGTCCCGTCGGGAATGCCGGGGGCCAGGAACTGACCAAACGGTGTTTCTGCCAGGGCGCCGTTCACATTGGACCGCAAGACATTGACATCGCTAAAGAAGGCCACCGCCTCTTTATCTGCGGGTCGGGTGTAAACGTTGTAGGGCGCGCCCTGTTGTACGATCTTGCCCCGGCGCATGAGCGCAATCTCATCCGCCATCCGCATTGCTTCTTCCGGCTCATGTGTGACCAGCAATACCGCAGCATCTTCCTCTTTCAGGATCGCCAGCGTTTCATCCCGGATACCGTCGCGCAACCGATTGTCGAGCCCCGAAAACGGCTCGTCCATCAGCATGATCCGGGGACGCGGTGCCAGCGCACGGGCCAAGGCAACCCGTTGCTGCTCACCCCCTGACAGCTGATGTGGGTAGCCATCGATAAAGCGCATCAGATCAACTTTGCGCAGCAGCTCTTCGACGCGGGCGCGTTTCTGGTCTTTGCTGCCAGTCAGGCCAAAGGCCACATTATTGGCGACGCTCAGATGCGGAAACAGCGCAAAATCCTGAAACATCAGACCAATTTCACGCCTTTCCGGCGGCACCCGAAACACCGTATCGCATATCAGCTTGCCATCGACGTAGATTTCGCCGGAATCCTGCATCTCGACCCCGGCAATCATCCGCAGCGTGGTTGATTTGCCGCAACCGGACGGCCCAAGCAGACACGTAACCTGCCCCGCCTGTACGCTGAGCGAGACGTCATCCACCACAACCCGCCCGTCGAACCGGCGGGTCATGTTGCGAATTTCCAAACGTGGTGGAGTTGCCTCTGCTGTCACCGATGACCCCGTAACCTTTCCCGATCAAAACCATCGGGCTTGGGCGGGGATAGCAACCCCGCCCCTTGGGCGCAAGGGATCAGCAGCAGCCGCCGGACGCGGGTGCAGCACCGGTTGCTTCAAACGGGCTTTCGCCGCCACAGCCTTCGAAAATGCCATAGTGAGTCGAGAAATCGCCGATAAAGTCGAAATGGCGGGCAAAACGGGTGTCTTCTAGCATCATCCATGTATTGCCGCAGACCGGAAAGACCTTGCCGGCTTCAATCGCGTGATGGTCGTCCAGTTCGAACAGATGGGGCGCGTTGGGGATGGTACCCTTGTAGATCACGGCCTGACCGTAGTCTTCGCAGGCAGGCTCCAGCGCGGGCAGTTTGAATAAACGGTACGTGGCCGACAAAAAGTTCAACGGGGCAACGCGTTCTTCGAGCACCGGGTTTTCGATAGTTAGGGGCCGGTGTGTCACGCGGCGCGGATCACCAAAGCCCGCCTTGCGCGAAATGGACAGGAAATCGTTCCAGTACAAAGCGCCCGACAGGCACTCCCCATACAAAACCTCATCCTCGGCCATGGCTTGCGGGATACGGCGATCCGCATAGACGTCCGAGAAGTACATCTCGCCGCCCTCTTTCAACAACCGATGTGCACCGCGCAAAACCGCCTCTTTATCAGTCGCCAGATTGATCACGCAGTTCGACACGATGATATCGAAAGAGCCCGGTTCCAGATCCAGCTCATCCAGTTTTTCGATATAGCCGTGGTGGAATTCAACATTGCCGGTGGCATAGCCAAAGACCTTGGCGTGGTAGTCCTGATGCGCACGAGCCACATCCAGCTGTTCTTGGGTCATATCGACGCCGACCACGCGTCCGCTCTCACCCACCATCGCAGACAAGGCATAGACATCCCGGCCAGCGCCGCAGCCCAGATCAAGGATATGCATCCCCTCAAGGTCAAGCGGCGCGATCAGGCCGCAGCCGTAGTAGCGGGTCAGCACCTCATCATGCAGTTTCGAAAGGATTTTCTTCAGATGATCCGGCATGTCATCGGGGGTGCAGCAGGCATTGGTCTGCAAATCCGCACTGCTTTGCAGCACTTCGCCATAGTAGTTCTGCACCGATTCATGCTTCATCGCGGATGTCCTCTATTCGATATCTGCCTAGCAGCTAGTTCAACTTTTCGGCCCGGACAATCCACCCGGCCCGACTTGACAAAACTGTGAGAGGTCTCAGCCCAGCAGGTCGAAATCAACACCCGCCCGCACCTTGCCATTCACCTGAATCTCAAGCCGATGTGCACCGGGAACAAGCTGGAACGTGCTCGCGTTGGCCTTTAGCTTATGGCGCTTTTCCAAACGCAACGCCCCGTCCTTCAAAGCAGCTTGTTTCAGCTTGTGCACTTTAGCTGAGGTCTTCCCTCCAGGTCTCTGAAAGTGAATGATATAATCCACAAGAACCGGCTGCGTACCCTGGCCTGTCAGATCCACGGAAAACTCCAGCGCCTCTCCAATCCGCGCGTCTGCCAGCAGTTCAATGGTAACGGCCAGTTCGGCGTCAGGATCATAGCCCAGCATGGCCATCGCGCCCGGATGTCCAGCCTTCACAAGGCCACGCAGCGTGTGTCCGATCATCCAGTCCAGCTCATCCGCGTTCTGCTTGCCCGCCCCTTGCCAGGCCTTGAGCTGCGCCAGAACCAGATCGGGCTGTTTCTTTGAGATATCGTTCAGATGGTTGGCAACCGAGCGGGTGACATAGCGTGTTTTGTCGCCATGCAACCGATCAAGCAAAGGCATAGGATCATTCAGCTCCAACCCAATCGCCTGCCCCCAAGGTAGGCGTGGTCGCGTGCCTTCGCTGACCAATCGGCGGACATGATAGCTGTCATGTGCGCACCAGTCCTGCATCCGGTTCAGAACCAGATCGGGCCAACGATTCAGAAACGGACGGATCGCCCACTCCATGGAAAACCTCTGGGTCAGTTCCTCAAACAGGTCCAGAGCATCCTCCGGCGCGTCCAGCCCAATCGCGGCCACCCATTGGCCCAGGGGGGCAAAGATGAAATCTCCGAAGTCATCATCCATTTTAGTCGGGTCCAACGGTGGCGGCAGCGCGCGCAGGATCACGGGCGCGACGTCGGGCAGTTTACCCGGCAGGGCCGATTGCAGACAATCTGCAATCCAAGTCATGCGCTCTTTCAGCTCCAGCTCGGTGAGGCGAGACATCACCTGCCCATGAAAGGCATCCGCATCAAAAGACGGGTCCGCCTGGGCAAAAAGCCCGGCCAGATACAGGGTTTTCTCATCATTAAACAGCTGATCTTTCAGCGAATATCCTTGTGACATGGCTACATCGTCAAGTTGGTTGCGCCGCCATCCAGCAGGATGTTCTGCCCAACGATAAACCCGGCCTGTTGCGAGCACAGAAAGGCGCAGGTGGCGCCAAATTCAGCCCGCGTGCCATAGCGACGCGCCGGGATTGTTGCGGCCCGCGCAGCTCGTGCTTCGTCGATCGAAATGCTCTGCTGTGTGGCAACGCCGCTGTCGAGCGCATCTGCGCGATCCGTTGCATGAATACCCGGCAGCAGGTTGTTGATGTTAACCCCATGAGGGGCCACCTGCCTTGCCGTCCCCGCCACATAGCCGGTTAGACCGGTGCGCGCGGCATTCGACAGGCCAAGCACGGCAATGGGTGCGCGCACAGATTGCGAGGTGATATTGACCACCCTGCCCCAGCCCTTGTCCATCATCGCAGGCAACAGCGCTTTCATGAAGGCAATCGGTGTCAGCATATTCGCGTCCAGCGCCTTGATGAAATCATCGCGATCCCAATCCGACCACATCCCGGGAGGAGGACCTCCGGCATTGTTGACCAGAATATCGACGCCTTGCGCCGTGTCGATCACCCGGGCCTGCCCTTCCGAGGTTGTCACATCACAGGCGACGGTCTGAACGTTCACACCATACATAGAACGCAACCGCGCAGCCTCGGCCTCCAGCGCATCAACACCGCGCGCATTCATCACCAGATCGACACCGGCCTCGGCCAGCGCCTCGGCACATCCCAGACCCAACCCCTTGCTACTGGCACAAACCAAAGCACGTTTTCCGCGAATTCCTAGATCCATTAACTTCCCCTTTTCGCATCGACCAGCGGTGTCACATAGATTCAGCGCGAAAAGCTCACGCTTTTTCAAGCGATGTCAGTATCTCAGACAATGCGTTGAGTTCAGCGCTCTCGCCTGTCCAGTCACCCTGCTGATACAGATTTTGCACAACCTCCGCACACTGCGTGCTGCTACATGCATCAACGTCAGCCAGTTTCGCTTCATGATCGGCGAGATAAGTCTCGCGGGTATTCAGATGCGCAAGGCGCATATCCAGACTATTGCGTACATCTGGCGTCAGGTCTGCCGAGTATACTTTCAGAAACAATTCCAATTCACTGATCAGTTGCTCGGTCGCGCGACGAGCTGAACGCACCGACCGCAAAACCTGTTTGCGCGCTGAGTCCTTAAGCTCTCCGGTGCTTTGAAAGGCCTGAGCAGATTTCGTGACACGGGTGTCGACCGTTGCAATCCGACGTTGCAACAGAGCGCTTTTCTTCACCAGATCCTCGGCATCCGCTGAAAGACGCTGAGCCTTAGTCATAAGCCTGTCGCGATCGCTTCCATTCCGCTGAGGACCCGCCGAGGTCGAGCCACCTCGCGATAAACCCGGTCGGTCAGGAGGGCCGTGACCCGGATGGGCAAGAACTAAATCTGATTGATGGGCAATGAATATGATAATGGCCATGAATGCCATCGCCAGTTTATTGAAAACACTGCTCATTTCCAGGCTTGGTCCTTGATGATCTGATCTGTTCGGAAAAAGGGTTACTGAATTCGATAACAACGTTTCGCCTGAACAGATCAGAAATGTCGCCCGGCGTCAGTAGAAAAACTCCTCTCTCACGATTTTTCCATTCGCGACGTGATAAATCGCCACTTCGCGCATGTCGAAGCTTTCACCGGTTTCCTTTACTTTGCCCTGGACTTCGAAGACTACGGCAAAACGGTCTTCACCGTGCAGGAATGGATCGCTCACTGACGCGCCCGACACCTCGTGGGCGTTTTCCCACCAGTCATGCTTGCCACCAATGCCATCGAGGCCCTGCGTTTCGCGGCCCATGCCTTGCATATCTTGTGCTTCGACGGATACGGCATCAGGCGCATAAAGCTTGGTCAGGTTTTCCTTAGCCCTGTTCTCGCGGCAGCCTGCAACCAGTTCGTCAGCAATATCTTTCAAATTCATCGGTCAGCTCCATCATTTTGTTCACTATTTGTTCTTTTTGCCACAAGCAGCCGATTCGTGCCACCCCGTTTGTCTTGCCTCGGCGGGTTTCCCCGCCTATACGCGCGCTCATGCTTGATACCGCCTCGAACCAACCTAGCCTGCCGCCCGAGATCGCCCGGCGCCGGACATTCGCCATCATCTCGCACCCGGATGCGGGTAAAACGACGCTGACCGAGAAGTTCCTTCTGTACGGCGGTGCGATCCAGATGGCGGGACAGGTGCGGGCCAAGGGTGAGGCGCGGCGCACGCGGTCGGACTTCATGCAGATGGAGAAGGATCGGGGTATCTCGGTCTCCGCATCGGCAATGTCGTTCGACTACGGGGATTTCCGGTTCAATCTTGTCGACACCCCCGGCCACAGTGATTTCTCGGAAGATACCTATCGCACGCTGACTGCGGTGGATGCCGCCGTGATGGTGATCGACGGTGCGAAAGGTGTGGAAAGCCAGACGCAGAAACTGTTCGAGGTCTGTCGCCTGCGCGATCTGCCGATCCTGACCTTCTGTAACAAGATGGACCGCGAAAGCCGCGATACGTTCGAGATCATCGACGAAATTCAGGAAATGCTGGCCATCGACGTCACGCCTGCCGCATGGCCCATCGGAGTGGGCCGCGACTTCATCGGTTGCTATGACATGCTGCGCGACCGGCTTGAACTGATGGACCGCGCCGACCGCAACAAAGTAGCCGAGAGCATCCAGATCGACGGTTTGGACGATCCTAAACTGGCGGAACACGTGCCCGAACACCTGCTGGAGAAGCTGCTGGAAGAGGTCGAAATGGCGCGCGAGTTGCTGCCTGCGCTCGACCCTCAGGCGGTGCTTGAGGGGCATATGACCCCGATCTGGTTCGGCTCGGCGATCAACTCGTTCGGAGTGAAGGAACTGATGGAAGGCATCGGCGCCTATGGCCCGCAGCCCCAGATCCAATCGGCTGAGCCACGCCAGATCTCCCCGGACGAAAAGAAGGTCGCCGGTTTTGTCTTCAAGGTGCAGGCCAATATGGACCCAAAGCACCGCGACCGGGTGGCCTTTGTGCGCATGGCCTCGGGGCATTTCAAACGCGGCATGAAGCTGACCCATGTGCGGTCGAAGAAGCCTATGGCGATCTCGAACCCTGTGCTGTTTCTGGCATCCGACCGGGAACTGGCCGAAGAAGCCTGGGCCGGCGATATCATTGGCATCCCGAACCACGGGCAACTGCGCATTGGCGATACGCTGACCGAAGGCGAAGCGATCCGCGTGACCGGTATCCCGTCCTTTGCACCGGAACTGCTGCAGACCGTCCGTCCAGGCGATCCAATGAAGGCCAAGCATCTGGAAAAAGCCCTGATGCAGTTTGCCGAAGAAGGTGCGGCCAAGGTGTTCAAACCCTCGATCGGCTCTGGCTTTATCGTCGGCGTCGTTGGCGTGTTGCAGTTCGAAGTGCTCGCCAGCCGGATTGAGATGGAATACGGCCTGCCTGTGCGGTTTGAGGCGTCTCAGTTCACCTCGGCCCGCTGGGTCAGCGGTGAGAAACCCGAGGTTGAAAAATTCGTCAACGCCAACAAACAGCACATCGCTCATGACCACGACGGCGACATTGTCTATCTGACCCGCCTGCAATGGGATATCGACCGCGTCGTGCGTGACTATCCGGCGCTGAACCTGACGGCCACCAAAGAGATGATGGTTTAAGACAAAGGGTTGATTGCACAGCAGACTCAGGCTGTGCAATCCTGCAGGCATGAGCGATGACGATCTGACCTTTCCCGGCGGCCTACCCGACATGCTGGATGGCTATGACAAGCGCCGGACCCCGTTTGAGTTCGGCGCGAACACGCTGCCCCCGCTGGAAGCAGACCTTGAGGCTCTGGCCGGACAAACCGTTCTGCAAAGCGCAACCGAATTGCCGCCCTTGGACATCCAGTCATCTTGGGATCGCAAACGCGTGAAAATCGCGGAAGAGTTCATAGGACGGTCAGAACTCGCCTTTCTGAACGCCCAACTGGTTGCAAATCTGCGCAAACGGTCGTTCCCGCGCCAGGCCCCCGATCTGTTTCAGCGGCTCTGGGCTGAACAATCCGAGCATCTTCTGGCAGCGCTGGACCTGCGCTGGCTCGTCTCCTCGGTCCAGACCTTCGCCGATCACGGGCAAACCCAAACACAGCGCGAGGTCGGGCAGGCCCTGCGCATGCTGTTTGGGTTGATGAAGATTTACGAATACGAACGCCTGTTTTCCGGCACGGCGCCGGAAACTGCCTATGGATCGCGCAACAAGAACCACACGCCTTTGCCGCTGCAGATGAAATCCTTTTCGTTGGATTCCGGCGGGCTGGATACCAATCTGATCGCGCCTATCTGGACCAAAGCCCTGAATGACCCGACAATCGCGCCGCTCGCCGATCACTTGCTGAGCGCGTTAAACGCCGATCCCGGCACCGTGTTCCGTCGACTAAAACACATGCGCACCCGCCGCGCGACGCTGCGGTCCCGCACATGACCCGTTGGGGTATCGTCTCGATGGTACGTGGCCGGGCCGAGGATATCCTCGGCTTTGCGGCGCATCACCTCGGTCTGGGGGCCGATCGGCTCTACATCTTTCTGGACGAACCGAACCCGGCTGCCTTTCAGGCGCTCAGCCAGCATCCAAAGGTGCAGGTGCAGTCGTGCGATGATGCATTCTGGTCAAAACGCACGCGCGGACGCCCGGACAAGCACCAGATTCGCCAGACCTTTATCGCGACCCATACCTATCGACGTGCGGATTTGGACTGGCTGGCCCATATCGATGTGGATGAGTTTTTGTGGTCGTCAGTGCCGGTCGCGGATGTGCTGGCTACAGTCCCGCAAGATATCCCTGCGGTCCGCGTGCGGCCGTCAGAGGCGATGTCAGGCGGCGATGACCTCTATAAGGCGCATATCCCCAAAAGCCCCACCCGCGAGGCGCTTGTGCAAGAGATCTACCCAACATACGGCGCCTTTGTGCTGGGCGGGTTCCTGAGTCATGTGCAGGGAAAGTTGATCGTGCGTACAGGGCTGGAAAACCTGAGCTTTCGGATACACAACCTGTTTCAGAACAAGAAACTGCTGCCCTGCAAACACGAGCAGCCTCAGTTTGAGCTCTGCCACCGTCACGCACCGGATTGGGATCACTGGATCGCGCATTATGATTTTCGGATGACCAGAGGGTCTTACCAACCCGGCATGTCGCCCAACGTACCGCGCGAAAAAGGTGGCTTGAACAAGAATGAGTTGTTCAGCTGGATCAAGGACGAACAAGGCATGGACGGTCTGCGCGCCTTCTATGCCGAGATCAGCGGTCAGGACCCTGACGTGCGCACGCGGTTGGAACGTTACGGCCTGATCCGGCACAGGCCATTGAACCTGAGCCAGAAAATCGCAGAACATTTCCCCGGAAGTGGCTGAATTGTTGCGTAGAATCCCGCATTGACGCCTTGCATGTGCGACAGGCTGGTCTTTGTTTGACCCTGACCTACCTTTTTGTTATGTCCGCGCCCAAGCCGAAATGCGCAAAAAGCGCATGGCCATCCGGGCCCGGCATTTTTCAGACGCGCGGGCCAGGTCAAGTGTCCGCATGAACCGGACATACATGACAAAGTTTAACGAACTGAACCTGAACCCGAAGGTCCTCAAAGCCATTGAGGAAGCCGGATACGTAAGCCCCACTCCGATCCAGGAAGGCGCGATACCACCTGCGCTTGAAGGGCGCGATGTTCTCGGGATTGCTCAGACTGGTACGGGCAAGACCGCCAGCTTCACGCTGCCTATGATCACCCTTCTGGCCCGTGGCCGCGCCCGTGCGCGCATGCCGCGCTCGCTGGTTTTGTGCCCGACGCGTGAGTTGGCCGCGCAGGTGGCTGAAAATTTCGACACCTATGCCAAGAATGTAAAGCTGACCAAGGCGTTGCTGATTGGCGGTGTCAGCTTCAAGGAACAAGATGCGCTGATCGATCGGGGCGTTGACGTTCTGATTGCAACTCCGGGCCGTTTGCTGGACCATTTCGAACGCGGCAAGCTGCTGCTGACCGGCGTGCAGATCATGGTGGTGGATGAGGCCGACCGGATGCTGGATATGGGCTTTATCCCTGATATCGAACGCATCTTCTCGCTGACGCCATTCACGCGCCAGACGCTGTTCTTCTCGGCCACCATGGCCTCCGAGATTGAGCGGATCACCGACACGTTCCTGTCCGCCCCCGCCCGGATCGAGGTTGCCCGCCAGGCCACCGCGTCCGAGACCATCGAACAGGGTGTCGTCATGTTCAAAGGCGGTCGCCGGGATCGCGAGGCCAGCGGCAAACGCAAGGTTCTGCGCGCGCTGATCGACGCCGAAGGTGACAAGTGCACCAACGCGATCATCTTCTGCAACCGCAAGACGGACGTGGATATCTGCGCCAAGTCACTGAAGAAATACGGCTATAACGCCGCTGCGATCCATGGCGATCTGGATCAGTCACAGCGGATGAAAACGCTGGATGGCTTCCGTGATGGGTCTTTACGCCTGCTCGTGGCCTCTGATGTCGCCGCACGCGGCCTGGATATTCCGTCGGTCAGCCATGTGTTTAATTTCGACGTGCCCGGTCATGCCGAAGACTATGTTCACCGCATTGGCCGTACAGGCCGAGCCGGACGCGAAGGCAAGGCCGTCACGATCTGCTCGGGTCGTGACGAAAAGGCTCTGGATGCGATTGAGAAGCTGATCCAGAAGGATATTCCGCGTATCGACAATCCGGTGAAGGAAGAGCCCAAGCCAGAGGTGTCAAAGCCCGAGAAAAAGACCAGATCCTCAGACGACAAAAAGCACGACCGCAAGAAGGATGAGCGCAAGCAAGACAAGCCTGCCAAAGGGCGTGGCCGTCGGGACGACCATGGCCCAAAGGTTGTCGGCATGGGCGACCATCTGCCCAGCTTCATCGCGCTCAGCTTCGACGAGCGTCGCGCCAGCTAGATCGCCAGCACCAGCGCCAGTATCGAGATACCCAGCAAGCCCATCCCGGCGATTTCGCGCCGGCTGATTGTCTCACGGAAGAACAGGATCGAAGCCAAAAGGCTGAGGATTAGCTCTACCTGCCCTAGTGCTTTGACATAGGCCGCGTTCTGCAGCGTAAAGGCCAGAAACCAGCAGAACGACCCGCCTAGGCTGGTCAATCCAACGAAGACGCCGGTAGATCGTGTCTCCCAGACGGCCAGCAACTCGGCTCGATCCCGCCAGAGCAGCCATAGCCCCATGCTGAGAAACTGAAACGTGACCACCGCCGCCAGAGTGATCAGGGCGCGGAACCACGCGTCGATGTCACCAAGCTCCAGTGATGCACCGCGATAACTGACGGCCGAGAATGCGAACAGAACGCCTGAGCCAAGGCCAAGTTGCGACGCGCGGTTGGTCAAATGACGCCACCACGCTCCGTCCCCGCCCGGTGTTTTGGACAGCACCAGAACCGCCAACAACCCCAGCAGGATCGCACCAAGCGCCCCGGCAGAAACCTCATCCCCAAGCACCAGAAACCCGACGATTGCCGTTTGAATCACTTCGGTTTTCTTAAAGGTGATCCCAACTGCAAAATTGCGTTGTTTGAACAGGGCCACCACGCAGATGGTCGCCAAAATCTGCGCCGTCCCGCCAATGGCTACGAATAGCCAGAACTGTGCGGTCAGGGATGGTATCGCAGCCTGCGTCACCCACAGCGTGACGAGCAGCCCTAAAACCGCCAATGGCATCGAATAGGCAAACCGTGCAAAGGTTGCGCCGGCGGCGGATAGTTTCACGCTGCTGAGCGACTTCTGCAGCATGAACCGCACCGTCTGGAACGAAGCGGCGGCGATGGTAACGGGAATCCATAAACTCATGGCGTCCCTTCTGTCGTGAAATCAGGGCTTTGGCCAGAGCGGATGCGCCACCGGATCTTTCGCGCGCCAGAAGTATTCTTTGAAAATCTGCGCGTATGAGCGATAGACATAGGCTTCGTTGCAAGCCTGATATCGGTCTTTCCCTGCCTGATAGAGTGCAGGCAGACGGTACCATGGGGCCGAAGGGTTCATGTGATGAACAACGTGCAGGTTGTTGTTCAAAAACAGAAAGGCTAGCAGCCCGCGGTCTTCGACAATCACCGTCCGAGCGCGAGATTTCTCATGCGCACGGTGTTCCAGAAAGGTCCGGATTTTGACCAGACCCAGCCCGATGTAGGCTGATAGGACAAAGGCCCAGATCGGCATCGCCGATTGCGCGACCACCCACAAAACCACCGCTACGCCGGGGATATGCATCGCCCAAGCCAGAAGTATCGCTCGGTCCCCTCGGATCATCCCCTGCCATTCATCGCGCAGAAACATTACTTGTCCGATTGCGGGTCCCAGCACGATCCGGCCCAGAAGCGTATTGTTGGTCACAAACAGCCGCTTTTGCCACCACGACAATCGCGCCCAAACTTTAGGGTCCAAATAGTTCGTTTCGGGGTCGTCATAGGGGTCTGTCAGGTTGGCATCCTGATGATGCGCCAGATGCAGATCGCGGAAGCGGTTAAAGGGGATGAACAAAGTCAGCGGCAGGGTCATCAGCGCCTCGTTCAGCCATTTGGCGCTAAACGGATGCCCATGCAATGCCTCATGCGTCAGTGAGGAATGCAAGGCAGCAACCAGACCTAAGGCCGGGATGGCCAGCCATAGGGACCAGGCGGCCAGCCAGAACAAACCCGCCAACCAGGTGGCGTAACAGGCTACAATCAGCGCAAATGTCCCCCATTCAGGCGTTTTAGGCAGCGTTGGTTCAGCCATTGCGGCCCCACGTAATCCCTGCCCAGACCCGTTCATACGCGACATACATCGTCACACCGATGGCCGTATTGACCAGTGCCAACGCGCCGCCAACAGCCGCTGACCCGGTGGCTATCAGACCGACCACAGTCATGACCGCCAACCCCATCACATTCCAAATCAGTGCCTTCACGACCGATCTTTGCCGCGTCTCCATTCCGGACCCCGTTTTTATTGTTCTCACAAAAGCGTTACCTACGGGGTGGCCTGTTGGGAATTCTGAATATGATTAACAAAATTCATCAAATGTGATATTTTCGAACACATGGATGAAAAACTCGACAAACGCGTGCGCGCTGCGCAGTTTCGCCTACGCTTGGCCCGCGCGATGGAAGACCGCCAAACCAGCCAAAGCGCCCTGGCCCGCAGCATTGGCGTGGACCGGTCTACCGTCTCGCAACTGCTGGCGGATGACGGCGCGCGCCTGCCCAATGCCCATGTGATTGGTGGCTGCGCAGCAGCACTGGGGGTTTCGGCCGATTGGCTTCTCAGCCTATCAGACCGACCCGAAAGCGCGGCGGAACTGTTGGCCGGGTCCCTCAGCATGACAGAGGCCCCGCGCGCATTGGTGGATGAGCGGATTTTCCAATGGCATCAAGAGGCTGCGGGCTACAAAATCCGCTATGTCCCGGCCACCCTGCCCGATATGCTCAAGACCCGCGCCGTGCTGGAATGGGAATACGCCCCGCATCTGGGCCGCACGGCGGATCAGGCAATTGGGGCCTCCGAGGATCGGCTAACATGGATGCGCAGTGCGCAATCGGACTATGAGATCGCAATGCCCTTATTCGAAATCCGCAGCTTTGCCCTTGGTGAAGGCTATTACGAAGGCCTACCGCTGGAAGTTCGGCTGGAGCAGATCGACCATCTTCTGGCTTTGTGCGCGCAGCTTTACCCGCGTCTGCGTATCTATCTGTTTGACGCAAAACGTTTGTATTCTGCGCCGGTTACGATCTTTGGCCCACTACTGTGCGTCTTCTATGCCGGCAGCCATTATATGGCGTTCCGCGACCGGGATCGGATCGAGGTGTTTACCCGCCACTTCGACACTTTGATCCGAGAAGCCGATATGACCGCCCGTCATTTCCCCCAGCATCTGCGCGAATTGCGGGCCGAAGCTGAAAAGGCAACTGTTTAAGGGAATCCCCCAATCGTGCGATCCGACTGGCCGTGTAGTATAGTGACTGCGCGAACCCTCAGACATTCCACGGAGGATGACCGAAATGGACGCACTCAAAACAGCGCAATATGCACGTGCATTGTACTCGGTTCATGGAGACCGGGCCGAGGCGGAAGCCGCTCAAAAGATGCGCGAATCTGAAGCTGCTGGAAACGCACAGCAAGCCAAAGACTGGCAAGCCGTCCGCAGCACGATCCGCCAGATCAGAGGCCCGAATCAAGGCTGATCCAAGTCAGAGTTTCGGGTCGGGATTGACCGTATGTCCGTCCACGGCGATGACCTGACCCGAAACCAGCCGTGCCGCATCCGAGGCCAGAAATACCGCCATATCAGCAATATCCCGCGCTTCAACAAAACGACCCATCGAGGTGCCCGAAGCATAGCCCTCGTAGACCTGATCGCGCGTCATGCCCTTGGCGGCGGCCTCGCGCTGCAAGACCCCTTCCATGCGTGGACCTTCGACAGAACCGGGGCAGATCACATTGCAGCGTATACCGTGCGGGCCAAGCTCCATCGCCAGCGTCTTACCCAATCCAACCATGGCCCATTTCGCGGCAGCATAGGGCGAACGGTTCGGATAGCCATACTGTCCAGCCGTCGATGACGTGATCAAAACAGCCCCTTGCGTTTGTTTCTTGAGCATCGGAACGGCGTATTTCGAACACAAAAACGCCCCTTCAAGATTGACCGAAAGACAATTTTTCCAATCACTTAAAGACACATCCTCAACCAAGGCCGTTGGCCCGGCAACACCTGCGTTAGCACAGAGGACATCCAGCCCGCCCCACGCCTTGGTAATCTGGTCGAACAAATCAGCCACCTGCGCCTCATCCGAGACATCGGTTTTGCATGTCTGCCAGTTTTCCGGGCAGCTATTCAGCGCCGCATCGTCGATATCGACAACCCAGACCTGTGCTCCTGCTGCATCAAATGCCTCGGCCATCGCGCGCCCGACGCCCGAGGCACCCGCCGTGATCAGAACCCGCTGCGTCATACGGGTTTCCGGATCGCGGCACCTGCCCCCTCGGGATAAGGCAGATCGGCTTGCGCCTGGGTAATCCGCGCCATCGCATCCTCGATCTGATCCGAAGGTGCTGAGGGGCGTCGTGTTTCAAGGTCGACATGCAACAGGAAACTCTCGCCCGTCGCCAAAAGCTTGTCGCCCTCATACATGCTGTGGAACACGTGAAGTTTCTTGCCTTGGCCCAACAGCATCTGGGTGCGCACTTCGATCCGGGCTCCGGCATGGGTTTCGTCCAGATACCGGATATGGTTCTCGGCGGTGAAGTAGCTTCCGCCGGAGGTGATGTACTCCATGTCACATCCGATGATTTCCATGAAGCGGTCCGTGGCGGCGGCAAACGCCTCCAGATACTTCGCCTCATTCATATGGCCGTTATAGTCGGTCCAGTCCAAAGGAACCGCGCGCGACAGGGTCAGGATCGGCTGGCTCAGGTCAGCCTGATCCAGTGTCGGCAAAGCACCGGGTTTCAGCGCCGCGTCGTGCTGGTTTAGAACGGCCCCTGCGCCGTAATTTTGCGCCTTAAGCGCGCGCATCATGCCGACAAGGTTGTTATCGCGGATACGCTCCAGCTCACGGATCGAGTGCATCCCCGACTGCGCATCGGACTGATCGGCAATCAGATCGACCAATTCATCGGTAAACTCAGGCACGTCCATGAGTTTGGTCCAGGGCCATTTCAGCGCGGGCCCAAACTGCGCCATGAAGTGCCGCATGCCAGCTTCGCCACCTGCCACGCGATAGGTCTCGAATAGTCCCATTTGCGCCCAGCGAATGCCAAAGCCCATGCGGATGGCCTCGTCGATCTCTTCGGTTGTGGCGATACCATCCTTGACCAGCCACAGCGCCTCGCGCCAGACCGCCTCCAGGAAACGATCCGCGATATGCGCGTCGATCTCTTTTCTGACATGCAGCGGGAAGAATCCGACCGATGTCAGTACATCCTTGGCCTTGGAAACCATCTCGGGCGGGTTCTTGTCGGTGGGCACCAGTTCGATCAATGGCAGCAGATAGACCGGGTTGAACGGATGCGTCACCACGATCTGCTCGGGGCGCAAGGCGTCGTCCTGCAATTCCGAGGGTTTGAACCCGCTGGTCGACGAGCCGATGATCGCCTCAGGATCACAGGCCTCTTGTAGGCTTTTGTAAACCTTCAGCTTAAGGTCCAGCCGCTCTGGCACGCTCTCTTGAATCCAAGTGGCATCCCGAACAGCCTCCGCAATGTCCGCATGAAACGTCAGCGCGCCTTCAGGTGGCAGCGGCACATCGCTCAGCCCCGGCAACGAGCGCCGTGCATTGTCCAGAACCTCACCGATTTTACGCTCGGCCTCGGGGTCCGGGTCAAACACACGCACGTCCCAGCCATTCAGCAAGAACCGCGCGGCCCAGCCGCCGCCAATAACTCCGCCACCAATGATCGCTGCGGTTTTCATTGCCCTGTCCTCCAAATTTCCCGCCGGGTTCGCACCCCGAACCCGGCCGCGCCCGACCCTCCCCACGGGAGGGCGCATTCGCACCCTCCTAGGATCGGTCGCGGCCTGGTGTTGTACCTACTTCGTCACCGGTGCCCGTTTCACCAGCCCTAACTTCTCACGCACTTCTTCAGGTCCAATCACCCGTGCGCCCATATTTTCGATGATCGACCCGGCCCGTTCGACCAACTGCCAGTTCTCAGCCAACACACCCTTCTCGAGCCACAGATTATCTTCCAACCCGACACGCACATTTCCGCCCGCCAAAACCGAGGCCGCCACATACGCCATCTCGTTCCGACCCAGCGAGAAGGCGCTGAAGGTCCAGTCATCAGGGACGTTGTTCACCATCGCCATGAAGGTGTTCAGATCATCCGGCGCGCCCCAAGGCACGCCCATACACAGTTGCACCAGAGCATTCGGCTCCAGAACACCCTCTTTCACCAACTGCTTGGCAAACCAGAGATGGCCGGTATCAAAGGCTTCGATCTCGGGCTTCACACCCAGATCGGTCATCATCCGCCCCATTGCCCGCAGCGCGCCGGGCGTGTTGGTCATGACATAGTCTGCTTCGGCAAAATTCATGGTACCGCAGTCCAAAGTGCAAATCTCGGGCAAACATTCAGCCACATGCGCGACCCGTTCACTCGCACCAACCAGATCGGTTCCGGCCTCTGCCAAAGGCAGCGGAGTCTCAACACCGCCAAACACCATATCACCACCCATACCCGCAGTCAGGTTCAGAACGGCATCAACCTCGGCATCCCGGATGCGGTCCGTCACCTCGCGATACAGCGCCAGATCGCGTGAAGGCGCACCGGTCTCGGGATCGCGCACATGGCAATGCACCACTGCGGCCCCCGCCTTGGCCGCCGCAATCGCGCTCTCGGCAATCTGCTTGGGCGAGCGCGGCACATGCGGGCTGCGATCCTGCGTTCCGCCCGAACCGGTTACAGCACAGGTGATAAAGACCTCGCGGTTCATTTCCAAAGGCATGTTGTTTTCCCCACGTTATACCGGGTTTCACGCCAGGTTTTCCCCAGACTTCTCCCCGGTTATCGATTTGCGTTGCGCGCAAGTCTGGCGCAGCTTTGGAAAAATACTTGCCAGAATACGAATCGAACTTGATGAAATCCGCAAAAAACATCTTGGAACCTGAGCATCGTGCCCTGAAAACAGCGGTGCTGGTGCTGGACGAATGCAACACGCTCAGCTTTGCCTCGGCTGTCGATCCGATGCGCGCGGCAAACCGACTGGCGGACCGGCCTGCTTTTGACTGGGACTATGTGACCGCAACATCGGACCCTGCGATGCTGACCAGCGCGCTGCACGTCCCGGGCACCCCGTTGGCCCGCCTGCAAAGCTGCGATCTGATGATCGTTGTGGCCGGGTTCCAACTGGCTCGCCATGCGACACCCAGCCTGCTGGCCGGTCTGCGTCGCATCGCAGGCACCGGCGCGGCTATGGCCGGGATTGATGGCGGGCCGTGGCTGCTGGCCGAGGCTGGCCTTCTGAATGGTCACGCCGCCACCACCCATTGGGAAGATCTGGATAATTTCGCCACCCGTTTCCCTGACATCGACGTCCGCCCAGACCGCTTCACCGTGTCCGGCAATCGGCTGACCTCGGGTGGCGCAATCCCTGCGGTCGAGATGATGCTGCACATTATAGCGGCACGTCATGGCGCGGGTTTCGCTGCGCGCGTTTCGGGCCTCTTCCTCTACGAGGGCGCACCCGAACCGACCAAACCCCAAAGCCGCACCGGCGCCCCGCACCGCCATACCCCACTGACATCAAAAGCAAACAGCTTGATGCAGGCCTCGCTCGATGACCCGCTGCCACTTGCATCAATCGCAGATCAGCTGGGCACCAGCCCGCGCACATTGCAACAACAGTTCCGCCTGCGCCTGAACACCACGCCACAGGATCACTACCTGCAACTCAGGCTGGCCGAGGCGCGCCGTCTGGTCTCCGACACTGACATGCCCTTGATGGATGTGGCACTGGCGACCGGCTTCGCTTCGCAATCCAGCTTTGCCCGCGCCTTCCGCACAGCCCATGGCCTGTCGGCCCGCGACCTCAGGCACGAGCGTGCGCCCCACTCCCATCACTGACCGGATCCCTTTCATCTGGCCAAATATATCCCGGGGGAGTCGCGCGCAGCGCGGCGGGGGCAGAGCCCCCTAGAACGGCATGGGATGTGAGCGATGCGCTTTGCCGATCGCCTGCACCACCTCATCCGAAAGCCGCAAATCTTTCGCAGCCAAAACATGCTCCAGCTGAGCGACCGACGTGGCCCCGAATATCGCCGACATCATAAAGGGCCGAGTCCGGCACCAGGACAGCGCCATATGTGTCGGGTCCAGCCCGTGTTCCGCTGCAATCTCAAGATATGCGGCCACGGCATCGTAGACGCGATCCGAATCGCGCCCGCCCAGATCCGAAGAAATCGATTTGCGCGATCCTTCCGGAACGGAACCATCCTGATACTTGCCGGTCAACAACCCCGTACCAAGCGGCGAAAACGCCATCAGCCCCACGTCTTCGTGCATGCAAAGCTCGGCCATATCCGTATCGAACAGGCGGCACAGCAAGGAATACTCATTCTGAACCGACGCGACGCGCGGCGTCCCCATCTGTTCGGACAACCGCAACCACTGTGCGGTGCCCCAGGCGCTTTCGTTCGACAGGCCAAAGGCCCGGATATTGCCTTTGTCCACCTGCTCCTGCAGCGCCGTCAGGCAACCCTGCATATTTTCAAGCACGTCACCAGTGTTTTGCCCCGAAGGCACATAATCCCAGTTCTGGCGGAACATATAGCTGCCTCGATTGGGCCAATGAAACTGATAAAGGTCGATATAGTCGGTCTGCAGCCGCCGCAGTGATCCCTCGATAGCCTCGGGAATGGTCTGAGCCGAAATCGGCGCGCCATCACGGGCATGGGCAAAGCCTGCACCTGAATGCTTAGTCGCCAGAACATAGTCACCCCGCCGCGCGGCATTTGCGGCGTTCCAGTTCCCCAAAATCTCTTCGGTTCGGCCCACAGTTTCTTTTGAGATCGGGTTGACCGGGTACATCTCGGCGGCATCCACAAAATTGATCCCCGCACCCAGCGCCAGGTCCATCTGCGCATGCGCCTCGGGTTCTGAAGTCTGGGTTCCAAAGGTCATTGTTCCCAGACACAGGTCAGACACCATGATGCCGGTCCGGCCCAAAGGCTTCATTTCCATTCGTCACTCTCCTGATTTCTGCAATCGCCTTGCGCTAGGCTTCGGCTTTCTTTTCCCAACGGCCCGACTCCTCGGACCAATATTGCGCTGAACAGCCCGCCTGAGTCAGCGTCTTCCACTGGTCGCGCGCATGTTGAACAGCCTGGTCGTCATTGCCGTCGAACAGGATACAGACACGCTCCAGCGCGGTGACCTCATCCGGGGCCACTTCGGCCCCGTCCACCGACATCACGCAGGTGGCCTCATTGCCCGCCTGTTTGTCCGAGGTCAGCAGGATCGGCTGCATCCCATCATGCGGCCCGCCTGCCCGGCCATGGGGCAAGAACCCTTCCTCCGGGCCCAGCCAAAGCTTTTCGTCCAGCCAGTCTAACCGGGCGGGATCAGTACCCCGCACCGCAATCCGCCACCCGGCCTGCTGCGCCTTATCCAGCAGCACCGGCAAAGTGTGCTCCAGCGGCCTTTGGGTCAGATGGTAGAAATAGACGGCGCCCATAGTTTACTCGAAATTGTCCTGCACAAAGCGGCTGAGCGCACGAACACCCCAGCCAGTGGCCCCTTTCGGCGCGTAGGAGGTCTCGGACGCGACCGAGGCCACCCCGGCGATGTCGAGATGAATCCACGGCGTCTCCTCTTTGACAAACCGCTGCAGGAATTGCGCTGCAGTGATCGAACCCGCAGGTCGACCGCCCACGTTTTTCATATCCGCGATACGCGATTTCAGCAGCTTGTCATAAGCATTCCCCAACGGCATCCGCCAAGCGCCTTCATCCTCGGCCTTGGCCGACTTCAGGAAGGCATCACAGAAGGTATCGTTGTTCGAGAATACGCCTGCGTTCTCATGCCCCAGCCCGATGATGATCGCCCCGGTCAGCGTGGCCAGATCGATCATGCCGACGGGTGCGAACCGTTCCTGCGCGTACCACATGACGTCACATAGAACCAAACGCCCCTCGGCGTCGGTGTTGATGATCTCGACCGTGTCGCCCTTCATCGATTTGACCACATCACCCGGCCGCGTGGCGTTACCCGAAGGCATGTTCTCGACCAGACCTACAAGCCCGACCACATTGGCTTTGGCCTTGCGCTTGGCCAGCGCGCGCATCGTGCCGGCGACAACGCCTGCACCGCCCATATCCATGGTCATGTCTTCCATGCCGCCAGCAGGCTTGAGCGAGATACCCCCCGTGTCGAACACAACCCCCTTGCCGACCAGAGCCAGCGGCGCATCGTCCTTGTCGCCCCCGTTCCACTGCATCACCACCACTTTGGACGGGCTGTCTGAACCCTGCCCCACGCAAAGCAAAGTACGCATGCCCAGCTCAGCCAGTTTGTCTTCGTCCAGCACTTCGACCTCAAGGCCCAGTGATTTCATCTCGTCCAGACGGGCGGCAAATTCGCTGGTGGTCAGGACATTTGCAGGCTCATTGGTCAAATCACGGGTCATCCGCACCCCATCCGCAACCGCATACATCGGTGCAAACTGGGCCTCGGCCTCTTCGGGCTTGTTGCAAGAGATTGTGACCGAGCCCGCGGCGTCGCTATCCTTTGTTTTATGCGCATCAAAATCATAGCTGCGCAGGGCGATCCCCATCGCCAGATCCTCGGCCCGTGCCTGATTGCCCGCCATCACCAGCATATCGCGCCCGCCCGCCAGTTTGGCCAATGCGGCACCAACCTTGCGCGCCTCATCCGCCTCGGGGCGGCGGGGCAGGACCAGAACATCCAGCGCCTCGGCAGCCATTCCAACCGGCCAGGCCAGCGAGATGACATCGCCGGTTTTTGCCTTGCCAAACGCATCGCTTTCAACCAGCCGGGCAACGGCCCCTTTGGTCAGGCGATTGGCGCGTCGGGCTGCCGGGCTCATCTTGCGGTCCGCAGGAACCACGATGGCAACGCGCCCTTCGGCCTGCGCCATAGCTTCCACGTCGAAGGCTTGAAAACGGATTGGGACTAGACTGCTCATTGCGCGCTCCTGAAACTGTGTTCCCCAAGACCTAGCCCGCGCCGCCCGGCTTGACCAGATAGCAGTTTTCCCTGACCGCCAATTGCATTAAGGTCCCCCAAAAATATCCGGCAGGCTCGGGGGAGACGACAGTGGCACGACAGGGCAGGCATAGACCGTCGCGCATGGGTTTATGCAAGAGCGATATTGGCCTGAGCGCCAACGCTGCAAACCCAGCGGGGTCACGCTTGTGATTTTGGACCGCTATTTTGCCCGCCGCTTTATGCAGAGCTTTCTGGTTATCGGCGGCATCTTTCTAACCCTGATGATTCTGATTGACCTGATCGAACAAGTGCGCCGGTTCGACGAGGTTGATCTGTCTTTTGGCCGCCTGTTGCAGCTGACCTTGCTGAACACACCTGCCGCGATCAGCGAAATGCTGCCCCTGCTGGTGATACTGGCCACCATAGCGCTGTTTGTCGGGTTGGCGCGCACCTCGGAACTCGTGGTAACCCGCGCGACTGGCCGATCCGGCATACGCGCGCTGGTAGCGCCGGTCTTGCTGGCGCTTGTGATCGGGGCCCTGGCCGTGACCCTTCTGAACCCGATCGCAGCAGCCACCTCGGAAGAGTACAACCGCCTTTCTGATTCCTATCGAAACAATGGCAGCTCAGCGCTGTCGATCAGCGGCGAGGGTCTATGGCTGCGACAAAGCACCGAGACGGGCCAGGCCGTGATACACGCGCGCGGCACAGCAAATGGCGATGAGTTGAAATTGAGCGATGTGACCATCGTTTCATTCAACCCGGACGGAAAACCAACGCAACAGATTGCCGCTGAACAGGCCCGATTGATCGACGGCAGCTGGGTTCTGAGCAACGCCAAAGTCTGGAACCTTGAAGACGGCCAGAACCCCGAGACACAGTCGGTTGAGCATGCTCAGCTTGACCTTCCGACGACGCTGACCCGCCAACGCATTCTGGATACGCTGGGGCAGCAGGATTCTGTGTCGGTCTACGATTTGCCCCAATTGATAGCGGACCTGCGCGAGGCCGGCTTTTCGACCAAACAATATGAGGTCTGGCTACAAGTCCAACTCGCTCGCCCGATCTTTCTGGTTTCGATGGTTCTGATCGGCGCAGCCTTTACCATGCGCCATGTACGCTTCGGCGGCACCGGCGTTGCGGTTCTGACCGCGGTATTGTTGGGGTTTGCCATTTATTTCGTGCGCAACTTTGCGCAAATACTCGGGGAAAACGGACAATTGCCCATCTACGTCGCTGCCTGGGCACCGCCCGTTGCTGCCATCTTCCTGTCGCTCGGCCTGTTGCTACATGCGGAGGACGGCTGATGCCGCGCATTCTGTTTGCGCTGATGGCAAGCGCCCTGGCTGTCACAGCCCCTGCTGCGCTGCTGGCTCAAACTTCACCAGCACCCGCGACCAATCAGGCCACCCAACAGGATGAGCCCGCCCTGTTGGTCGCGGATAAGATATTCATCACGCCCGAACGCGTGCTGGTCGCCGAAGGCAATGTCGAGGCGTTTCAGGGCGATGCCAAGGTCAGCGCGCAGCGTATCACCTTTGACCGCGAAACCGGAAAACTGTCGCTTGAGGGACCCATTCGGATCGATCAGGGCGGGCGGACAACCTTGCTGGCAGATTCAGCCGAGCTGGATGATGGCTTGCAAAACGGGTTGTTGATCGGTGCACGAATGGTGTTCGATCAGCAGGTTCAGGTCGCCTCGGTTCAGGCGCGGCGCGCTTCGGGGCGCTACACACAGTTCAGCAAGGTCGCTGCCACCTCCTGCCATGTTTGTGCAAATGGCAAACCTCCGCTTTGGCAAATCCGGGCGCGCAAAGTGACCCATGATCAGCTAGAGCGGCAGCTTTACTTTGAAGGCGCGCAGCTGCGCGTGCTGGACTACCCGGTCTTCTATTTTCCATATCTGCGCCTGCCCGACCCGACGCTTGAACGCGCGACCGGGTTTCTGGCACCATCCTTCCGCAGAACCTCACAGCTGGGTCTTGGTCTGCAAGTGCCATACTTCATCAAGCTGGGCGACAACAAGGACCTGACGCTGACACCGTTTGTCTCGGCCAGCACCCGAACGCTGGGCTATCGCTATCGGCAAGCCTTCGTGAACGGGCGCATCCAGTTCGAAGGTGCCTATACCCGCGATGATGTGCAGCGCGATCAGGATCGTGGCTATCTGTTTGCCAACGGCTTCTTCAATCTCAGGAATGACTTCCGGCTGACATTCGATCTCAAGACCACGTCAGACGATGCCTATCTGGCAGATTACGGCCTGCCCGATCTCGACCGGCTGCGCAGTGAGATCGCGCTGACCCGGATAAAGCGCGACACCGCCTTCAAGACCAGCCTGATCCACTACAAGACACTGCGCGACAGTGAGGAACAGGATGAGATCCCCTCGCGTGTGTTTGATCTGAACTACGAGAAGCGGTTCTTCCCAAACACGGTTGGGGGCGAAATGCGGCTTGGCTTTGTGGCTCATGCCCATGAACGCACCAGCGACGAGAATGTTGTCGGGCGCGATATCGCGCGCGCGACGTTTGATGCGGAATGGCTGCGCAGCTGGACCTTTGCATCGGGGCTGCGCGCGGATGCCCGGATCGGCGCTGCAATTGATACGTTTAACATCCGCAATGATGACGCTTTTCCCAGCAATGTGACGCGCACCACGCCCCGCGCGGCGCTGACCCTGCGTTATCCCATGACACGGCGCGAACAAACCGGTGCGACCCAGTTTCTGGAACCAATCGTGCAATTCGGCTGGACCGATGCTTCGGACACGGATGTTCCGAACGATGAAAGCACGTTTCAGGAATTCGATCAGGGCAATCTGTTGTCCCTGTCTCGCTTTCCGGCCGAAGATCAGCGCGAAGACGGGGCAACAGCGGTGGTTGGCGTCAATTGGGCGCGTTACAAATCGAACGGATGGCAGGCCTTGGCCACAATCGGTCAGGTCTTTCGCGCCGATGCTGACCCGAATTTCAACCTGACCTCGGGCCTGCAGGGTACCAAATCCGATCTGCTGGTGGCTGGCCAGATTAAAACCGCCAATGGCTGGTCGCTGGCCGGGCGCGGCTTGATCGAAAGCGATTTCAGTTTTACACGCGCCGAGCTGCGCGGCGCCTGGACAGGCGAGTTCAGCGCAATATCAGGCAGCTATGTCTGGCAAGAGCCTGATCCGGCTGAAAATCTGGATGAAGAAGTGTCCGAGATCTGGTTGCGCGGGCGGCACCAAATCGATCAGAACTGGCTGACGCGTGCTTCGGCCCGCTACGATCTTGCCAATTCCGAACCCATCCGCCTGGGGCTGGGTGTGACTTATCAGAACGAATGCGTTCAGTTTAACATGTCCGTAAACAGACGATTTACCTCAACAACCACTATTGAGCCTTCGACCGAATTCGGGTTTACCGTTACGCTGACAGGATATGCCGTTGAAGGCGGCGGAAAGACGTACAAGAGAAAATGCAGTTGATTTCAGGTTTCTTCAGGTTCCTCCGGGGCGGATGCGCCCGTTCGATCTCATCGGCGTTGGCTATCGCTGTTCTGGCAGTCTCTGTCCCGCAGGCCAGTGCGCAAAGCCTGTTTTCCCCTGCGATCCGCGTCAATCAGGATATCATCACCTGGTTTGAGCTTGAGCAACGGCTGGAGTTCCTGAACGCGCTGGGTGTGCCGGGTGGAACCGAGGCAGAAGTGCGTCAGGCCCTAATCGACGACCGCCTGCGCCAGCAAGCCATGCGCGAGGCTGGCGTTCAGGCCGCGCCTGAAGATGTCCAGGTGGGTATTGACCAGCTCGCCGCCCGCGGCCAGTTCAGCACTGAACAGTTCCTGCAACTGCTCAGCGAAGCCGGTATCGAGCCTGAAACCGTTCGTGATTTTGTTGCGGATCAATTGTCATGGCGCGACTATATCAGCGCACGCTTCCTGTCGCAGGCCCGCCCCAGCGAAGACGAGATCAACCGGGCCCTTGGTCAATCCGGTGGTGGTGGTCTGCAGGTTCTGCTCTCCGAAATCATTATCCCGGTGAATCAGCAAACCGTTGCTCAGGCGGAGCGGCTGGCAGAAGAAATCTCGCGCCTTGAAGGGTATGACGCCTTCTCGGCAGCGGCAGCGCAATATTCAGCCGCTGACACCCGCAACAATGGCGGTCGTCTGGACTGGTTGAACATCAGTAACCTACCGCCCGCGCTGCAACCCGTGCTTCTGGGCCTCAAAAACGGTGAGATAACGGAACCACTGACCTTGCCGAACGCCATTGCGCTGTTCCAGATGCGCGGCGTGCGCGAAGTCGCAGCTGGCGCCCCCAGCTATTCGAAGATCGATTATGCAATCTACTACTTGCCTGGTGGTCGCAGTGCGGACGCGCTGGCGCAGGCCGCGCGCCTGAGCGAAGAGATTGACACCTGCGATGATCTTTATGGCATTGCCAAAGGACAACCCGCCGACGTGTTGGAGCGGACCGAAGCCGCCCCCTCCGATATCCCGCGCGATATCGCCGTTGAACTGGCCAAGCTGGACCGGAACGAAGTATCGACCACCCTGACCCGCAACAACGGTCAAACGCTGGTGTTTCTGATGCTGTGCAACCGCACCCGCGACCTGGGCGAAGATACCTCGCGCGTCGACGTGGCCAACGCCTTGACGCAGCAGCGCCTGCAAGCCTTCTCAGAAAGCCTTCTGGAACAGCTGCGCGCCGACGCCACTATCGTCGAACAATGATTGCGCCCATCGCGCTCAGCTGTGGCGACCCGGCTGGAATAGGTCCGGAGATCGCCGCTAAAGCCTGGGCAGAATTGCGCGATGACTGCCCGTTTTTCCTGATTGGCGATGCCACCCACCTGCCCCCAGGTACGCCGGTCACCCGGATCGCCGATCCGGCTGATGCGCTGGACGCAAGCGCCCAAGCACTGCCCGTTCTGCACGTGGATTTCCCGGTCTCCAACATCCCGGGCCAACCGGAACCGGCCAATGCACCCTCGGTTATTGACGCAATCGAGCGCGGCGTTTCTTTGGCTCAATCGGGCGCTGCCTCGGCTCTCTGTACGGCGCCTATCAACAAAAAAGCGCTGATCGACGGGGCCGATTTCGCTTACCCCGGCCATACCGAGTTTCTCGCCGCTCTGGCCGGGTGCCAACATGTGGTGATGATGCTGGCCAGCGCGCAGCTCCGCGTCGTGCCGGCCACGATCCACATCCCGCTCGCGCGTGTGCCACAGGAACTGACGCCGGATCTGTTGACCCAAACCATCGCGCTGACCGCGCACGGCCTGCAACAACAGTTCGGCATCACACATCCCCGGATCGCCGTCGCAGGGCTGAATCCGCACGCAGGCGAAGGCGGCAAGATGGGCACAGAGGAGCTGGACTGGATCGCTGCGCTACTAGAAAGCTTAGACAGCCCCGACTACACCGTCACCGGCCCGCACCCGGCGGATACGCTGTTCCACGCCGCCGCCCGCGCCCGTTATGACGCCGCCATCGCCATGTATCACGATCAGGCCCTGATCCCGATCAAAACGCTGGATTTCGACCGGGGCGTGAATGTAACGCTGGGCCTGCCTTTCATCCGCACCTCGCCCGATCACGGCACCGCGCTGGATATCGCCGGGCAAGGCATCGCCAATCCCACCAGCCTGATCGAGGCCCTGAAACTCGCCCAACAGATGGCACGCACACCTTGATCCTTCACCTGGCTGAAAATATCCCCGCCGGAGGCAAAAAACCTCTGGCGCTGTCCCATCAATCCGCGCGACGGTAACCGGATCATGAGCACTATCGACAGCCTGCCTCCGCTGCGTGAGGTCATCGCCACCCACCAGCTTTCAGCCCGCAAATCGCTGGGCCAGAACTTCTTGCTCGACCTCAACCTGACCGCCAAGATCGCACGCCAGGCAGGGGATCTGACCGAATGCGATGTACTGGAAATCGGCCCCGGCCCCGGCGGCCTGACCCGTGGGCTGCTTTCTGAGGGCGCGCGCAAGGTAGTCGCGGTGGAAAAAGACACGCGCTGTATCGCAGCGCTGAACGACATCGCCGCCGCCTATCCCGGCCAGCTTGACGTGATCAACGGTGACGCGCTGGAAATCGACCCGCTCGAACACCTGACCCCTCCGATCCGCATCGCCGCCAACCTGCCCTATAACGTGGGCACCGAGCTTCTGGTCCGCTGGCTTACGCCACCCCAATGGCCACCCTTCTGGCAAAGTCTGACCCTTATGTTCCAACGCGAAGTGGCCGAACGCATCGTCGCCCAACCCGGCAGTAAAGCCTATGGCCGCCTCGCCATCCTGGCTCAATGGCGGGCCGAAGCGCGTATTGCCATGTCCCTGCCCCCTGGCGCGTTCACGCCGCCACCCAAGGTCTCCAGCGCCGTGGTCCACCTGAGTGCCCTGCCCGAACCACGCTACCCCGCAGACGCCGCAACCCTATCCCGCGTGGTCGCAGCCGCGTTCAACCAACGCCGCAAAATGCTGCGCGCTTCTCTGAAAGGTGTGGCCCCGGATATCGAAGACCGCCTGATCGCCGCCGGGATCAAACCCACAGAGCGCGCAGAACAAGTGCCGTTAGAGGCGTTTTGTGCCTTAGCCCGAGAAATCCGTAAAGGCTGACAATGAGAACCTAACCTGTAAGGTCATGCGAACTCGGAAATCGGTCTTTTTCATCGTCGGGTAAATCGACATTCACCGCGAAACGCATATTGCCGCTATGCGAGAGAAAGCAGCTATTCGGTTCGCTGTGACAAAGGCTGACGTTTCAACGGAATTGGTCGCTCTTTGAGCCCGCAAGTGTTCGTTCTGCCCGAGCGAAACTAATAGTTTTCAAACGTTTCCTCATAGGGCACCCCAACGGCCCGTATTTTATCAACCAACCAAGACAGGCTGACGCCGGAGAATGACCTGAGTTGGATCGGATCCCGCTCATGGAAATGCACCCAGTACTGACGCTCATCCATGTCTTCATGTTTTTGAATGGTCTTGAATTCTATCCGCTCGATCTCAGTTAACGGCGCGGCGAAACCTTGCTCTTTGCCATGTGCGTGGTCAGGGACCTGCCAAAGCAGATCGCGGTCGGTAAGCCGAAAATGCCACTCGCCCGTCGTTGACCGCGCGCGCAGCGCAAAGACCAGTTCCTTCAACAGCCTGTAAATCCCGGTGCCTATCATTATAGCGCCGAAAAAGGACCAAACGGTCCAAGCTTCGACTGCGTCAATATCGAGGGATTGGATCTTGTCTTCAGACAGCAGACGCATCCCGAACCAGATTAGACCCACTGCAAACACCGGAGCTATGATGAGCCGTGTTCGGTTTCTTCCCCGAACGGATTGACGCACATCGAAATATGGCTTGTCTTCGGCAACTTCTGTCACTCTGCCCCCAAGGATGGATTAAGAGAACGGCACAGGCGCCATCCTGCGGAAATGCGCATAAACTCTCAATACGCGACGGCCCTGCTATCAAAGCTTTCCCGACGTTCAAACGCATTGCGGCTTGCGTTGGTTTCGGCCCGGCCGCACCCCCGGCTGGTAGTATAGTCAAAATGATAACATCTAACAAAAAAGCCCTGCGTTTAACGGCAGGGCTTTTTCGGATTTTGTCGCTAACTCACTCCGCCGCTTCGGGCGTGTCGCCGCCGTTTGCCGCTGGCTCATCGCCGGTTTCAGCCGCTGGCTTTGGCTTGCGTTGACGCGGGCGACGCGGGGCTTTTTCCTTGCGCTCTTTCGGCTCAGGGGCTTCGGCATCACTACCTTGATTTTCAGGTGTTTCCACCAGACCCGATTCCGGAGAAGCTGCGGGCGCGTCAAAACCCATGACATCGGGCTGAGGTGCCTCGGCAGGGTCCGCCTGACGGGCCGCTTCGCGTTCCTGGCGTTCGGCGCGTTCGCGATCTCGCTCGGCCTGACGTTCGCGATTCTGGCGTTCCTGCTCTTCGCGGCGGGCTTCGATTTCACGCTGCGCTTCGCTCAACATGCGCAGATAATGCTCCGCGTGTTGTTGAAAGTTCTCGGCCGCAACACGGTCGTTGGACAGTTGCGCATCGCGCGCAAGCTGGTTGTATTTATCAATGATCTGCTGCGGGGTACCGCGCACTTTGCCTTCGGGGCCCGAGCTGTCAAAAACACGGTTAACGACGTTACCGCCGGAAGGACGATTGCGGTTGTTCTTTGCCCGCGAGCGGGATTTGGAAGATCTCATCTTACTTTTCGTCAGCCTTATACATACGCTGTCGATCAACCCCGTTTTTGCACTGCTCTTAGGCGTTTGCCGCGACGGAATCTCGACTTTTTGGGCTTGGCGTCAGGGGTGCGCTGCAACAGCGTCAACCTCGCCGACTAATCTTGAGTAAACATGTCCAGCACCGGCAGACAAGAGGATTCTCAGAATTTTCGCAGGTTTTTTACATAAACCGGCGTTTTTCGGCCTCAGTTTCTGATTCTCACCCAGGCAAACGGGCCCCAACCACGCGGTCACGGCCGTCCAGATCGGGGATAATGCGGATGTCAGACAGGCCAGACGCATCAAACAACGCTGAAACCTGTTGGGCCTGTGTCGGACCAATCTCAACCAGAATGCGCCCGCCGGGCAGTAGAAAGTCGGGCGCATCCGCTGCGATATGACGATAGGCGTTCAGCCCGTCACCTTCATCGGTCAGCGCCATCCGGGGTTCGTGTTCGCGCACTTCGGGCGACAGCCCGGTCATTTCGGAGAGCGAGATATAGGGGGGGTTGGACACGATCAGATCGAACTTGCCCTGAATGGTCGAGAACCAATTGGATTGAACCACCTGCACCCGATCCTGCACCTTGTGCTGCACGGCGTTGGCGCTGGTTTGCAGGCAGGCAGCCTCACTCAGATCAGCGCCAACGCCGGTGGCGCTGGCGCGTTCGGCCAAAAGCGTGATCAGAATGCAGCCAGAGCCGACGCCAAGATCCAGAACATGATCAAATGGCTCGCTGAGCGCGGCTTCGATCAGCGCCTCGGTTTCGGGGCGCGGGTCCAGCACATCGCGGCTGACGCGGAAACGACGGCCATAGAATTCACGCTCGCCCAGAAGATGCGAGACCGGGACCCGGATTGCACGGAGTGAGATCAGTTGATCATAGCGTTCGGCAATATCGGGGGCTAACTCCTCGGGCGCAATCAGAGTCACGCGGCTGGCTTCGATCCGGGCGGCATGCGCCAGCAAGACACGGGCATCGCGCGCCGGATCTTCGACCCCCGCCGCCCGCAGGCGTGCCGTTGCGGTCACCATGGCCTGCGCTGCCGTTTGTGCGCCGGTCATTGCGCCATCTCGGCCAGCAGCCGGGCCTGATCGTCCGCCGTCAGCGCATCGATCACCTCATCCAGGTCGCCCTGCATCACCTGATCCAGCTTGTAAAGCGTCAGGTTGATGCGATGGTCGGTCATCCTGCCCTGCGGGAAGTTATAGGTTCTGATCCGCTCGGACCTGTCCCCTGACCCCACCTGACTGGCCCGATCGGCCGAGCGTTCACTGTCAATGCGTTGGCGTTCCAGATCGTAGAGGCGTGTCTTCAGCACCTGCATCGCGATTTCGCGGTTCCGGTGCTGGGATTTCTCTGAGCTGGTCACAACCAAACCTGTTGGCAAGTGGGTGATCCGCACCGCCGAGTCGGTCGTGTTGACGTGCTGCCCGCCCGCGCCCGAAGACCGCATCGTGTCGATGCGGATGTCATTGGCGTCGACTTGGATGTCCACATCCTCGGCCTCTGGCAAAACAGCGACCGTCGCGGCGGAGGTATGGATACGGCCCCCGCTTTCAGTTTCGGGCACACGCTGAACGCGGTGAACACCGGATTCGTACTTCATCCGTGCAAAGACGTTGTCGCCCTTGATATGGGCCACCACCTCTTTGATCCCGCCAAGGTCCGAGGCCTGTTCCTCGATGATCTCAAACCGCCACCCCCGTGCCTCGGCATAGCGTTGATACATCCGCAGAAGGTCCCCGGCAAACAGCGCGGCTTCATCCCCCCCTGTTCCGGGACGAATTTCCAGCATTGCCGGACGTGCATCGGCGGCATCCTTTGGCAACAGCGCCAGTTGCAGTGCATGTTCCGCCACGGGGATTCGGGCCTTCAGCTCGGGGATTTCCTCTTCGGCCAGCTCTTTCATATCCGGGTCGGCCAGCATCGCCTCGGCTTCGGCCAAATCCGCTACCAGCTGCCGCCATCCCATGATCTGATCGACCACCGGCATGAGGTCGGAATACTCTTTAGCCAAAGCCGCAATATCCCCGCCCGAGGCACCATCGGCCATGGCCGCTTCGAGGTATTGGAATCGCTGGGTTATCTGCTCAAGGCGTTCTTCGGGGATCATCCGGGCGGTGTCTATCATCCGGGGGCTTTGGTCAAGGGCCAGCCTTGTGCTAAGCTGCCCTGCATGAAGGGGTTGATTATCGTTTTATCGCTGTTCGCTGCACCCGCAATGGCCGACTATGTCGGTCCCGACGGCAAGGTTCGCGATTGCTACTGCACCGACAAAGCCGGTTCACGCGTGGAGCTGGGCGAGATGATTTGCCTGCAAGTCGATGGTCGCATGTTCATGGCGCAGTGCCAGATGTCGTTGAATGTGCCGATGTGGCGCGAGGTGCAGGAGGGGTGTTTGTCCTCGGGTTTGGACTGGCCCGATCTGGATCATACCCTCAAGAGTTCCGAGTCATAACTGCCGCCTACATCTGCCCCAACCACGCATCAACGCGGGCCTTGTTCACCCCGAAATCCTTACGGCCAAAGCGTAACCGGCCATGGATTCGCAGCGTGTCTCCGTCCTGCTGGACTGTAGTGTAATCGGGAAAGCCAAACACCTTAGTGCGGGTGATGTAGGTGATCATCCCTTCGCTCACTGAACCGGCTAGAACGCGGGTACGCGGCGTTGCACCAGCGATACTGTGAAGCCGCGCCAGCCCATCAGGACCGGTCTCGACGATCCGAACTACACCACCCGGCAGATCTCTCTCCGCGCCTTCAGGGGCCACGTGCCAGCGCGCAGGGTCTGAAGGCGCAAGACGGATATAGGCGCCCATTGCGACACCCATCGCAATCAATAACCAAAACACCATCTTCATCTGTCCGCTCAATCCATTTGCGTCCAGCCTATCGACATCGCGCGTCGGCCACACCCCTACCGTGACGTCACGCCCGGCAGGATGCAAAGCAACTCAAACAAAAGGTTTGCTGCCGTAAGTGCCGTATTACCGGAGGGGTCATAGGGCGGTGAGACCTCGACCAGATCACAGCCCACCACATTGGTCCCCTGCAAGGCGTGGATCAGTTGCAGCGCCTGTGGTGTGGTCAGACCGCCGATCTCGGGCGTGCCTGTTCCGGGGGCATAAGCCGGGTCAAGGCTGTCGATGTCATAGGTGATATAAACCGGGTGATCCTCAACCGTCTTGCGGATTTGCGAGCCGATCTGTGTCAAGTTCTGTTGCCACAACTCCCATGCGGGAAACTGACGGAACCCCCAGTCCTTGGCCTCGGTAAAATCGGTGGCGGCATAGCCCGAGCCGCGAATACCGATCTGAAAGGTCTTGTCAGGGACAATCAGCCCCTCTTCGTAAGCACGGCGAAAAACGGTGCCGTGGGTTTCGCGTTCGCCAAACATCTCATCGTTTACATCCGCATGGGCATCCACATGCACCAGCGCCACCGGCCCGTGTTTCGCGGCAATCGCCCTTAGGATCGGCAGGGTGATGGAATGATCGCCACCCATAGCGACAGGGGTCACGCCCTGAGCCAGTATTCCGTTATAACTGTCTTTGATGATCTTCAGGCTTTCAGACAGCGAGAATGTGTTGATCGCCAGATCGCCGATATCCGCAATCTGCATGCTGTCAAACGGGGCGGCCGTTGTGGCCATGTTATAGGGTCGGATCATCGCGCTTTCGCTACGGATTTGCTTGGGCCCGAACCGCGTGCCCGACCGCCACGAGGTCCCGATATCCATCGGTATCCCCAACACCGCCACATCCAGCCCCGACAGCGAGGTCGCCTGCGGCAGCCGCATGAACGTGTTCGGCCCGGAAAACCGCGCCAGATCGTTGCCGCTAATGGGTTGATTGTATTCAGTCATGCGCGTTTGGGTCCCATCCCGTCCATTCACTTGCTTAAGCACATACCGGAAGTATGGCTAATCATCGGTTAACGCGCGCCGTTGCACGTTTACTTTTTGTCAGCCATAAGCCTGTTCCACCCCAGCAGGCAAATAATCTGCGTCGCCACGTGGGCCCCGGCAATCGCCGTTGCCCCAGACGTGTCGTAGGGCGGAGAGACCTCGACCACATCCCCGCCCTTGATGTTGATCCCGGCGATATCACGCAAAATGATCTGTGTCTGGATTGAGGTCAGACCACCCCAGACCGGCGTTCCAGTGCCGGGGGCAAAGGCAGGGTCCAGACCGTCGATATCGAAACTCAGATAGACGGGGCTGTCGCCAAGGATACCCTTGATCTTCTGCGCCACGGCGGCAGGTCCGGATTCGTACACCTCACGCGCGTCAATGATGTTGACGCCCAGCGTGTCCTCGTTATGGGTGCGGATACCCACCTGGACCGAGCGTTTGGGGTCCACGATCCCCGATTTCACGGCCTTGTAGAACATCGTTCCGTGATCGACGCGAGACATGTCGTCATCGGCCCAGGTGTCCGTATGAGCATCGAATTGCAGCAGGGACATCGGCCCGAATTTCTCGGCATAGGCTTTCAGGATCGGAAAGCTGATATAATGATCGCCCCCCAGCGTGACCGAGGCCACATCAGCCGCCAGAATGGTGCGGATATGATCGGTCAGTGTATCGGGAAAGGCGGGAATATTGGCATAGTCATAGGCCATATCGCCATAATCCACGATGGCCAGCTCGCTGAGCGCATCGAACGGCCAGCCATAGGGCGCATCAGGCGATTGCAGCGCGCTGGCCTCGCGGATTGCGCGCGGGCCAAGCCGGGTGCCCGGACGGTTGGTGACGGCCTGATCAAAGGGCACGCCGGTCACTGCAATATCCACACCTTTCAGGTCTTTGGTATAAAGCCGCCTCAGGAACGAGGTCGCACCGCCAAATGTGTTCTCATAAGACAGACCTTTCAGATCCGGGTTGGTAAACGCCTCGTCCACCTGATTTTTTGCGTCTTCCAGTGCCATTCCTGTTCCCCGTCAGCCCAAGGGCTGCGCCATTTCCACGAGCCGCGCAAAGAACGAGGCCCCAACCGGCGCGATATCGTCGTTGAAATTGTATTTTGGATGATGCAGCCCTGCGCCTTCACCCTGCCCCAGAAACAGATAAGCCCCCGGACGCACCTGCAGCATGTATGAGAAATCCTCGGCCCCCATATCGCGGCCCATAGTGTCGACAACACGGTTGTCGCCCGAAACCTTGCGCGCGACATCTGCTGCAAAGGCTGTTTTTTCAGCGTCATTGATCGTTGCCGGATAGCCAATCTGATAGTCTATCGTCGCCTCAACCCCATAAGAGGTCGCCTGCCCTGCCACGATCTGCTCCATCCGCTCCATCACCATCTTTTGCACCGACGAGTCAAAGGTACGGACTGTGCCGTTCAGATAGGCGGTATCAGGGATCACGTTGTTCACGGTCCCGGCATGGATTTGAGTAACTGAGACCACCAAATCCTCGACTGCATAATGGTTTCGGCTGACGATCGTCTGGATCGCCTGTGCGATCCCACAGGCCGCCATCACCGGGTCCTTGGTCTGATGCGGCAACGCCCCGTGGCCACCAACGCCCTGTACATGAATCTCAAACGTATCGACAGCAGCCATGATTGGCCCGGCCGTAGTGTAAAATGCGCCCTCGGGGTTTCCCGGATCGTTATGGATGCCATAGACCTGAGAGATATCGAACCGATCCATGATGCCTTCCTGCACCATCACGTCAGCACCGCCGCCCTCTTCCTCGGCCGGTTGGAAGATCAGCGCAACGCGACCTGCGAAATTCCGCGTCTCGGCCAGATAGCGTGCAGCCCCCAGCAGCATCGTGGTGTGCCCGTCATGCCCGCAGGCATGCATCTTACCGGGGTTCTTCGAGGCATATTCAACGCCCGTCTCCTCGGGGATCGGCAGCGCGTCCATGTCGGCCCGCAACCCAATGGTCGGTCCTTCGCCCTGTCCATTGATGATCGCCACCATCCCGGTCTTGGCGATGCCTTCGTGCAGCTCATCCACACCGAACTCGCGCAGACGCTCTGCCACGAAAGCGGCCGTCTCGTAGCATTCGAACTCCAGTTCAGGGATCGTGTGCAAGTGCTGGCGCCAATTGGCCATATCAGCGGCAAAATCGGCAATTCGGTTGACGACGGGCATCTGGGGTGGACTCCTGATCGGGACTGCGGAATGGATGCATCTGACACCGGAACGAAAGGGTTCGCAATGGCTGAAAATCCACTGATCCATGACAGCGATGCGGGTATAGAACGCCTGCTGGAAATCATGCGCCGCTTGCGCGACCCGCAAAGCGGTTGTCCGTGGGACATCGAACAGGATTTCGCCACCATCGCCCCCTACACGATCGAGGAGGCGTATGAGGTCGCCGACGCCATCGAACGGCAGGCTTATGATGAGTTGAAAGGAGAATTGGGCGACCTGCTGTTTCAATCCGTCTTTCACGCCCAAATGGCTGAGGAAGCGGGACATTTCACCTTTCAGGACGTTGTCCGCACCATGTCCGACAAGATGGTCGCCCGTCACCCGCATGTCTTTGGCGACGAATCCCGTGAAAAATCCGCTGATCAACAAACCAAGGATTGGGAAACGATCAAAGCTGCCGAGCGCGCGGGCAAGGAACAGAAAGGCGCGCTGGATGGTGTGGCCGCCAATCTGCCCGCCCTTCTGCGGGCCCAAAAACTGCAAAAACGCGCTGCCCGCGTGGGATTTGACTGGCCCGATGCCAGCCATGTGCTCGCCAAAATCACCGAAGAGGCTGCCGAACTGGAAGAAGCGCGCGACAGTATGGATGCAGATGCGCTCGAGGATGAGTTTGGCGATCTGTTATTCGTCATGGTGAATCTGGGCCGTCATTTGGGCATCGAGGCCGAAACCGCTCTGCGTCGCACCAATGCGAAATTCACCCGTCGCTTTGAGAAGGTCGAGGCGCGGCTGGCCGACCGCGGCAAAACCCCCGCTCAAAGCGATCTGGCCGAGATGGATGCGCTATGGGATGAGGTGAAAACCGAAGAACACCGTGCCAACGGCAAAGTTCTGCCTGCGGATGCCAAGATCGGGGCCTGAATCCGCTGGACAAGCGCAATGACACTTGCGAGTGTCCGCGCTTCAAGACACCGGAGGCACAATGGCACCCCGCAAGATCATCATCGACACCGACCCCGGACAAGACGACGCCGTCGCCATTCTGCTGGCGCTGGCCAGCCCGGAAGAGATCGAGGTTCTGGGCATCACCGCCGTTGCCGGAAACGTCCCGCTGGAACTGACGGCGAAGAACGCCCGCATCGTTTGTGAGCTGGCAGGGCGCACGGATATTCCGGTTTATGCGGGGTGCGATTGCCCGCTCAAACGCCCGCTGGTCACTGCGGAACATGTCCACGGCAAAACCGGTCTGGACGGCCCGGTTCTGCCGGACCCACAGATGCCTCTGGCCGAGGGGCACGGCGTGGACTTCATCATCGACACCCTGCGCGCGCATGAGCCTGGTACGGTAACGCTCTGCCCATTGGGGCCGCTGACCAATATCGCCACAGCGTTCCGGAAAGCACCCGATATCATTGACCGGGTGCAAGAGATCGTTCTGATGGGCGGCGCGTATTTTGAAGTTGGGAACATAACACCAGCCGCCGAATTCAACATTTATGTCGATCCGGAAGCTGCTGAAATCGTGTTTAAATCTGGCATTCATATTGTTGTGATGCCGCTGGATGTTACCCATGATGCGCTGGTCACACCCTATCGCAACGATGCGTTCCGCGCGCTCGGCAGCCAGGTTGGCCATGCGGTGGCCGAAATGACCGATTTCTTCGAACGCTTCGACAAGGAAAAATACGGATCAGAAGGTGCCCCGCTGCACGACCCCTGCGTGACCGCCTATCTGATCCAGCCAGAGCTGTTCTCGGGCCGTCACATCAACGTTGAAATCGAAACACAATCAGAACTGACTTTGGGCATGACCGTCGCGGATTGGTGGGGCGTAACCGACCGTACACCAAACGCCATGTTCATGGGCGACGTCGACGCGCATGGCTTTTTCACGCTTCTGACAGAAAGGCTGGCCCGTCTATGACCGCCGCGCTCCGCCTGGCCCGCCCTGAGGATCTGGATCGCCTGATGACGTTGGTTTCGGCCTTCCATGGCGAAGAGGGTATCGAACAGGACGACCAGAAACGCCGCGCCGCGCTAACCCCCTTGCTGGAGGGTATACCGCATGGATGTGTTTACCTGATCGGCCCGGGCCGCGCGCCGTTGGGCTATGTCATCCTGACCTTCGGCTGGTCGGTCGAGTTTGGCGGCATGGACGCGTTTGTAGATGAGATTTACATCCGCCCTGCCGTTCGGGGTCGAGGCATCGCAACTGAAGTTCTGCTGGAACTGCCCAAAGCCCTTGCCGGGGCCGGCCTGACCGCCCTGCATCTTGAGGTCGACCGCACGAATGAGGCAGCGCAAAAGCTATATCTGCGCACCGGCTTCAAAGCGCGTGAGCGGTACATGCTAATGAGCAAGATTCTCTGAGCGCTCAACTCTTTGCATTCCGAACCCCTTGTGTCCGCTTGGCCCAGCTTTCAGGGCTACAATGGTTGTTTTTGATCCATCTTTCCCCGTGACCGCGCCTCTCTCTGACATTTAGACAGCGCGGCACAATCAAAAGCAGACATTTAAAGGGATGCGCAGATGGAACAATTGATCGGACAATTGATCGGCGGCGCAATTGGCGGCTCGGGTGGCGGCAAGATCGTCAAAGGCTCGGATATGGGTAATCTGGGCAACATGCTCGCCGGGGCCGTGGGCGGCGTTGGCGGTGGCCAGTTGCTAAGCGGCCTAATGGGTGCTGGCGGCGCGGCGGCAGGCGGTATGGATATTGGTGCGCTTGCTGCAAACTTTGTCGGCGGTGGGATCGCCGGGCTGGTTGTTCAAGTCGTTGTCGGCATGATCATTAAGAAGATCAAGGGCTAACACCTTTTGCGCCAGCAAAAACGGGGGCGAGAGGCCCCCGTTTTTTTTGTTTATTTCAGGATCGACGCGCCCGCGTATTCGGCAACTTCGCCCAGAGATTCCTCGATGCGGATCAACTGGTTGTACTTGGCCAACCGGTCCGACCGCGCCAACGAGCCGGTTTTGATCTGACCGCAGTTCGTCGCAACTGCCAGATCGGCAATCGTGGCGTCTTCGGTCTCGCCTGAGCGATGCGACATCACGTTGGTGTACCGCGCGCGGTGGGCCATTTCGACGGCGCGCAGTGTTTCGGTTAGGGATCCGATCTGATTCACCTTGACCAGCATCGAGTTTGCGCAGCCGCGCTCGATCCCTTCGGCCAGACGCGCCGGGTTGGTCACGAACAGGTCGTCGCCCACCAGTTGCACCTTGTCACCAATTGCGTCGGTCAGAGCTTTCCAGCCGTCCCAGTCATCCTCGGACATGCCGTCTTCGATCGAGATGATCGGGTAGTCATTGACCAGCGCCGCCAAATAGGCCGCGTTTTCCTCGGAGGATAGCGAAATCCCTTCGCCCGTCAGCACGTATTTGCCGTCTTTGAAATATTCAGTCGCCGCGCAATCCAGCGCCAGATGGATTTCCTCACCCGGTTTGTAGCCTGCCTTCTCGATGGATTTCAGGATGAAATCCAGCGCCTCGCGGGTGCTTGCGATGTTCGGAGCGAACCCACCCTCGTCGCCCACACCAGTCGCCAGACCAGCGGCAGACAGTTCTTTCTTCAGCGTATGAAACACTTCGGACCCCATGCGCACGGCCTCGCGGATATTCGCGGCCGAGGTCGGCATGATCATGAATTCCTGAATGTCGATTGGGTTATCGGCATGTTCGCCGCCATTGATGATATTCATCATCGGTACCGGTAGAACGCGCGCCGAGGTGCCGCCGACATAGCGGTACAAAGGCTGCGTGGTGAAATCCGCCGCCGCCTTGGCGGTTGCCAGCGAGACACCCAGAATGGCGTTGGCACCCAGACGGCCTTTGTTCTCGGTCCCGTCCAGTTCGATCATCGCCTGATCGATGGCCACCTGCTCGGTCGCGTCAAACCCAACCAGTTCCTCGGCGATTTCACCGTTCACCGCAGCGACAGCCTCTAGCACGCCCTTGCCCATGTAGCGGGACTTGTCGCCGTCACGCTTTTCGACCGCCTCATATGCTCCGGTCGATGCGCCCGAAGGTACGGCGGCGCGGCCCATGGTGCCGTCTTCCAGAATCACGTCCACTTCGACCGTCGGGTTGCCCCGGCTGTCAAGAATTTCACGTGCATGGATGTCGATGATGGTGCTCATGAGGCCCGTCCCTGTGGCTGAAATCAGTTGCACGCCTCATAGCAGCAACCAGCAAAAAGTAAACCTATCACGTTACCGCTAACACCCATATTCTCTGGCCTTTAGGGCTAACAGTTTGCTGTTTGCGCCAACAAGCGATCAGGCTGGAACCATCTGCCGCGCCAGCCGACGCTCACGGACAAAGGTGTAAAGGCCCGAACCGATGATCAGCGTGGCGCCTGCCAGGGTCAGTGCATCCGGGCGCTCGTTGAACATCAACATGCCTGCGATCATTGAGAACACAAGCCGGGTATAGCGGAAGGGCATCATGGCCGATGCCTCACCCACCCGCATTGCAGCCACGATGCCGTAATAGCCCAACATGCTGAACACAAAGGCAGCTAGGTATGGCACAACCTGAGTCGATTGCACCGGAGCATATGTTTGCCCGGTGGTCAGCATCAACACGCCACCGGCGATGATCGCGGCGATATAGGCTTGCATCGCAACCACGGTCGAGGCGACCCGAACGTCCAGCCTGCGGGTGATCAGATCCCGCGCGGCAATCAGAAAGACAGTTGCAACAACCAGCAAGGTTTCGGGCTGGAACCCCTCCAGCCCCGGGCGGATGATCATCAGAACGCCGATGAATCCGACGCCAATGGCGCTCCAACGGCGCCAGCCTACCTGTTCGCCCAGAAAAAGCGCGGCCCCCATCGTCACAGCCAAGGGCAGCGCCTGAAACACCGCTGCCACGGTGGACAGATCGATCAGAGACAGTGCGGTCACAAACAACACTGCGCCCAGCCCTTCAGAGGCCGCGCGCGCAAGCGGCAAGAGCCCCCATGCAGCCGGATCAAAGATTCGCTTACGCGATGCAACCGACAAGATGGCAAAACTACCACCACAGACAACGCCCAGCGCAATCAGGATCTGCCCGGTCGGCACAGTGGCTGACAGGTGTTTGATAAACATATCTTCGATTGCAAAGGCTGCCATCGACCCGATAAGCAGCAAGATGCCGTTTACGTTGTTCATGCGCGTTTCCATTGGATCGGACCGCAAACCAGCAGGCCCAATGGTCACCAGAACCGAAACGCCTGCGACGCCGCAAGCAAAATTGCTTCAATGCTCAATGAATTCCCGTGCGCCGACCAATCGCTTTTTGTGATATGTCAGTCTTTGTCCAACGGCACACCGTAAAGTTCCAGCCGATGGCCTTTCAGCTTGTAGCCCAGTTTGGCAGCGATTTTTTCCTGCAGAACCTCGATCTCGGGATCAACAAATTCAATCACCTCGCCCGATTGCATGTCTATCAGATGATCATGGTGATCACGTTCTGCATCTTCATAGCGGGCGCGCCCGTCACCGAACTCAAGCCGTTCGAGAATCCCCGCCTCTTCAAACAGCTTGACGGTGCGGTACACCGTGGCGATCGAAATACCGGAATCCAGTGCCGAGGCACGGGTATACAGCTCTTCCACATCGGGGTGATCGGCGCTCTGTTCCAGCACCTGCGCGATGATGCGCCGCTGGCCTGTCATGCGCAGGCCCTTGGCCTCACAACGCGAGATAATCGTATCCGACATGATGCCCCTCAGCCGCTTCTTGGGTTGCTGTCATAACCGGTCTGAACGCCCAGCGCTACAGGGATTCGACGCCTCAGGCTAAGATCATCCCGCGCGCTGCAAATCCGCCCAGATCGGCAAATGATCCGAGGCGATATGGGCTGGTCGATCCTGATGCGCCCCGTGATCCAGTGCGGTGATCCCCTGCCCCAAGGCGATCCGATCCAGCGCGCCCAGCGGCTGCGCAGCGGGAAAGCTGGCAACCGGTGGCAAAAACCGCATCTCGGGCACCAGCTTGTCCAGCACGGGCTGGCGCGACCATTCGTTAAAATCCCCGGCCCATACGGTGGGCATTTCATCCAGCCCGTCATCACACCGCCGTATATGCGTGATCTGCTGACGCCGGGACGCAGGCAGCAACCCCAGATGCACCCCCATTACCCGCAGTGGCCCGATTTGCGTCTCGAATTCGACCCGAACAGCACCGCGCGGCTCGAACCCCGGCAAATCGTGGTGACCTGTTGTGCGAACCGAGATCTGGTCGCCCCGCCAGATGACCGCATTGCCATGCCAGCCCAGGCTGCCTGCCCCGCCCAGATCAACGATCTGCCAGCCCGCTTCATCCAACATGAAATGTGGCAACGCCGCAGGGCGCGGTGGCAGGCGTTTGTCAGCCTCTTGCAACACAACGATATCCGCCTGTATCCCGTCCAAGACCTGCATGATCCGTTGCGGTTGACGCCGGAAATCCAGCCCGACGCATTTCTGGATATTGTAACTGGCAAGACGCAGGGTCTGGGCTGATGTCATAATCGCAGTCTAAACGGTTGTGCCAACGGTCATTTTATGTAGCGACAAAGCCAGACGCGAGACAAGCCCAAGGCGCTCATGTCCCGCAGAACGTTGCCTGCACAACCTCACTGGACATTGGCGGCCGGGCCAGGTCTGCCGCCTCGGGCTGATCCTCATAAGGCTGCGCCAAAACCGTGTTTAGTCGATGGAACGGGGCATAATCGCCCTTTACAGCGGCCTCGATCATCTGCTCGACGCGATGATTGCGTGGAATGAAAGCGGGGTTCGCGGCGATCATCACCACTCGTGGATCGTCTTCCCTATCCAGTCGCGCGGTCCAACCGTCCGCCCAGCCGTCAAAGGCGCTCGGGTCGGTGAACTGGTCCTGCGCAGCATCGCCTGCCAAAGCACGGAACGTATTGGTGAAATCCGCCTGGTTTTCAGCCATGCGCTTCAACAGGTCCGAGATCAGGTCCCGATCCGCCTCTTCCGCGCGCGTCAGACCAATCTTTGCGCGGAACCGCGTCAGCCAGTGCTCATGCAACAGATCGGGCATCGCATGCACAATCTCGGTTGCCTCTTCGACGGCGGCCTCTTTATCTTCCATCTGCTGGATCAGAGCGGTCGCCAGCTGCGCCAAGTTCCACACGGCGATATCCGGTTGGTTGGAATAGGCATAGCGCCCCATCCGGTCAATCGAGCTATAGACGGTATTGGGGTGATAGCTGTCCATGAAGGCGCAAGGGCCATAATCAATGGTCTCACCGGCTATCGAGGAATTGTCGGTGTTCATCACCCCATGAATAAACCCAACGCTCATCCAATGCGCAATCAGCCGCGCCTGCGCATCGCGCACCCCGCGCAGCAGGCCCATTGGCCCGTCGGCCTGCGGGTAGTGGCGTTCGATGGCATAGTCGGTCAGCCGTCGCAGGTTTTCCAATTGCCCGCGCGCCGCAAACACCTGAAACGTGCCCACTCGCAGATGGCTGCGCGCCACGCGAGTCAACACCGCACCCGGCATTGCCGCTTCGCGATAGACAGGCTCACCTGTTTCCACGGCCGCCAGTGCCCGGGTGGTTGACACGCCCAGCGCATGCATCGCCTCGGAGACCACATATTCGCGCAGAACCGGCCCCAACCAGGCGCGCCCGTCCCCTCGCCGCGAAAACGGCGTGGGCCCCGAGCCCTTGAGTTGGATATCCCGCCGCGCGCCATCGGCCCCAATGGTCTCACCCAGCAACACGGCGCGTCCATCGCCCAGTTGCGGATTGTAGGTGCCAAACTGATGCCCGGAATAAAGCTGTGCCAAGGGTTCAGCCCCATTTGGCAGCGCATTTCCGGCAAAGACTTCGGCCATTTCTTGCGCTTCGCCAGGCGATATCTGCAGCAGCCGCGCCAGATCTTCGTTGAACGCGATCAGCGTTGGTGCCCGCACGGGCACAGGCGCTTGCCGGGAAAAGAACGCATCGGGCAAACTGGCGTAACTGTTGTCAAACGGGATCGTCAGGGTCATGTCGCAAACATATGAGCTGCGCCGACAATTGCCATAGCAGATCGCGCGCGCCCGTGCATAATCCAGACAGAAACGCCGAGGATACCATGACCGCCGACGACATCATCACCCACCTGAACCTACAGCGCCATCCAGAAGGCGGCTGGTTCAAGGAAACTTGGCGCGCCGATAATCCCGGCCGCGCCACAGGCACCTGTATCTACTTTCTACTGCAAGCCGGAGAGAACAGCCATTGGCACCGCGTCGACGCCACCGAAATCTGGCTCTACCACTCCGGTGCGCCGCTGATCCTGTCCCTCAGCGAAACGGATCAGGGTCCGGCCACCGATCACCTGCTGACCCCCGACCTGACCGCAGGTGCGCCGCAGTTGATCGTGCCCAAAGACCATTGGCAAGCCGCGCGCAGCACTGGCGATTTCACTTTGGTCAGCTGTACCGTTTCACCGGGGTTCGAGTTCGAAGGCTTCGAACTGGCCGCGCCCGGGTTCGACATTCCAAAGGCGTGATCTGATGGACCACCGCGCCCTGATCGCAGCGATCCCGACCCAGACCAAAGAGCAACTGCAACAAAGGTCTGACCGTGCCGGGCTGCGCCATCTGGCGCTCTATGTCGTTTTGCTGGGGGTGAGCTCAGCTGGGATCGCGGCGCAGGTCCCGCTCTGGCCGCTCTTGCTGATCCCCCAGGGGCTGCTGCTGGTGTTCCTCTTCACGCTCAGCCACGAATGCACCCATAAAACCCCATTCAAATCCGCCTGGATCAATGAAGCGGTCGGACATCTGGTCTCGGTGCCGATCATCCTGCCCTTCACATGGTTTCGATATTTCCATCTGGCCCACCACAAATGGACAAACCACCCCGAAAATGACCCGGAACTTGCAGGCAAACCCCGCCCTGAGGATTGGACTAGCCTGCTCCTTTATCTCAGCGGCTGGCCCTATTGGCTCGGGATGGTCAAAACACTGCTGCGCAATGTGAGGGGGAGGATCGACGCCCCCTATCTGCCCGCACGCCAAAATGGCGCGATCCGCACCGAAGCCCGCATTCTGCTGGGGCTCTATGCGCTGGCGATATTCAGCCTGTTCTTCACGCCAATCCTGCTCTGGCTCTGGATTTTACCGGTGCTGATCTGCCAGCCAGCGCTGCGCCTCTATCTGCTGGCCGAGCATGGCCTCTGCCCCGCCGTGACAAACATGCTTGAAAACTCGCGCACCACATTCACCAACCGGATCATCCGGTTTCTGGCCTGGAACATGCCCTATCACGCAGAACATCACGCCTTTCCGAACGTGCCCTTCTACCAACTTCCCGCGCTTCACAGCTGGGCCAGAACCCACCTGAAATCCACATCAAACGGTTACACCGAATTCACCAAGGACTACGCCCGAAGCCTCAATTCCTAGGATCCAGTCTTCATCTGGCCATAAATATCCCGGGGGAGTCGCACAGCGACGGGGGCAGAGCCCCCTACTCCTTGCTGCGGGACTTCAGCAGCAGGCTGATCAGGGGAACCAACACCGCAGTGAGTGACCCCAGAGGATTCGCACCGATGCCTTTGACCGCACGCGCAACATCGCGCGCCTCGGTCGCCAGTTCCTCCAGTTCATCTTCAATATCTGCTATCGCCATATCCCGAACTTCTACTGCCGGCGCGACCTCGTCTTCGACATTCGATCGCCGCGCAATCAGAACAAGCAATCCAGCCAGAGCAAGATTGCCGAACGACAGTACCGCAGCCGCCCCTGCGGGCGACATCACGTCTTTCAGGGCCAGAAACAGAGCAACATCCAATAAAACGAGGGCAGACAAGGCCGATATTCCCGCCAGCACCATCAAAATGGTCTGTTGACGCATAACAGCCAAACGGCGACGCGCGATCAGATGTTCGGTTCGGTAAATCGTCACCAGATTTCTGCTCAATCTGCTCATCGCGCCCCTCCTAACCCTGTGCCCGTCCGACCACGTAGCCAAGCGAAAAGGCAATCACGAGCGCGGTGAGCGGATAGTCTTTCTGCAAGCGGCCGAACTCCTCGACCACATCCTCGCCCAGCGATTGCGCCTTGCTCAGATCAATCCCGTGATCGGTCAGTAGTTTTCGGATTTCATCCGACGTTTTGACCGGTTCGCTCTGATCTTCGGGTTCTGGGTCTGATCCGGTCTTTGCCTCCAACTCGGCATTGCGTTTTCGCAGCGTATCCAGTTCGGCTTCAAGCTCGGCTTTTGTGGCCATTCTACCTTGCCTCTATTGCATGGGTCCCACCCAACCGTCGCACAATGAGTTGTTTTTTTGAACTGTTTTCCGGTCGCGCTTCAGCCCGTGCTTCGCGCCGAGACCGTGCTGACAACGCCGCCGCCCACCAAAACCGGAACCCCCGTGGTTCCCGGGCATGAGGTCGGCAAACCGCGCGCCACCCGCACAGCGAGATAGGCGAAGGCCTGCGCCTCTAACATATCGCCATCCAGACCCACCGCTTCGACCGGTTCGACCGGGCAATCCAGCGCAACCCGCAACATCTCCATCAAGACCGGATTGTGCCGCCCACCCCCGGTGACCAGCAGCCGTGTCGGTGGCTTGGGGCAATGATCCATCCCCTGCACCACCCCGGCGGCGCACATACCTGTCAGGGTTGCTACTGCGTCAGCGTCGCTGAGTTCCTGAACCAGTCCGATCATCTCGGCAAAGTCATTCCGATCCAGCGATTTCGGCGGCATTTTGCTAAAAAACGGCTCCTCCAGAAACAACTCCAGTGCGCCATTTTCAACAATACCCTCTCGTGCTAGTGCCCCGTCTCGATCCATCGCCAGGCCAAGTCGAGCCTGCATCAGATCATCAACTGGGGCGTTTGCAGGCCCGGTATCAAAGGCCAGCAAAGCGCCCGGCATCTCTGGACCGTCGAAGTTGGGGTCGACATAGGTCAAATTGCCCACACCCCCCAAATTGAGGAAACACAGGGGCGCATCCGCGCCGATCCATTTGGCACAGGCAAAGTGATAGAATGGGGCAAGTGGCGCCCCCTCACCCCCCATCGACACGTCATCACTGCGGAAGTCCCAGACCACCGGAACGCCCAGCGCCTGCGCCAACCCAAGCCCATCGCCCACCTGAAGCGTGCCACGTCCGCGCGGTTCATGCGCTAGGGTCTGACCGTGCACACCGATCAGATCAATCTCATCGAACTCAGACAACGCCTCGGCATGGGCCACTGTTACCAGCTCCGCCGCTGCATCAACCTCGGGGCCATGCCACTTGCCCAGTGCGGCGCGCAACACCGCGCGCTCCGCCTCAGAATAAGCGCGATAGCCGCTTTCACCGAACCCAAAGATTCTGTGCCCATCCGTTTCGACGACCGCCGTATCCACCCCGTCCAGCGAGGTGCCCGACATCGCACCCAGCGCGCGGATCGGTTCGTTTGTTCTTATGGTTCGGCGCACCTGCTGCTCTCCTGCCCAAGGGTTAGATGCTGCCGCGACACTGCCCGCTTTTCGAATCCCAAGGCAAGGCGAATACCCGTGCGGTTTGTGTTTTTTGCCATGCGCGACCCAGGATCAACACCCAAGATTAATGTGGTGGTTGAGCAATTTTCAGTTTCACGTCAGCATAGTATCTTCGCAAAGTACCGACTCTTTCGATCGACACGCAGCATATGGCACAGCAACCAACACCCAAGGACGTCGACGCGGTTGAAAGCCGCAATTACCAACTGATCTTCTGGTCCGGGTCTCTGGCCACGATTGGCGGCCAGTTGGTGAACCCGCGCCTTGTTCTGCCCTTTCTTTACCTGGCTTTGGGTGCGCCAGCCTTTGTTGCAGGGTTGCTGCTGCCGTTCGTCACCGGCGCACGGTTGATCGCTGAAATCTTTGTTTCGCCACTGATTAACCGCATCACCCGTGCAAAGGTTGCGGTCTATATCCCAAACCTGCTAACCGGAGCGATCCTGGCCCTCGTCGCCCTATTTGCGACCAACCTGCCGCAAACGATGGTCATTTTATTGTTCCTGCTGACGGCGATCATCATGGGCCTGTGTCAAGGCATCACCAGCCTTGGGACGAGCCAGATCTATGGCACCTCGGTCCCCGAGGCGAAACGCAACCGAATGGTCTTTGCCCAGGCGACCATATCGGGTGTGCTGGCGATCATCGTGGTGTGGGCGACCAAGGATCTGTTGTCCTCAGACCAGCCGATGCAACGGCATATCGTGGTCATGTGGTGCGGCGTGATTGCCATGTTTGCAGCCGGGATCAGCTTTGCCGGTGTGCAGCTGTTTGAGGATGAAATCGAACACCCGCCAAAACCGGTAAAAAAACCAAAGCCGCTGAAAGAACTGGCAACCGGTTTTGAAACCGGAATGGCCATGCCCTGGTATCGCAAATTCCTGATTGCGCGGCTGCTGTTCGTCTCGGTCGAACTGGCCATGCCATTCTATACGATCCACGCCGCAACCTACCATATCGGCACCAAACACTCGCTCAGCTATTTCGTGATCGGCGCCAGCGCCGGTGTGGTCATCGGCTCGCTTCTATGGGGTTGGCTGAGTGGTCGCGTTTCGGTCAAACATGTGATGTGGCTGGGCTGCCTGACATCGGCAATCTCGGCTATCGCAGCGCTTGGGTTCACGATGATGGGCTATGCGTCCAATGTCTGGATCTACACCTTTGTCATTCTACTTTTATCACTGGGTGGCAACGGCGTGATCTATGGCCGCTACCTGTATCTGATCGAAATGACCGGCGAGAAAGAGCGCCCCTATCTGGTCGCGTTGGGCGATGTGACGGCGGGCCTGTTCGGGATTGCCTTTGCGGCAGGCCTTGGAGCGGTGGCACACCTGCACGACCCGGTAACGCCTATCATCGCATTAGCCATTTTGAACGTCTGCGCAATGCTCTATGCATTTACACTGCCCACCACCCCGGCCAAAGGCATGGCACCGACTCAATAGGCCGCCATTTCTTGCGAATTGGTGCCTTTCCCTTACCCCATCTGCCGCCTATACAGTGCCCCGCAACATAAACCCAAAGGGCAAAGCATGACCTACCACCCCAAATCGGATTTCATCGCCACGATGATCGAGCGCGGCTTTCTGGCTGACTGCACCGATTATCAGGGCCTTGACGACGCGCTGATCTCTGGGGTGCAGACGGCTTATATCGGCTATGACGCTACAGCACAGTCGCTGCATGTTGGTCACCTGATGAACATCATGGTGCTGCGCTGGCTACAAAAGACCGGACACAAGCCCATCACTTTGATGGGTGGCGGCACCACCAAGGTTGGCGACCCCTCGTTCCGGTCGGACGAACGCCCGCTGCTTGGTCCCGAACAGATCGACGCGAATATCGCGGGTATGAAGCAGGTGTTCTCGAAGTACCTGTCCTATGACGACAGCGAGACCGGCGCGCTGATGCTGAACAACGCCGAATGGCTGGACGGCCTGAACTACCTCGATTTCCTGCGCGATATCGGGCGGCATTTTTCGGTCAACCGGATGCTTAGCTTTGAGTCGGTGAAATCGCGGCTGGATCGTGAGCAAAGCCTCAGCTTCCTCGAATTCAATTACATGATCCTGCAGGCCTATGACTTCCTCGAACTGAACCGCCGCTATGACTGCGTTCTGCAGATGGGCGGTTCGGACCAGTGGGGCAACATCGTCAATGGTATCGACCTGACCCGCCGCGTGCTGGATCATGAAATTTATGGTTTGACCACCCCCCTGCTGACCACCAGCGACGGGCGCAAGATGGGCAAATCGCAGGGCGGTGCCGTCTGGCTGAACGGCGATATGCTGTCGGCCTATGAATTCTGGCAGTTCTGGCGCAACACGACCGATGCCGATGTGGGCCGGTTCCTGAAAATCTTCACCGAACTGCCTGTGGACGAATGCGACCGGATGGCCGCGCTGCAAGGGTCCGAGATCAACGAGGCAAAAATCCGTCTCGCCAACGAGGTCACGACGCTGCTGCACGGGTCTGAGGCCGCCGCAACTGCCGAGGCCACCGCGCGCGCGGTGTTCGAAAAAGGCGGCGTTGGTGATGATCTGCCGACCCTGACCCTGTCGAGCGATGATCTGCCGGTTTCGATTGTGCAACTGATCGTCAAATCCGGCCTTGCCAAATCCGGCAAAGAGGCCAAACGCCTGATCGCCGAAAGCGGTGCAAAGTTGGATGACGCGCCGCTGACTGATGCCGGTTTGATGATCGATTCAGTTGCTCTGTCCTCACCCATCAAGCTCAGCGCGGGCAAGAAGCGGCATGCGCTGGTGCAACTGGGATAAAGTGACACCTGCGAGATCGCGAAGACAAACGGCCACCATTTGGTGGCCGTTTTTTTTCTTGTGCCATTGCGAAGCAAGATGGTTTAGCGCTTTCCTTTACCGCCACCTTTGCCACCGCCCTTGCCGGGACCGTCGCCGCCTTTGCCGCCACCCTTACCAGGGCCATCACCCCCTTTGCCGGGGCCTTCACCGCCCCCGTCTCCGGGGTTATCACCACCGCCATCACCGGGGCCGCCGCCACCATCGCCAGGACCGTCACCGCCGCCATCACCGGGATCGCCTCCGCCGTCACCGGGACCATCACCGCCACCGTTGCCGGGATCGCCGCCCCCATCTCCGGGGCCGTCTCCACCGCCATTGCCAGGATCGTCTCCGCCGCCATTACCCGGCCCTTGACCTCCGCCACCGGTATCACCACCATCGCCGTTTTCACCCGCACCCGGTGCGCGTTGTGATGGGCCATCCGAGCTGCGATCTTCGCCGCGATTGCTGTTCGGGTCGGAAATCGACGCCGTTGGCAAATCTGTCAACAAGGCAGCAAGACCCGGGCACATGGCGCCGGTATTCTGCAAGGTCGTCTCAAAATCCGCGCGCCTTTGCAGTTGCTTCAGAAAACTTGGCGTGACCTGCGAACAGGCGCAGAGTGCGGCGTAATCTCCGTTATTCGCCGCCGTGCGGGCGGTTTTCCAGTTACAGACTTCTGTTGCGGCAGCCGCGCTGCCTGCCATCAGAATTCCAACAAATGGCGCAATTGCAAATGCGCCCAGTTTACCTTTGGTACTCATTAACATTTTCAGATCCTCCTGACCTAGAAACACCCGAAGATGTCAGGTTATTCGATCAGCAGATGGTGGTGGTGCGTAAAAACTGGATGAGCGCAAGCTGAAGATTTCTTAACGTTAGGTCACGTGGCACCATAGTTCAGAGAGGCAGAGTCAATTGTCTGGACAGATCCCGCCTCACCCCGTTATTGAACAAATGTTCAGAAAAAATTGGAGGGCCGCCATGAATCTGTCAAACACCGCTGCCATCGTCACCGGGGGCGCCTCGGGGCTGGGAGAAGCGACCGCTCGCCATTTTGCTGATCAAGGCGCACAGGTCACTATTCTGGACCGGGATCAGGATCGCGGCGCACAGGTCGCCCGCGAGATCGGAGGTCATTTTGCACAGACCGATGTGACCGAGGAAAGCTCGGTCTCGGCCGCCATCGCCACCGCAATGGAAAAAATGGGTCGGATAAATGCTGCGGTGAATTGCGCGGGCATCGCCTACGGTATCAAAACAGTGGGCCGGGATGGTCCGCATCCGCTGGGCGCCTTCCAGCGTACCATCGACATCAATCTGGTCGGCACCTTCAACGTCTCGCGTCTTGCCGCTGCTGAAATGGCAAGAAATGAGCCCGAACCGGATGGCGCGCGCGGCGTGATCATCAACACAGCGTCGATTGCGGCCTTTGACGGGCAGAAGGGTCAGGCGGCCTACGCCGCGTCCAAGGGCGGTGTGGTCGGGATGACTCTGCCGATGGCGCGCGATCTGGCCTCAACCGGTATCCGGGTTATGGCCATCGCACCGGGTATCTTCATGACACCGATGCTGGCGGGCCTGCCCGAAGAAGTGCAGCAACAACTGGCCGCTGACGTGCCCAACCCGCCGCGTCTGGGCGATCCGAAGGAATACGCCCGACTGGCCGGTTTCATCGTCGAGATGGGGTATCTGAACGGCGAGGTCATTCGCATCGACGGCGCGCTGCGGATGCGGTAAGTCTGCCCCATGACCGAACGCGAGAAAATGCAGGCTGGTGCGTGGTATTGCTGCCTCGACCCCGAGCTCGACGCCCTACGCGCCACAGCCCGGCGCGCGGTTCACGCACATAACTCGTGCGATCCTGATACGCGCGGCAACATGGACCCGGCGCTGCATGCGCTGCTGGGTGATCCGGGTTCCGATTGCTATGTCGAGGCACCGTTTCACTGCGCCTATGGCCTCAATATCCACCTGGGCAAACGGGTCTATTTCAATGCGGGCTGCGTGGTTCTGGATACGGCACAGGTGCAGATCGGCGATGACACGATGTTCGGGCCTCAGGCGCAAATCTATTGCGCGCAACACGCCAAAGACCCGGCAGAGCGCGCCCGCGGGCTGGAAATCGCGTTGCCGGTGACAATCGGTAGCAACGTCTGGGTCGGCGGCAGCGCCCTTATCCTGCCTGGAGTTACAATCGGCGATAACGCCATCGTCGGCGCGGGTGCTGTGGTCACAAAGGATGTGGCCGCCGGAGAAACCGTAGTCGGAAACCCTGCACGCCCTCTCTGACAATGCTCAGATCAAAACGCGGTTTTGTCCCCAATCGGCGAGTGCCTCAATCACAGGGCCCAATGCTTGCCCCTTGGGTGTAAGGCTGTATTCGACCTTGGGCGGTACCTCCGGATAGACTTCGCGATGCACGATTCCATCAGCCTCCAACTCACGCAGTTGTTTGGTCAGGCTGCGCTGGGTCACCGTTCCCAAAGCGCGTGACAACGCACTAAATCGCATGGTTCCACCCAGCAGATGGTAGATCACCAAGCCCTTCCATTTGCCCGATATTTGTTCCAGACCCGCCTCAACCGGGCAACCACCGCTGCAATCATATCGTTCGAACCGATCCATATTTGGCCTCTTGTTCTTATAGTATACAAATAGTGCCTACCTGCACATACTGTGCGTTCTTGCGCAGATGACGTGTATGTCACATATCCCAGGTCATCGCAAAAATCACCCATAGGATACATCATGGCCTTGACTGTTCTCGCCCAGATCACCGCCCATCCCGGCGAAGAAGACCTTGTGCGCGCCGAGTTGGAAAAGTTGATCCCGATCACGCGCGGTGAAGAGGGTTGCATTCAATACGACCTGCATATCGACACAACCAATCCCGGTTTCTTTGTCTTTTACGAAAACTGGGAATCTCGCGAGCTATGGCAGACCCACATGAATGCTCCGCACCTCTCCGCCTATATGGAGGCGACTGAGGGCAGTGTTGCTGATTTCGTCCTGAACGAGATGACGCGGATTGGTTAACTGCTCAAAAGAAAAAGCCCGAGGTCACAGAACCTCGGGCTGCGCGCGAACAGGGTAGATGCGTTCGCTAAGCGGCTAACCCGCTTCGGCCTTTTCTTCCAGCGTCAGCCACTCTTCCTCAGCCGAGGCGAGCTTTTCCTGCCGTTGCACCAAAGCGTCGGTTGCCTTCTGAAACTTGACCGGCTCGCGGGTGAACAGTTCGGGATCGGACATCAATTCTTCGAGCTTCGAAATCTCGGCCTCAAGCCGTGCAATCTCGGCTGGCAGTTTCTCAAGCCGGTGTTTTTCTGAGAATGACAGGCCTGTTTTCGGGTTTGCCTCTTGCTTTACCTTTGGCTTTGAAGCTTTTGCTTTTTCTTCCTTTTTCCCAGGCACGTCGCCACGCTGCGCGATGTAGTCTGACCATCCCCCGGCATAAACCGTGGCCCGCCCGTCGCCTTCCATGGCAATGGTTGTCGTCGCGATGCGATCCAGAAAATCCCGGTCGTGGCTGACCAGCAGAACAGTGCCGTCATACTCGTCCAGCAGCTCTTGCAGCAAATCCAGTGTTTCCACGTCCAGATCGTTGGTTGGTTCGTCCAACACCAAAAGGTTCGAGGATTTGGCCATTAGTTTGGCCAGCAGCAACCGCGCTTTCTCGCCCCCGGACAGAGATTTAACGGCGGCGCGGGCCTGTTGTTCGTCGAACAGGAAATCCTTCAGGTACCCCACCACATGTTTGGGCTGCCCGCCCACCATCACCTGATCGGCCTTGCCAGAGACCCGCATTTCGGGATCGCCGGTCAGGCTGTCCCACAGGGTCATCTCCGGGTCCAATTGCGCGCGGGCTTGGTCGAATACGGCCACCTCAAGATTTGTGCCCAAGGCGACAGAGCCCTCATCCGTTGGTTCCTGCCCCAATAGCATTTTCAGCAGGGTGGTCTTGCCCACACCGTTGGGGCCCACAAACGCGACGCGGTCGCCGCGTTGCACCAGCAGATCAAAGTTTCGCACAATCTTCTGAGTGCCAAAAGACTTGGCCAACACCTTGGCTTCAACCACCTTTCGGCCGGATTTTGGCCCAGCCTCAAGCGTCATCGCAGCAGAGCCCTGGCGCTTGATCTGCGCTGCCTTTTCGGCCCGCAAGGCCTGCAGTGCCCGCACCCGGCCCTGATTGCGCTTACGCCGAGCGCTGATCCCTTCGACGGCCCATTTGGCCTCGGATTTGATCAAACGGTTCAGCTTGTGGCGCTGCTGATCCTCTTCTTCCCAGATCTTGTCGCGCCAGGCTTCAAACGCCTCAAAACCCTGCTCCTGTCGCCGCACGGCACCGCGATCGATCCACAGTGTCGCCTTGGTCAAAGCGCGCAAAAACGCGCGGTCATGCGAGATCAGCACAAAAGCTGCACGAGTTGACCCCAATTCGCGTTCCAGCCAGGCGATGGCTTCGATATCCAGATGGTTGGTCGGCTCGTCCAATAACATCAAATCCGGTGCTTCGGCCATCAGCTTGGCCAAGGCTGCCCGCCGCCGCTCACCGCCCGAGGCGGTTTCGACGGCGCGGTCGGGATCGAACTTCAGCCCCTCGCCCGCACGTTCCACCTTGTACAGCTCGCCGGGCTCCAACCCGCTGCAGGCATAATCGCCCAGCGTGGCAAACCCCTCCATTCCGGGGTCCTGTTCCATATACCCAACGGATTTTCCGGGCGGCACGGTGATTTCGCCCTGATCCGCCTCAACCAGACCGGCCATCACTTTCATCAATGTGGATTTACCCGACCCATTCCGCCCCACAAGCGCGACGCGGTCGCCGGGCTGAACCACCAGATCAAGCTCGGAAAATACCGGATCACCCCCGAAGGTCAGGGAAATGTCGGACATCTGCAACAAAGGAATTCTCGCCATGACCGCCAGCTAAACCGGCAGGCACAAGGCGTCAACGCCCCGCTTCACCTTTTCGGAAATACGCGACCTACCCGGCCACCGCGCGCAGCAGACGTTTCCGCGCCGGAGGGATCGACCCAATTTCCAGCCCAGTGAACACGTGCAACGTGTTCATATGCCGGTCGACCACCGCATGATCGCTGACCCAGCCGCCCATCATCAGGTAAGTGCGCAACAAGGGCGGCATCCGCAGCATCGCCTTTTTGGCATCAGGCTTACGCCGCAAACGCGAGGCAAAGCGAAAAACATCCGGAGCCTTGACCCGCGGCAACCAGCGTTTCGGGGCCAGATGGCGATGTTTCAGCATCGCAAACGCATCCAGATAATGCGCGGTCTCGGTTCCGGCGAATGAGGAACAGCCAAACAGCATCTCGACCTGATTCTGGTCGACAAAGGTGGTCATGGCCCCCCACGCGACGCGCAGAATATCCGGATCGGTCCAGTCCGGATGGATACAGAACCGCCCCATCTCGACCATGCGGCCATCGAAATCTTCGAGGCTGGAGAGATCATAGAACTGGGCAGAATAGCTGCGCCCGATATCCGCACCATTTGCCATGGTCAGCATCCTAAAACAGCAAACCAACTGCCCATCGGCCCGCAAATCCTCGACCAGAACATGGGCGCAGGCGGCATCAAACGCGTCCGTATCGATCCGATCCGTTTCAAAGGCCAGGGTCCTCAGGCGCTGCGCTGCTTTCAGATCATTGGCACTTTGCGCCAGTCGCGCTTGATAGCGTCCCTTGCTTAACAAGACGGCATTGGTCATCGTCGCTTCCTCCGCGCTTGCGGACCGGATTTCTGAACTACGCTCCCGTTACCACAGAAGATGTGACCGTCATGTGAAGCAGACAAGACGGTCAGCGATATTATTCGGACGCACCCGGAATGTTCGCCGGGTTGAAGTTGCCGATATTGCCAAGCAGCTGACGCAGGAAGCCTGTGTCGCTGACGCTGGATTCGGTCACACGGCGTTCCAGCGGGATCACAAGCCCGTCTTCAAGCCCGAATCTTTCGATATTCCGGACCACGCCGCGCTGATCAAAGCTGATCGCGACCAGCTCTCGCGAAACGACCTCGGGCCGTTTGGGGCCGTAATGGCGCACGCGAGAGCGCACATAATAGAAGCCAGAATCATTCACGACACCGGAAATGCCCGGGGCGCCGATGGCCTCGGTCACGCTATCGCGTGTGTCTGTGCCGACCTTAATTTCGGCCAGTTCATCCGCAGGCGGCACATAACCGTGATTCCTAAAAATCGGCGTACAAGCGGTAATCGCAGTAAGGCAGGCAAGGAACGCACCTGTTCGCATCGCCGTTTTCGACCTGTTTCCAACCATCAACTTGCTCACCCTCTTGCCTTGGCCTCTTGCGGCTTCTATCCGATTACAGAAACCGCAGCCACGGTTCAACACATAGAAAGGCTCAGGACATGGGCAACGTTACATCCCTGCGGGTGGCCGACCTGCCACAAAACACACCAACCTCGTTTGAGCTGCGCCCGGAAAAGGAAACGCTGGAGGCAATCAAACAGGATTTGGGCCTACTTGGGCTGCGCAAACTTAGCTTTGCGGGGCAAGTGCGCGCCGATGGTAAGCGCGACTGGGTCCTGACCGGCACATTGGGTGCAACGGTGATTCAGCCCTGCGTCGTGACGCTGGAACCAGTGACAACCCGGATCGATCTGCCTGTTTCACGCCTGTATGTGGCCGATTGGTCCGATCCGGACGAACCGGAATACGAAATCCCGGAAGGCGACGAGACCGAGCCGCTTGGGGCCGAGATCGACCCCGAGATCGTGATGATCGAAGCACTATCGCTGGCCCTGCCTCAATACCCTCGAAAGGACGGGGCCCAGATGGGTCAGGCTGACTATACAGAACCCGGCAAACAGGCGATGACAGATGAAGATGCCAAACCCTTTGCTGGGTTGGCCGAACTGCGGGATGCACTGAAAAAAGACGAGTGACAGAGCCTTGATTTCCTGTCATAGCAGGCGGTCAGAAAAATCGCTTGATCATGACGAGAATCGCAGTATTTTCGCGCGCTCATCGGATTTTAGGTTGGACAACGTGGGGCATGTACCCTAAACGCGCGTCAAACCACGATAAAACGAAATATGAAACCCGGTCGGCAGCGAATCTGCTGGCCCACAGTCAGACAAAGGTTGAGACCATGGCCGTCCAACAGAACAAAGTTTCCAAGTCGCGTCGCAACAACCGCCGCGCACACGACGCTCTGGTTGCTGCAAACCCGAACGAATGCCCGAACTGTGGCGAACTTCGTCGCCCACACCACGTCTGTGGCGCATGTGGCCATTATGATGACCGTGAGGTGATCGCACAGGCCGACGAAATCGACCTGGACGAAGACGCGGCCTAAGCCTGATTGAACGCTGGCCCGGGAATGACTGAACAGCCCACGCACGCCGAACGGATCACCATCTCGGTTGACGCTATGGGGGGGGACGCAGGTCCCGCAGTTGTTGTTGCAGGCCTTGCGCGATCAGCAAAGAAGAACCCCAATATCGGGTTTCTGCTGCATGGTCCCGAAGACACGCTGCGCAAGCTCGTAGCGAAACGGCGCGTCCTGGATGGGCGCGTCGATTTTCGTGATTGCCCCGACGTGGTCACAATGGAAGATAAGCCCAGCCAGGTTGTGCGCAACGGCAAACAGACGTCGATGTGGTCGACACTGGAAGCCGTGCGCCAGGGTGAAGCACACGGGGCGGTTTCATGCGGCAACACCGGTGCCCTGATGGCGCTGTCGATGATGCGCCTGCGCAAATTGCCGGGCGTAAACCGTCCGGCAATTGCGATCCTTTGGCCTTCGCGCAATCCTCAGGGCTTCAACGTGATGCTGGATGTGGGCGCCGATGTCCGAGCCGATGCCAAGGACCTGCTGCAATATGCGCTGATGGGGGCCTCTTACGCCCGCAACGGGATGGCGCTGAACCGTCCCCGGATCGGCCTGCTGAACGTGGGCACCGAGGAACATAAAGGCCGGGCCGAGTTGAAAGAGGCGCATTCCCTGATCGCCGATTTTGCCGATCCCGCAAACTTCGATTTTGTGGGCTTTGTCGAAGGCAGCGATATCCCCGGTGACAAGGCAGATGTGATCATAACCGACGGGTTTACCGGTAATGTCGCCATCAAGACAGGTGAAGGCACCGCCAGCCTGATCGGTGATCTGCTGCGGCAGGCGTTCAAATATACGCCTCTTTCACGTCTTGCATCGGTTTTGGCAATTACTTCGTTGCGGCGTTTGAAGAAGCGTATCGATCCTCGACAAGTTAACGGCGGGGTGTTCCTTGGCCTGAATGGCACAGTCGTGAAATCGCATGGAGGTGCGGACGCAACCGGTGTTTCGGCAGCAGTCAAACTGGCCTTTACACTAGCCGAGTCGGGATTTGCCGAAAAATTGGCCGCACGGGTTGCATCAACAGCCCAGCTTGCACAAGATGCCGCCCATGCCGCGCCGCAGGCGGAAGAATAACAAAGAAGGCAGTACCCAAGAATGGCAGGCCGTTCAGTCGTTGTAGGTGTGGGGCATTATTTGCCCGAACGTATCGTCCCGAATTCCGAGTTCGAACGAACCTTGGATACGTCGGACGAATGGATCCGAACGCGCTCCGGTATCGAACGCCGCCACTTTGCAGCCGAAGGGGAAACGACCTCGGATATGGCCACCAAAGCTGCCGAGGCCGCCCTGGCCGATGCGGGTCTATCGGTTGATGATATCGATGCCATCGTGCTTGCAACCTCAACCGCTGATCTGACCTTTCCGTCTGCTGCCACGATGGTGCAGTCTCGCTTGGGCATGACGAGAGGATTTGCCTTTGACGTACAGGCGGTCTGTGCCGGATTCGTCTATGCGATGACCAATGCCAATGCGCTGATCCTGTCGGATCAGGCAAAACGGGTTCTGGTGATCGGGGCCGAGACATTCTCTCGAATCATGGACTGGTCGGACCGGTCAACCTGTGTGCTTTTTGGCGATGGCGCAGGTGCGTTGATCCTGGAACGGCAGGACGGCAATGGCACCTCCGACGATCGCGGGATTCTGGCCACCGATCTGAACTCGGACGGGCGCTACAAGGATCTGCTCTATGTCGATGGTGGGGTGTCGACCCAGACCACCGGGTATCTGCGAATGAAGGGCAACCAATTGTTCCGACAAGCGGTTGAGCGTTTGACCTCAACCGCCGAAACCTGTTTGGAAAAAGTTGGGCTGAAACATGAAGATGTGGATTGGATCGTGCCGCATCAGGCCAATATCCGCATCATTCAGGGCACCGCCAAGAAACTGGGTGTGCCAATGGATCACGTTGTTGTCACCCTACAGGATCACGGCAACACTTCGGCGGCCTCGATTCCCTTGGCCATGTCCGTGGCCAAGCAGCGTGGGCAGTTCAAACCGGGCGATTTGCTGGTGACAGAGGCGATCGGTGGCGGTTTGGCCTGGGGATCGGTCCTTTTGCGCTGGTAACAAGCGCATTCCGGCTTACACAGCCGCACGCAATTCATTGATATTGACAGTGAATTTGCCCTGACCCTATGGTTTGGTAGCAACAGGGGAAAAAACATGGGCGACAAAACACTGACCCGAATGGATCTGAGCGAGGCCGTCTTTCGCGAGGTTGGCTTGTCACGCAATGAAAGCGCACAGCTGGTCGAAAGCGTTCTGAACCACATGTCCGATGCGCTTGTGCGTGGCGAACAGGTCAAGATTTCGTCTTTTGGCACCTTCAGCGTTCGGGACAAAACCGCCCGTATCGGTCGCAACCCTAAAACCGGCGAAGAGGTTCCTATTCAACCCCGCCGCGTTCTTACCTTCCGCCCGTCGCATCTGATGAAGGATCGCGTCGCCGCCGGGAATCGCAAATAACGCCGGAGCTCTGCGGACATGAGCAAATCCCCCGACGCATTTCGCACGATCTCTGAAGTTGCGGATTGGCTCGGTGTACAGGCCCATGTTCTGCGATTCTGGGAAAGTCGGTTTACTCAGGTCAAACCCGTCAAACGCGCCGGAGGTCGGCGTTATTATCGCCCGAACGATATGCTATTGCTGGGCGGCATCAAGAAACTGTTGCATGAAGATGGGGTGACGATCAAAGGTGTTCAGCGGATTTTGCGCGAACGCGGCGTTGCCCATGTCATCGGGCTGTCCCATGGGCTGGACGAAACACCCGTGGATGAACCCCAAACTTCTGACGACACTGTCGTCCCCTTCTCAGCTGCGCCTGCATCTGAACAAATCGATATGGACCTTGATGCGCCAGCTGCCCCCCCTGAGGGCGCACCCGCAGAACCGCTGCCCGCTCCCGAGCCGCAAGAACCGGTGCTCGATACGGCACCTCTTACAGGTGGCCTGACGTCATTGGTCTGGAATCGTACCGAATTTGACGCCGATCTTCTGAACAAAATCGCACCCATCGCACGGGACCTGCGCAGCTGGCTGGACCGGGTCGAAGCCAACACGGCGGGATAGGAAAAAGGCATTGTTTTCCTCTTGCCCCTGCCGGGAATTTCTTTATGAACACTCCAACGTCGGGCTATGGCGCAGCCTGGTAGCGCGTCCGTCTGGGGGACGGAAGGTCGCAGGTTCGAGTCCTGCTAGCCCGACCATATCACACCGACGTTTATGGCACATTGGCCAGATCCCGCTCTGGCATCAGGGGGGATCGGAATGACAGGTGTATGCCCAAACCAGCAGATCGAGGCGATGATCGCGCGCGGTGAGATCACTGCCACACCGGATGTCGTCCCTGCTCAGGTGCAGCCGGCCAGCCTTGATCTACGTTTGGGAACAGTGGCTTACCGGGTTCGCGCATCCTTTTTAGCTGGTGAAACCCGATCCGTCGCTGACCGTCTGACCGAGTTCGAGATGCATCGGATCGACATCACCAACGGGGCCGTTCTGGAAAAAGGCTGCGTCTATCTGGTGCCGCTGATGGAATCACTGGACCTGCCCGGCCATACCAGCGCCGTGGCCAATGCCAAAAGCTCGACCGGGCGGCTGGACCTGCTAACCCGCACCATCACCGATGGCGGGACCGAGTTTGACCGTATTCCGGCAGGTTATACCGGGCCACTTTATGCCGAGATTTGCCCTCGTTCCTTCTCGGTCCTGGTCCGGCCAGGCATGCGTCTGAACCAGATCCGATTTCGTCAGGGTCAAGCGGTTCTAACCGACGCCGAACTGAACGATCTGCATGCTGAATCGCCGCTGGTCGATGGCCCTGCTGTCATCCAAGATGGGCTGGGTTTCTCGGTTGATCTGCAACTGCCGGATGCTGATCTGGTCGGCTATCGTGCCAAGCCGCATACGGGCGTTATCGATCTGGACCGGATCGGCGAATACGACCCGCAGGAATACTGGGAAGAGGTGCGCACAAAGGATGGGCGCATCATTCTGGATCCCGGTGCCTTTTACATCCTTGTCAGCCGCGAAGCGGTGCATATCCCACCGATGTACGCCGCCGAGATGGCCCCCTATCTTGCCATGGTCGGAGAGTTCCGTGTGCATTATGCAGGCTTCTTCGATCCCGGTTTCGGCCATGCTGAGGCTGGCGGCGCCGGATCACGCGGTGTGCTTGAGGTTCGCTGCCACGAGGCACCTTTCGTGCTGGAACACGGGCAGGTCGTCGGGCGATTGGTCTATGAGAAAATGGCCGAGATGCCCACGCAACTATACGGCGCTGGCATCGCATCGAATTATCAGGGACAAGGCCTGAAACTGTCCAAGCATTTCAAGGCGATAAGCTAGACTTCAGAACTTCATGAACCGGCGCATCTGGCGCGTTACCCGATGTGCTTGCCTTAGGTTCTTCGCGTGACGCGGCGCACTGGCATTCTTCGGCGCGCCCGTATTCGAGGGTGCCTGATCCGGGTTCCCGCCACGACGACTGGCCATATCGATGCCCTTGTCGATTCCTTTGTTCACTAGGCGCCGCATGACCTGTCGCACGATCATGTCGATGATCCGATTGGCGTTCATTGCTCAACTCCGTTTCCTATGCCTCAAGATAGCGTTCATCTGCGGCAACAAAAGGGCCGCTTGATCACTCTTCCTCGAACAGCTCAGTCTGATCCTCGTCCTCTGCCTCGTCCTGCCCCTCGCCCAGCGGCATGGCTCCTGGTGGCGGGCGGTTTTCAAGCAGCCCGGCAGCGCGCAATTCCTTGAGCCCCGGCAGATCACGGGCGTTTTCGAGACCGAAATGATCCAGAAACTCTGGCGTCACCACAAAGGTCACCGGACGACCTGGTGTCATACGGCGACGGCCCAGTCGAATCCACTCCATTTCCAGCAGCTGGTCAATCGTCCCGCGCGACACGGAAACCCCCCGGATTTCCTCGATCTCGGCCCGGGTGCAGGGCTGGTGATAGGCCACGATGGCCAGCGTCTCAATCGCTGCGCGGCTCAGCTTGCGGGTTTCAACCGTTTCCTTCTGCATCAAAAATCCGAGGTCGGGAGCGGTGCGGATCGCCCAGGCCTCACCCACCTTGACCACGCGCACGCCGCGCCCTTCGTACCGTTTCTGAAGCAGTTCAACCGCCTGCGCCGCATCGCTGCCATGCGGCATCCGCGCCTCAAGATCGGCAACCGTCACTGGCGCAGCGCTGGCGAACAGCACCGCTTCGACCATGCGTTCCTGCTCGGCCAGCGGGGGCGCTTCAAACAGGGTGCCGGTCTCTTCGGGTGTGTCAGTCACGTGTTTCGGTCCTCTTGCGCAATTGGATCGGAGCAAAGGTCTCGCTTTGCTTCATCTCCATATGTCCTTCTTTCACCAACTCCAGAGAGGCCGCAAAGGTTGCGGCTGTGGCCGAGCGTCTGCGAACTGGATCAGCCTCCCACCCCTCCGGCAGGTAGGTCTCCATATCGGTCCAAGCTCCGGCAAATCCGATCAGCGGGCGCATCCGTTCCAAGGCTTGTTCCATGGTAAACACGGCATCACGGTCCATTACAAATGGCCGGAACTCGTCCCGTGTGCGGATCCGGGCATAGCCTTGCATCAGGTCCAGCAGCGTCGCGGAATAGGTCACCGTGCGGATGCGGGTGACATCCTCGCCCTGCCCGCGCTTGAAGAAATCACGCCCCAATTGGTCTCGCGCCATCAGACGTGCAGCAGCATCTCGCATGGCTTGCAAGCGTTCCAACTGGAACGCCAGATGCGCGGCCAGTTCCTCGCCCGAGGGGCCTTCGTCATCCGGGTCCGGTGGCAGCAACAAGCGGGATTTCAGGAAGGCCAACCATGCGGCCATGACCAGATAATCCGCCGCAAGTTCGATCCGCAGCGCGCGGGCCTTTTCCACGAAGGCAAGATATTGCTGCGCCAGTGCCAGAACCGAGATTTTCCGCAGATCCACCTTCTGGGTGCGCGACAAGGTCAACAGCACGTCCAGCGGGCCTTCGAACCCGTCGACATCAACGATCAACGCCTCGGCTGCCAGTCGATCGGCGACCGAGACCGTGTCTTCGCTGAAAAGGTTATCGTTCATATACCTGCCCGCCCATTAGGGCAGATAGTTCCGCTTCGGTGGCCTCGATGTCAAGTTCCTGCGGGGGTTTGCGCATCGCCAATGCCCGATCGGCACGGGCCTGAGCAAGATCGGTCATCTGGCCGGCGGCCTTAAGCACCTCGGCGCGTTCCATCAAGCTGGCATTGCAGTGCAGAACCACGTCGCACCCGGCCTCTATCGCCTGACGCGACAGCTCAGCCGCCGAGCCGCTCAGCGCCTTCATCGAGATATCGTCGGTCATGATCAGACCATCAAAACCAATAACGTCTCGGATCACCGTCATCATTTCGGGCGAGATGGTCGCCGGGAGCGGGTCAATCTGCCCGAAAACCAAATGCGCGGTCATGCCAATCGGCAGATCGTTCAACGCGCGAAACGGTGCGAAATCAGTATCTTTCAGCTCCTCCAAAGGCAGATCGACCAAAGGCAACTCAAAATGAGTATCCAGCGTTGCACGTCCGTGACCGGGCATATGTTTGACCACAGGCAGAACACCGCCATCCAGATGGGCCTGCGCCACGGCACGTCCGATGTTGCCGATGGTGTCCGCATCTTCGCCGTAACACCGGTTGCGCAGAAACGCATGAGTCTCAGCCCGGGCCAGATCCAATGTGGGTGCGCAGTTGCTATCGATCCCGAGCTCGAACAGCTCATGCGCGATCAGGCGATAGCGCAAATACATGGCCCGATCAGCCTGTTCTCCGGCCCGCTCTGCATGATCCAGCGGAGGCATCCACTCGCGGGCCAGAGGCGCGCGCAGGCGCTGAACGCGCCCGCCTTCCTGATCTATGGTGATCGGACAATTACGTCCGACCGCCTCGCGGAAATCATCGCATAAAGCCCGGACCTGATCGGCGCTGTCGATGTTACGGGTAAACAGGATGAACCCAAACGGGTTCATCTCGCGGAACAAGGCCCGTTCGTCGTCGGTTAGCCGCAGTCCCTCAGCATCGGTGATCGCAGCGCCAAATGTCACCGGACGGCGACCGGGATGCAGTCAGCACCTTGTGCAACGAGTGCGGCACAGAACTGACGAGAATCGCTCAGATCCTCGAACCCCAGAACGCGCAGCCGATAGAAGGTGCGTCCTCCGCTTGAGGTTTTCTGGATAACACGCTGTTTTCCATCCATATACTCACCAAATTGGCCGCTCAGACGCCCCCATTCGGCTTTTGCCACATCCGGGCTTTCAAAGGCGCCCAACTGGGCCAGACGGGTTCCTTTGCTCAGCGTATCGGGGTCGATATCCAGACCAACAGCCGCCTTCACAGCCGCATTGATCGAGGCCTCAGAGCTATCGGCAGCAGGCGCACGACGCGCCGGGCGCGTATGCGGACGCAGTGACCGGCGCACGCCGGGCAGTTCCGCAATCGCCGGGTCTGGCAGTGCTGCAGCCAGATCGGCCGGGTCGATGGCGGGTTCTTCCTCGGGCGCGACAAGGGATGCAACCTGCACACCCGGTGCGGCCTCTTGATCGGCTCGCGCCGCCTCGCCTGCCAGTTCTGCCACCAGGGCATCAACCGCGTTTTGCCGCAGCGCCGCGGCTTCCTGGTTCGAGATCGGTTCTTCCACCACATGCAACGCCGGAGTGGGCTGTAATTCGCCTGCTGGCAGGTCTTCGTCGGTCAACGAGACCGGACGCGGTGCAAGGATCAGACGATCCGCAGGGGCCGCAGCCGTACCTTCGGCAGCCACAGCGTTCACCGCCAGCCCCTGATGATCGGCAGGTCGTCCGCCGGGATTTTCAGGCTGGATACGCATCGGACCTTCGGCAGCGCGCACAACTGGTACACCGCTGACATCGCGCATCACCAGCTTGTAGCTCCAGACACCAACACCGGCGACCAATGCCAACGAAGCCACCGCCCCCAGAACATTCACCATCCGCGCGAGCCCAAACGCACCGCGTGGTTCATCCTCGGGATAGACATCCTGAGCCTGTGATTGATTCGTATAATGCATCTGATCGGGGTCGTGATGCCCCGAGTAATCGTAACTCGCCATGTTGCCTCACCGCCCGACTGCGCCTGAAATCAAAGCGCGCGGGTCATTTCTTGTCTGCCTCAGACCGGCGGTTCGGGCGGTATTGGTTACCGCATCTCCTGCGCCGGAGTAACGCCAAGAATACCCAAGCCTGCTGAAATCACAACAGAAACGGCACGCGCCAATGCGATTTTCGACTGGCTTGTGGCAACATCGCCATCCTGAATGAAACGCAGCTGGGTTTCTTCGTTGCCCTTGTTCCACAGAGCATGAAAATCCCCTGCCAATTCATACAGATAGAAGGCAACCCGGTGCGGTTCATTGGTCCGCGCAGCAATCTCGACCAGCCGTGGCCATTCCGCCAATTTCTTGGCAACCGTCAGTTCGGATGCGTGATCGTTTTTGCTAAGATCCGCGTTCGACAGTGCCGCATCATCAGCAGCAATCTCGGCCTCGGCAGCGCGACGCAGCACGCTCATGACGCGGGCATGGGCGTATTGCACGTAGAACACGGGGTTCTCACGGCTCTGCTCCAGCACCTTGTCGAAATCGAAATCCAGAGGCGCGTCGTTCTTGCGGGTCAGCATCACGAACCGGGTCACATCCGGTCCGACCTGATCGACCACATCGCGCAGGGTTACAAAGTTCCCGGCCCGTTTGGACATCTTGAACGGCTCGCCATTTTTCCACAGCTTCACCAGCTGGGTCAGCTTGATATCCAGCGGCACTTTACCGTCAGACAGAGCCGAGACGGCTGCTTTCATCCGCTTGACATAGCCACCGTGGTCCGCACCAAACACGTCGATCAGCGCGTCAAAACCACGGCTGACCTTGTCGTAGTGATAGGCGATATCCGGGGCGAAATAGGTCCAGGCGCCATCCGATTTCTTGACCGGGCGATCGACGTCATCGCCATGCTCGGTCGATTTGAACAGGGTCTGCTCGCGCGGCTCCCAATCCTCGGGCTTCTTGCCTTTGGGCGGCTCCAGCACGCCTTCATAGATCAGACCCTTGTCGGTAAGCGACTGCAGTGCGGCCTCGATCCGGCCTGTGCCATAGAGGGATTTCTCCGAGAAGAACACGTCCATCTCAACGCCCAGCGCCTTCAGGTCCGCGCGGATCAGGTCCATCATCGCGTCGGTCGAAAACTCGCGCAGATCTTCCAGCCATTCGCTCTCGGGCTTGTCGATCAGGCCATCGCCGTATTTCTCTTTCAGCGCTTCGCCGATGGGGATCAGGTAATCACCGGGGTAAAGCCCCTCGGCAATCTCGGGGCTCAGACCATTGGCTTCGCGGTAGCGCTCGTAGGCCGAACGCGCCAGCACATCTACCTGCGCGCCACCATCGTTGATATAGTACTCACGCGTCACGTCATGACCCGAATAGGCCAGCAGGCTCGCCAGAGCATCGCCGAACACCGCCCCCCGCGTGTGGCCCACATGCAGCGGACCGGTCGGGTTGGCCGAAACATACTCGACGTTGACCTTCTGCCCCCGCCCCATGGTCGAGCGGCCATAATCGGTGCCCATCTCCAAAACGCGCGCAAGCACACCCTGCCAGACACTCGCAGCAAGACGCAGGTTTAGGAACCCCGGCCCCGCAACTTCGGCGCTGGTGATCCGGTCATCGGCGGCCAGCTTGACCGCCAAAGCATCCGCAATGTCACGCGGCTTCATCTTGGCGGGCTTCGCCAGCACCATCGCCGCGTTGGTCGCCATATCGCCATGCGCCGCATCGCGCGGCGGCTCGACCGCCACGTTGTCAAAGCTCAGCCCTTCGGGCAGCGCGCCTTCGGACTGCATCTGCGTCAACGCGTCCAATACCAGGGCGCGGATCTCGGAAAACAGGTTCATTACGGATGTCCTTTTGCTTGCCGGGCGGTTTACCACGCAAGACGTGAACGTCAATGGATCGCACAAGTTTGCGCTTGGCTTCAATCCATAGCCCGCTAGTCTCGATAGGGCCTGATCAACCGGAGACTACCTTATGCGCCTTGCCTTGCCCCTTGCCCTGCTGCTGACAACCTCGCTTCCTGTGTTGGCTGAGATGCCCAGCCCCACCGGTCACGTCCTACTGACACTTGGTGGCGCGGTGACCGAAACCAATCTGCCACCCCGTGGCGAGAATGACGGCGGTCTACTGGGCTTTCTAGATGTTCAGCACGATGGCGCCGCCGGGTTCGACGCAGTGGCACTGGACGGCATAAAGCAAGTCGAGATCACAATCCCTTATGGCCCCGAAGGCAATCAGAGAGAGATCGCTTTTTCCGGACCTCTTTTGGCAGATGTTATGACATTGGCAGGCGCTGTCGGCAAAACCGCAAAACCCCTGGCCATGGACGGCTATCAATCGGAGATTTCTTGGGACAGCATCACGTCACATCAACCCATCTTGGCCACGCATGCTGACGGGTCCCCGATGGGGATCGGTGGCTATGGCCCAACGATGATCGTGTTCCCTCCGACAGATGATGAAGAGCTGGCGCAAGAACAAGCCGGGCAACAGGTCTGGGCGCTGGCTTACATCGAGGTTGAATAGTCAACGCCCGGTCAGCCGAGCGTGATCCTGCAGCGCGAACCGATCCGTCATCCCAGCGATATAGTCAGACACGATCCGGGCCAGAGCAGTTTCATCCTGCGCAGCCTCGATATCCCCGTGCCAGCGCACGGGCATCTGTTTGGGATCATTGAGGTAGATCGGAAACAGTTCCTCAACAACCGCGCTGACCTCGGCCCGAACCTGCATCACGCTGGGCGCGCGGTACATGCGTGCAAACAGCAAGGCGCGGATCTCTTTCAGTTGCGCCCAAAGAGCAGCTGAAAACTGGACCACCGGATGGCCGAGATGGCGGATATCCTCGACCGTCTGCGCCCCAGACTTAGCGATCAGGTCCCGCGAGGTATCGATAACATCCGAGACCATCACCCCAAACACCCGCCGCAACGCCTCGTGCCTGCGGCGATATGGGTCCAGACCCGGATACTTGCGATCCACCTCAGCATAGCAATCCCCCACGATGGGCAATTGCTGAATGTCCTCATCCGTGAACAGATCAGCACGTAAGCCATCCAGAAGATCATGATTGTTATAGGCAATGTCGTCTGACAATGCAGCAACCTGCGCCTCGGCGCTCGCATGAGTGTACAGTTCCAGATCGAAACCGGCATTGCACTCTGCCAAGGCCCAAGGAAGCTCTCCGACAACCGGCCCGTTGTGTTTGGCAATGCCTTCCAGACATTCCCAGGTCAGGTTACAGCCGTCAAATTCGGCGTAGTGACGTTCCAGTCGGGTCACGATCCGAATGGCCTGTGCGTTGTGGTCAAAACCGCCATAGGGCTGCATCAATGCGTGCAGGGCGTCTTCACCGGTATGCCCAAACGGGGTATGGCCCAGATCATGCGCCAGCGCCACCGCCTCGGTCAGTTCCGGGTTGAGGCAAAGCGCGCCGGCAATCGTACGCGCCACCTGAGCGACCTCGATGGAATGCGTCAACCGGGTGCGATAGCTGTCACCTTCATGTTCGACAAAGACCTGCGTCTTGTGTTTCAGCCGCCGAAAGGCGCTGGCATGAATGATCCTGTCCCGATCCCGCTGAAAGCATGATCGGAAACTGCTTTCTTCCTCTGGCACCAGCCGCCCCCTGGCGCGGCCTGGATCCGAGGCAAAACCCGCTCTGTCCAAAGGTCTTGTCCTTGTCGCCCGTCCTTTGGTTGCATATATTGCAGCGCGAGAAGGAAATAAACCTTTGGAGTCTGGCATGAATCTGCCCCCAACAGTTACTGAACGCGCCTTTGAGCGCCTCGCCGAAATCGGCGCGGCGGATCAGGGGCAAGCATTGCGCGTTGCAGTGGAAGGCGGCGGATGTTCCGGTTTTCAATACGAAATTGCGCTGGACCAACCCAAAGAGGACGATCTGGTGCTGGAAGGCAAAGGGCAAAAGGTGATCGTAGACTCGATCTCTCTGCCGTTTTTGGAAAACGCTGTCATCGATTTCACCCAGGAACTGATTGGCGCGCGGTTTGTGATCGAAAACCCAAACGCAACCTCCTCTTGCGGATGCGGCACTTCGTTTTCGATGTAACGTAACACCAGGGGGCTCTGCCCCCGCCGCGGCAAGCCGCGCCTCCCCCGAGGTATTTTCAAACAGAAGAAGCACGAGAAACCGCCCACCTTCTTCTGTTCCCAAATACCTCGGAGCGCGAGGCAGAGCCTCGCAACCCTACCCTCCATCTTGCCGTTGGGCCGGTTCTGCGCGATAGGTTGCCCTGAGGCATCGGAGGACCGCGTATGAAAATCGCCACGTTCAACATCAACGGCATCAAAGCGCGGGCCGAAGCCCTGCCCCGTTGGCTAGATGACGCGCAGCCCGATGTGGTTCTGTTGCAGGAAATCAAATCCGTCGATGAAAACTTCCCGCGCGAGATGTTTGAAGACCGAGGGTACAACGTCGAAACCCATGGCCAAAAAAGCTTTAATGGCGTCGCCATTCTGTCCAAACTTCCGCTCGAGGACGTCTCGCGCGGCTTGCCCGGCAATGACGAGGACGAACAGGCGCGCTGGATCGAGGCCACCGTTGTTGGCAAGCAGGCGATCCGGATTTGTGGGCTCTACCTGCCGAATGGAAATCCGGTGCCCGGGCCCAAATACGACTATAAGCTGGCCTGGATGGAGCGTCTCTATGCGCGCGCCAAAGACCTTATGGCAAGCGAGGAGCCCGCATTGATGGCGGGCGACTACAATATCATCCCGCAGGACGAGGACGCCAAACGCCCCGACGCGTGGCGCGAGGATGCGCTGTTTCGTCCAGAAAGCCGCGCGGCGTTTCGCAAAATTCTAAATCTTGGATTTACCGAAGCCTTTCGCGCCCGCACCCAAGGTCCCGGGCATTATTCATTTTGGGACTATCAGGCCGGTGCTTGGAATCGAAATGACGGCATTCGGATTGATCATTTCCTGCTCACCCCGCAAGCGGCTGATCTAATGCGCGATTGCCAGATCGATGCCGATATACGCGGGCAGAAAAAACCATCAGATCATGTTCCAGTTTGGGTGGATCTGGACATCTGACCGCTCAGGTCGTCACGTCGTGGCTGTAAATCCACTCGTATCGGCGCGACAGGTGCGGGCCGATGACCGAAAGAGCAAGCTGCGCCGCGAGCCTCTTGGGACCTTTCAGGTGGAAATTGTGGGCGTTTGCAGCAGCGGTTGCAACGACACGCCCGGCGCGCGACAAACGCGCCGCCTCATAAGCTGCCAGAGCGCTGCTCATCTCTGAGTGATCATCAAAGCAACGGGCCAAAACCCATGCGTCTTCAAGCGCGAGGCACGCCCCTTGCGCCATCAAGGGCAGCGTTGGATGCGCGGCATCGCCCAACAGAGCCATGCGGCCATCCTGCCATGTGCTTGCAACCGGTCGCAGGAAAAGCGCCCAAAGATGCGCCTCTGTCACGTCGGCGAGTATGTCGCGCACCGGCCCTCCAAAATCCGCGAAACGGGCCCGCAGATCATCTGGATCACCTTGCCTGCGCCAACCTTCTTCTTGCCAGTCTGATCGCTCTTCGATGGCAACAATATTCATCAGGCTCTGGTCGCGCAGCGGATACGTCACCACATGGCGGCCTGGGCCCATCGTGAGTGTGGCGCGCGGTTGGGCCTCGGCCCCCTTCCATGGAACTATCGCGCGCCAAGCAATCTGATGAGTGAATACGGGTGTCTCTGGCCCGTTCAAGCTGGGCCGGAGCGTACTGCGCCCGCCATCGGCGGCGATGACGCAATCGGCGCGCAGATGCGCGCCGCTTTCAAATACAAGTTCGACCTCGGTCGGGTTTTTGCGCAACTCAGCGACACATGAGCCCAAACGGATATCGACCCCGGCGGTTTGGACAGCTTGAAGTAGCAGCCCCAAAAGATCGGCGCGATGATAGTAAAAGGTTGGCCCGGCCTTCGGACCCGGCAAACGGCTGATCACTCGACCCTTGCGGTAGTCGCGAAGCACGGTTCCGTAGGACCTTTGGCCCAAGGGCGGAATATCGGACACGACACCCAATGCGCGAAGTACGCACATCCCATTTGGGCTGATCTGCAAACCCGCGCCCACTTCGGTCAGGGCGGCAGCCTGCTCGAGTACGGTCACCCGCGCCCCGCGTTGCTGCAAGGCAAGCGCGGCGGCCAGACCACCTATGCCACCGCCCACAACGCAGAATTTCAGCCCGTCGAGTTTCATCCCTAGGGCTTAACGCAAAAACGCCGAGGCGACAGGCCCCGGCGTTCCGATTTTTTTGCGATTTTCAGCGATCAATCGTCGCGGTGAACTTTTTCACGACGCTCGTGACGCTCTTGCGCTTCCAGTGTCATGGTCGCGATGGGTCGCGCATCCAGACGCTTCAACGAAATCGGATCACCGGTCTTTTCGCAATACCCATACTCACCCTCGTCGATACGGCGCAGGGCCGAGTCTATCTTGGCGACCAGCTTGCGCTGGCGATCCCGTGTGCGCAGTTCCAGCGCGCGGTCGGTTTCTTCGCTTGCGCGATCAGCGACATCGGGAATGTTTCGGGTATTGTCCTGCAGCCCTTCGATCGTGTCGCGGCTGCCTGCAAGTAACTCTGTCTTCCAATCCAGCAGCTTGCGTCGAAAATACTCAAGCTGACGATCATTCATGAAAGGCTCATCTTCGGCCGGGCGGTAATCATCCGGCAGAAAAACTTCCTGCTTCATATCTGCTCCCTCGGTATGGCCAGAAACGTCGGTCGCGGTTGTATCACCTGACATTTGGCACCCCCTTCTGCGCAGCGTTTATCCGACGGGCACGGGATTGTCACTACACAAACTTAGGTCAGGTACGCCCAACGCCTGACTGGTCTAAATGTGATACTTGAAACGGAAAAAACGCGTTTTTTGGTGAACTTCTGTTGGTGATTTTGTGGCAGTTCACAATCAGTGAAGCAGAAAAATCACCGCGAATCGCGTTAGGCGATAGCGTTTGCACAGCAAATTGCGGTTGAGTCGACGCAGCGACCCGGGTTGTCAAAATCACTGGCTCTCTGTAACCGGGATTGCACCACGCGCAGCCGCGCGCAAGAGCTTGAGGGGCCCATGACTGCACGTTTCCAAGGCACAGCCGAATATGTTGCCACCGACGACCTGACCATCGCTGTAAACGCGGCCGTGACGCTGGAACGCCCCTTGCTGGTCAAAGGTGAACCCGGCACCGGCAAGACCGAGCTGGCCAAACAGGTGGCAGGTGCTTTGGGCCTGAAGATGATCGAGTGGAATGTGAAATCCACCACCCGCGCACAGCAGGGCCTGTACGAATATGACGCCGTCAGCCGACTGCGCGACAGTCAGTTGGGCGATGAGCGTGTGCATGATGTGTCGAACTATATCCGCAAGGGCAAGCTTTGGCAGGCCTTTGACGCCGATGAAAAGGTCGTGCTGCTGATCGATGAGATCGACAAGGCCGATATCGAGTTTCCCAACGACCTTTTGCAGGAACTCGATAAGATGGAGTTCCACGTCTACGAAACCGGTGAAACGATCCGGGCCAAGCATCGCCCGATCGTCATCATCACGTCGAACAACGAAAAGGAACTGCCCGACGCCTTCCTGCGCCGCTGTTTCTTTCACTATATCCGCTTCCCGGACGAGGCGACGATGCGCCGGATCGTCGAAGTTCATCATCCCGGGATTAAGGACGCTCTGCTGACCACGGCTCTGACCCAATTCTACGAAATCCGCGAGACCCAAGGCTTGAAAAAGAAGCCCTCGACCTCAGAGGTGTTGGATTGGCTGAAATTGCTATTGGCCGAGGATCTGACACCCGAGGATCTGAAGCGCGACGGGGCAAATGCGTTGCCCAAGCTTCATGGGGCGTTGCTGAAGAACGAGCAGGACGTCCATCTGTTCGAGCGGCTGGCCTTTATGGCGCGCAGCAAACGTTAGCCTGCTGTCGAATAGGTTGTGAACGCGGCTTGCGTTGGGCCGGACCGGATGTCAGCATCGGGCAACCGGGGCTCAGTTTATCAATAGGGACGTATCGCTTGGCCAATGCACCAGAAATTCTCCCCTTGCGGGCCGCGGACAAAGATCAATGGGCCGAAATGTGGCAGGCCTATCTGGCCTTCTATGAAACGACTCTGCCTGATGAGATTTATGAATCGACGTTTGCACGTTTGCTTGGGGACGATCCGCAGGATTTTTCCTGTTTCGTTGCCGAACAGGACGGCGTGTTAGTCGGACTCACGCACTACTTGTTCCACCGCCATGCCTGGAAGGTGGAAAGAGTCTGTTACCTGCAAGACCTCTATGCCCGCCCCGAGGCGCGCGGGACCGGTGTAGGGCGCGCATTGATCCAGGCGGTGTATGACGAGGCCGACCGGCAGGGTGCGCCAACGGTCTATTGGCTGACACAGGAATATAACCAGACAGCACGCCAGCTCTATGACCGGATCGGCACGCTGACGCCTTTTATCAAGTACAACCGCTCATGATGCGATGGGGCGCCCTTGCCGCGGTATGTCTCCTCTCGGCCTGCGCATCGGTTGAGCGGATTGAACTGCCGGGCAATGTGACAACCATAGAACAGGCCCTGCCCCCGGCCAACAGCTTTACGACGTCTCGGCCGACCCCTCCGGCCAGGTCCAACACGAACATAGCAGCAGATTTCCTCGATCTGCACTTTGCCCTGGAAAGTGGCACACAGCTGCCCATTTTCACCCGTTTTGAAACCCCGGTCACGGTGCGGCTGACGGGAAAACCCACTCCCAGCATGCAGAGCGATCTCGCCCGATTGCTGACCCGTTTGCGGCGCGAAGCGGGGATCGATATCCGGCAAGTTTCCGAAGGTCAGGCCAATATCACCATCGAGGCCGTCAGTCAGCGTGATATTCACCGTATCTTGCCGAATGCTGCGTGCTTTGTGGTGCCTAATTCCTCCAGCCTGGAAGAATACCGCCGGGATCGTCGCAAGGCAAAAAGCAGCTGGACCGAACTGCGACAGCGGGAACGCCTGGGCATATTCATCCCCTATGATGTCAGCCCACAAGAAATGCGCGATTGCCTGCACGAGGAACTGGCGCAGGCGCTGGGACCGCTGAACGACCTGTATCACCTGCCCGATTCCGTATTTAACGACGACAATATCCATACCGTCCTGACCGGCTTTGACATGTTGATCCTGCGGACGGCCTATGCGCCCGAGTTAAAAACAGGCATGACGCGCGAACAGGTTGAAGCCGCCCTTCCCGCAGTTCTGAGCCGCCTGAACCCGCGTGGAGACAGGTTGCCAGTTCAACCCTTCACGACAACACCGCGCGCGTGGATTGACGCGATCAACAAAACGCTTGGCCCCGGCCCCGGATCACCCCGACAATTCCGCTTTGCGCAGAAGGCTGCCGAAATTGGCCAGCAACAGGGTTGGACCGACCACCGCCGTGCCTATCCGCACTATCTGATGGGGCGCATGATCCAGTTCCGCGATCCCGCAGCAGCCCTCCAGCAGTATCAGATCGCCCTACAATTCCTGAATGCAACGCCGGGAACCGAGGTACATCGCGCCCATGTCACGGCACAAACCGCCTCATTCGCGCTGGCTCAGGATCAAGGCCCCAACGTGTTGCCTGATCTGGATAAGGCCATAGATGTGATGACGCGAGCCGAAAACGCGTCGCTTCTAGCAACGCTCCTCTTGTTGAAATCCGAAGCACTAATGCAGGCCGGGCAGGTTCAGCAGGCACGCGCCGTCAGACTGGACAGTCTTGGGTGGGCGCGATACGGGTTTGGCGCAGATGTGGTGGTGAAATCCCTGGCAGAAAGCCGCGCGACCAGATCAGCCGGTAACAATATAGGCGGATGACAAATACATGCTGGTAGTCCTGGGAATGGCTGTTTTGGGTGCGATACTAGGCGCTTGGAACGCGCGCAAACGCAACGGGAACGGCGCCGATATCGCTCAGTATGCAGCAGTTTATGGTATTGCTTTTGCCTTGCTGGGACTTGTGATTTCGCTGATCCTGGTTCGACTGGTGATCTGACCGATGTTCCTGCCCTTTTATGAGAACCTCCGCAAGGCTGGCATACCCGTTTCTCTGCGGGAGTATCTGACCTTTCTGGAGGGGATGAAAAAGGGTCTGGCCACCTATGATGTCGAGGCGTTCTATTACCTCGCCCGTGTGTCGATGGTGAAGGATGAGCGCAATATCGACAAGTTCGACCGTGCCTTTGCCGCCAGTTTCGAAGGGTTGGGTGAGATCAGCTTTGAACAGGTTCTGGAAGCGGTCGACATTCCCGCCGACTGGCTTGAGAAAATGGCCGAAAAGCACCTGTCGGCCGAAGAAAAAGCCGAAATCGAAGCGCTTGGCGGGTTTGACAAGTTGATGGAGACTCTGCGCGAGCGTCTGAAGGAACAGCAGGGTCGCCATCAGGGCGGCAATAAATGGATCGGCACGGCCGGAACCTCCCCGTTTGGGGCCTACGGTTACAACCCCGAAGGGGTGCGGATCGGCCAGAAGGAAAGCCGCCATCAGCGCGCTGTGAAAGTCTGGGACAAGCGCGAATTCAAGAACTTAGACGACACTGTTGAACTAGGGACTCGAAACATCAAGGTCGCCCTGAAACGCCTGCGCCGTTGGGCGCGCGAGGGCGCTACCGAAGAACTTGATCTCGACGGCACGATCCGCGCCACGGCGGAACATGGCTATCTGGACGTCAAGACCCGGCCCGAACGTCACAACGCGGTCAAGGTTCTGCTGTTTCTGGACGTTGGCGGGTCAATGGACCCACATATCAAAGTGGTCGAGGAACTGTTTTCCGCCGCGCGGACCGAGTTCAAGCATCTGGAGTACTACTACTTCCACAATTGCCTCTATGAGGGCGTGTGGCGCGACAATCGCCGCCGCTGGGACCAGCAGACGCCCACACATGAAGTGTTGCGCACCTACGGCCCCGACTACAAATGCATCTTCGTCGGCGACGCCTCGATGAGCCCTTACGAGATCGCCTATCCTGGCGGGGCCAATGAGCATTGGAATCAAGAGGCGGGTCAGGTTTGGTTGCAACGCGCACGCGAACAATGGGCGTCAAACCTGTGGATCAACCCGGTGCCCGAGAAATACTGGGAATATACCCATTCCATCGGCATGATCCGCGAGATTTTCGAGGACCGCATGGTGCCGATGACTTTGTCCGGCCTGGAACAGGGCATGCGGGAACTGACTCGGTAGACCGCAAGATTTGCTTAGAGGTAAAAGCCACCGCCATCGGCATGCATTGCGGTAGAACGAGATTTCCTAGCCGGCGTTTTTTGTGTTCAATCCAAACACTCATGGTCTGACGCGCATTTTGACAGCCCATCCAGCAACACATCACTGATTTCACCATCTGGCCCGCCCGCATAGTGACCAGCGGATTGAAGGCGAAGCTGCCAGAGCGAAATGTCTACTGAACTTGCGCTTTCCAAACCTCGGCGCCATGCGGCAAGCGCAGCTTGCGGGTCCCCAAGACGATGGTGAGAAAAGCCGAGTCTCGTGTATTGTCGATCAATCACCTCGTCCGAGATTTCATTGCCCTCTTCCCGTTTCGATGCAACTTCAAAGAAATCATTAAGTGAGCTGATTGCCGCTTCGTCGTTGCCGAGATCATAATAGACATCTGCTTTCCCGGCGTGTGCAAAGGCATTGTCCGGTAGCTTCGCAAGAACCGTGTCGAATTCGGCAAGCGCGCGCTCTGGCTCATCAAGATCTGCAAAGCTTCGAGCCAGCAGTGTACCAAAAGAAGGCCCAGCAATCTCGCGAGCAGCGGGTGTACTCAGCCTTTCGCTCCTTGCTATTGCTTCGTCAGTTTCCCGTACAAACCGCTCTGCAGTACGGAGCGCGAAGTCGTATTCCGGTTTGATTGCCAAAGCACGTTCAATCGCCGTCTCAGATTCTGCGTATCGACCAAGTCGCAGCAGGACATCACCAAGGACGGCCCATGCAACGTGGTCATTTGGGTATAGAGCCAAAACATGATTCAGGTCGACTTCTGCGTGATACGGCAGTTCAAGATGCTGGTAGTATAGCCAGGCGCGATCCAGTCGCACTAGAGCGTAGTTGGTGTCGAGCAAAACGGTTCTGGAGTATGCCTCAAGCGCCGCATCATAATCCTCAAGCTTATCCAGAATTCGCCCTTCGCGATGCTGATTTAACACTGAGTTCGGAACGGACGCGAGAACAAACCTCGTATCTGCCAACGCTTCCGAATACCGCTTCATTTCATAGTATGTGCTCGCCCGACTGCTGTGGCCAAAATCAGATGCCGGGTCAACCTCCAGAAGATGATTGAACAACGACAAGGCTTTATCATACTCATCCCTTTTCAAGTAGATCAGACCCAGATTGTGTAGAGGCGCTGTCCAATCTGGCGTGATTTCAAGAGCTGCAAGATAGTCGACCTCGGCCAAACCGGGATCTTGTTTTGCCAGAAACAGAGCGCGGTGAAACAGGGCCTGCGATCGAGTGTGTTCTGGAATATCGTCATAGGACAGAAGCGATGTGCAACCAGCGATGCGCTGCGCATCGGATTTGCCTTTCGAGAAGCATTTCTTGGCTTGCGCTTCAACGCCAAAAGGCGCGGAAACCACTAGAACAACGGCGGCCAGAGCGATACCGACAGCGGCCTGTCGAATTTTGTTCATGAGAGACTTTCAAAATATCGGATGCGGTAGAATAACCTTTTAGAGTTACATACATTCTCAGTATCGCGCGTCAATCACGAGAGGCAACCTGCGTTACTTCATGCGTCCCTAAACAAGGGACCTTGCAGTGCCTAACAATCAGAGCAGCCGTTTGTTGCCTCCGTAGCCTTCTCTTTTCAGGAGTGCAAAACACACCAACAATGGGCGTCAAACCTGTGGATCAACCCGGTGCCCGAGAAATACTGGGAATACACCCATTCCATCGGCATGATCCGCGAGATTTTCGAGGATCGAATGGTGCCGATGACCTTGTCCGGCCTGGAACAGGGCATGCGGGAACTGACTCGGTAGGAGATGCTCCTTGAGGTCATCGCTCTGATGGTTCGAGGGCAAAAGGCCGTTGATCTTTAAGGTTTTACAACCCGGCCACTCCGACTAATGTGCATCCGGAAAAGTGGAACTTGCGCCTGCGATTGTGGGCGTTCGATGCTCCCATGCCAGATCTGAGGTTGATTGATGTCAGAAGAGTTCTTTGAAGACGATGGCTCGGTGTCTTATCGCGGGGTCAGAATTCAAAAGACGCCCGGATTGTTCACACGTAGAATTTTGAAGTCCATGAGATTGGGGCGGTACGAAACCGCAGAACTGCGCCATGCCGAGCGGTGCATCGAACAAGGCGAGCGTGTTCTGGATATCGGGGCTGGAGTTGGTTTCTTGTCGACCAAGATCGCGCAGATCGAAAAGGTGGATAAAGTTGTATCAGTCGAAGCAAACCCCGCATTGATTGACGTAATACGCACGACGTTTGAAGGAAACGGGGTTTCCCAAAAGGCCGAGTGTCTTCATGGCATTCTGGGGCAATCCTCAGATGGCGACACAGTCGATTTCTATATTAGAAAGAACTTCTGGGCGTCGTCCCTGAATGGCGACGAACGTGCCTACATTGACAAAGTCGAGGTACCGATTTTGGATTTCGACGCGTTAATTGCAAGGTTTGCCCCGACGATGATCATTTGCGACATCGAAGGTGGTGAGTTGGAGCTTTTCCAGAAATGTGACCTCCGCTCTGTACCTCGCCTTGTGATTGAAGTTCATCCGGGAATTTACGGTCAAACCGGACTGGCCAAGGTGTTTCAGGCCGTGATGGATCAAGGGTTTGTTCTGGATATCCGTGCTCCTCGTGCCGGTGATGTACTCACCTTTCTAAATATGGATCACTTGGAGAAGTGAAGCCGAGGGATCCGGGTGATGGGCCTGTGTATCTGTTTCCCAGGCATTCGATCTGCTGAAGAATTATGTTGCCCTGCTGCCGCGGCGCCCCCATATCTGAGCCATGTTGCGTTTCACCCCGATCCTGCTGGCCATTGCGTATGGCCTTGTGATGTACCGGATTTCCGTCTGGCGCACCCATCGTGAGCTGGATCAGAAATCAACCGAACTGGCCGATCCGGTATTGAAGAGGATGACCGACCGGTTGGCCGCCGCTTTGGATATCGCGCGGGTTCCGGTTTATATCTATGAGATCGATCCTGTGAATGGTTTAGCCGCGCCCGATGGGCGCATTTTCATCACCCGCGGGTTTTATCGCAAGTTTCGCAATGGAGAAGTTTCGGCCGAGGAAATGGCCAGCGTGATCGCGCATGAGCTGGGGCATGTGGCATTGGGTCATGCCAAGCGGCGAATGATTGATTTTTCCGGTCAGAACGCCATGCGGACAGCGCTGATTATGGTACTAAACCGGTTCATTCCCTTTATCGGCGCGATGATCGCCAATGCGCTAACCTCATTGCTGGCCTCGCGCCTGTCGCGCCAGGATGAATATGAGGCCGATGAATACGCCGCCGCCTTGCTGACCAAGGCCGGGATCGGGATCGAACCGCAAAAGTCCTTGTTTCACAAGCTGGAGGACCTGACCCAGCAAAGGGCTGGAATGGTGCCAGCCTGGTTGATGAGCCATCCGAAGACACGAGAGCGGATTGCAGCGCTGGAAGCACTAGAGCAGCGTTGGAGTGCGGGCGGCCAGGCTTAGGCAGCGAGGGGCCAGCCCCTCGCGCTCCCCGGGATATTTGTAGCCAGGTGAAGGGGATCGCGCCTATTGGGAAAGGGCTTTGCCCAGGCGTGGGAGGCGCGCCTTTTTCATCAACGCGCGCAGGGTCCATTGGTCGCCAGAGAGGCGGTTGGCTTCATCAAGAACGCGGTTGGCGATGGTGGCCATACCGTTGGGGTCCGAGAGCCAGAAACCGTGCAGCAAGCCATCGGGATCACGGCGGTCGAGCCCCTCTTCTGCCAGGATATTTTTCGGGAAATCCTTTGCGTTGACCGTCACGATAATGTCGGCTGAAGCGGCTATCGCGGTTGCCAGAACGTGGATATCTGCAGCATCAGGCAGCCAAAGGCGGTTTTCGAGCCCTTGCGCGGTCGCGCGTTCGGCTTGTGGCCAGTGCGCCTGCGTCAGCGCGATTTCAGCGCGGGCTTGCGCCTCACCCTCGGGACCCAGCTTGCGGGCGGCGCGGGCCCATTCTTCGAGAATACGGGCGGACCAGATCGGGGTGAAATGACCCAGGCTGGCTGCGCCCAGCAGCATCTCTCGCATCACTGTCGGGTAGATGACGCAGGTATCGAGAACCGCCCTCACAGACGGTAGAACACGGCTTTGAGGTAACCGCTTTCTGCCAGCTGTGGCAGTTGTGGGTGATCGGGACCTGCGAAACCAGTGTGGATCAGCTGTGCCTGCCGGCCAGCGCGGCCAATCCCGCGTGAAGACGCATCGCGAAACCGGCCCAGATCGGCAGCGTGTGAGCAGGAGCAGAGGCCCAGATAACCACCGGGTTTGACCAGCGGGGCCGCCAGACGTGCGATACGTTCATAGGCGCGAAGGCCTGCATCTAATGCTTGTTTTGAGGGTGCAAAGGCGGGCGGGTCGCAGATGACCACATCGAATAGGGCGCCCTCATCGCCCAGTTCGGTCAGCACGTCGAACGCGTCGCCTTGGCGGGTCTGGAAACGATCCGCGCAGCCTGTGGCTTTGGCCCCTTTGCTTGCCAAATCCAAAGCGGCGGCAGAGCCATCGACGCAGGTTGCTTGTGCAGCCCCACCGGCCAACATGGCAAGACCAAAGCCGCCCACATGGCTGAACACATCCAGCACTTGCGCGTCTGGATGGACCAGACGGGCCGCAAAAGCGTGGTTGGGGCGTTGGTCATAGAACAGGCCGGTTTTCTGGCCGCCGGTCAGATCGGCCATATAGCTCGCACCATTCATCGGCACCGGCAGCGGCGCGTCCGGCGCTGTTCCGCGCAGGGTTTGGTTCACGTCATCCAGCCCCTCCAGCCCGCGGGTGCGACCTGAGGCGTTTTTGAGGACAGTCGCTACTCCGGTAACGCTGACCAAAGCGTCGGTGAGCGCGTCCAAATGCGCTTCTGCCCAGGCGGCGTTGGGCTGGATCACGCAGGCATCGCCGAAACGGTCGATGATCACGCCGGGAAAGCCATCGGCCTCGGCATGGATCAGGCGGTAATATGGCGCCTCGAACAGGCGCTCGCGCATCTCAAGCGCGCGTTGCAAACGGGTTTCGAACCAATCGGCGTTCAGATCGGCATCAATGTCGCGATCCAATACGCGACACATGATTTTTGAGTCGGGGTTCACAGCGACCAAAGCGATAGGTGCGCGCTTTTCATCCTCAAGCACGGCCAACGCTCCGGCCGGGATTTTTCGAGTGCGGCGGTCGGTGACGATGTCATTCGCATAGACCCAGGGAAACCCATGTCGCAGGCCGCGCGCATTGGCTTTGGGTTTCAGACGGATACGTGGGTGATCAGTGGTATTGGTCATTGCCCCCTATTAGTGATGCACGCGCCGGGGGAAAAGCCCTAACGCGGGCGCGAGCGCCAACCGCCACGTCGTTTTGGTGCTTCTGAAGCTCGCAGCCCCTCGGCCATGACCTGTGTCATCGGGTGGTCGGCATCCTGCGCAGCATAGGTGGCATGCAGGGTGGTCAACGCCTGCTTCTGATCCTGCCCCTCCGGCAGGCTGAGCGCCCAATCGAGGAAGATGCTGCGGCATTCCGGCAAAGCGATGCCTTCGATGTTATAGGCTTCGCGGATCAGGCCCTTGGGGTCATTGGGATCAGTGCTGCGTGCCATCTTCGCCCTCTTTGATGACGCTGCCGATGATTTCGGCAGCGGTCGTGTAAGTGTCTTGTAGCGCGGATTGCAGTTGCTCCACCTGTTCGAACCCAGTGGCCCTGCACAGGAACGCCGCACCACCCTCACCAATCTTGTCAGCCTCGATTACTTTGCCCGAAAGCAGCCGCGCTGCGCATTGCACGTACCAGCATAGATCGTAGGTGTCTTTCAGAGTTTGTGCCTGCGCGACATCCAGCAACCCGGCAGCGACGGCGCCATCTAGGCCGGAGGGCACATCACGATCCGCGAGACCTGCCATCAACGCGCCGGTTTGCGCCATCAGTTCGATATCCATCAAGCGGCCGGGACCATTTTTGGCATCCCAAACTCCGGCAGGGGCTTTTGCAGCGGCAAGCCGCGTGCGCATTTCGGCCACTTCGTGCAAAACCTTCTTCATTTCGCGCGGACGCGACAGGAAATCAGCCCTGAAAGCTTCGATATCCATGGCCAGCCCCACCTCACCCGCCACCACATGCGCGCGTGTCAGGGCAAGGTGTTCCCAAACCCAGGCTTCGTTCTGCTGGTAATTGGTGAAGCTGGCCCAACTGGTCGCCACCGGCCCCTGATTGCCTGACGGGCGCAAACGCATGTCGACTTCATAGAGCCGCCCCTGAGACATCGGGGCCGAAAGCGCCGTGATCAGTGCTTGCGTGAACCGCGCATAGTAGGTGCGGGTGGCCAGTGGGCGCGGACCTTCGGACATCTCCTGATCCAACGGGTCGTAGATCACGATCATATCCAAATCGGATTGCGAATTGATCTGCCCTGCCCCAAGCGATCCCATACCCAGAATGGCGGCCCCACGCCCCGGAGCAGCGCCATGCTTGCGGGCGAAATTCTCGGTCACATGAGGCAGGATCGAAGCGATAACAGCCTGCGCCAGTTCTGCGTATTGACGACCCGCTTGTGCGCCGTCGATCAGCCCGCGCAAATGATGCACCCCCACCCTGAAATGCCATTCCTTGCACCAGCGCCGCGCCAGATCAAGCTGAGTTTCATAATCCGCCTCTGCCGCCAAAGCCTGTTCCAGCTCGGCCTGCAGATCTTGCTGCCCGGGCCAGTCAGCAAAGAAACTGCCGCCTATGACCGCATCAAAGACCGAGGCATTGCGGGACAGATGCGAGGCCAGCGCGTGGGACGTGCCCACGATATCAATCAACAAATCGATCAGCTGCGGATTGGCCTCGAACAGGGAAAACAGCTGCACCCCGGCGGGCAGCCCGGCCAGAAACCCGTCAAGCGCCACCAAGGCCTCTTCCGGTTGTGCTGTCTTGGCGAGGCGCGACAGGAGTTCAGGTTTGAGCCGGTCAAAGATGCGCCTGCCCCGTTGCGAACGCAGCGCCGGGTAAGAGGCCCAGCGGGCCAGGATGCTTTTGTCGAACGTAACCTCTTGCTCGGGCGTCGGGGTCGCACCAGGACCGGGGGCAAAGAACCCCTCGGTCAAGTCATGCACCTCGGTCAATCGGCGGGTCAGGTCGGTCGTCAGCTCGGTACTACTGATCCCCATCAGGCAGGCCACACGTTCGATACCGTCCTGGGATTGCGGCACTTTGTGGGTCTGAGCATCATGGATCATCTGAATCCGATGTTCGACCTCACGATGCGCGCGATAGTGGTCGGTTAGCTTTTGTGCGACCTCTTTGGGCACCCAGCCTTTTGCAGCCAAAGCAGCCAAACCGGGAACCGTTCCGCGCACGCGTAGGTCCGGGTCGCGCCCCCCTGCGATCAGTTGTCGGGTTTGGGTGAAGAATTCAATCTCACGAATACCGCCCTGTCCCAGTTTCATATCATGGCCAGGAATCGAGAGGCTGCCACCTGTCCCTTTATTCTCGCGAATGCGCAGGCGCATATCATGGGCGTCCTGAATGGCGGCAAAATCCAGATGCCGACGCCAAACAAAGGGACGCAGAGTTTCCAGAAACCGCTCTCCGGCAGCGATATCGCCCGCACAGGCGCGCGCCTTGATATAAGCGGCGCGTTCCCATGTTCGGCCAAGGCTTTCATAGTACCGCTCAGCCGCCTCCATCGCCATGCAAACCGGTGTCACCGCCGGATCAGGGCGCAGGCGCAAATCAGTGCGAAAGACATAGCCGTCAGCGGTTTTGTCGCTGAGCGTGGCGCAGAAGTTGCGTGTGGCGCGGACCATCCCATGCCGCGCATCGTAGAAATCGACCGGGTCATGACGTGTTTCATCGAACAGTACGATCAGGTCGATATCCGAGCTGTAATTCAGCTCATGCGCGCCCATCTTGCCCATCGCCAAAATGACCATCCCAGCAGCGGTTTCGACGTCATCTTCGGTCATTCCGGGCAGTTTCTTGCGCCGGATCAGGGCGGCGATCTCGGCCTTGGCCGCGACATCTGCCGCCAACGCTCCGAAATCAGTCAGCGCAGCGGTCACTTTTTCCAAAGGCCACGCACCCGAGATATCGGCCAGCGCAGTCAGCAGCGCCATCCGGCGCTTGGCAAGCCTCAGACCCGACTTCAGCTGATCTGGGGCCAAAGCCCGCGCCGCATCCATAAGCTCAACCATGGCCTGATCCGGCCCGGACAGCGCTTGCGGCAGCCAGTCTCTCTCGCGCTCAATCAACCCTTTCAGATAGGGGCTGGACCCGGCGGTTCCGGCGATCAACTCCCCTTGTTCAGGTGTCAAATCCGCCAGCAAATCACGTGTTTCATCGCCCAAAGACGGGTCGAACGCGCGTGGCAAACGGGTGATGGCCAGACTGTCACTCATATCGCGACCCTGCGCATTGCCTCACCCTAAGGTCAATGGGTCAAACGCATCACGCGTTCTGAACCGGTGTGTCCTGACTGAAACTGTTGACCCACTTGTCATGCCGACGCTCCCACAACGAGGAAATCAGCATCGCCTCCCACCTGGCTGCACCAGGCCGCACGTAGTCTGCGCGATAGGACAGCAAGACGATGTCCGCAGTTAGAACCCGTAGCTTTTCCTCGCTCAGCCTGAATTCAGCCATCGTCGGCGCATCGGCAAATTGACCAACGTGATCGTCCCGATTGGCAAAGCCTGACGGGTAGACACCCAGAAAGTCGGCGCTCAAAAGCGCGCGATCCGCGCTGGCATCCCCGACAACCAGCGCAGTCCAAACCTGCTTTTCCAGATCCAGTATTTCGGCAATCGAAGGGGCGGTGTTGTTTTCGTCCATAGTCATAATCGTTTGTTACGCTAATCTGCGGCTGCACGAAAGAAGGCGGATGTGCAGCTACGAACAGCGATCAAAGATATTTTTCAGGCAACATGTCAAAGGTCACAAGCCTGAAGAACGAACAACAAAGCCCGATGCGGCATACGCTCAACCTTGCCTCGGTTTTTGAACCAAAATAGGCTCATTCCATGTGTGGTAAGTTTGCAGCCGGTCACCTAACGCAGAAACAGATGCTCGCGACTCTGGAGTACTTTCTTTATGGAAAGGTCTCTCCCGATCTACCCAAGCCGCTGCCCTCTGGGGGCTATAATGTCTCACCGACCGATCAGGTCAATATGATCCGCTGGGATGGCGACACTGCCGAACTCACGTCCGCCCGCTGGCAGCTAAAGGATCCGCGCAGTCAAAAGCCCATGATCAATTCCAAAATCGAGAATGTCGCGTTCTGGCAGGACTATTGGAACAACGGCCGGTGTCTTATCCCGGCGCTTGGATACTATGAATGGCAAAAGGATCAGGGGCATGGCTGTCCGACCTATGTCACAGTCAAACGTAATGAACCGCTTATGTTCTTTGCCGGGTTCTATCGAACGCAAGATGGGCGGCACAGCTGCACCATCATGACACGTAAACCAAGCCCCCAGATAGCGCACATCCATAATCGGATGCCGGTCATTCTGACCCCTTCAGAGATCGAGACTTGGTTAAACGGCATCACAACACCACAAGAGGCGCAAGAGACGCTTGGTACGGGATATGAGGGGCGATTTGAATATCATACTGTGAAGCCGATCAAACGCGCATCCGACGGCGAAGACCTAATCGAACCCTACACGCCCCCGATCCAGAGCAAGTTCGACTTCTGAAAACGATAGAACGCGCACGCTGCTCAGCCCTGTTCTGTCGACGCTGCAAACATCCGTTCAATAAATTGAATAAAACACTGGCGCACTACAATAGCTGCGTTCTGTGAGGGTACAGGTTCTCAGTCATCCGACTCGAAAAAATGTAAATCTTTTTCACATCGCCCCTTGCAACCATCTGTAGGCTTCCCATCTAGACAATGTGAAAGGAATTTACATCAACCCCTGGAGAGACCAAATGACCGCATTGTCCGAACCTACCGTCCCTGCAAACCCGGGATGGCTGCACCGCGCCGAGGCCTGGATGGACGACAAAGGCAAAGGTGCCTGGATCGCCGCCATGGTCCTTGGTTTCATCTTCTTCTGGCCCGTGGGCCTGGCCCTTCTGGCCTATATGATCTGGAGCAAACGCATGTTCAGCAAATCTTGCAGCCGCCGCAAATCCTGGCACAGCCACATGAGCGCAATGAAACCTTCGGGCAACACAGCATTCGACGCCTACAAGGCCGACACGCTGGCGCGCTTGGAACGTGAGCAGCAAGATTTCGAAGCCTTCCTGCATCGCCTGCGCGAAGCCAAAGACAAGGCCGAGTTCGACCAGTTCATGGATGAACGCGCCCGCGACAACCACGAAGAGGACGGTAAAGGCGAACCTGCCTGATCCCCCTTGCCCTGTCCCGGTCTTCGGGACAGGGTAATACGACCTTCATTTTCGGAAATCTGTTTATGACCCACCTGCCCAACCCTGACACACAACCCGAGTTTTATCAGTCCGTCACATCCAAGCGCTTTGTCGCCTGGCTGTTCGATATCGCGCTGATCTCGCTGCTGTGTATTGTTCCCGTCTTTTTGACCTTTGGCGCAGGGCTGTTTTTCCTGCCCCTGATCTATGCGGTCATAAGCTTTGTCTATCGGGTCATCACCATCTCAAACGGCTCGGCCACGCTGGGCATGCGCTTCATGGGGATCGAATTGCGCGATGCATTTGGCGAACGTATGGATATGGGCAAAGCGCTTGCGCATACCGCCGGATATTTCATCAGCATGGCGTTTTTCGTAGTCCAGATCATCTCGATCATCATGATGCTGACCAGCGCGCGCTGTCAGGGTCTGACAGACGCCTTCCTTGGCACCGTCATGATCAATCAACGGGCCTGACCACACATCGCGTGAATCACTTGGCGGCGCCAAAAACCGTTGCTATCATCAGGTCCGAGGCTACATGGGACCTTCATGCGACATACGCTGCCAATTGCGCCACAATTCTATGTGACGGCCCCCCAACCCTGCCCCTATCTCGAGGGCAGGCTGGAGCGTAAGCTGTTCACCGCACTGCAAGGCGAAGGCGCAGACCAGCTGAACAATTCCCTGTCCCAACAAGGGTTTCGCCGGTCTCAAAACGTACTCTATCGCCCGTCCTGCACTGATTGCGCGGCCTGCCTGTCCGCTCGGATCGATGTTGCTGCCTTCCGCCCAACCAAAAGCCAGAAACGCGCCGCAAAACGGAATTCCTACCTGCAGCGGCGTGCCACATCGCCCTGGGCTACGGACGAGCAGTACGAGCTGTTCCGCCGCTACCTCGACACGCGCCACGCCGATGGCGGCATGGCCGATATGGATGTGTTCGAATTTGCCGCGATGATCGAGGAAACCCCCATCCGCAGCCGCGTGGTGGAATATCTGGACCCCGAAACCGGTGACCTGATCGCCGTCAGCCTGACCGATGTGCTCGATGACGGGCTCAGCATGGTCTATTCCTTCTACGACCCGCAGCAACCGCAGAACTCTCTGGGCACCTATATGATCCTGGATCACATCGACATCGCGCGCGAGGCGGGCCTGCCTTATATCTACCTGGGCTACTGGGTGCCCGGCAGCCCGAAGATGGGGTACAAGGCCAAATTCTCAGGCCTCGAAGCCTATGTTCAAGGGCAATGGCAAAAGGTTCAGGACCCTGCAACGTTCTCTGATGAGTCGCATCATCCGCTCTCTGCGGCCCCTATCGCGGAACAGGTTGCCAATATTCAGTTGCCCGACCGCCACCCCACCAAGGGTTGATCTGATATGAAACAAAGCCTGCATGCCGTCACTCTTGTGGTGCCGGATTATGACGCGGCGATCGCCTTCTACACCGAAACGCTCAGCTTCACGCTGGAGCAAGATATCGATCTGGGCGGAGGCAAACGCTGGGTGCGGGTGGTCCCACCCCGCAGCGATGGCGCCTCGCTTCTGTTGGCCAAAGCCGTTGGTCCTGATCAAAACGCCGCCATCGGCAACCAGACCGGAGGCCGCGTCGGCTTCTTCCTGCAAACCGATGACTTCCAGCGCGACCATGCCGCGATGCGCGCAAACGGTGTGCACTTCGAAGAAGAACCTCGCACCGAACCCTATGGAATTGTCGCCGTCTGGCGCGACCCGTTCGGCAATCGATGGGATCTGATCCAGTTCACCTGATCCACTCTTCATCTGGCCAGAAAATATCCCGGGGATGAATTGGCCGCAGGCCAAGAAGGGGCTGGCCCCTTACCCCCCAACATAAAAAGCAAAAGGGGGCCATCAGGCCCCCTTTTTCAATTTGATTACTCAATCCGATCAATTCGGAATCAAATCCGGGACAATGGTTACAATCGCCGGGAAGAACCACAGGATTGCGATCCCAACTACCTGGATGACCACAAAAGGTGCAACCCCTCGGTAGATATGTCCGGTCGTCACCTCTTTTGGCGCGACACCCCGCAGATAGAACAGCGCAAACCCAAAGGGCGGCGTCAGGAACGAGGTCTGAAGGTTCACCGCCACCATGATCGTCACCCATTTCGGATCAAACGACCCGCCATAGATCACCGGGCCCACAATCGGGATCACAATGTAGATGATCTCGAGGAAATCCAGCACAAAGCCCAGAATGAACAGCACCAGCATCACGATCAGGAAGACCGTGAACTCGTTGTCAAAGCTTTTTAGGAATTGCTGGATATAGTGCTCACCCCCGAACGAGATCACCACCAGGTTCAGCAACTGCGATCCGATCAGGATGGTGAACACCATCGAGGTCACCTTGGCCGTTTCCCGCACCACAGGGGTCAAAACTCCGCTCGAAAACAGCACCCAGCAGCCATAAAGTAGACCAAACAGCGCATAGAGATAAGCTGAATAAGCCAGACCAAAGGCGATCCAGGTTTCGGCGTTTGCTCCGCTCTGGTTCACCCGCAGGTCAAAGTTCACACCCAGCAACAGGCAGATGATGACGGCGAAGGTCGACCAGATGATCACACCGCCTGACTGGCCCTGCTCACGCAATTTACGATAAGCAGCCAGCATGATTGCCCCACCTGCACCAAGCGCGGCGGCCGGTGTCGGGTTGGTGATCCCGCCAAGGATCGAGCCAAGAACGGCAATGATCAGAACCAGCGGAGGAAAGACCACGCGGATCAGATCATTGGTCGCGCAACGCGCAGCTGCTTCCTTGCAGCCATAAATCGCAATAGCAAACGGGATGGCCAAGAGCAGGAAAGTGCCGCCGGACGAGGTGATCGGTGAGATCAACAGGATATCAACCAGCAACATCAGCAACAGGCCAATCGCCCCAACGATCAAGGGCTGAGGGGAACGCGATGGTGCAATGCCGCGCCCCAGAACCAGGGTCAGGGCCAGCAGCACAACGATGATCGTGACACCGGTCCCAATCGGCGCAGCATCGGCAATCTTGGTCTCACGCGCCGCGGCGATTTCTTCCTCGCTCAGACGTTCGGCATTGGCAATTCCACCGGCGGCATCAATCTCCTGCTGCTCGACCACGGCCTGATCCCAGGCCGCCTGACCATGCAGATCGATCATCGAGGCTTTGCATTCCTCCGATACATTGGTCCGAAGTGATGCATCCTGCCCCACATCCGAGAAAGCCGAGACCGAGATATTCTGGCTGCCAATGATCCCGGCACTGCCCAGAAGCATTGCGCCAACGATGATTGCAACCGGCGCGCCCAGCAGCCATGTCAGCCCTTCGGATCGTGTGATCGTCTCGCCTGACCCGCCCGACAGTTCGACGGCAGGTGCCTTGTCCGGATTCAACAGCGCATAGCCAAAGGCGTAAAGCGCATAAAGAAGTGCCAACATGATCCCCGGCAGCAGCGCGGCCTGGAACAATGTCCCCACCGAGACCACCGCTGGCTCACCCAGATAGGTCAACGCATCGGTACATCCCGCTGCCACAGCTCGACTTTCTTGCGCCGTGGAATACAGATCTCCTGCCAGTGTCCCCAAAAGGACAATCACAATCGAGGGCGGTATGATCTGCCCCAAAGTACCCGACGCAGCAATCACACCGGTCGCAAGCTCTGGCGAATAGTTGTTTCGCAACATGGTCGGTAGTGCCAACAATCCCATGGTCACCACGGTCGCGCCAACAATCCCGGTGGAGGCCGCCAGGAACGCGCCAACAACCACAATCGAAACCGCCAAACCGCCCGGCAACGGGCCAAAGACACGCGCCATCGTGGTCAGCAGATCATTGGCAATCTTCGAGCGCTCCAGCGTGATGCCCATCAGAACAAACATCAACACGGCCAGCAGTGTCTCGATCGATTGGCCCGCCAGAACACGCTCGTTCATACGATTGACGATAAACGAAACATTGCGGTCCAGTGCAGTTTCCCATCCCGAGGGGAAGACCGGCTCGCCGATCCTTGGCAAATCCGGGTATCGGAACACAGAAACTGAATCGGGTTTCACCCCCGTCGCAACCAGATCCCGGTACATTTGCGAACTGGTATCGATTGCCTGATGGATCAATAGCCCGGCACTGTCCAGCGCGGCAATGATCCCGAAGGATATGACCCCGGCCCCACCAATGGCAAAGGCCACCGGGAAACCAGAGAGGATGCCTCCGAAAAGGCAGAAAAATACGATAATGAGGCCTATCTCGACGCCATCAAGTCCGAATAGCATTGTCTGGGTCTCCGTCCCTAATGTGCGCCTTCATAGGCTTCTTCACCTGCGCCAAGGCTGTCCTTGTCGAGGTATTTTCCGGCGTTCTCGGGCCCTTCCACATATTCCAGATACGATCGGTAAAGGAACGCAATCGCATGCAGGAACACCATGCCTGCAAATAGGACAAGCAGGATTTTAAACAGGAAATATGCGTTGAAACCGTTGGGGCTGAAGCCGATGGTTTCCACATTCCACCGCAGCGCGCGTGATTTGGCAACCAACCGGTCCAGAGTATCACTGGCCGATGGTTTCGGCACGATCAGATGCCGCCACATGAAATACCAGCCATACATCCAAGTCAGCACCGCCATCGGCATCATGAACAATAGCGCACCGCACATGTCGACCACACGCTTGGCGCGGTGGCTTATGCCTGCGTAGATCAGGTCAACCCGCACATGTCCGCCTTGCACAAATGTGTAGGTACAGCATAGGCAGACCACCATGGCGTTATATAGTTTAAGTTCTTCTGCGAACCAACTGATATCCTTTTGAAAAGGAATACCAAACCCGAACGCCATATCCGCGCGCGTAAAGACACGCTGCATGAAAACGATGATGATCTGCTGAAGCACCATCAGCAAACCGGCCCAGGCAAAGAACCGCCCGGTGATGTTTGCGAACCCTTCCAGCCCGCGAACCATGCCCCACATGAAATTCCGGTAGTAGAGGCCAATGGCCGTCAGCACCAGAAACAGGGCAAAAATCACAAAGAAGAACTCGACCGACCCGCCATAGTAGACAAAGCGCATCACAGCTTCATTGTCCGACCAGTTCAGCCACAGTTGCGGATGCGTGATCGCATATCCAAAATTATAGAAGGCTTCGGCAATGCTCTGAATGAACCAGATCAGTCCATTCCACAGGGCGCCGAAGAACGAGATACCGTTTTCGTCCTGCATGTTGTCCCCAGGTCGCGTCGGTTGCACTGCCTATTGGTGCGGCATGATGGGTCCGCGCATGTGCAACAGGAAAGGTTTCCCCGCGCCTGCGGGGAAACCGTTTGGTCTGATGATCAGGGCTTAGCCGCGCACGCGGTCGCGCTGAGCGGTGTAAGCACCAGACGACAGGTTCAGCCAGGCCGAGGACGATGCCATCGACGCCATCGCGCTGTCGTGGATCTTCTTGAACAGCTCGTCGCCCATGTTCTCGTCCAGAACTTCTTGGCTGGCCTGACCGAAGGCATCCCAAACGCTGTCCGGGAATTCCATGACCTTGACGCCACCCGACTGCAGACGCTGCAGGGCTGCACCGTTGTTGGCCAGGAATTGCGCCAGGTTCCACTGGTGCGCTTCGGCAGCTGCGATCTCGATGATCTTCTGCTGGGCAGGTGTCAGCTCTTCGAACACATCGCGGTTGGTCGCCAGCGACAGACCTGCGCCCGGCTCGTGGAAGCCCGCAGTGTAGTAGGTCTTAGTGATTTCCTGGAAACCAGCTTTTTCGTCCGCCCAGGGTCCGATCCACTCGGTGCCGTCAATCGCACCCGAGGACAGCGCCTGATACACTTCCGAACCCGGAATGTTCTGAACCGATGCGCCCAGTTTACCCAGCGCCTGACCACCCAGACCCGGCATACGGAACTTCAGACCCTGGAAATCCTCGGGGCCGTTGATCTCTTTCGAGTACCAGCCACCTGCCTGCGCACCGGTGTTACCGGCCAGGAAGGATTTAAGGCCGAAGATCGAGCCCAGCTCGTCATGCAGCTCCATACCACCGTCGTGGTAGTACCAGTTCACCAGTTCCTGAGCGGTCATGCCGAACGGAACAGCGGTGAAGAAGGCATAGCCTGGGTGCTGACCCACAAAGTAGTAGTCTGCCGCGTGGTACATATCGGCCTGACCCGAAGATACAGCGTCAAACACTTCAAACGCGCCAACCAGCTCGCCTGCGGCCTTGATGTCGACATTCAGGCTGCCATCGGACATCGCGTTGATGCTGTCGGCGCAGCGCTGTGCACTGTCAAACACACCGGCCAGACCACGACCCCACGAGGTCACCATGGTCAGGGTACGCTGACCCTGCGCATAGGCCGGTGCGGCCAGTGCGGTTGCCGCGGCAGCCGAGCCGCCCAGAGCAGATTTCTTTAGAAATGAACGACGATCCATATGAGTGTTCCTCCCCTTACATAGTCGTAACCCGGAAACACTCCGGGCCTGTCGCATTCAGTAGGCCGCAGGGTAATGCCGAAGATGTGAAAAGGAATACCTAGTACTGCGTAGAAACGCAGGTTTCTGACGGGTTTTTATAGGAAAATAACTAGCAAATACGGCTCGAACCCCGGATTTTCGGTCGTTCTGGTCCTTAAGATGTCCATTCTTTTTGCATTTCTGCCGCCTGTTGCGTATCGATTCGACAATGCAGAGATTAAGAAATCTGGTTTCGCTGACCTATGCGCAGAAGCTGTCCCTTGTCGCCGCGATCCCCTTGGTTGTGGCCGTGGCAGCCATTGCCGTGCTGGTAGCCTACGAAGCGCGTGCAACAGCCGAACGCGAAATCGAAGCGTTGGAGCGCAGCCTGATCGAGGCCAAGAAAGAAGAGCTGCGCAACTACGTCACGCAAGCCCGCAACGGGTTTGCTTACATCTATGGTCGGGCGACACCTGATGACGAGGTGGCCAAGAACCTCGTGTCTCAGATCCTGTCGGCTATGATCTACGGGCAGGACGGGTTCTTCTTTGTCTATGACTATGACGGCAACAACCTTGTCAGCCCCCGGCAGACCGAATTCATCAACCGAAACTGGGAGGGCCTGACCGATAGCGATGGCACGCCCGTTGTGAATGAGTTTATCCGCCTCGCCCGTCAAGGCGCAGGGTGGCACAGTTTCATGTGGCAAAAACCGTCTACCGGAGAAGAGGCGCAGATGATCGCCTATGTGGTCGGGCTACAGGATTGGCGCTGGGTGGTCGGTACGGGCGTGTTCATCGACGACATCGTTGCCGCTGTTGCGAATGCACGCGCCGAGGTCGAAGCCCGTGTGCAGCGCACCTTTATGTATATCGGCGCCATTGTTGTGGCGGCTGTCCTGATCGTGTTTGCCTCGGGCATGTTACTGAACATCCGCGAACGGCGGCTGGCTGACGCAAAGCTGAAAGAGCTGACACAGCGTGTATTTGATGCACAGGAAGAAGAACGCGGACGAGTTGCGCGAGAATTACATGATGGGATCAGCCAGATATTGGTCGGCGTCCGCTATGCGCTGGACACCGCTCGGCGGCGGGTATCTCGTGGAGATATCTCAAATGCAGAGGACCCGTTGGACAAAGGGATCGAACACTTGGGCACCGCCATAACCGAAGTGCGCCGTATCAGCCGCGACCTTCGCCCTGGTGTGCTGGATGATCTGGGTTTGGGCCCTGCCCTTAAATCGCTGACGGATGATTTTCGGGACCGCACCGGGATCGAGACCGAGTTCTCGACCGTTGTATTCCGCAACCGGCTGGATCAGGACAGCAAGATCGCGCTCTATCGAATTGCGCAAGAAGCGCTGACCAATATCGAACGTCATGCCGATGCGTCGCATGTTACCATCGATCTGCGTGGCCACAAGAAAGGTGCGACGATGCGGATCACCGACAATGGGCGCGGGTTGCGAAACGAACCGGGCCGAGTGGCCACCGGGATCGGGCTGCGCAACATGCAGGAGCGCATCGAACAGCTTGACGGGGCGCTGCGTATTCTGTCATCACGCGGCCCGCATGGCGGCACGGTGATCGAAGCCAGCTTGCCGCTGAGCCACCTGCTCCCACCGCAGGAAGACGCAACACCAAAGCGAAAGGCCGGGACATGACCATCCGAGTCCTTATTGTCGACGATCACCCGATGGTGGCCGAGGGCATCCAGTCGATCCTTGAAAGCTATGACGAGATCGAGGTGGTCGGTACGCTCAGCAGCGGTCAGTCTGCTGTGGATCAGGCCGCAAGCCTATCCCCCGATGTGATCCTGATGGATCTGAACATGCCGGGCCTGGGGGGCCTGAGCGCAACGGAAATGATCCTTGAACGTTTGCCTCAAACGCGCATCCTGATCCTGTCGATGCATGACAGCCCAGAATACATCTCAACCGCGCTCAGCCATGGGGCCAAAGGGTATCTGCTCAAGGACGTCCCAACAGACGAAATCAAACAGGCCATTGATGCGGTCATGGCAGACGAGCAATATCTGTGCACTGGAGCAAGCGGGTCGCTGAAACCCAAAGGCGACAGTACCCGAGAGGCCCTGACCGGTCGGGAACAGACGATCCTTCTCGAACTGGCGCAGGGAAAATCCAACAAAGAAGTCGCCCTGGCCTTGGATATCTCGGTTCGCACGGTCGAAACCCACCGCAAGAACATCAAGCGTAAACTGGGCATATCCTCCACCGCTGGGCTCACCCGCTATGCGCTGGAACATGGGGTTTTACAGGGCACTGGTGTGGGGTTCTGATCCAGACGCGGCGCGGCACGCGCCGCCCGGCCCAACCAGAGAAGACGCGCCAAAGGCGCGTTGCCGAGGGGCGGGGGGCTTTAATTTCGAGGGCGAATATCTTCCCCGAAAAAGATCAAGGTCCCGTCCTCATCCAGGACGTGAAACTCGCGCTGTAGGTAGGGCTGATCAAAAGGTGGCCGCACGCGTCCCTCGGGCAGGTCGCTCAAACCATCTTTCAAACTGTCATAGAGCGCATCAATACCTTTCACATCGATGTAAAAGGACTGGTTATCACCCAAAGGTTTGCCATCGGTGCGTGGCGGGCATTCCAGCAACCGGACAGCAACTGACCCCCGCGACAGAAAGGCATAGTTATCCTGCTTGAATCCGCACTCAAACCCCAAACGTCGGCAATAGAAATCAATCTGCGCCTCCAGTGACGCGCAGAGAACAAACGGCGTAATCTGTAGCACTTCGGGCATTGGAACCTCCGGCCTGCTTCAGGATCATGCTACATGTTCTGCTGGCTCAATCCAGCAATTGATCCTGCCGTGTGCCTTCACGCTCATAATGATGCGGCAGGACGCGACCGTATAGCTGCCGGGTGCGCTCGACCCCGCCGCACATTCCTTCGGTTTCCACAAAGGAAAAGATGCCGACATATCTTTGGCGGGTCCCAAAAACCGGCGCGACCCGGTGCAGGGAATACCGCCCCTTGAAGATTTGCAGATCGCCTGGCTGCAGTTCCAACCGGCGCACGCGCGACATGTCGCCATCCAGAACGGCAGAGACTGCACCGAAATTCTCATCCTCCGAAGTCCGCAGGTTCGGCGCATATTCGAACGCACCCCCGTCTTCACCATTTTGAATGGCCAGAGTCACCGTGAAGTTGTTTGTGTCGAAATGCCAGGGAAAGCCCTGCCCCGCTTCCACGACATTGATGATCACATCCGCCAGCGGGTCGTCATAGCGAAAGAACCGATCCGCAGGCTCCTCCAGCGCGGTCCGGATGAAGGGCATGAACCCGTCAAACTCATAAATCCGTCGCAAGGGTCCGGATTTAGGGAAATTGTCCGCCGGGACAAAAGCATTCGAACGTTCATAGAAGCGGCGGATGGGATGGCCGATTCCGAACCGCGGGTCATCTTTAGTGAAATAGGCGTTCGTTCGGTTGAAGGAGCGATGGGCTTGCGGCGACACCGCGTCGGCCTCTTTCACCAACAGCTCCAGCCCGCCGGGATGCACAAAACCCGGCAATACCGCACAGCCATCTTCGCTCAGTTCGCGCTGAACATCATCAATCATCCGGTCATAAGCCTGTGAACCTGGCCGGTCGATGGGATAGCGGCCCAAATCCACCAGATCATGCAGCATGACATACCTCCCTCGTAGTCCCGTCTCTGTCAGCGTGACTCAGTTAAACCGCCCGATCATGCCCATTTTGGACATTTGCTTGACGCATTCAGACTGGCGAATATCCATCCCAACCGGCGCCCAAGACATCATTTTTCGCTAAAATTCCCAACCTGCGGCAATCTGCGCAATAAAATGTCGCAAAATAACTTCTTGAAGATAGAAAATTGGTGCAATTGCCTGTTGACGCCCTTGCGCGCCGCTCATAATGTCCCTGCACGCAAAAAGGAGCCTCTGGCGATGAGAACGCTAGTCGTAATCGTGGGAAACAAGCGCATGGGCCGGTAACGGTAAACCATAATCGAACCCATGCGCCTCCGAAAACATCGGGGGCTTTTTTTTGTCAAACGCAAGACACATGTCGCGAACGGAGCAAAGCAGATGACACGTGAGATGACCGGCGCAAAGATGGTGGTTCAGGCCCTCAAGGATCAGGGCGTGGACACGGTATTCGGATACCCCGGCGGCGCCGTGCTACCGATCTATGATGAGATCTTTCTGCAAAACGACATTCGCCACATTCTCGTACGCCACGAACAGGGAGCCGTGCACGCCGCTGAAGGCTATGCGCGGTCGACCGGCAAACCCGGCGTTGCGTTGGTGACATCAGGACCAGGCGCGACAAACGCGGTAACTGGCTTGACCGACGCGTTACTGGATTCGATCCCGATCGTTGTTCTGACCGGCCAGGTTCCGACTTTCATGATCGGCTCCGACGCGTTTCAAGAGGCCGACACGGTTGGCATCACCCGTCCCTGCACGAAACACAACTGGTTGGTGAAAGACACGGACTCATTGGCCGAGACCATGCACGAAGCCTTCCACGTCGCCACCTCGGGCCGCCCCGGCCCCGTATTGATCGACATTCCCAAGGACGTGCAGTTTGCCTCGGGCGAGTACGCTTCGCCCAAATCCTCAACCTCGCACTATCAACCCATCCTGAAAGGCGATCTGGAAGAGATCACCGAATTGGTTGCGGCGATAGAGACGGCGAAAAAACCGGTGTTCTATACGGGTGGTGGCGTCATCAACTCGGGTCCTGCGGCCAGCCAGCTGCTGCGTGAGTTGGTCGATGCGACTGGCTTTCCGATCACCTCGACTCTGATGGGTCTTGGTGCCTATCCGGCTTCGGGCAAAAACTGGCTGGGCATGCTTGGGATGCATGGTCTCTATGAGGCCAATATGGCGATGCATGATTGCGATCTGATGATCAATATCGGCGCGCGGTTTGACGACCGGATCACAGGCCGGATTGATGCGTTTTCGCCCAATTCGAAAAAAGCGCATATCGATATCGACCCATCCTCTATCAACAAGGTGATCCGCGTGGATATCCCGATTGTGGGCGATGTGGCCCATGTGCTTGAGGATATCCTGAAGATCTGGAAAGCGCGGGGCCGCAAGACGGACGCGGCGAATGTCAAGCAATGGCAGGCGCAGATTGCGGATTGGCGCAAGGTGAACTGTTTGGCCTTTACCGCCAGCGAAAAGACCATCAAACCACAGCACGCCCTGCAACGGCTTGAGGAACTGACCAAAAAGCATGACCGCTACATCACCACCGAAGTGGGTCAGCACCAGATGTGGGCGGCACAGTATCTGGGCTTTGAAGACCCCAACCGCTGGATGACATCCGGTGGCCTGGGCACGATGGGCTACGGCTTCCCCGCGTCGATTGGCGTTCAAATGGCCCACCCAGATGCGTTGGTGATCAACGTTGCCGGCGAAGCCTCATGGCTGATGAATATGCAGGAAATGGGCACCGCCGTTCAGTATCGCCTGCCGGTGAAGCAGTTCATCCTGAACAATGAACGCCTCGGCATGGTGCGCCAGTGGCAGGAGCTGCTGCATGGCGAGCGCTATTCGCATTCCTGGTCCGAGGCCCTGCCCGATTTCGTCAAACTCGCCGAGGCCTTCGGGGCCAAGGGTATCCTGTGTTCCGACCCCGCCGATCTGGATGACGCGATCATGGAGATGATCAACTACGACGGCCCGGTGATCTTTGACTGCCTTGTTGAAAAGCACGAGAACTGCTTCCCCATGATCCCGTCGGGCAAAGCCCATAACGAGATGTTGCTGGGCGAGGCCGAAACGCAGGGCGTGATCGATTCCAAAGGTTCGGTTCTGGTTTAACAACATTCGTCGGAATTGATCGGGCGCCCGACGCCCGGTTTTCGCAAGGTGATGAAAGGGACATAAATGTCTGCCCTACATATCAAAAAAGGCTCTACCCGCCATTCGGCCTATAACCTACGGCCCACATTTTCGGACGTGCAGGAACGGCACACAATCGCGGTACTGGTCGAGAACGAGCCGGGCGTACTGGCCCGCGTGATCGGCTTGTTTTCGGGCCGTGGATACAACATCGAAAGCCTGACCGTGGCCGAGGTCGACCACACCGGCCACCTAAGCCGCATCACCATCGTCACCACCGGCACCCCGCAGGTGATCGAACAGATCAAGACACAATTGGGCCGGATCGTGCCGGTTCATGATGTTCATGATCTGACGGTCGAGGGCCCCTCGGTCGAGCGCGAACTCGCGATCATCAAAGTGGTCGGAGAAGGTGACAAACGGGTCGAGGCGCTGCGTCTTGCCGATATCTTCCGCGCCAATGTGGTCGACAGCACGCTGAATTCGTTCATTTTTGAGATCACCGGCGCACCCGACAAGATCGACGCCTTTGCCGATCTGATGCGCCCGCTGGGACTGATTGAAATTGCCCGCACCGGTGTTGCCGCCCTGCTGCGTGGCGATTGATTTTTCTTAAGCCCCGACCCTGCCTCCGAAAACTTCGGGCGGGGTCGATCTGAAATTGGTCGATTTCCACAGATGCTGGCAATCGAGTGGCTTTATGTGCGTTATTTTTACCATAACGCCCCTTCTCCTGAGAAAAACCTCAAACAAATTAAGATAAAGCCTATTGCTTTTGGCTTACGGCGCGTTAGCTTCGGCCCGCAACGCGATTTGGGGATGCGTTGTTTTGGTGATTTTTGTGATTTCTCAGTGCCTGCGGTGATCCGTAAGCCTGAACTTTTAACACGTGAAGCAATAAAGCGCCGGGGAAAAACATGGCCGATGACATTCGCAGCCCTGCTGAGCTTCGGGCTATGTTCGGCTCGAACCTAAGGCACCTTGCGCGCGACTACCCATCTGTCTCGGCCTTGTGCCGGAAGCTCGGCATCAATCGGACGCAGTTCAATCGCTACCTCGCAGGCGAGAGCTTCCCGCGCCCGGATGTTTTGGATCGGATTTGTCGGTTTTTTGATGTTGATGCAAGGATTGTCCTAAGCCCCTTAGGTGAAATTCCCGCTGTGACAGAACATCCTGCGAGTTCAATCCTGACACAGTTTCTGGGGTCCGGGTCTGAAGTTCGAGGACCAAAGACTTTTGCATCCGGTTTCTATGCGGTCGCCGAAAGCCAGCCCTCGGCACCACAAGTGACCTTGCTTTACGCCAAACGGCGACCTCAATGCACCTTGATACGGGGTTATACCCCCCGAGCCCATATGCCCGGCACATCACCACAAGCGCGCGAAATTCAAGGGATTGCAGCGACCACTGGCGATCATGTCTACATTCTGACCTCACAACGCGGTGGCCATAACAGTAAGATATACTTGCTGAATCAGGATGCCGAATTTTGGCGCGGAACGGTTATCAAACCCTCTGAACCGCATCAGCCACAGCCGGTTGTTCTGCGCCATCTCAAACAGAACGCTGAAACCGTGTTCCAAGCCGCGCGACGATCTGCAAAAACCGGTGGACCATCAGTCTAACCCTCGCGAAACGGCGCCTATGGCAGATCGATCAATCTGGTGCGTCGTCACTGCAAATTCCTCGGTACAAATGCCAACTTGCATGACCCAACAAAGGCAGCACGATCAACAGGCCCAAAAACCAGGGAAGCATCGCAACAAAGGTCAAAACCGCGATAAACAGCCCCCAAGCCAGCATCACGACTTTATTTTGTGAGACATATGTAAAGCTGGCGATCATGGCGGTGACAAAATCCAGCTCTCGATCCAGCAGCATCGGGATCGACAGAACCGAAATCATATAAAGCAGCGTTGCAAAAACCGCACCAACAGCCGTGCCGACAGCCAACATCATCACCCCGTTGGGGGTCAGAAAAACCTCCAACGAACTGGATATGTTCGTCATCGTCGAGAGCCCCATGAAAAGTGCAAATATCATGTGGCCCAAAAAGAACCAGAACAAAAACACCACAACGATGATGGCGCAGATCGAGGGCAATTGGCGGCGGCTTTGCTGCAGCACCACGCCAAACACGGCAGGCATATCAAGGGGTTCCCCCTGTTCTAACCGACGAGAGACCTCGTAGAGGCCGACAGCCGCAAACGGCCCGATCAGCGGAAAGCCGATCGCGGCCAGAACCAGCCAGAAACTTGTACCAGTTTGCACGGTGATCCAGGCCATGGCCCAACCGGCCAGAACATAAACCCCCGCGAAGATCAGACCGAACACCGGCGCGCGGCGCAGATCAGCCCAGGCCTGATGCAGTGCCTGCCGTATCATCACGCGGTTCACCGGGCGCAGGTTCGGTACACCAAAGGGTCTATCCATCTCAACTCCTCCTCGCCATGAGGCGTTACTGCAAGGCGGGCCGCCTTTGGGGCCACTCTGTTGCCGCATGATAGGCCGCGCCAATGGACAACAGGCGGGCATCCGACCCACGCGGCCCGAACAGTTGCAGCCCCATCGGCAATCCTTGCGCCCCAAAACCAGCTGGAACCGCCAGGCAGGGCAGACCGATCAGGCTGACGGGCACGGTCACATGCATCCAGCGGTGATACGTATCCATGGCCCGCCCAGAGATTTCGGTCGGATATGGCAGGTTGACATCAAAAGGCCAGACCTGCGCCGCCGGCAGGATCAGGGCATCGTAGTGGTCAAAAACCTCGACTGCCTTTCGGAACCAATCGGACCGTACCACGCTCGCCTGATGCACTTGCAACGCCGACAGTGCCAGACCCCGATCCAGCTCCCACTGCGCGCTGTCTTTTAGGGCATCGCGGTTCTGGGACAACGGCTCCAGACCCGACGCAACAGACCAAGATCGCAACGTGATCCAACTGTCCCACATGGCTTCCGCATCAAAAGGCGGCGGTATACGCTCGATATGGGCCCCCAACTGCCCGAACACACCCAAAGCCGTTTCGCAAAGGTCCAGGACCCCCGCGTCCATCGGAAAGGCGCCTCCCCAATCCGCCAGCCAGCCAATACGCATCCCCGTCAAATCCAGGGGCTCAACCGGCGACACAGACCTATGGGGCGCGTTCAAGGGCAATCGCGGATCAGACCCCGCGATCACATCCAGCAACAGGCCAATATCCTCGGGGCTGCGCGCCATTGGTCCAAGGGTTGACAGTTGGTGCAGAAAGCTATCCCCAACCGGGTCCGACGGCACCAGGCCCCAACTGGGCCGAAACCCGTAGACGTTATTCCAGGCTGCCGGATTGCGCAAACTGCCCATCATGTCCGACCCATCGGCCAGCGTCAGCATCCCGGTCGCCAAGGCCACCGCCGCACCGCCCGAAGATCCACCGCAGGTTCGCGCGGCATTGTAAGGATTGCGCGTCGCCCCGTAGACCGGGTTGAACGTATGTGATCCCAACCCAAACTCGGGCGTGTTGGTCTTGCCAATCAGGATCGCGCCTGCTGCCCGCATCCGCGCTGCGATCAGATCATCTGTTTCGGGCACGAAGCCGTTAAACAGCGGTGATCCCTGCGATGAGGCAACACCCGCCACATTCACCAGATCCTTTACCGCCACGGGCACCCCATGTAGTGCCCCGCGTATTGGCCCGGCATCCATCGCACGGGCCTCCGCCAACAACGCCTCTTCATCCCGTAACGCCACGATGGCGTTCACCGCGCCGTTGACCTGCCCGATCCGCTCCAGCGTTGCGCGCATCACGTCCTCCGCCGACACCCGCCGCTCCGATAAGTCCGCGATCAGCATCTGCGCAGAATATTCTGTGATGTCCATTTAGGCTCCAACGGCAGGGGTCGTGAATGTCACATCCAGCCTAGCCGCGCCACCAGATCATTAAAACCCACTGTTTCAATACATCTTTTCGGCCCGCGGACACGCACACCGTATCCACTTCATCTGGCCAAAAAATATCCCGGGGGAGCCGCGGCCCGCCGCGGCGGGGGCAGAGCCCCCTGCCGACTTACTCGCCTTGCGCTTCGGACCGGCTCTTGCCCGCCACGTTCAACGCCAGCGTCGCCGCCATGAACCCATCCAGATCCCCGTCCAGCACCCCTTTGGTGTCCGAGGTTTCATAGTTTGTCCGCAGGTCTTTCACCATCTGATAGGGCTGCAACACATAAGATCGGATCTGGTTGCCCCAGCCCGCATCACCTTTCGCCTCATGCGCGGCGTTGATGTCAGCGTTCCGGCGATCCAGCTCTTGCTGATAGAGCCGCGATTTCAGCGCCTTCATGGCTATGTCGCGGTTCTGGTGCTGGGATTTCTCGGACGAGGTCACAACAATCCCGGTGGGAATATGCGTGATCCGTACCGCCGAGTCCGTGGTGTTCACGTGCTGACCACCCGCACCGGACGACCTGTAAGTATCGATCCGAATATCCGACGGATTAACCTCAATCTCGATATTGTCATCCACGACCGGATAGACCCAGACCGAACTGAAAGACGTATGCCGTTTTGCCGCCGAATCGAACGGAGAAATTCGCACCAGTCGGTGCACGCCGCTTTCAGATTTCAGCCAACCGTAAGCATTGTGACCGGTGATTTTATATGCTGCAGACTTAATCCCAGCCTCTTCACCGGCCGTCTCCGATTGCAGCTCGACCGTATAGCCCTTTTTCTCTGCCCAGCGCACATACATACGCGCCAGCATCGAGGCCCAGTCGCAGCTTTCCGTGCCACCCGCACCTGAATTGATCTCAAGAAAAGTGTCGTTGCCGTCAGCCTCGCCATCCAACAGCGCTTCAAGCTCTTTCTTGGCAGCCTTCGAGCCCAGCTTGGCGATGGCTTCTTCGGCGTCCTGAACAACCTCGTCATCCTCTTCCATCTCGCCAAGTTCGATCAGCTCAATATTGTCGCTAAGGTCAGTTTTGATGGATTCGTATGTCTCAATGGCGTCGACCAGCATCTGCCGCTCGCGCATCAGTTTCTGCGCGTTTTCAGGGCTGTCCCACAGGTTGGGGTCTTCGACCCGCGCATTGAACTCCTCAAGCCGGTGAGGCGCGGTTTCATAGTCCATGCGCTGCGCCAGCAGCTCCAGCGACTTTTCAATCTCCGCCACGATATTTTGGGTTTCGGCGCGCATGGTGTTGTCCCAACTTGCTCAATCAGGCCTGCGTGATAGCAAGAGGTGGAGGCCACCACAAGACAGGCGCATCGGGAATGCAGAACCCACCACAAGAGATTCTGGATCAATGGCAGCTGACTTTGATCACGCCGGTTGCGGAAACCGGCGCGGCCCGTGTTTGGAAGGTTCTGGATCCTGATGATACAGCGGCTGCGCTCAAACTCTATCACCGCCCGGATCGCGGCAACGAAGCAGCGGGAACCGAAATCCTGAGCGCCTGGCAAGACCGGGGAGCCGTCAGGATTCTCAAAGAGACCGGAACAGCGATCCTGATGGAATGGCTCGAAGGCCCCACGCTTGGGGACATCGCGCGGCGGGGAGAGTATGGTCAGGCCCTAGTCACTTTGGCAGAGACCGCCAAGCGCCTGCACGCCAAGCCCACCCCTCAGATTTCGGGGTTGCGCCCGCTGACCCAGGTGTTCCACCCCCTTTTCGAATGCCAATTCGCCCCCTCCTGTCCCGTCGATCTGGTTCGGGATATGCAACAGGCCATTGGGTTGGCGCGAAGCCTATTGGACAGTCAGACAGCGATGACCCCGCTGCACGGCGATCTGCACCCCGACAATGTCATCCTCAGCAGCGCGGGTCCACGTGTCATCGACGCCAAAGGCTATCTGGGCGATCTTGCCTTTGAATTGGCCAACACAATCCGGCATCCCAAGGGTATGCCAGAGCTCGTGCGCCAACCGGATCACATGAACAAATGTCTTTCGCTCTACGCAGATACTCTTGGCGTTGACCGAAAGCGCCTGGCCCAATGGGCCGCCGCCAAATGCGCGTTGTCGATCTACTGGAGGGCAAAAGGCTCCCTTGCACAAGACAAAGAGGCCGATTTGTTGCGCTTGCTGCTTAACGCAGCAAATCAGTAAAGACCGCCCGTGCTCAAATCGCCTTGCGAGGCTTTTGGGCCGACGGTGACCGTTTCACCTGTTGAAGTTTGCACCTGTACACCTGCGCGCTGAACCTCTTCGAACAGCGGCAAATCTGATCCGATGGCAAAGCCGCCATCATAAATCCGGTCGATAAAGCCATCGACACCATCGCGGAAGTATTCAGCCACGACATAATCGCCAGTCGCCTCTGCGGGCAGACGCGCGCCGCTGAACCGGTCAATCTTGATAAAGTGACCACCGGGCGGCACGTCGAACGGGCCCCCGCCATATTTCTCAACCGCTTTTTCCATGAAGCTCTGGAACACCGGGCCGCACATGGTGCCACCATAGGCCCCCCGGCCCATCGGGCGCGGACGGTCATAGCCGATATAGCAGCCCGCCACGATGTTCGAGGTAAAGCCGATGAACCAGGCGTCTTTCGAGTCGTTGGTCGTTCCGGTCTTACCCGCGGTCGGCACCGGCAGGTTAACGAAACGCGAAGCGGTGCCCCTGTCCACAACGCCCTTCATCATCGAGGTTAGCTGATACGCCGTAATCGCATCCATCACCTGCGAGCGGTTGGTCTCAATCGTGGGCGATTCATCCGGCTCCAGCCAGCTGGAGTTACAATCCAGACATTGCCGATCATCATGGCGATAGATCGTCTTGCCGAACCGGTCCTGAATGCGGTCAACCAGCGTGGGCTCTACCCGTTCACCGCCATTTGCGAACATCGCGTAAGCCGCAACCATCTTGTAGAGCGTCGTCTCTTCGGACCCCAGCGAGCTGGCAAGGAAAGCGCCCATGCGGTCATAGACGCCGAAACGCTCGGCGTAACCGGCAACGACGGGCATCGTCACCTCTTGCGCCAAACGGATGGTCATCAGATTTCGGGATTGTTCGATCCCGGTGCGCAGCGGCGTCGGGCCATAGAACTTGTTGGACGAGTTCTTGGGCCGCCACAGACCCTGCGGCGTGTTCACCTCAATCGGCGCGTCCACAACGATGGTTGCTGGGCTATAGCCGCTGTCCAATGCGGCGGCATAGACGAACGGTTTGAAGCTTGATCCCGGCTGGCGCTGCGCCTGCGTCGCGCGGTTGAACACTGTGTCCTGATACGAGAACCCACCCTGCATCGCCAGAACGCGGCCTGAATTCACGTCCATCGCAACAAAGCCGCCCTGCACTTCTGGCACCTGACGGGCGGACCACTGCCCCTCTTCCCCGGCCATCACAAGGATCACGTCACCGCGTTTGAAATTGTCGAAGAAATTGCCCTGCATCCACTTGATGTCAGAACGCGGGATGATGCCATCGGATGGTCCGTCCTCGATCCCGACGGTCAATTGCTGCTCGGCCACGTCCAGCACCACAGCCGGATACCATTGGGTCGGCAGCACCACATCGCGCGGGATTTCCATCAGAGACAGCGCATCGCGCCATTGTGCCTCATCCGCCAGCGCGTCCTCGGCAATCACCTCACCGGTTCCGCGCCACTTGCCACGAGACAGGTCATATTTCTGCAATGCGGTGCGCAGGGCTTTGGCGGCCTCGACCTGCATTTCCTCATCAACCGAGGCACGGACGGTGAAACCACCGGTAAAGAATTCACCCTCACCAAAATCTTCGCTCAACTGACGGCGGATTTCATCGGTGAAATAGTCGCGCGGTGGCAGCGCGGTGCGAAAGCTTTCGAAATCGCCGTTCTGCACCGACCGCAGCGGCATCTCGACTTCGGTCTCATAAGTCGCCTGATCGATATAGCCGTTCTGGTTCATCTCACGCAGCACGTAGTTGCGGCGGGCAAGCAGGCGTTCCTTTTGCCGAACCGGGTGATAATCGGATGGCGCCTTGGGCATCGAGGCCAATGTCGCGGCTTCGTGCGGGGCCAGTTCCTGCAAGGTCTTGTTAAAGTAGGTCTGGGCGGCAGCGGTTACACCATAAGAGTTCTGACCCAGGAAAATCTCGTTCATATAGAGTTCGAGGATTTGTTCTTTGTCCAAGGTATCCTCAAGCCGGGTGGCGAGAATGATCTCTTTGATCTTTCGCTCGGCCCGGCGGTCGCCCGACAACAGGAAGTTCTTCATCACCTGCTGCGTAATGGTCGAGGCCCCGCGCACGGTTTCACCCTTTGACCGGATTGCCTCAACGCCCGCTGCGATGATCCCACGCGGGTCATAGCCCTGATGGCTGTAGAAATTCTTGTCCTCGGCCGAGATAAAGGCCTGTTTCACCAGATCGGGGATTTCCTCGGACGGGGTGAACAGACGACGTTCCTGTGCGAATTCGTCGATCAGCTGACCCTTGCCCGAATAGATGCGGCTGATCGTTGGCGGTTTGTATTGGGCCAGCGATTCATGGCTGGGCAGATCGCGGCCATACATCCAGAACACGGCACCGATTACCAGCGCCGCCATAAAGATACCCAAAGTCACGAGGCTGAAAATCGCCCCGAAAATCGAAAGAACAAACCGGATCACGTTACTGCCTTTTTCTCGCGCTGCCGCCTATATAGGGGCGCACCGCCCAAGGGTCAAAACCACAGGCGTATTCTAGCCGTTTTGCGGCCTCAGGTCACTGTCCAATCAGGGACCGCCTGATCACATCCTGCTGGTTCCAGTCCTCAAGCCCCTGATAAATCCCAAAGGCCATCTTGGCGCGCCAATCGGGGTTCTTGATGTTTTCCAGGTCTCGGGGGCTGGACAGAAACCCCAATTCAACCAGAACCGACGGTATGTCCGCCGCCTTGAGCACCGAAAAGGACGCGGTACGCAACGGCTTGCGATTCATCGGCCCGCCCTGCTGCGCCATACCATTGACCAAGGCCTGCGCCAGCGCGTCTGTGCGGGGCTCTGTCTCTTGCCGAGCCAGATCCAGCAGGACGTCCGTGACCTCATCATCCGCACCTTTAAGATCGACGCCCGCCAGCAAATCCGCGCGATCGTGACGTTCGGCCAGCTTTGCACTGGCCACGTCCGAAGCCTCATCCGACAGGGTATAAACCGCCGCGCCATGCGCCTGCCCCTCGGACAGCGAATCCGCATGCAGCGAGATGAACACATCTGCGCCCGCCCGATGGGCCAGCGCGATGCGACGTTCCAGCGAAACAAACTGATCGTCAACGCGGGTCATCACCACCTCATACCCGCCTGAACGCAAAAGCATTTCCCGTAGTTCGCGCGCAAAGGTCAGCATCATGTTCTTCTCGGTGATCCCCCCAACCTCGGCCCCCGGATCGATACCGCCATGACCGGGGTCCAGCATCACGCGCAAGGGACCATCGGACTTGCGAGGAGTCGCCTGACCGGTCAGCGAAGGCTCGGGAAGATCCCAACCGGGATTCTTGGGCTCACCTGCCGAGGCGTTGAACACGTCGAAATCAACGCCCTTGAGGTTTAGCGTCAGCAAGGCCGTGCCAGCATTCGGATTGATCTGCATCTCGGCGGTGTCCACAGCCATCGGTGCGCCAAGTTCCAGCACCAATCGAGACCAGCCAGGAACATAAGCGCCAAACCGAACGCCGCTGATCAGCTCGGATTGCAGGAAGTCTGAACTGTTCAGGCCACTCCAGTCGACCTCTTGGAAATCCATCACCATCCGGTAGGGATCGCGCAGGGTGAAGATGCGGTACGGCACCCCCTGGCTAAGGCCAAGATCGACCTGCACACCGGTGCGTCCCGTGTCGACAATGCGGCTTTGATCTGGCTGAATGCGTGCAAGGGCGCTGAAATCCTGCGCGACAGCAGCACAAGACAGCGCCCAGATCAGCGCGATGCAATAGAAAATCCTGCTCATGGCCTCAAGTTATCCCGAGATCGTTTGGCGGGCAGCCTATACCAATCCGCAGCTTTTGTGAACGGGTCAGCCCTGTCGCACCAACGCGCCGCGTTCGGACATGAATGCCTGTAGTCGCGCCAGTCCCTCTTGGATATCAGCAGTGGCGCGCGCGTAAGAGAACCGCAGGGTCGTGTGCCCACGCACTGGGTCGAAATCCAGCCCCGGCGTGACTGCAACGCCCGCTTTATCCAGAATCTCGGCCGCAAAGGCGCGACTGTCATCGGTCAGATCCGAGACATCGGCATAGACGTAAAACGCCCCATCAGGCGGGGCGATATTGGTGAAGCCAGCCCTGGGCAGCCCGTCCAGCATCAACGCGCGGTTCTGGCGATAGACATCCAGATTGGCTTGCAGCTCATCCTCGCATTCCATCGCAGCCAAGGCTGCCACCTGACTGGCATGGGGCGCGCAGATGAACATGTTCTGGGCAATGCGTTCGACCACGCGCACCTGATCTTCGGGCACCACCATCCAACCAACCCGCCAGCCGGTCATCGAGAAATACTTGGAAAATGAGTTGATCACATAGCATTCATCCGTCAGTTCCAATGCGGTGACGGCTTTGGCCTCATATTCCAGCCCGTGGTAGATTTCATCGCTGATGAAGGACGCGCCCTGCCCGCGCGCTGCATCGATCAGCGCGCCCATGGCTGCGCGATTCAACATGGTACCGGTCGGATTGGCGGGTGAAGCCACCATCAGACCCTGCAGGTCCAGCCCTGCGAAATCGGATGGCACAGGCTGCAATCGGTTCTCGGGCGCGGTTGGCAGATCAACGGGAACCAAGCCCAGCGCTTTCAGAATCTGTCGGTAAGACGGATAGCCCGGCGCACCGATACCCACACGATCGCCGCTGTCGAACAGCGCCGTGAAAGCCAGCAGAAACCCGCCCGACGACCCAGGCGTAATCACCACCCGTTCAGGGTTCAGATCGACATTGTACCAATCGCCATACATCTGCGCGATGCGCTGGCGCAGCGCGGGCAGGCCCAAAGCCACCGTATAGCCCAACGGGCCCTGCTGCATCGCGTGAGCCAAAGCCTCGGTCGCGCCTTTCGGAGCGCCGGTTCCGGGCTGGCCGACTTCCATATGAATGATGTGACGTCCGGCCTCTTCCGCCCGACGCGCGGCTTCCATCACGTCCATCACAATAAAAGGATCGACCCCGGATCGGGTTGAGTTTCTCATGCCCATCTCCCATGTTGCAGCCATGGCTTTTGAACGCGTATCCCGGCTGGCGTCAATCCCGGCCCTGATACTGGCGGCTGTCCTGTGGCTGACGGCGGCGGTGCAGAGCCATGCGCAAAGCCTGATCCGCGACCCCGATATCGAATACGGCCTGCGAGAACTGGCCTTTCCCGTGCTCCGCGCAGCCGGGCTGAACACCAACCGGGTTCGAATCCTGGTGGTCAATGACAGCACGTTTAACGCCTTTGTGATCGACTATAACGCGATCTACTTGAACTATGGCCTGATCCTGGGCGTCGACAGCCCCGAAATGCTGCAGGCGGTGATCGCACACGAAGCCGCGCATATCGCCAACGGGCATCTGGCGCGGCGTTCAGAGAATCTGCGTGCGGCGAACCGCAATGCAGGCCTTGGCACCGCATTGGCGCTGATTGCAGCTGCGGCGGGCGGCGGAGAAGCCGCCGCCGGGATTGCCGCGGGTGTACAGGGCTCTGCGCTGCGTAGCTTTCTGGGGCATACGCGGGCCGAAGAGGCCTCCGCCGACCGCAGCGCAGCCAGCTACTTGCGATGGGCCGGTATCTCTCCCAGCGGGATGGTCACGCTTCACCGCAAATTCGCTGGGCAAGAACTGCTGAGCACGGTAAATCAGGACCCCTATATGCGGTCGCATCCGACCAGCCGCGAACGCCTGCGCGCCGCCGAAGCGTTTCTGGAGGAATTCGGCGACAGGGCCCAGCCTAACGCAAATGCCGACTACTGGTTTGCGCGTGTCAAAGGCAAGCTGTCGGCCTTTTTGCGCACCCCGTCCTGGACCCTGCGCCGCGCCAAAGAAGAGACCGATCGCGACATCCGCATGATGCGAGAAGCCTCGGCCCACCACCAAAACCGCAATCTGGCCAGTGCGCGCGCCGCGATTGACGAGGCGCTGGCCATCCGCCCGGACGATCCGTTCTACTATGAGCTCAAAGGTCAAATCCTGTTGGAAAACAGACAACTGGCTGAGGCAGTTCAAGCATATGGTCAAGCGGTTGAAATGGCACCGAATGACTCGTTGATCCTGGCAGGCTATGGGCGTGCCCTTTTGGCGCAAGGCAAAACCAAAGACGCCCTGCACGTGCTTGAGAAGGCACGCGCCCGCGATTTTCGCAATGCCCGCCTGATGCGGGATTTGGGACTGGCCTACGCACAGGTCGGCAACAATGGGATGGCCTCGGCCGTCACCGCTGAACGATATGCCCTACAAGGCCGGCTGGCAGATGCAGGGATCCACGCAAGGCGCGCAGTCGGGCAATTGCCCGAAGGATCTCCGGGTTGGCAAAGGGCACAGGATGTGTTGATTGCGTCGGAACGCGCAAAGAAGAACTCAAAAAGGAAACGGAAATGATCCTCAGACATGCAGCCCCCGCCCTTCTGGGGCTTTCCCTGATTGCAGGCCCAGTACAAGCACTGGACCTGAACGCCATGAGCGATGCGGAACGCGCCGAATTTGGTGCGCAGGTGCGCGAATACCTTCTGGAAAACCCCGAGGTTATTCTGGAAGCGATCAATATTCTGGAACAGCGCAACGCCGCGGCCGAAGCCGCCGCAGACAAGGATCTGGTCGCCGCAAACGTGGATGAGCTGTTCGATGACGGCTACAGCTGGGTCGGCGGCAACCCGGATGGCGATATCACCCTAGTCGAATTCATGGACTATCGCTGTGGCTATTGCCGCCGCGCGGTGCCTGAGGTCGCGCAATTGCTGGAAGCCGACGGAAACATCCGTTTGGTGATCAAGGAATTCCCGATCCTTGGCGATGCCTCGGTACTATCGTCGCGCTTTGCAGTGGCCACCAAACATGTGGCCGGGGATGATGCGTATAAGCAGGTGCATGACGCCCTGCTGGAGTTCACCGGAGAACCCAGCGAAGTCACCCTGCGCCGCATCTCGGACGGTCTGGGCCTTGACAGCGACGCCATCATCGCCGCGATGGAAAGCGAGCAGGTCACCGATGAGATTACCCGCACTCGCGCGCTGGCGCAACGGATGCAGATCTCGGGCACACCGTCTTTTGTTCTGGGCACCGAGATGCTGCGCGGCTTCCTGCCTGCGGATCAGATGCAGCAGATTGCGGACGGGGTACGCGCGGATCGGGGCTAAACCTCGGGCGTGATCATCAGACACGAAAAAGGCCGCATTTGCGGCCTTTTTTGGTCTATTTGCCGGTCTTCTCAAAAATGGCAAACTTCGCTTCATAGTCCGGATGCCAGCGAGAAAGCGGAGGCCGATTTTCTATCAGATCAACTGCATTCCACTCGATCCGTCGGTTGTCGCGCGTGCTATCCACGTCATTGTCAGGACAAAGAATATAGAACTCACCCTTCGACATGCGATCAACGAAATGGTCAACTGTCTGTTCGCTCGTCCAAGCAGCTGCAGGCTTCTCGGGAAAGAACGAAGCAGTCATACCAGTGTAGGTGAAGCCGGGAACGAACAGGTGAACCGAGATTGGAGCCTCCGCCTGCCGCAGTTCATGGGCCAATTGTTCACTGAGTACGCGCACCGCTGCTTTGCTGACGTTGTAACCCGGATTACCAGGCGGTGTAGTGATGCCCTGTTTGGAACCTGTATTGATCACCACAGCAGGGCGATCTGCCTTTATCATGCGTGGTACAAACGCTTGAACGCCGCGGAGAACACCGAGCAAATTGACGTCTAGTATTTTTTGCCAATTCTCCCATTCAGACCAAGTATTGGTCGGCAGGCTGATCCCAGCATTGTTCATAAGAGCGGCGACAGGCCCTGCTGTGAATGCCTTGTCTGCCAACGCATGGATATCTTCCTGTTTAGTGACATCGGTAGGAACGCCAAAGACTTCAGCACCGCCTTTTGCTTGAGCCCGAACCTCTTCAATTGCTTCTTCCAAAGCAATACCGTCAAGATCGGCAAGAACAACGCTCAGTCCCGCCTGTGCAAACCGGTTCGCCGCCACGCGACCTACGCCGCTGGCAGCTCCGGTGACAACGGCGACACCGCCTTGTTCGATTGCCTTGAGATACATGCCGAGCCTCCCCAAGTAGGTTTAGTGTGGTATTACTCCGCTGCCTCAGCCGCGGCGTCCAGTTCCGCCGCTTTCTTTTCGACCTCTTCCACGATGTGATCGATCATCTGGTCGTTCGACATCTTGTGGCTGGCCTTACCAGCCAGATACACCATGCCGGACCCGGCCCCACCGCCGGTAAAGCCCACATCGGTCATCAGCGCCTCACCCGGGCCGTTGACCACGCAACCGATGATCGACAGGGACATCGGTGTCTTGATATGTTCCAGCCGCTGTTCCAGCGCCTCAACCGTCTTGATCACGTCAAAGCCCTGACGCGCACAAGACGGGCACGAGATGATGTTCACGCCGCGATGGCGCAGGCCCAGAGATTTCAGGATCTCGTAGCCCACCTTGACCTCTTCCACCGGATCAGCTGACAGGCTGACGCGGATCGTGTCGCCGATCCCCATCCATAGCAGGTTGCCCAGACCAATGGCGGATTTGATGGTGCCGCTGACCAGCCCTCCGGCCTCGGTGATGCCCAGATGGATCGGCGCGTCGGTGGCCTCGGCAATGCCCTGATAAGCCGCCGCCGACAGGAACACGTCGCTGGCCTTCACACTGATCTTGAAATTGTGAAAGTCATTGTCTTGCAGAATACGGATATGCTCCAACCCGCTTTCGACCATCGCCTCGGGGCAGGGTTCGGCATATTTCTCAAGCAGGTGCTTTTCCAGACTACCCGCATTCACGCCGATCCGGATGGAGCACTCGTGGTCGCGCGCGGCCTGGATCACCTCTTTTACGCGCTCTTCACTACCGATATTGCCCGGGTTGATGCGCAGGCAGGCGGCACCTGCCTCTGCTGCCTCGATCCCGCGACGGTAGTGAAAGTGGATGTCGGCCACGATCGGCACCGGGCTTTCGCGCACGATCTCTTTCAGAGCTTTTGACGATGCCTCATCCGGCACCGACACGCGCACAATATCCGCCCCTGCCTCAGCCGCCGCCTGAACCTGCGCCACCGTCGCCGCCACATCCGTGGTCAACGTGTTGGTCATTGTTTGAACTGCAATAGGGGCATCGCCACCGACCGGTACGTTCCCCACCATGATCTGACGAGACTTACGACGATAGATGTTCCGCCAAGGGCGTACATGATTGAGGGACATAGGGACCCGTCCGCATCTGCCTGAGTTGCGTCTCTAGATAGTCCGCCAACAGGGGTACCGCAATGCCTAGATCACTCAGAGGGCTGTTCTGCCACGTCTGTCTGCAGCTCAGCGACCAACTGCTTAAGGGCGCTGTTCTGTTCCGCCTCAAGATCGGCCACGGCATAGGCTTCTGACACGGCATCCTTGGACAGAACGACCCCCTTGGCGACGGTGCCAGGGGCACCTGCCGGGCCAAAATGCTGACCGTTCATCGAGAAATAGACCGAACCAGACGCCCCTGCCCGCAGCTGCGGCGGTTCTTCAGTCAATGGAACCTCGAACACGTTTCCCTGTTCGACTGTGCCCAGCGTGCCTTCGAAGATCACGCTGCCATCGGCGGCGGTGACGCGCATCCAAGCTGGATCAACCGCCACGATTTTCAGAGTTGTGTCGATCTGTTCAACAACCTGCGGCAAGCTTGGGCGTTCAACGGTATGAATGTCTGCCACAACAACTTCAGGCAACTCCGGTGGACGGAAGGTTCCCACATCACGCGGGTCGAGCGTTGATATAGGCGCATCGCGCGCAACCAGAACAGGGACATCCAAAGCCTGTGGGCGATACAAACGGTCCAGCGCTTCGGTGTTGGCCGCCGCCGTTTCAATCTCGGCTGTATTGGTCCGGGCCGCATCCAGAGGATCCAGATCTGACAGAACGACCGGTGCCTGTTCAACCGGGCTGACCTGGACCTGTTGAATCTTGTTCAAAACAGACCAGCCGCCATAGCCGATGCCGGCAATCACAGCCAACAGCACCAAAGACGAGCCAATCGCGCGCGGTTCAATCTGGCTGACCAGAGATTCCTTGCCCGGAATATAAGGGGTGTTTGGCGAAATGAACGGGTCGCGTCCCATCGGACCGCGCGACAGCACATCACCAGAAGGCTTGCGTACAACTGAGGCCTCAGCCGACATCCCATGCGCGACTTCAAAACCGCTTTCTTCGCAGAAGCTGGCAAAAGTCTCATCCGGGTTCATGCCAAGATAGCGAGCGTAGGAACGCACATACCCGGCGATGAAGCCGGGTGTATCAAACGCGTCAGGATCGGCGTTTTCGATAGCAGCGATGTAATTGGCCTTGATCCGCAGCTCTCGCTGCACATCTAGAAGCGACTTGCCCATGGTGGCGCGCTCACCGCGCATCTGGTCGCCCAGACGCACTTCGTAGTCGTCAAAACCCTTTGGTCTGAACTCCACGCCTTCTTCAGATTCGCGCTGTGATCTGCGCCCAATCATGCCTGCCGCCCCATTCTGCCTGTCACGCGTTTTGCGCTAACGCCGAATCGTCCCCCATAGACGATTCGTCCGCTTCTTTTGTTAGCGTAAGCTTAACACGTGGCAAATAAGTTGCACACTTTAGCGTAAGGTTATCCGGCAAGTTCGGCGCGATTTAGCGCACAATGTGACCAAAGTTCGTCCATCGCCTGAACCAAGCGGTTCATTTCGCCCGGTCCATGCACCGGAGACGGCGTAAACCGCAAACGCTCAGTTCCGCGCGGAACGGTCGGGAAGTTGATCGGTTGCACATAAATGCCATAGTCATCCAGCAACCGGTCGCTCAGAATTTTCGTATGGACCGGGTTGCCCACGATCACGGGCACAATATGGCTGCCATGATCAATCAGCGGCAGCCCCATCCCCTTCAGACGCAGTTTGAGAATCTTGGCCTGGGTCTGATGCTGCTCGCGCAGCTCGGGCGCCGTTTTCAGATAGGCCACCGAGGCAGCGGCCCCCGCGGCAACTGCTGGCGGTAGTGACGTGGTAAAGATGAAGCCCGGCGCATAAGAGCGTACCGCGTCACACATCTTTTCGCTAGCGGCGATATAGCCGCCCATCACGCCATAGGCCTTGGCCAGTGTGCCGTTGATGATGTCGATGCGATGAGCCAGACGATCCCGCTCGGTAACGCCACCGCCACGTGGGCCATACATGCCAACCGCATGCACCTCATCAATGTAAGTGAGCGCGCCAAATTCATCGGCCAGATCGCAAATCTGTTCGATGGGTCCAAAATCTCCATCCATGGAATAGACCGATTCAAACGCGATCAGTTTGGGTGCCTTGGGATCGTCGGCTTCCAACAGCTCACGCAAATGTTCCACATCATTGTGGCGGAAAATGCGCTTAGACCCACCGTTGCGGCGTACGCCTTCGATCATCGAGGCATGGTTCAGCGCGTCGGAATAGATAATGAGGCCCGGGAAAAGCTTTGGCAAAGTGCTGAGCGTTGCGTCATTCGCAATATAGGCACTGGTGAACAGCAGAGCCGCTTCTTTGCCATGCAAATCGGCAAGCTCGGCCTCAAGCCGCTTGTGATACACCGTGGTGCCCGAGATATTGCGGGTGCCACCTGAACCTGCGCCAGCAGCATCGACGGCTTCGTGCATCGCATCCAAAACCACCGCATTCTGCCCCATGCCGAGATAGTCATTGCCACACCACACAGTGATATCCTGCGTTGACCCATCGGGACGCGTCCGCACCGCATGGGGGAAGTGTCCCTTGCGACGTTCGATGTCGATGAAAGTCCGGTAACGTCCTTCGTCATGCAGCCTGGCAATCGCTGTATCGAGCTGAGCAGTATAGTCCAAAGGACCCTCCTTGGCCGCCCGGCAAACGGTCTGGGAACCGGGCTATTCTTTCCAGCGTCACAGCTTTCACTGTTTAAGACGCGTATGCATTCACCTGTCATCCGGCCTATCGCCAACGGGTAAACCCAACTTTGATTTGCATCAAATACAGCCTTGTTCCCGCCCCGACAAGTAAAGTTGCGGATATCTGGCGCGAGGAAACGACGCAGGCGAAAGTCGATGTTTTAAATAAGTTCCAATACAATACTCAGTTTACTAACTCCGCCGACTGGACCTTAGCGATAACGCTGATAGGTTTCGGCCAACACAGTCTACCACAAAGGAATCCTTCATGTCTTTAGACCCTGTCCTCAGTCGGATTGACGATGACCTGAAAAGCGCGATCGACCGTTTGATGGAGCTGCTGCGCATCCCGTCGATCTCAACCGATCCTGCCTACAAGGAACAGGTTGATCAGGCTGCCGATTGGTTGGTCGGGGATTTGCAAAGCATTGGTATTCAGGCCAAAAAACGCGAAACACCGGGCCATCCGATGGTTGTGGGCCATGTGGGCGAAGGCCAAGACGGGCCTCATGTTTTGTTCTATGGCCACTACGATGTGCAGCCTGTCGATCCGCTGAACCTGTGGAATCGTGATCCGTTTGATCCGGCAATCGAGGATACCGAGCATGGGCAGGTCATTCGCGGGCGCGGGTCCTCGGACGACAAGGGCCAGTTGATGACATTTGTAGAGGCCTGCCGCGCCTGGAAAGCGGTTCACGGCACCCTGCCTTGCCGCATCACGTTTTTCTTCGAGGGTGAAGAGGAATCCGGCTCGCCCTCTCTGGTGCCGTTTCTGGAGGCCAACAAAGAGGAATTGCAGGCCGATCTGGCGCTGGTCTGCGATACGTCGATGGTATCGCGGGGGGTACCGTCGATTGCTTCGCAGTTGCGCGGTATGCTCAAGGATGAGTTCACCATCGTCGGGCCGCGCATCGACTTGCATTCAGGCCACTATGGCGGCCCAGGCCTGAACCCTCTGCGTGAGCTTTCGAAAATTGTGGATTCATTCTACGACGATGAAACCGGCCGCGTTGCCGTGGAAGGCTTCTACGAAGGCGTCCACGAAGTGCCTGCCGAGCAGTTGCGCCAATGGCAAAATTGCGGGTTTGACGAAGCCGAGTATCTGAATTCGGTCGGCTACAGCCAGCCGCATGGGGAAAAGGGCTATTCCACACTTGAACAGCAATGGGCCCGGCCAACGCTCGAGGTGAACGGGCTCTGGGGTGGCTACAATGGTGCAGGGTCGAAAACGGTCATCCCATCCGAGGCGCATTGCAAGATAACCTGTCGCCTGGTTGGCGACATGGACCCGGACGCGCTGCGTGACAAAATCCGCAAACATGTGGAAGATCGCCTGTCACCAGATGCCAAAGTCGTATGGGACAACGACCTAGAAGGATCGCCAGCCTCGGTCATGAATCTGAACCGACCTGAATTCGAAGCAGCGCGCGGTGCGCTATCTGACGAATGGGGCCGCGAGGCGGTGTTTACCGGCATGGGCGGCTCTATCCCCGTTGTCGGTTACTTCAACACCGTGCTTGGGCTGGATTCCATGCTGGTGGGTTACGCCAATGACGATGACGCCATCCACTCGCCCAACGAAAAGTATGACGTCAAAAGCTTCCACAAGGGCATCCGTTCTTGGGCCCGCATTCTAGACGCTTTGAATAAGTAAGTCTTTTGCGAGGCTCTGCCTCGCGCTCCGAGGTATTTGGGAACAGAAGAAGTTCGGATGCCCTGCTTCTTCTGTTTGAAAATACCTCGGGGGGGGTCGCGGCTTGCCGCGACGGGGGCAGGGCCCCCTACCCTTACATGTGGATTACGCGCCCATAAGCATCCAGCACGGCTTCGTGCATCATCTCTGACAGGGTCGGATGCGGGAAGACGGTGTTCATCAGGTCCTCTTCGGTGGTCTCCAACTGGCGGCCAACCACATAGCCCTGAATCAGTTCTGTCACTTCCGCACCAATCATGTGCGCACCCAACAGCTCTCCGGTCTTGGCGTCAAAGACGGTTTTGATCAGACCTTCAGGCTCGCCCAGCGCGATGGCCTTGCCATTGCCGATGAAGGGGAAGCGACCGACCTTGATGTCATAGCCAAGTTCCTTTGCCTTGGCTTCGCTGTACCCGACCGAGGCGACCTGCGGTTGGCAATACGTACATCCTGCGATGCTTTCGGGCTTGACCGGGTGCGCGTGTTTCCCGGCAATCAGGTCCGCGACCATAACGCCTTCGTGGCTTGCCTTATGCGCCAGCCAGGGGGCGCCTGCGATATCACCAATGGCATAGAGCCCATCGACGCCGGTACGGCAATATTCATCCGTGACTACATGGGTCCGGTCGATTTTCACGCCCAAAGCCTCAAGCCCCAGGTTTTCGACATTGCCGACGATGCCGACAGCGGAGATCACGGTATCGAAATCGTGTTTTTCGATTTTGCCCTTCACCTCGATATGTGCCGTAACCTTGCCTTTGGCGCGGTCCAGTTGTTTGACCATCGCCTTTTCCATGATGGTCATGCCTTGTTTGGTAAAGGCCTTTTTGGCAAACGCACTGATCTCGGCGTCTTCGACGGGCAGTACGCGGTCCATGACTTCGACAACGGTCGTATCCGCGCCCAGCGTGTTATAGAAACTGGCGAATTCGATCCCGATGGCACCCGAGCCGATGACGAGCAGCTTCTTCGGCATCCGCGGCGGTTGCAGCGCGTGTTTATATGTCCAAACCAGATCGCCGTCAGCTTCCAGCCCCGGCAATTCACGTGCCCGCGCGCCGGTGGCCAGAACGATATTCTTGGCGGTCAGTTCTTCGGTGCCTTTGTCTGTTTTGACCGAAACCTTGCCTTTGGCCGGGATTGTCGCCTCGCCCATCACCACGGTCACTTTGTTCTTCTTCAGCAGGTGTCCGATGCCACCCGAAAGCTGCCCTGCTACACCGCGTGAGCGTTTGACGACCGCGTCCAGATCATATCCGACCTTGTCCGCCTTCAGGCCGAAATCCTTGGCGCGCTCCATCAGGTGGAACACCTCGGAAGAGCGCAGCAGTGCCTTGGTTGGGATACAGCCCCAATTCAGGCAGATCCCGCCCAGATGCTCTCGTTCAACCACACAGGTTTTTAACCCCAATTGCGCGGCGCGGATTGCAGCGACATAGCCCCCCGGACCAGCCCCGATAACGATCAGATCAAAAGATTGTGCAGCCATGTGTCCCTCTCGGCGCAGGTCGAACGAAATTTAGTTTACCATTAAACTACTTTTCAGAGCGCATCAACACAGCACATCCGCGACAAAAGCGACGCGAGGAACCAGCAGCGAAAAGGCGCTGTTTTCAGCCTATACCCGGGACTGCCCAAAGGCTAGAACAGAAGAGCCTTAGGCGATTTCATAGTCTCAACCCCAGTTTATTCGAAAGGCTTACCATGGCCAAAACATTGAAAGATCTTTTGCTTGCGCTGCTCAATGCCACCCTGATCCTGGTGGCCCTTTGCCTATTACTTGGCTGGAAACTAGCGTCGAGTGTGGAGAGTATCTCGGCTAATTTTACGGATGTCATTCAAGTCGTTGCCCCCCTGCGCGACGAAGCCAAGGGCATTCGCGGAGAGCTGACCGCCCTGCGCAGCGAACTGGCAGCGCTGCCAACCGATGGTAGCGCTTTGGATACGGCCACCGTGCAGCGTATTTCCACGACGTTGAAACGTTTGGACGCGATTGAAGACAGTTTGAAATCTGCTCAGACCCGGTTCTCCGACCTGGCAGAAGAACCTGATGTGTTGGTGGAGACGGCCATCACCACCGCTGGCGATGTGATCGCCGAGAAGGTTCTGGCCATTCGCGGATGCGTGCCCGAGGTTTAACCCCCAGCCTGTAATTCCCGCACTGTCGAGCCATAGCCGCCCATGCTGACATACGCCATTTCATGTTCGGTGGAATGGCGTGACAAAGCCTCATTCCGGTAGGGGAACCGGCCGAATTTGCGGATCACCTCACGGTGGGCGCGTGCATGTAGCAGGTTGCTAGGCTCGCTGCTGAGGTTTTGGCAAATCAACCGAACACAGCGTTCCTGATCGCACAGGTTTTCTGAATGCATCATCGGCAGATAGAAGAACTGCCGCGCCGGTTCATCGATCTTAAGGTCCCAGCCTTTGTCGACCGCACATTTAGCTGCGGCCAGCGCAGCCCGGTCAGTTGAGAATGCCCGCGCACTGCCCCGGAACATGTTGCGTGGAAATTGGTCGGTCATAATGATGTATGCCAAGGCACCGCTGGGATATGTCAACCAAAGCGAGAACTTGCCTTCGGTCGATGCTTCCCAAGTTTTCAGAAAACGATCACGGATTTTTGCGTCCAAGGCATCATCCTGCAGATACCAACCGTCTGGACCAACTTCATCCAACCAAAAACTCAGTACGTCTTCAGGCCCTACCATTGCCCTAAACTCCGTCTTGTGCCCTCCCCAGGGACGTAACGTCATTTATTGCCATTTTACAGATTTGTTACAGTAAAATATTGCAACAATATCGACATATTTTCGTGTCTTAAGCCGTTTCCTGCGCATCCTGCTCGGCTTCGGCCGCCTCGATAGCAACTTCCTGCGCCACCTCAAACGCCACAGGCGAGGCTGTGGGGTAAAGCGGCGACATCGTACCGGTCTCGTCAACAGGAACCGTCGGACGCTGCGTGGTCCGATACAGCGCATAAATCGCAGTCATGAACAACAATGCGGCGAGGAACAGGAAAAAGCCCTGCGGGCCAAAGACCTCATCGCCCATTAACCAACCCGTGATCAGTGGACCCGCAATGGCGCCCAAGCCGTTGATGAACACCAATCCGCCTGAAGCTGCAGCCATATCCTCGTGATCAAGAAAGTCGTTCGCATGCGCAATCAGCAATGAATAAAGCGGGTTCGACAGACCTCCGATGACAAAAGCTGATCCCAATAGAACAGGATAGGTCACGCCATAGATCATCCCGACCACGGCACCAACGCCACCTGCGACCGAGACCAGCGTGATCAGCAGGCGGCGGTCCATTCGGTCCGAGAACCAACCCAGCGGATATTGAAAGACAACCGCTCCGATATAAAACGCGGCCACAAAGGTCGAAATCTCGAACAGCGACAACCCGGCCCGGGCGCCGTAAACCGCCGACATGCCGAACTGAGCCGAGAACACACCGCCCAGAAAGAACATACCAACGCAAGCCAAGGGCGATTTATCCAGCAACTCGCGCAAAGTCATCGGCTTGGTTGAATCGAATGCAGGGGTTGGCGAGATGGACAGCAAAATCGGCGCGAATGAGATCGAAACCAAAATTGAGGCTATAACAAAGGTCTGATAGCCAGCCGGGTCCCCGAGCAGAACCAAGCCCTGCGCGCTGATGATGCCGGTCATCTGAACGATCATGTAAAGCGATAGAGCCTGGCCGCGGTTTTCATTGCTGGCTGCGTTATTCAGCCAGCTTTCTGCGGTCACGTACACGCCCGAGAAACAGAACCCAATCACAACACGACCGAGGACCCAGGCTATCGGGTCGGTCAGCATCGGATACATGATCATGACAGCCGAGATGAACGAAGCCAGCGCCGCAAAGACGCGCACATGGCCAACGCGGCGGATCATCTCGGGCGCCAAACGTGATCCGCCCAGAAAACCGACGAAATAGGCAGACATCACAAAGGACATCTCAAGCGTCGAGAACCCTTCGATTTCACCACGCACACCCAGGATAGTGCCCTGCAGGCCGTTGCCGACCATCAACAGCCCCATTCCCAGCAACAACGCCCACGCGCTGGACAGAACCTGAATCATTGGGGCCTCCGGTGAAATGCCGATCAGAATACGGATTCGTTGGTGCGATCAAAAACCGCCTCGGTCGCGCTTGTCTACGACATTCCTGTCGTTCGCCGCCTGAAACGCGGCCCTCACGGGATCAAAAGCGACGAATCTCCATATGAGAAGAAACGATATTTTTGAGCGATTGCATGATCATAGAGCTGCCGCATCCGGTCCTGCCCCATCAGGGCGGACACCAGCATCAACAAGGTGGATTTGGGCAGGTGGAAATTGGTCATCAGCGCATCGGTTACATGGAACTGAAAGCCGGGGTAGATGAAGATATCAGTTTCACCTTCCCAGGCCTCGATCTGCCCCGCGTGCGCAGCGCTTTCGATCAGGCGCAGTGCTGTGGTGCCAACCGGGATGACGCGTCCGCCTGCGGCTTTGGTCGCCCTGATCTCAGCAGCGGCTTCCGCGCTGACCCGGCCCCATTCGGCATGCATCTTGTGGGTGGTCACATCCTCGACCTTCACCGGCAGAAACGTGCCTGCGCCCACATGTAATGTCACATGGCTGAAAGTGATGCCCCGTGTGGCCAAGGCCTGCATCAGCGCGTCGTCAAAATGCAGCGACGCCGTTGGTGCGGCCACAGCACCTGCGTTTTGGGCCCAGATGGTCTGGTAGTCGGTCTTGTCCCGCTCATCCGCCGGGCGTTTGGCGGCGATGTAGGGCGGCAAAGGCATAGCACCCGCCTGTTCCAGCGCCGCGTCAAAATCATCACCCGTCAGGTTGAAGCGCAGAAAAGCCTGACCGTCCTCGACCCGATCCAACACTGCTGACAGATCATCTGAGAAGACAATATCCTCCCCTGGCTTCACCTTTTTCAAAGGTTTGACCAACGCGGTCCAGCAGCCATCTGACTGCGGCTCTAGCAAGGTTGCTTCGATCGCGGCAGAGACTGGGCCCTGCGCGCTGTTACGGTGTCTGCGTCCGCTCAACCGTGCTGGGATCACCCGTGTGTCGTTCAACACAAGGCGGTCACCGGGTCGCAACCAATCGGGTAGATCGAAAACGTTGCTGTCGGTGACCCGATCCCCGTGCGCGACCAGTAAACGCGCCGAGGATCGCGGATTGGCGGGCCGCGTGGCAATCAAGTCTTCGGGCAGATGGAAATCAAAATCGCTGAGTTTCATGGCCGCGCCTTACAAGGCCAAGACAGATTCGGCCATATCCCGGTTCAATTGTCCCGAGGCGGTGATCCAAAGGTCCGCTTTGGCTCATCCGGTTTCTGGCGCTGCGCATTCGGACCGTCCGAGACGGTGGGTGCCGGTGGGCGCAACAGATTGCGCAGGAACAACGGGGCCAATCCGGACAAAGGGTTCACCGACACTTTTGGTGCGCTTAGTGGGCCAGTAAGAGAATAGTTAAAGCCGATGATCCCCTCACCCTTGCGGGTCAGCACGCTGCCGATGGCATTCACCAGGTAGATTGGCGAGATCGCACCACGTAAATTCAGCCTGCCGTTCACCGTATCAATAATGCCGTCGAAAGACAGACCCATCGAAGGGCCAACGGCGCTGCCGCTTAGCACTTTGATTTCGGTCGGTGTGAGCCTCATGCGGCTGTCGATGGATGAGAAAAAGATCCCCTGCCCAGCCATCTCATCCAGTAGACCCACAAGGCTGATGGCATTTAACAACGCCGCCATGGCCGGAGCGTCGGTAATGCGGGTATTTATGATCTTGAGGATCACGTCATAGCTGTCGGGCGCGGTTACTGGCTCAAGTTGCAAATCCAGATCGCCCCCTTTTGCCTGTGTCAGCACCCCGGCAGCGCGCAAAACCGCCCCTGCGTCGCCAGAGGTCAGGCTCACAGCGCTGCGATTGCCACGCGGCGTCACCTGACCCTGAACCGCGGCCTCCCCATTCACGCGCGCCCGAAAACTTCCATTGACCCCACCCGTGGTTTGAAAAACCCCCTGAAATCCCGTTAACGCCACGGTTTCGGTGACCTGCAACCGATCCAGCGTCACGTCCACCTGCGATCCTTGGCCCGAGCCGCCTGCGCCCCCGTCGCCCTCGCCAAATTGCGCGCGGCCCAGGTTCAGAACACCCCCCAACACGCGAATATCGGGCGGTCCCGACTCGCGCCCAATCAATACTGCCGGGACGGCCAGCCAATCGCCCAGATCAAATGAGCTAAAGCTGACGCGATCAAACGCCCCGTCTTCGCGGAAGGAAATCGCACCTTTGGCCCGCAATCCCGCCGCGTTCAACTGCAAGCTATCGACACTGATCTGATCTCCCAATGTGGCTTCGGCACTCAGCGTTCCGGTGCTGCCCGTAGCTTTGCGCCAGCTGAGTTCCGGGATAGCCAGCGCAACCCCCCGCAAATCAGACCTGGTTGACAGTTTCGGCGGTTCCCCCGCTCCGATGCCAAGTGTGATATCGGCTGTGCCTTTCCCCGTCAGCATCCCGCGCGGTAGACCCGCCTTCAGCGTTTCCATCAGCTTGGGGGATAGTTCAATCTGACCGGTCAGCTCGCTGCGCTGCGCCGTTTCGCCATCGATGGGTTGCCGCCAACTGGCCTCGATGGGCACATCACCGAAAAGGCCCCGCCCTGCGATCTGCACGCCGGTTTGATCGCCGCTCAAGCGCAGGGTGTCAGCGGTAACGGAAAATCCGGGAACCAGCCTGTCGCTGCTTAGGTTGTCTAGATCGCCATCGAAATGGAACTGGGTCTCCTGAAACTTCAGCTTTTTCTTTAACGGCAAAGAAAGCGTACCGCTTAGCGAAACGGTACCATCAGCCAGATCAACTGGCAGATTGGCTTTGCTGAGCAAGGATAGCGGTGGTCGATCCAGCAACGACAGCGCGGCTGTCACACTGCCTGATGCCTTGATCCGGGCAATGGCGGGGGCGGATTTCTTGATATCCGTATCCGGGATAATGAAGGACGTCCCCGACGCGTCCACCGGACCGCCAGCATCTGCAACTACAATCCCGTTCTGCGCCGTTGCCGTGAACCTGTTGTTGATCAGGCTGGCCTGACCTTGCGCGTTTTCAATCGGGGGCAGCGTTTTGACAAACCGGATCGTTGCATCTTCGAACCCGAAATCCAGATAAAGATCGGGTTTCGATCCGGGCCGCAGGCGCAATGCGAAATCCATATCCGAGAGCTTGCCTTGGTAGAGGTTCTTAGTGACCCAGTCGCGTGGCTTCGGGGCCAGACGTTCAGGCCAATAGCCAAGCACCTGATCTGAGGTCATGCGATCCAGATGGGCATCCAAATCGACGGACCAACCGTCTTCTAACCCGAGCAACTCACCCGATGCGCGTACGCGATGTTCGCCGTCTTCGACGGTTATCTGCCCAAGGCGCAGCTTGAACGGAGCAAAGGTCATTTTGAAATCAAGATCCGCCTGCCGCAGCTTCAAAGCCTCGGGGAACAACCCCGCCGGATTGGCATCGATACCGGTGAGTCGAAGCTGCGCATCAAGGCTGTCCAGCGTTCCATTTTCGACGCCCTGCAAATAGGCTTTACCTGACGCCTGCACTGACCCCCAAGCCGAGACAACCGATACTTCGTTAAAATCGATCTCCTGACGTGTGGGCTCATAGGTGAAATAGGTCCGAGCCGAATCAAACGGCACCGGGCGCGTCTCGGGCGTCGGCTGCACCACACCGGCCCCCAGATTGAGCGTTGCAAACAGCGGACCGACCGCGCCTTCGCCATCGATGCTGCTCCGCAACGCGCCAGAGATTGGCGTACGCAGAACTTGCAGCCATGCCAACGCAGGGCTTTGGCCGTAGACATCCTCGGCAGGTAAATCCGTGATCGTGACCCCGAACCGCGCCTCGGGCGTGCCCAGAACGCTGGTGTAATTGGCCTCGATCCCGCTGACAAAATCGCGCCCCGAGAGGACCGAGAAGCCGGTTGCCAGTCGCATTTCGTTGTCGTTGCGTGTGATCTGGATATGCCCGCCATCCATGATCCATGACCGACCCAGTCGCAGATCGCGGTAGTCCAGCGTGATCGCGTCCAGCCGGACGGATGTCAGCGCCGAGAGCATCGGAGACAAAAAGATATCATCCGAGGTTTCGATCAGCTGCGCCAGGTTGGGGGCCTGTTGAACCGGCGAACTGTCGGTGCCGACTGTGAGGGTCAGCGCTCCATCCAGGCCTCGGGTCAACGAAATCTGGGCACCGCTAAGCAGGATACGCTTGGGTCGTACATTGCCGCGCAGCAAGGGGCGCATCGCAAGGCTCGCTCGCATGTCCGACACCTGCGCGATTTGCTGGCCCGCAGCATCCGCGATGCTGACATCTGTCAAACGCAAGCGTGGGCGCCAGCCTTCATTGATGATAAAACTGACATCGCCAAACCGAACCTGTAGCCCGCCAAGGCTCTGTTCCAGCCGCGCCTCGACCCGATCCCGCACCCAGGCCGGGGCATGCATGCGCTGGCCGATCAGCATGAAACCCGCAATCAGCGCCAGCACTACCAGCAACACGGCCCCGCGCATGGCCCAGAGCCCTGCAACCCGGCGGCGCGAGCGGCGACGCGGGGCAGGTTCCGGCGGATCGCCCCCTTGCTGTTCCTGCTGCGCCAATTTGCTGTCCACGCCTTTTAACCCGCTGATATCGCCCTATGATGTCGGGCAGCCCTTAAAACCCTATTGCGGAGTATCCAATGCCCGACATTTCAGACATGGCCCCCGATTTCACCCTGCCTCGTGACGGAGGTGGCGAAGTCACCCTATCGGACCTGCGTGGCACAACCGTCGTTTTGTTTTTCTATCCCCGCGATGATACGCCGGGCTGTACCAAGGAATCCATCGGTTTCTCGGAACAACTTCAGGCCTTTGCCGATGCGGGCGCTCAAGTTTTCGGCATCTCGCGCGACAGCGTTGCCAAACATGACAAGTTTGTCGCCAAGCACGGGCTGACCACGCCACTTTTGTCCGACGAAAACTCGACCGTGTGCGAAGACTACGGTGTCTGGGTCGAAAAGAACATGTATGGCCGCAAGTCGATGGGAATCGAACGGTCCACTTTCATCATCGACGGCGAAGGCCGCATCGCGCAGCTTTGGCGCAAGGTCAAGGTGCCAGGCCATGTTGATGCGGTATTGGATGCAGTGAAGGCAATGTAAGCCTCTCGACCCCGGCGGCCATCCGGTTTATGCCGCAGCATTGCATTCAACCGGCGGAGCGTATCTGTGCCCAAAACACTGACCCAGATGGCCACCGAGGTTCTGACAACAGCGGATGGGCGGGAAAAAACCGCCCTTTCGAAACGGCACGCCGCCGCATGGTTTGCCGCCCGCAAAGGTGAGGCCGAGACGATCGAGATCGGCACCGCGACGCCCCCCTTGCAACCCGCGCGCCCGGACAAACCCGAGCTGCTGTCGCCGCGCGAAGTGCCCAAGCGCAAACCGGGAACCGAGGCCGGGCGGATCGCTCTGCTGCACGCCGTTGCCCATATCGAGCTTAATGCGGTCGACCTGCATTGGGACATCATAGCCCGGTTTGGGCATGTCCCCATGCCCATCGGATTCTATGACGACTGGGTGAAATGCGCCGAGGAAGAGTCGCGCCATTTTGAGATGGTCTGCGACTGCCTGGAACAGATGGGCAGCTCTTACGGTGCCCTGCCCGCCCACGCAGGTATGTGGCGTGCGGCCGAAGACACGGCAGAGGACTTGATGGGGCGTCTGGCCGTCGTGCCCATGGTACTGGAAGCCCGCGGGTTGGACGTCACACCCGGCATGATCAACATTTTTCGGAAGGCCAAGGCCGATCAGGCCATTGCGGCGCTGGAAGTCATCTACGCAGAAGAGGTCGGGCACGTGGCCTACGGGTCCAAATGGTTCCATTTCCTGTGCGGACGCGAGAATGCCGATCCCAAGGATGTATTCCACGACTTGGTGCGGCGCTATTTCCATGGCGTCCTGAAACCGCCCTTTAACGAAGAGAAACGCGCCGAGGCCGGATTGCCGCCAGATTTCTACTGGCCCCTCACCGAAGACCTACCACAGCCCGGCACCGTCTCAGATTGATCCAAATAGGTTAATTTAGGCGAATTCCTGCCGATGACACAGGGTAATTTCGCAAGCTTCGCGTCAAATTGGTCAGCAAACTTGCCCGATGTCCCGGTCCGCTTTATGAAATCCCCCCAAGGGACGGAGATTGCACCACGACCGGTCCCGATCTTGGGGATGAGAGGTAAGACGCGTGAGAACACGTCTGGCAATAAAGTTTCACTCATGGCTTGAACGCCGTTTCCCGGAACGCCGGGTTTTTCTTAAATCAGATCAGGACACCCGGTTCATCCGGCTCAGCTCCGAGACGCAAGTGGTCGCTGTTGCCGGTGTCGCGGTGATTGTCGGCTGGACCGCGCTTTCGACCGCGATCCTGCTGATGGACAGCATTGGGTCAGGCAACTTCCGGGAACAGGCGAAACGCGATCAGGCGACCTATCAGGAACGGCTGAACATATTGTCCGCTGAACGGGACGCCCGCGCGCAGGAAGCGCTGGCCGCACAGGATCGGTTCAATGCAGCCCTTGCGCAGATTTCGGCAATGCAGTCGGAACTGCTGGCCTCGGAAAACCGCCGCCGCGAGTTGGAAACCGGGATCGAGGTGATTCAGACGACCTTGCGCACAACCATGAAACAGCGCGAAGAGGTCCGCACCGAACTGACCGAACTGAAGCAGGACAGCGACGGATCAGGGATGTATCTGGCGTCGGTCGGCGACACGGCGCAGATGGAGTTCATGACCGGCGCATTGGCGCGCACCGCCGAAGAACGCGACCAGATCGCCGCCGATGCGCAGACCGCGCTGGATCAGCGCGACGAGTTAGAGCTTGAAATCCGCCTGATGCAGGAACGCAGCGACGAGATCTTTCGCCAATTGGAAGAGGCGATGGTTATCTCGGTCGAGCCATTGGACAAAATGTTCCGTCAGGCAGGTATGCCAACAGATCGTATCATCGAAGAGGTCCGGCGCGGATATAGCGGTATGGGCGGTCCGCTGACCCCTTTATCCTTCAGCAGCCGCGGCGATGAAGAGCTGACGGCTGACGAAATCAGGGCCAACAATCTGCTGCAACAGATGGATCAGTTGAACCTGTACCGTCTGGCTGCCGAAAAAGCACCCTTTGCCAATCCTGTGCATTCCGCCGTGCGTTTTACCAGCGGCTTCGGCTCGCGTCGCGACCCAAAAACCGGCGGCCGCCGGATGCATAACGGCGTCGATTTTGCGGGTCCGCAAGGCACCGATATCTTTGCAACTGCCGATGGTGTGGTCAGCCATGCCGGGTGGCAATCCGGCTTTGGTCGCCTTGTGAAGATCAAACATGCATTCGGGATTGAGACACTTTATGCTCATAACACCAAGATCAACGTAAAGGTCGGCCAAAGGGTCTCGCGCGGGGATCATATTGCTGATATGGGTAGCACCGGACGGTCCACCGGCACGCATTTGCACTATGAGGTACGCGTGAACGGGAAACCTGTAAACCCAATGACTTACATCAAGGCTGCGAGAAATGTTTTCTAAGAGCAAAATGAACGAGCCCGGATCCAAGGAAACTGAAGCGGCGAAACCTGCTGCTCCGGCGACCCCGGCGGCCCCTGCCCCATCCGAGACCAAGGCCAGCACCGCGCCCAAGCCAAAGCCGCCCGCATCGGTTCTGTCTTCGGACTTGCACATCACCGGCAATATCAAGACCACTGGCGATATTCAGGTTGAAGGCACTGTCGAAGGCGACATCCGCGCGCATTTGCTGACCATCGGCGAAACCGCGACGATCAAGGGCGAAGTCACCGCCGATGACGTTGTGGTCAATGGCCGCATCGTGGGTCGTGTGCGTGGCCTGAAGGTGCGCCTGACCTCGACCGCACGTGTCGAAGGCGACATCATTCACAAGACAATCGCCATCGAAAGCGGTGCCCATTTCGAAGGCTCGGTCCAACGTCAGGACGATCCGCTGAACCCAGGTCGCAGCGGTAAATCCGGCGGCAACCCTGCGGCGGACGTCAAGCAGTAAGCCAAACGCGAAGCAGATTTCTGAAACGCCGCAGGGCAATCCTGCGGCGTTTTTCTTTCGACACTCGATTTGCGTTTCCCGCCAGGCAGGAACTGGCATAGGGTCGGATCATGTTGATATTCCTCAGCCTTGTCGCCCCGATCGCCTGTGCCATCGCCTACTACCTGTGGTCGCGCCGTCGGGCCCGCGCTCGGTTGCTGGCCACCACGCTAACAGCTTCGGAACGACAGCTGGTCGAGACTATGGTGCCGATCGTTCGGCGGTTGCCACCCGATTTGCGCAGCAAGTTGGACGGTAAGATGACCCTGTTTCAGGATCAGGTCCGCTTCTTTGGCTGTGATGGGCTTGAGGTCACAGAAGAGATGCGCCTTTCGATCTCGGCTCAGGCCTGCCTTCTGGTTGTGAACACCGACATGTGGTTCGACAATCTGACGACCATTCTGATCTACCCAAATGCGTTCAAATCCCGCCAACAAAGGCGCAGCGGCTACGTCGTTACGGAGAAAGAAATCATCCGCACCGGAGAAAGCTGGAACCGAGGCCCGGTGATCCTATCCTGGGCGCATAGTCGGCAAGGGGCCCTGAACGACCATGACGGGCACAATGTTGTCTTTCATGAGTTTGCGCATCAGATCGATGATCTGTCTGGCGGCACGGATGGCGTACCCGTCCTAAGCCGAGGGCAGAGCTATGCTGATTGGGAGCGCGTTTTTATCGCCGCTTACGATGCCCATGTCCACGCAGTTGAAACTGGTAGACCCACTGTCATCGATCCCTACGGCGCCGAAGGACATGAAGAGTTTTTCGCGGTCTCGGTCGAGGTGTTCTTTGAACGCCCAAACGCGCTTAAAGACAGTGTGCCCGAAGTTTATGAACAGCTCTCACTGCTGTTTCAACTGGACCCGGTCAGCTGGGCTTAGCGCATTACGCGTTGTCTGTGACACGTCCCACGAAAAACTCCCCGTGCCTGCAAATTTAACAAAAGGCATCTTCTGAACTAAACTCAAACCCATTGGTTTATCGGAGGAGTTTTCATGTCATCAAAACTTATGGCCGAGTTTTTCGGCACATTCTGGCTGGTTCTGGGCGGATGCGGCAGTGCGGTTCTGGCCGCTGGTGTGGCAGATGTGGGCATCGGATGGCTGGGTGTATCCTTCGCCTTTGGCCTGACTGTCCTGACCATGGCTTATACGGTTGGCCATATCTCGGGCGGGCATTTCAACCCGGCGGTCAGCCTGGGGCTGATGATCGGCGGGCGGTTTCCAGCCAAAGACCTGTTGCCCTATTGGGTCGCTCAGGTCATCGGCGCCATCGCGGCAGCCGTGGTCCTTTATCTGATCGTCAGCGGAGCGCCCGGCTTTGAGGGCGTCGGTGGATTTGCCTCAAACGGATATGGCGACGCCTCACCTGAGGGATACTCGCTGATGTCCGCTTTGGTGATCGAAATCGTGCTGACCGCGTTCTTCCTGCTGGTCATCCTGGGTGCGACCTCAAGCGGCGCCCCGGCCGGGTTTGCCCCGATTGCGATCGGTCTGTGCCTGACGCTGATCCACCTGATCTCGATCCCGGTGACTAACACATCGGTGAATCCGGCACGGTCGACCGGTGTTGCGCTGTTTGCCGATGGCCCGGCTCTTGCTCAATTGTGGCTGTTTTGGGTGGCGCCTCTTATCGGTGCTGCAATTGGTGCACTGATCTGGAAAGTGATGTCGCCCGACGATTAACCTGAACAATACGGCGCAGCCAAAGGGTTGCGCCGCTTGATCCGATACAAGACACACATTCCGTCGGAATTCCCGCCCTGATAACTGCCAGGTTGAATTCCGCCCGAAAGCCGCGAATATCGCTGCGCATGTGTAAGAGATTTTGTTCATGACCTCGCGAACCGGCTTTAAGCGCCCCGCATCGGCCATCCCGGCCTCAACCGGGCTGGTCGCGATCTTCAGCATCCCGATCCTGCACTACCTGTGGCCCGCGATGCCCGGCGTTTCAGACCGCGATCAAACCGTGCTGTTCGCCCTGACCGTATTTGGTTTGATGGTCGCGTCAGAATTCGCCTTTGCCAAGCTGCACCGCATGCCCGGCAGCGGGCTGGTTTTCAAGGCGCAGAACTTTCGTGATGCCTCCTATATTCAAGATTTTCAGGTCAAGCTGGTTGGGTTGGTCGCAAGTGCAGGTCTACTTGCGCTGTTCTACTGGTCGGCAGACCTCTATCGCGGGGATTGGTATTCACCCTTCTTTTCGCTGCTCGCCGACTACTGGTGGCTGATACTGGCCGTCGTTCTGGCGGTTGTCACTTCGGTGCATTTCATGATGCGGCATCCGCGGGATGGGATGTGGCATCTGGGGCGCGTGGTTCTGACGCTTGGGCAGCACTCCACCCGCGCGCGCGGCCTAAAAGTCTATCTGCTGGGTCTGCTGGTCAAAGGCTACTTTCTGCCCCTGATGTTTTGCTATCTGGTCTATGACTGGACGTTCTTTCAGTCGCGATCTTTGTGGGAGATGACAAGCTTCCCGCAGGTCTATGAATACCTGTTCCGCTTCTCCTTCTTCCTTGATCTGACGGTTGTTGTCATCGGCTACGCAACGGCCACCCGGCTGCTGATGTCCCATATCCGTTGGACAGAAACCACCGTCAGCGGCTGGCTGGTCTGCCTGGCCTGTTACGCGCCGTTCTGGCAGGTGCTGTCGCGGGACTACTTCAACTACACCCAAGAGGGCTTCGCCTGGGGCGCCTGGCTGTGGGATTATCCGGTTCTCTACACGATCTGGGGCTGCACGATCCTGTTTTTCCTTGGGATATACTGCCTAACAGCCGCCCGTATGGGGTTAAGGTTTTCGAACCTCACCTATCGCGGGTTGGCCTGTGATTTCCCCTATAATCTAAGCAAACACCCCTCGTACATCAGCAAGAACATCAGCTGGTGGCTTGTCTCGATCCCGTTCATCGCGGTGGATTTCTGGACCGGTGTGGCCAATTGCATGGCCCTGCTGGGGGTGAACTTCATCTATTTCATGCGCGCCTGGCATGAAGAACGGTGCCTGTCGCAGTCGCCATCCTACAGGGCCTATCAACAGCATATCAGGGAAAATGGGTTGCTGGCCCGGATCAGGCGCGCGATGTTCCCAACAGCGCAGCGGGCGTCAGAAAAGCTGAACTAGGATAGACCCGGCGCTTTGGCGCGCCGGGCGAAACGTTTATTCGGTTACAGTGACGGTTTTCATCACATCCGGTTGGCCGGAAACAGCACCCGATTCAGGATGACCACGCTTGATCGCATCAACCACATCCATGCCTTCGGTGACCTGACCGACAACCGTGTACTGGCCATTTAGAAACGGCCCCGGTTCGAACATGATGAAGAATTGCGAGTTTGCGCTGTTGGGGTCCTGCGACCGTGCCATGCCGACGACACCACGATCAAAGCTGACATCCGAGAACTCTGCCGGTACGTCCGGGCGATCCGACCCGCCACGGCCCGCATAGCGCATGTCAAACGCCTCATCGCTTTGATCGCCATATTGCACATCGCCGGTTTGGGCCATGAATCCATCGATCACGCGGTGAAACACCACACCGTCATATTGGCCTTCGCTGGCCAGAGCGGTGATCTGTTCAACATGTTGCGGTGCGACGTCTTCGAACAGGTCGACAAGAATGGTGCCGTTGGCCCCTTCCCCTTCGACCTCGATCTGCAGGCCTGTTGCCAAGGCCGGGCTGGCCAGCAAAGTGAGAGCGACTGCCAGCTTACGCATCTGCGGCCACTTTCACGCTGATCATGCGATCGGGCTGCATCGGCGGCTCACCCCGCACGATGGCGTCCACATGCTCCATACCTTCGATGACACGGCCATAAACAGTGTACTGGCCGTTCAGGAAGTGGTTGTCCTTGAAGTTGATGAAGAACTGTGAGTTGGCCGAGTCCGGGTTCTGCGACCGCGCCGCACCCAGAGTACCCCGGTCATGCGGCAGCTTCGAAAACTCTGCCGGAACGTTCGGCAGCGACGAACCGCCGGTGCCCGCCATACGCAAGTTGAACCCGTCCTCCATATCACCATGCTGCACATCGCCGGTTTGTGCCATGAAGCCGTCGATCACGCGGTGGAAGGCCACGTTGTCATACTCACCACCACGGGCCAGTTCCTTCATCCGTGCACTGTGTTGCGGGGCGACGTCGGGCAGCAATTCGATGACGACGTCGCCGTCTTTCAGCTCGATGATGATGGTGTTTTCGGGATCCTTGATTTCGGCCATCTGGCCCTCCTGTCGTTTTGTCTTGCGCAAATACCTATGCGCAGGGCGCGTGAAAGCCAAGTGACGCATTGACCTGAGGGCAAAATGAAGGAAAGAACCGCCTAAATCGGTAACAAACGCATGAAGGAATACACGATGGGCTGGAAAACGCTGGACGATATGGACCTGAACGGCAAACGCGTTCTGGTGCGCGTGGACATCAACGTGCCCGTCGTGGACGGTGTCGTGACGGACGCCACCCGCATTGAGCGGATCGTGCCAACCGTGCGCGATATTCTGGCTGCGGGTGGCAAGCCGATCCTGCTGGCGCATTTCGGGCGTCCGGGCGGCGAGCGGCGCGAGAACCTGTCGCTGAAACAACTGGTGCCAACACTGGAAAGCGCCTTTGGGACATCGGTTCTGTTTGCCGCTGATTGCGTCGGCACCGAGGCCGAACTGGCCGCAGAGGCCCTGCAACCGGGTCAGGTTCTTTTGTTGGAAAACACTCGCTTTCACGCAGCAGAGACAAAGAATGACGCCAATCTGGCCGCGGGTATGGCCAAGCTGGGCGACATCTATTGCAACGACGCGTTCTCGGCCGCACACCGCGCCCATAGCTCGACCGAAGCGCTGGCCCGCCTTCTGCCCGCCTGCGCAGGCCGCTTGATGCAAGCTGAACTGCAAGCACTGGAAGGTGCGTTGGGTGCCCCAAAACGCCCTGTGACGGCAGTTGTCGGTGGCGCGAAAGTGTCGACCAAGTTGGAACTGCTGGGCAACCTGATTGACAAGGTCGATTATCTGGTAATCGGTGGCGGCATGGCCAACACCTTCCTCGTCGCGCAAGGGGTCAATGTCGGTAAATCGCTGGCCGAACGCGATATGAAAGACACCGCGGCTGAGATATTGGCAAAGGCCGAAACCTCGGGCTGCACCATCGTGCTGCCCACCGATATCGTCGTTGCCGAGAATTTTGCCGCCCATGCGCCGCATCAGGTGCTGCCCGCCGATCAATGCACCGAAGACGGCATGATCCTGGATGCGGGTCCCGAAAGCGTTGCGGCAATTTCCGAAATCTTCGCCAAAAGCCAAACCTTAATCTGGAACGGCCCCCTTGGTGCGTTTGAACTTGAACCGTTTGATATGGCTACAAACGCAGCGGCACTGAAAGCGGCCGCGCTAACACGCGCAGGGCAGTTGGTGTCGGTTGCAGGCGGGGGCGATACGGTCGCTGCGCTCAACGCCTCGGGCGCTGCCGCAGATTTCTCGTATATCTCGACAGCAGGCGGCGCGTTTCTGGAATGGATGGAAGGCAAAACCCTGCCTGGTGTTGCCGCGCTGGAGCAATAACGCGGTTTGCCGGCAGTCGAATAATCTAGCCCGTCCGCAAGATTTTGCGAATCAGGGGATTCACAAGCCGAATCACCTGTGACATAGTGCTGCCAGAGGTTCGCAAAGGACCCTTTATTGAGGCAAGTTTTCATACGGCGGTAAACAGAGTGTCCCGTTCCAATCGCCCCGGTTTGGGCTCAGTTGCTTTCTTCTCGGTGGCTTTTATGCTGGGTGTCTATTTCACCTTTGCCGCCGTGCAAGGCGACTATGGCCTGTTTCGACGGGTCGAGATTGCAGCGGAACGGGACGCTCTGTCACGCGACCTGGCCAAGCTTGAAACCGAGATCGTCGAGATGGAAAACCTGACGCGTCGCCTGTCAGATACCTATCTGGATCTTGATCTGCTGGATCAACAGGCACGGTCAATCCTGGGCATGATCCGCGCAGATGAGATTGTCATCCGCTAAGGCGGACCAAGCTATCGTCAAATTCCCTGTCTTTCTCCGCAAACAAACCGGTTACGCCCTAGCCGGTCGCTACGCCGTGCGACGCTGCGTCAGATTTCCCCTCGCCAGAAAGCCCGAAATGCTTTATGAGATAGTTTAACGCTAAACTATCTGTCCGAAAGGGAGAGGTCGCCAAGATGGCTGCGCGAAAAACCACAAAGAAACCAAATGTTTCTGCGGAAGAACTCAAGACTTACTACCGCGAGATGCTTCTGATCCGCCGATTCGAAGAAAAGGCTGGTCAGCTTTATGGAATGGGTCTGATCGGTGGGTTCTGCCACCTCTATATCGGACAGGAAGCGGTTGTTGTCGGTCTGGAAGCAGCGGCCAAGGAAGGTGACAAGCGGATCACCTCGTACCGCGATCACGGTCACATGCTGGCCTGTGGCATGGAACCGGGCGGCGTGATGGCCGAACTGACCGGGCGCGAGGGCGGCTTGTCCAAGGGCAAAGGCGGCTCGATGCATATGTTCTCGAAAGAGAAGCATTTCTACGGCGGCCACGGCATCGTCGGCGCGCAGGTGCCGCTGGGTGCGGGTCTAGCTTTCGCAGATAAGTACAAGGAAAACGGCGGCGTCACCTTCACCTATTTCGGAGACGGTGCCGCGAACCAAGGTCAGGTTTACGAAACCTTCAACATGGCGGCCCTTTGGGACTTGCCTGTCGTATTCGTGATCGAAAACAACCAATACGCCATGGGTACCGCGCAGGCGCGCTCGACCTCGTCGGCGGATATCTACCACCGCGGTCAGGCCTTTGGCATCCCCGGTGAGATGGTCAACGGTATGGATGTGCTGGCAGTTAAAGAGGCAGGCGAAAAGGCTGTCGCCCACTGCCGCGCTGGCAAGGGGCCTTACATCCTCGAGGTCAAAACCTACCGCTATCGCGGCCATTCAATGTCTGACCCGGCCAAGTACCGCACCCGCGAAGAAGTTCAGAAGGTCCGCGAACAAAGCGACCCGATCGAACATGTGCGCGAGCTGCTGCTGACCGGCAAACACGCGACCGAGGATGACCTGAAAGCGATCGACAAAGAGATCAAAGAGGTCGTCAACCAAGCCGCTGAATTCTCGAAAGAAAGCCCCGAGCCTTCCGTCGAAGAGCTCTGGACCGACATTTACGCCTGAGAGGACGAATAAGACATGGCAACCGAAATTCTCATGCCCGCCCTTTCGCCCACGATGGAAGAGGGCACGCTGGCCAAGTGGCTGGTCAAAGAAGGCGATACCGTATCCTCGGGCGACATTATGGCCGAGATCGAAACCGATAAGGCGACGATGGAGTTTGAGGCCGTTGACGAAGGTATCGTTGGCAAAATCCTGATCGCGGAAGGCACCGAGGGGGTCAAGGTCAACACCCCCATCGCGGTGCTGGTGGAAGAGGGCGAAGACGCCTCCTCCCTGCCCGCGGCTGCGCCCGCAGCCGCAGCGGTGGCAGAGGCCGCCCCTGCGGCGGTTGAAGCCCCCGTTCCCGCAGCTGCCGCCCCGGCCGCTCCGGTTGTGGACCTGTCGCCCGATTGGCCAGCCGACGCGGAAATGAAAACCGAGACTGTCCGCGAAGCCCTCCGCGATGCGATGGCCGAGGAAATGCGCGGTGACGCAGACGTTTACCTTATGGGCGAAGAAGTCGCCGAATATCAGGGCGCATATAAAATCAGCCAAGGGCTGCTGGATGAGTTTGGCCCAAAACGCGTGATCGACACCCCAATCACTGAACATGGCTTTGCAGGTATCGCGGTTGGTTCAGCCTTTGGCGGCCTGAAGCCCATCGTCGAGTTCATGACCTTCAACTTCGCCATGCAGGCGATTGACCAGATCATCAACTCCGCCGCCAAGACGCTCTATATGTCTGGCGGTCAGATGGGCTGCCCAATCGTGTTCCGTGGCCCCAACGGTGCCGCCGCCCGCGTGGCCGCGCAGCACTCGCAAGACTACGCGGCATGGTACATGCAGATACCGGGCCTCAAGGTCGTCATGCCCTATTCGGCGACCGACGCCAAAGGCCTGCTGAAATCGGCAATCCGAGACCCCAACCCGGTGATCTTCCTGGAAAACGAAATCCTCTACGGCCGGTCCTTCGACATGCCGCAGGTGGATGACCTGACCATCCCACTGGGCAAGGCCCGCATCTGGCGCGAAGGCTCGGATGTGACCATCGTCAGCTTCGGCATCGGCATGCAATATGCACTCGAAGCCGCCGACAAACTGGCGGAAGAGGGCATCAACGCCGAGGTCATCGACCTACGCACCATCCGACCGATGGACACAGGCGCGATCATCAACTCGGTGATGAAGACCAACCGTCTCGTGACCGTCGAAGAAGGCTGGCCACAGGGGTCAGTCGGCAGCTACATCAGCTCGGTCGTGATGCAAGAAGCGTTCGACTATCTCGACGCCCCTGTCATCAACTGCACAGGCAAGGATGTTCCGATGCCCTATGCCGCGAACCTTGAAAAGCTGGCCCTGATCACCACCGATGAGGTGATCGCGGCGGTCAAACAAGTGACCTACCGATAGGCAATGACCCCCGGGAACGTACATAATCCTGCGGGCGTGGACTGGCTTTTCGAAAGCTTGGTCTCTGCGCGCAAGGATAACAACCGCAACCTGCTTTATGTCTGTGCGGCGTTCTTGGTGGTTTCCTTTGTCAGCATCGCGTTCAATCTGGAGGCCTTCGACCAGATCTCGTTCGATCTGTTATCGGTCGAAGGCAGCCTGACAAGTGCCTGGCCCATCCGAGCCATGCTGTGTGTAGCCTGCATCGTCTCATACGCCTCGGTCATTTACATCGTACTCGAGCAGCAACGCCTGCAATTGGGTATGGATTATCTGGCCGCAGTGGAACACAGCGATGCCGCTGCCCTGGGCCAGTTCACCGAGTGGCTTGAAAAGAACCATCCGCGTGTCTCAAAGGCGCGCTCTGTGGTCGTGGGGGTGTTCGTCACCTTTTGCGCGGCCATCCTCCTGATCGATATCGCAACGCTGATTTACTCATTTTCGAAGTAAGAGGACATGAAGACATGCCCACCGAAATCCTGATGCCCGCCCTTTCGCCAACCATGGAGGAAGGCACCCTTGCCAAATGGCTGGTCAAGGAAGGCGACACCGTGTCGTCCGGCGATCTGCTGGCCGAGATCGAAACCGACAAAGCCACGATGGAGTTCGAAGCCGTTGACGAAGGCACCATCGGCAAGATCCTGATCCCCGAAGGCTCCGAAGGGGTCAAGGTCAACACTGCCATCGCCGTTCTGCTGGAAGATGGCGAAAGCGCGGATGATATCGCCGCTGCGCCTGCCAAGGCCCCTGAGGCGGCCCCAGCCGCCGCGGGCAACGAGGCTGCCGCGCCAGCGGCATCCGAGGCGCCCGCCCCTGCCCCGGCAGCACCGATGAAGGCCGACGGCGGTCGTATCTTCGCTTCGCCCTTAGCCCGTCGGATCGCTGCACAAAAAGGTCTGGATCTGGCGCAAATCGCTGGCTCGGGCCCGCATGGCCGCATCGTCAAGGCGGACGTGGAAGGTGCTACCGCGACGGCTCCGGCTGCTGCACCTGCGCCTACGGCCCCTGCAGCCCCAGCTACTGCTGCTCCGACCGGCCCATCCGCCGATATGGTTGCGCGGATGTACGAAGGGCGCGAATACGAAGAAATCAGCCTCGACGGAATGCGCAAAACCATCGCCGCGCGCCTGTCCGAAGCCAAACAGACCATCCCGCATTTCTACCTGCGCCGCGATATCAAACTGGATGCACTCCTCAAGTTCCGCAGCCAGTTGAACAAGCAGTTGGAAGGCCGAGGCGTCAAGCTCAGCGTCAATGACTTCATCATCAAAGCCGTCGCCAACTCACTGCAACAGGTTCCGGCTTGTAATGCGGTCTGGGCAGGTGATCGTGTGCTGCAGTTGAAACCCTCGGATGTGGCCGTTGCGGTTGCCATCGAAGGCGGTCTGTTCACACCCGTCCTGCAGGACGCCGACACCAAGTCGCTGTCAGCGCTGTCGACCGAGATGAAAGACCTCGCCGGTCGCGCTCGAGAACGCAAGCTGGCACCGCATGAATATCAGGGCGGAACTTTCGCGGTTTCTAATCTTGGCATGTTCGGCATCGATAATTTCGACGCCATCGTGAACCCGCCGCATGCTGGTATTCTGGCCGTCGGTTCGGGCGTCAAGAAACCAGTTGTTGGTGAGGACGGAGAGCTAGCGGTTGCCACCGTCATGTCGGTAACCATGTCTGTCGATCACCGGGTCATCGATGGGGCGCTTGGGGCAGAGCTGTTGCAAGCTATCGTCGACAATCTGGAAAATCCGATGGTCATGCTGGCTTAAATACAGCCAACCACAAAAACAAAGGCCGCCTCTGTAACCGAGGCGGCCTTTTGCGTTTATCTATATCCAACTACTGATCTTTGCCGAGCATGTGATCCATCGAGATCGAAGGTTGATCACAACCAGCCTCGCCTACGATCTTGGCAGGTATGCCAGCAACGGTTTTGCAGGATGGAACAGGCTGCAGAACCACAGACCCGGCAGCAATGCGGCTGCAATGTCCGACCTCGATATTACCCAGAACCTTGGCCCCGGCACCGATCAGAACGCCATCACCAATCTTGGGATGGCGCTGCTCCTCTTCCTTGCCGGTCCCGCCCAGCGTCACCGAATGCAGCATCGAGACGTTGTCGCCAACAATCGCAGTCTCACCAATGACGATCGAATGGGCATGATCGATCATGATCCCTTTGCCGATTTTGGCGGCCGGATGAATATCGATCCCGAATATCTCGGATGACCGCATCTGGAAGAAATACGCCAGATCATGCCGCCCTTTCCGCCACAGCCAATGCGCCACGCGATAGGCCTGCATTGCCTGATAGCCTTTGAAATACAAGATCGGCTGCAACAAGCGGTGGCAGGCCGGATCACGTTCATAAACCGCCATCAGGTCGGCCCGCGCGGCCTCAAGCAGAGACGGATCATCGGCATAAGCCTCATCCACGATCTCGCGCAGCACCATCATCGACATCTCGTTCGAACACAGTTTGGCCGAGATACGATAGGACAAAGCCCGCTCAAGACTGCGGTGATGCAACACACAAGCATGGACGAGCCCGCCCATCAGCGGCTCTTTTTCCACGGCCTCGGTCGCCTCTGAGGTGATGCGGGTCCAAACCGGATCGACCGGCGTTACATGGCTGCGCTTTTCAAACATGGCTTTTGATCCTCTGCTGCGCCTAGAATGCCATTTAGTGACAAAAACACCAAACGCAAACCCGTGATCGGGTCATCAACAAAAATGAATGAAACAGAACGAAGCGATTTCGACACCCTGATCCGCGCCCGTTTAGAGGAGCTTACGGCGCTATCTGCCTCCGCTGAGCAGTCGCAGGCTGTGGTCGAATTAGATCAACAGGCCGTGGGACGCCTCAGCCGCATGGATGCCTTGCAAAATCAGGCGATGGCCAAAGCGCAGCAAACGAACCGGAATATCGAAACGCACCGTCTCAAAGCGGCGTTGCAACGTTTAGAAGACGGTGAATACGGGTATTGCGAGGATTGCGGCGACCGAATTCCGGATGGCCGTCTAAAACTGGACCTGGCGGCCAGCAAATGCGTCAGCTGCGCCTCTGGCTAAGGTGAAAGCGGACCAGTTGACGCAGAACCAATTCAAAACACTGGCAATAGCTCACGTCGTCAAAGCCGGGCTCGTCCACCAGCTTTCGGTTCCGCGCGGCCGCAATCAGCGAGCCATTGCCATACAGCGGATGCAAGCGACCGGAGGCTCTGACATGCGCGTCGGCCAGTTCCGCTTCGGCGATCATCTTCAAACACAGGCTCTTTCGCTGAGACTGCGGCACCGCCAACAAGGCGCGTGCCGCAGCGCTAAGGTCCCCATGAAACAAAGATCGCATCGGAACGGCCTACCCGACCATCACACGGGCCGAAGCACCCGGTCCGTAGATGGCGGAAACCTGAGCGACTTCTACGTCAAACGGACCGGATACGCCATCTGCCGCCTGCATCGCCGCTGTGTAGGCCCAGTTAGGTTGGGTCACCACCTCTTCGCGCAGAACCGTTGTGCCAGACAATGCCCGCACCAGATACGCTTCGGTTTCTTCACCTAGCGGTACATCCAGACCGGACCAGTCATCGCCGTCCACACGGGTCCGACGCACCCAGTTGATCGCATGACCATCGGTTACAGCCCTTGCCGTCAGATGCGCCGGCGCATACGGTCGAAGCCCATTGCCCTCAAATGCCTGCACCAGATGCGTATAAGATGGATCGTCATACCCTCGGGTCGCGGGTCCGATGCGATAGTGCTTGTCTATCCGCCGCTCAGTCCGCAGCAGGTTGATCTGCGAGACACTGGCGTTCAGCAGCACAAAAACCGATCCGTCTGGCCAGGCATCGGGCATCAGGGCATCCGTCCCTAACTGCCCGCGCAGTCGCCCTGACAGCGCGTAGACACCGGGGCTTTCCAGCATCGCATTCGAAAACTGAAACACTTCCCAATTGCCGGTTGTTCCATCGCCAATGGCCGCAAGGTTCAACCCGTTCAACAGCGCCTCGCGCGGTTGCGATTCCAGCTGACCCTCAATCAACCTGACCCGAAGGATCGGGCCATCGTCCCAAAGCCCAGTGCTGGCGCGCAGCAGTGGCGTTTCGGTTCGGCCAATGGTCGCAGGTGCGGTGATCACATCGCTGAGCGTATAGCCCTGATCCGTCGTCGAACTATAGACCACCGCGTTGCCCGGCCATGGATCAGCCGAAACAGCCAGATAAGGCGCATGCGGCACCTCCGCCCCTGTGATCAACGGCAAATCCATAAAGACCGGCAGTACCGGAACAGGCGCTAGATAGGGCTTTACCGAGATAGGATCTTCTTCGATATCCGACAGTTTATAGACCCCAGGCTCAACCCGAATTGCGTCTGCAAGTTGCAGTTCTGCCGTCTCCATCCGGTCAATCCGATAGAGCGCACCTTTGGCCTCACCCGACAGGCGCACGACATCCCCGGCCCCCAGATGCAGCATAGACGGGGGCAGCGCAAACCGGGTGCTGTCGCGCGACACGCGCGCCTCGCTGAGCCAGCGTTCTGCTGTTTGCCTTCCCTCACCGCGCGTCATCGACAGGGGCATCTCATTGACCGAAACGGAATGGGTACTGACATCGGGCAACACAGCCTCTTCGGCGACGAAGTCGTGGTCTGCATCGGACTGGACAAAGCGCAGGCGCACGCGCCCGGTCATCTCGGCTTCGGCCTCACGACGGTATTCGACAGTGCCGTCCAGATCGGGGCTGACCGCCAGACGATCCGGGTTCAGATCAACAGCGCCATAGCCATCCCGCATCTGAAACCGCAACACACCGTCACGTTCGATGGCGTCGAACCCGTAGCGCAGCATCAGTGGTTGCAAGGCGGACCGCGCATTGGTGACGTCTTCGATGACATAGCCGCGTACAACGCCATATAGGCCCGATACGTCGATATCAGTCACCCCGGCGCCATAGCAGATTTCAGTCACGACCGAGGCCAGCGTGCGTGCGCCTGATCGCCCGTTCAGCCAGTGACCGCGCGCATAGTTACCTCCATCACTCCATTTAACGCCCTGGTTCGGGAACGCCGGAAACGGCCGCGCATCCCAGGCCCAGACATAGGCGTTGGACATATCCAACATCGGACCGCCGTAGACTGTTGAGGTCGGGTTGATCTGCGGATCACCCCAATAGCTCAGCATCGCCCTAAGATACTGAACCTGAATGAAATCATCACGCATGCCGTTGGAATAGGCAGGCAGCTGGGACTCAGACGATTTGGGATCCAGAAACTTGTTTGGCTGATTGGTGCCCTTGTCGATGGCCGCACAGCCCAGTTCGGTGAACCAGATCGGCTTGGACCCGGGTATCCAATCCGTCGGATTGGCCTGCCGCACGCCGCCTATCCGATCGTGATGGGTGTTCAACCACCAATTCCGCAGGTCTTTGTAGCGCCAGATCCAAGGCTCGTCATAAGCGCCATCTTCTATCGGAGCACGGATCTGCGCCTCTGCTTCCTCAGGTGAGGCGTAATACCAGTCATACCCTTCACCGCCTTCGATGTTGCTGCGCAAATAGTCCAGATCATAGATCGAAGGTGCGCCCGCGGCGGCATCCAGATGATCCTCGCCATCGCGCCAATCGGACAGGGGCATGTAATTGTCGATACCGATAAAATCGATGTTACCATCTGCCCATAGTGGATCGAGGTGGAACAGCCGGTCATTGGTACCGGGCGGTTGATAGCCGAAGTATTCGCTCCAATCCGCTGCATAACCGATTTTGGTATCGGGCCCCAAAATGCTGCGCACCTCAGCCGCCAGCGCCCGCAGACGTGCAACAGCCGGGAAACCGTTCGCACCGCGTATTTGCGTCAACCCGCGCATCTCGGATGCGATACAAAACGAGCTGACCCCACCCGCAGCCTTGCACAAGGCGGCATAATGCAGAATGAACCGGTTCAACCCCCATTCTTGCGGGCCCGTATAGCTGACAGTGCCATTGCCGATCACAAAGTCACTGGCCTTTGCAGTCCCAAAAAACGCAGTAACCTGCGTGTCGGCATCCGCAGTGCCATCGGGGGAACCCGTGCGCCCGGGGGCCTCACTCAACGTGATCCGTCCACGCCAGGGCAGATGCGGCTGATCGGCTGCATCAGACCAAGGGTCAGGCAACCCGTTGCCAGCCAATTGCTCCATCAGGATGAACGGGTAAAACATGACCCGCTTGCCCCATAGCTTCAGATGCCGGATCGCCTCGACTACCGAGGCATCCGTGGGCGTCCCGCCATAGACCGGGCGATCATCCTCTCGCGCTACCAGCTGCGCCTGACTGCGCGACAGCCCGGACACGTTCCAAGGCATCCCCTGTCCATCCGCGTCGCGGCGTTCAACCTTGGGGCGGATATCACAGGACCCGCAGCGCAGATCATCGCCGAACCATGACACGATCAACGAGGTTGCATCGCAGTGCGGCAACTCCCAAGACAACGCGCGGGTCGAGGTCACCAGATCCGTCCAGCCCGAGGCTGAGCTGGCATTGGCCGGAGCGCTTTTGCCATAGCCAAGCGCATAGTTCACCTGTGAGCTGGCCAAGGCGTATTCACCTGATCCCGGCATAATGGCGACGCCCCGCACCAATTCCTGGACCGAAGTTTCGCGATCGGGCAGGTCTTTTTGCGGTGGGCGCACGACTTCGAAGGAAAACTGCGGAACGCGATTTCCGAAGTTCCCAAGCTGGAAGTCTTCGATTACCACGTAGGCCGTACCACGATAGCCTGGCACCTGACCCGCACCTTCGATGGATTCGATCAGAGGGTCCGGCAATTGATCATCCGATCCATGATAGATGCGCATGTTCAGGCTGCTCAGTTCCTGTTCTTCCCCATCGGCCCAGACGCGGCCAACATCCGCGATCTGACCCGAGCCAACGGCAATCGCCAGCGAGATGGAGTAGCTGTAGGTAACAGTCGTCACCTTGGGAGTCTTCGGCTTGCCTTTGCCGCCTCCGCCTTCGGTGGTCTCACTGCGCGTTTCCAGGAAGTCCGAGGCCCAGATCACCTGACCCCCGACCCGCATTCGCCCAAACACCGTTGAAACCGGCGCGCCTTCACCCGTCTCGGTCAGACGGAACCGGTCCATCCGCCCGGTTTCGACAACGTCACTGCCGCCGCCCATCACGGATTGGCTGAGAAGACGCTGGTCAATTACCCGCCCGATGGTCGCACCCACCGCGCGACCGATAATGGCGGTCGACAGGCCAGCAATCGTGCCACCGATTGATCCACCCAGTGCAGCACCGGCTGCAGAAAGAACTATCGTCGCCATCAGCGGTCCTCCATCGGGAATTCAAAACAGGCCACAATCCGGCGGCGCCACGGCTCGCTCAGGGCGTTTTCGACAACGCCGTGCCCGTTATAGGCATGCACAAAACGCGGGACTGCGCCGGTGCTGGTCATAATCCCCAAATGCTTGGCGATGCCGCTGTCGCGCATGCGAAATAAAACGACATCACCCGCCGAAAGCTCTGTGCTTGGCTTTTCGATCAAATGGCGCTGCGCAGCCGCCCACATCCGCTCCTCGCCCTGGGGTTCGGACCAATCCATTGTGTAAATAGGCACCTCTTCAGGCTCATGACCGATTTGCGCGCGCCAAACGCCGCGTAGCAGACCCAGACAATCTGTGCCTGCCCCTTTTGTCGAAGCCTGATGGACGTAAGGGGTGCCAAGCCAACTGCGCGCCTCGTCCACGATATCCTGTCTGCGTGGCATCACCGTCTGCTCCCCCCGTTGTTCGGATTGGTTTTCTTAGGCACCGCCATCATCCAATCTTCACCCGGAAGATCGGGAAAGCCTTGGAAATTCAGAAGATTGTTGAACTTTGACCGGCAGGTCGACATGCGCTTGTCGCAGCCCGCGGTCAGCCGGACCTGGTCGCCAACAGACAACCCTCCGCCAATACCGGACCACAAGGTGACCTCGCGCCCGCTATCGACCCTCTGATCCGCTTTGATCGAAGACCAAAGTCCGCTGGCCGAGCCCGATAGTACATCCAGACGCCCCCGTTCAAACCAAGCAGCAGCCGCGTTTTCACCACCGTTCAAACGGATCAATGTACCACCGTCAAACCCCACGATCTCAGCCTCGACCGAGAACCCTTCGGCATTTGTATCGAACCGGCACACCTTGTCGCCCAGAACCGCAGTACAGGGTTTCTGATAGATACGCCCAAGCGGACGGTTCAGCAGATCGGTCAGCCCGCGCAGCTCGGCGTGAAACGCCCCGCCCGAGCGGCGCAGCTCTCCAATCGATCCCCGAAACTGCAGGATACGCTGATCCAGATCGGCCCAGTTGACCAACCAAGCCCGCACCTTTGCGCCATCGAACCGGCCCGATTCGATATCTTCCTCGCGCACGGCGGCATCAGACAGCGCGCCCATTGCTTCGGTGTTATCAATCGACAGCCCGGTGGCCTGTTCAATCGCCGCAGCGGTCAGGCCGGTACTCGCCTTGAAGGTCACGCCTTCGAATTCCAGTTCCCGGTCGTGATCCGTAAAGCCATATTCCTGCCCATCCGTGCGCGTGATCGCCCAACAACGGCATACAGTGGTCAGACCGGTCTGAAGATGGGCGTGCAGCCCCTGAACATCCCCGGCCATCAGAAACGCACCTCGACCACAGGAACATTTGGCGCGTCACCGGCCTGAAAGCTGGCAACACTGGTCTGAATCTTGTCGGTATCGAACCGCACCGGCACGTCGAACTCGTACCCGGCTGTAATCTCGACACCTTCAGGCGGCGGATCCGCGAACACGACTGCGCCCGTGGTCAGATCAATCTCAAAATCTACGCCTTCTCGGATTTCATCCTGATCTAGCCCCAAGACCACCGTGCCCAACGCTGGCTTGGTAATCGGGCGCACATAGCTGACACCGCCCGATGTGTAGGTCTTGACCAACTGAAATTCAGTGCGCACACCATCGCCCAGCGCTATGACCTGATCCCCACGTTCCACATCGGCCGAAGCCAGACCCGATTTGAAATCAGACCAATCCTTCCAGCGGAAACCGAACATCTGCCCCTGCCGCGCCTCGAAGAATGAAATCAGCGTCTCAATATCGTCCAGCGACCGCATCCCGAGCCCCGCGTCATAGCGACGGCGCGAATGGGCCCAAGGGGTGTTGCGTTCTTCGAACCCGTTGGCCAGCGTCACGATATCTGTGCGCCGCTCGGGGCCGCCGACCGAGCCAAAGCTCAGGCTGGCCGGAAATCTGACCTCGTGAAAATTCATGACCTGCTCCCGGTTTTATCTGTTGCGATTGCCGCGCCCCAGAGCGCGGCTCATCTGTGCTGCGATCTGGCCCTGGCTGCGGCGGAACCCTTGAACATCGGGTGTTGAGATATTCATGACGACGTTGACCGCACCCCCGCCGCCCGAGCTGCGAACCCCCAGTTTGCCATCCGCGCCGCGCGCCAATGGCATGATGGCCTCAGGACCCGCCTCGCCCATCAGGCCGGTGCCACCACGCATCGGAAAGGTTGTGGGGCCGCTGATCACACCGCCATTGGCAAAGGGCATCACCCGCCCCTGGCTGAAACTGCCGCCATCGGCAAACGGCAGAAGACCCTGCACAAGACCACCAACCGTACCGGACAACAGCCCACCAAAGTGATCCGTTACCGGCTTGATCGCAGCCGAATAGGCCGTCTGGATCAGAGAATTCTTAAGCACATCCAGCGCATCAGACAGGCTCTTCCCATCCAGAACCACACCATCAAACGCTTTGCGCAGCCCGCTGGACATCCCCCGCTCCAGCGTCGCGGCATCCTTGCCCGTTTCCTCAAACGCAGCGCCGATCCGCTTCATCTGACTGTCAAAAGCCGCTGCCATGCTGGCCGCATCACTTAACGAGTCGCCCAGCGCCTCGCCCCGCTCCTGCAGGTCGTCAAACCCATCACGATCCGTCATCACGCTCTCCTTGTTCTGTGTCCGGATATGCTGCCAACAGCGCATCCATCCCGGCCCGGTTCATCGCCGGCATTCCGGCACCCTGCCCCAGCAGCAGCCGCAACTCGGCCGGGGTCAGACGCCAGAACTGATCCGGCGTTAGGCGCAGCCCGAGGAACCCGGCCCGCATCAAAGCGGGCCAGTCGAACCCGCTCATGCGCCACCCGGCACCATAAAGGCCCGCGCCAGCAGCTCAGCCGCGGCCCTGGCTCCGGCCAAGGGCCCACCTTCTACCTCGGCATGCATCACGTCAGCACGGGTCACATCTGAACCGCCCCCGCGCAGCCCCGCCACGATCAGCGCCAGCACATCGTTGCTGGAATAAGCGCCGCCTTCGAACCGTTGGACCAGCTCAACCAATGACCCGGTGTCCAGTTCCTGTTCCAACTCCGCCAAAGCACCCAGCGTCAGCTTGAGTACCCGCTGCTCCCCATCGATGGTCAATGCCACCTCGCCCGTCCACGGATTAGCCATAGGATTACAGGCCTGTAAAGGTCAGCGCGCCGGCGCTTGCCAGGCTCATCTCATAAGTCGCCTCGCCGTTATGTGAGCCTGCATATTCAATGCCGGTCACCTGAAACGGCCCTTCGACGATGCCGAAATCGGGGATGATCACCTGAAATCCCGGCGTCTCGCCATCAAAGAACAGCTGACGCGCGCGCTCGTCGGTGCCTTCGTCCTTGAATACGCCCGAGCCCGAGATCGCGGCCGATTTGACTCCTGCCCCTGATAGCAGCTCGCGCCAGCCTCCCTGGCTCTCCAGGGTGGTCACATCCACGCTTTCGGCGTTGAAACTGATCCGCGTGGCGCGCAGGCCCGCGATGGTTTCGAACAGGCCCGTGCCGTTCATATCCACTTTGACCAACAGGTCTTTTCCGTTCTGGGCAGCCATGTGCTCTCTCCGTTGATTGCTTAGTCGTCTTCCACTCGGGCGCGGAATCTCAGGTCGATCTGGCGGATTGCACCGCCGGTTCCGGCGCGCCGGGCGCTGGCGCGTTCGAACCACAGCCCGACAAGGCGGCCCCGATCCAAACTCAGCCCTGCGCCATCCAGCGCGTCACACACGGCACCGGCCAGCGATTTTGCAGCGCCAAATCCTGCGGCCTCGGACACAACCGAGATCGTGAACCGATGCAGCGCACCTGCGCCGGACCTGTCCGACGCTTCGCGTACCTCTTCCGGGCCCAGCGTCACATAGGTGGCTGGGACCGTCCCGGTCGGCACTGCATCAAAGATTGCACCGCCCGATTGCGCGCTGACATCGGTGTCAGCTGAAAGCCGCTGAAACACCGCCGCTTGCAGCGCGGCTGCTACGCCATAGCTCATGCTGCCACCTCTTCATCTGCGAAACAGGTCAGGTACCGGCCGCGCGGATCCCGATCCGCGACAGCGCGGATTACAAAACGCCGTGCGCCTTCGACAAAACGCTGATCCGGTGTTGGCCGCATCGACGATCCCTCGGGCGCCCCGCGCACCACGATGCGATAGCCCACCCGCGATACCGGCACCCCTGCGATGGCCCGCTCGGACCCGCTGCGTGCCGTAACCTCGGCCCAAAGCGTTCCCAGCACCGCCCAGGTTTCAACGAACCCGCCCGCGCCATCGGCGACACGATCCGGCGTTTCCAGCACCAGCTTGCGGTTCAGACGAGGCGCTGTCATTGCGCCATTCCCGAACCAAAACGCACAATGCGGTAGCGCTGAATCAGACTGGTGACCCCAAAGGGCATACACCCATCGCTCAGCGACATCTCATCGCGATATTCGTAGTAATGCGCTGCTAGCAGCAGCACCGCCTGCCCCAGATCGGCAGGCAGGCTATCCCAACCTGCGGCCATACCGGCAGTGAAGGCAATCTTCACCGATCCACCCGTTGGAACATTTGGCAAAGACGTTGCCGCAGGCCGCAATCGGGGGCGCTGACTATCACGCTCCAACCGATAGATGCCGGCATCAAGATCAGTGTCCGTTCCGGTCGCATCTGTTATCGTGACTGCATCAATGGCCGAAACCGGGGCCACGGGCAGCACTTCGCCTGCCGGGTCGCGCCAACAGCTCAGGCTCCAAGAAAAGGCGCGCTCGATCAGCACTTTGCCAGTTCTGGCCTCGATTGCCGCAATGGCCGCACGCAGGAACCCTTTCAGCACCTCGTCCTGCACATCGCGCTCGGCAAACCCCGTGCCCATCCGCAAATGCGCTTTGAACTGATCCACCGGCAGCGTCGCATCCGCGATAGCGGTCTCTTCGATCAACATCATCCATTCACTCCGCAATCTCGGACCCCTCCGGGGCCGTAGTCTTGAAAATGACGGGCACGCGCCGCCCCACGTTGCTCGGACGGAGGGGAGCAGCTAGACAACGCGGGGGATCTCACCCCGGCCCGTACCCGCCGCCCGAAGGACCGGTCGCCCGGCCCCCCGGATCCGTCACCGCTCAGGCGGTGCCGAATTTCAGCAGCTTGATCGCGGCAAAGTCGCTGACATCACCACCCACACGCTTGGTTGCGTAGAACAGGACATGCGGCTTCGCGCTGAACGGATCACGCAGCACGCGCAGATCGGGACGCTCGGCAATGGTGTATCCAGCCTGGAAATCGCCAAACGCGATCGAGAAGCTGTCCGAGGCGGCATCCGGCATGTCCTCGGCGATCAGAACCGGATAGCCCATCAGGCGCGCAGGCTCACCCGCAGCCAGGCCATCCGACCACAGGAAGCGGCCATCGCTGTCTTTCAGCTTGCGGATCAGACCAGCGGTTTTCGAGTTCATCACGAAGGTGCCATTGACGCGGTACTGCGCGCCCAGCGCATAAACCACATCGACAATCGCGTCCGCGTCGATACCGCCATCGATGCCGGTGGCAACATATCCAAGGCTGCCCCATGACCAGCTATCATCCGGCACGGCGCGGTGGATCATCAGGCCCTTGGGTTTGTCGACGCCATCGCCATTGATAAACGCCGCTGCTTCGGCACGCGCGAACTTGTCTGCAATGCGACCGGCCAGCCAGCCTTCGACATCAAACGCGCTGTCATCCAGCAAACGCTGCGAGGCTTTGGGCAATGCGCTCAGCTCATGCAGCGGGATCGAGATCCGGTCAATCGACGGTGTCCCGGTTTCTGCCGTCGCCGAATTCTCATCGGCCCAGCCGGCACCCACATCCGTATGGTCGATCAGCACATCGAACGAGTTCGCCTCGACATTCACAACCGAAGCAATCGAACGGATCGATGCAGTTGAATTCAATACCGATTTGATCGCCTCGGCAGTCTGCGGATCAACCAGATACCCGCCTTCGCTGTTCACAGCGGTCGACAGCGATTTAGCCTCGATCTCCAGCCCGCGCAGCCCATCATCCTCGCCTGAACGCACATAGGCATCAAAAGCTTTCTGATGCGGAGCACCGTCCTCGTTCGAGGCCGCAAGATGCGGGCGTGCCGCGATGGTTGATTTTCGATCCAGCATGGTCAGTCGCTCTTCTGTCTGTTGCAGTTTGGTTTTAACTTCGGCCTTGAGGCCCTTGAATTCATTCACGAAGCCAGCCATCGCCTGCTTCACCTCCTGAACCAGGGGCGCACCCTCTCCGGTCAAGGCCGGGGTTTCGGTCTTGCTCATCAGCACTTCCTTTTTGGGTGGGTTTGAGGCGCGCTAGGTCCGCGCCAGCTCCTGCCGGGCGTGGTCAAACACCTCGGCAATATTGCGCCAGGTGTTTTCAGCTTCGGGGTCGCTCCCCTTCGCCGCCACCCGCGCACTGGGCAGCATCGGGAAGGTCACCAATGACACCTCCCACAGCTCCAGCTCGGTCAGGACCCGCTGGCCCTTGTCATTCTTCACAGCCCGTTTCGTACGATAGCCAATCGACAGGCCGTCCATCGCGCCCGCCCGGATCAACTCGGCTGCCTCACGGCCCTTCTGCGTGCTTTCCAGCAGACGCCCCTTGACCCACAGGCCCTTGTCGTCCTCGCGCACCTCGTCCCAGACACCGATAGGCTGCGCCGGGTCGTGCTGCCACAGCATCTTGACACGCTGTCCAGCTGCCTTGAGTCCTTCAAGCGAGCCGCGATACGCCCCGCGCTGCACCAAATCGCCGCCCTGATCAACTTGCCCAAACAGGCTGGCATAACCTTCGATCACCGCATCCTCGGTCACCGACAAACCATCTCCAAATCGCGCGAATTTATGTTCCAAATCCATGAACTTCTCCATGTAACCTACTGAACTCATGGCGTTACCACCAAGAGGGACTGAAAGGCTTGCGCCAAGATCACCGCCACCACGCCATAGACCGTCAGCCACAACCTTTTTTCCAACCGCTCCATCATCTCTTCGATCTGATCCAGCCGCCGACACAGATGCGCGTGCTGGATCTCGGCCACCCGCTCATGCGCGGCCAAACGCAGGCCCGGCGCGCATTCAAACGAGGGATACCCGTCAGTCATCAGCACGTTCCGGCAACCCCAACAACGCGCGTTTCTCGGCATCTGTCAGGAAATCAGCCCCGTTGACCCGCGCCCATTGCGCGTCACGCTCCACCGAAAGTGCAGGCACCTGATCCAAATCGGGTTTCAGCACCAGCTCCTCGCCGGTAAACCCCGCCAGCCACTCTGACACCGCCGCCGCCACCCGCGTCACCAGGGGCAGCACGGTCAGACGATAGAACGCCCGGTTGGCCTCCTGATAGTTCGAATAGGTCGCGTCCCCCTGGATTCCCAGCAACATCGGCGGGACCCCAAAGGCCAGCGCGATCTCGCGGGCGGCGGCTTCCTTGGTCTTTTGAAACTCCATGTCGGAGGGAGAGAAGCCCATCGGCTTCCAATCCAGCCCCCCTTCCAGAACCATCGGACGGCCCGCATTCCGCGCCCCGCGATAGTTCTGCTCTATCTCATCTGACAGACGCCGGAACTGATCCTCGGCCATTACCCCATGACCATCGCCCTTCCACACCAGCGCCCCCGAAGGTCGCGCCGCATTGTCGAGCAGTGATTTCGACCACCGCGACGCGCTGTTATGCACATCAATCGCCATCGCCGCCGCCTGCATTGGCGAGAACCCGTAATGGTCATCCTGCGGGTGGAACGACTTGATATGGCAGATGTTTTCCGCTGCAAACCGATGCTTTTTACCGCCCACCGCGTAATCATACGCCTTGGGCCATCCATCCGCCCCGGGCACCACGCTCATCCGGTCCGAGCGCAAAACATGCAGCTCAACCGGCAAGCCTTCCCCGGCCTGCACCGCCTCGACATAAGCATTGCCCGACAGCAGCAACTGCCCGAACAACGCCTCCATCAACTCCGCCCGCCCCTGCGCCGCATTCGGACGGCGCATTAGCGACAAAATCGGGTGCACGTCATAGCGCTGCGCCTGATCCTGCAGCACCAAAGGCAAAGCCGCCGCCGCCTCGGCAATCAGCTTGACCGAGCGAAACCCTACCGGGTTCCCCGAAAACCCCGTCCGCGTCAGCGACACCGCATCCCGAGGGCTCCACGCCACGCGCCCACCCGTCTGCCACGCCACCACAGGCCCCGCCGCGCTCGCCTTCGCCTCGGGCGCTGCTTCAGCCGATCCACGACGCAAGAAATCGAATACCATCTGTGCTCCTTTCTGCCGCCGCTCTGCTCGGCTTGTTGAAAGGAGTTATGACGGAAAGAAGTTTAGGGCTTGGGAATGGGGCGTACGGGGGGTGGGCAACAGCTCAGATATTGAGCAGGTTCGCATCAAACCAAATATCTTCGTAAGAACCATCGGTTAAAAACCGCCAGCCAGCTGGCAACAGAAGGTATTTCAAGCTCAGCTTGCAATGCTCTTGTAGGTGACCCACATGAAGAGGCTTAAAAAAGTCGGCTGCGTCAGAAAGTTCTTCCCCTCCCCACAAATACCAACCAGTTGTACCAGAGGTGTAGGGATGTCTAAGCCCGTTGAGTGGTAGCACTCCGTCCAGCGCCGATTGTGATATCCCGACTTTATCGCCGAGGAATGCCTCGTAAGGTTCGACATTAAACTCTTTGCAGACTGCTTTTTGAAGTTTTCTTAAATCTGAACTCATAGTGATGGGCCTTTTGAGGAGATGCAGCATCGAAAATCAGTGAAGATCATTCTGAGAAGCCGGAACTTTGGAAACGTCAATTGCAAGGCTCTCCACCCATTTGCATAACTTCCCATCGCGATTTGCAATGATCCTATCTTCAACATGGCTTGCTTCCCACACTGCCACACGTTCTAATTCGCAGCACTCACTGAGAAGTGCTGGCTTTTCGTACCCCTGCAGCGAAAAGTCCGAATGATAAAGGGATAACGCACCAGTTATCATGTCTTGCTTGAAACGGTAGTCTTCTTGCAGGACGTCCTTGCGAGGCTCGGCCTGGCCAACTTTGGGCCAATAGCCGCGACTGACAACATCCCGGTAGATAAAGCTCTTGAACAGGATTGGTAATTGAATCAGTTTTTCGACTGAAGGCCGCGCAGAAAAGCACCCTTCGAATACGGCGACAAAGTACTCTTCGCCCAATTGCCCATAGGCCCAGCATTCGTTTCCCAAAGGAATCTCGACTATTGCGCCCGCTTTCCATCGCTGACGCTTATCTGGCTTTCCTCTTTGAGCTCGAAGATAACTTTTGTTTTTCATGCATTGTGATTTGCATAGGTATAGCGTTGTTTCAACATGATAATTCTTTCAAGTCATCTACGGTGCTTGCGCTGTTACCGGATGCCCAAAACTCACAAACTCCGCACCCTAGGCCGCCGATACGCCCCCGCAGGTCCCACAACCAACTCATGCAGCGCCCAGACCAGCGCGTCGACCCGGTCGGGCGAGCCCTGCCCCTCGAACCCGCGCGCTGTCATCTGACACATCTGCTCCTCTAGCGCGTCCAAACCGGCGACATGGCTCACCCGCCCCTGCTCGTACAACGCCGCCACCGGCTCGGCCCGCGCGACCTTGCCGCGCGACGCCCGCACCGCCCGATATGGGATCAGAGGGTCCACCTGCCGCACGACCTCTTCCACCAGTTGCCCGCCCTGATTGACCTCGGCCACCAGCCGTTCGGCCCCGAATTCATCCATCGCGTCAATCGCCGCCTGCGCCCAGCCCGCAGGCCCAACGCCCTGTACCGTCCGGTCGGCCAGCACATAGGCGCACCACTCCTCGGGCGGCCCCTGTAGCTGAGCCCCCACGACCACAATCCCGCAGGCATCCGCATCCGCCCCCGCCGTCACCGCCGGGTCCAACGCTACGACAACCCGGTCCAACACAGGCACCTGCGCACAGCGCGCCGCCTCCAGCATCGAACCGGTCCACAGCGCGCCTTCGGCATCCGACAGCAGCACCCCGTCCAACTCCTGCCGCCCCAGCCGCGTACCCGCATAGCGCGCGCGTACCTCGTCCAGAAACGACCTGGCCAGATTGGCCCGGTTCGCCTCGGTCGGCGCGTGCGTTTGTAGGGTGGACGGAGACGCCAGCAAATCCTTCAAAACCTTCACATTGCGCGGCGTGGTGGTCACACAAACGCGCGGTTGATCCCCCAAACGCAACGCAAATTGCAGCATATCCCAAGTCTCACTGGCTTTCTTCCACTTGGCCAGTTCATCCACCCAAGCCGCATCAAACTGCGGGCCGCGCAGCCCCTCGGGATCATGCGCCGAAAACGCCTGCGCTTCGGCCCCGTTGGGCCAGATCAGCTTGCGCTCCGATGCCTTCCACGTGGGCCGCCGATCCGGCGGTGAGCACTGCAATATCCCACTATCACCAAAGATCATCACATCGCGCACCTGATCGTAGGTCTCACCGACCAAAGCCACACGACAAGCTTCTCCCTTGTCCAGAGGCTTTGACCCCTCAACCATCGACCGCACCCATTCGGATCCCGCGCGCGTCTTACCCGCACCGCGCCCGCCCATGATCACCCAGGATCGCCAGTCGCCCTCGGGCGGCAACTGATGCGGCAGCGCCCAGAACTCGAACAGGAAAGGGAGGGCACACAGCCCCCCCTCCCCGATCTCACTCAGAAATCTGTCCTGCACCGCAGCAGGCGCGGAGGCGAGCCAGCCTGCACCCGATCTCAGATCGTGCCCGATCAAGGTCGAGCGCGTAGCCCCCTTGGGCAATTCCGGCTTGTCTGTGATGTTGTTCGACAAAGCTTGTCTCCACTTTCTGGCAACTGCGGATCAGCCCCTCTAACTGCCCGAGTTGCTTGGCTGAACCAGCAAGATCTGCATCCTCCCCGGCCCCAATTTGCTTGCGCAGGTCTTCCGCCGCTTGCCGCAAACTGCGAATGGACGCCTCAAGCGACCGCAACAAATCGGCCGTTTGGGAGATCCGCTCTTCCGGGGTAATTAACGTCATGTTTGCTTGTGACCTCATGCGTGAGTTTTCTCCGCACGACAGAAACGAAAAACGGCCGCCGGGTCGCCCCGGGGCCGTTGCCCACTTCTTCTAGCATGACACAACTAATACGCGATACCGCGCGCAAAGTCAATGTTGCACGCAACGGCCCGCAACACCTAACGCACGGAAATTGTTAATTTTTCTTAAGATTTAGACTTACAAGATCGGTAGAGGCCCACGCGTTTTGGTCTGACGCAAAACAAAGTTGCTGCGCGTGTCGCGTACCAGCCCTGATTTCAAAAGCCGCTGCATGATAAAATGCTCCAGATCTTCGGGCGTCTTCGCGTAAACCTTGAGAATGAAATCATGATCCCCTGTAATCGAAGCGCACTCAACGATCTGCGGCTCTGATTCAACCAGGCGCAGGAACGAGGAGATGCTGTCTTCCTGATGATCCTGCAAGGCAACATGTATATAAGCAATCGCGTTCAGACCCACCGCCTTGGCTGTAACTTGCGCGCGATACCCCGATACGACACCCGCAGCTTCAAGATCACGAACCCGCCGCCAGCATTGCGACGCGGACAGGCTGGTTCGTTCCGCCAATTCCTGCATCGACAGACGGCCACTGACCTGCAGCTCCCGCAGGATTGAAATGTCCGAGGACTGAAGTGTTTCTTTCACTTTTGGCTCTCTTCTGAATTGTTCATCTCAATTCTGGCGAGATTTCCACGAATTTCAAAGATTTTTCTTGGCACGACACCTCTAGACTCGTTGCAGGAGGATGCCCGAGATGCCCAAATCTACCAAGTACACTGCAAAATGCGCCGATGCGCGGGGTCACATTGACTATTCCGCCGAGGAGGACGCTGTTTGGGCCGATCTCTATGCCGCCCAGGAACGGAACATTCGCTACTTCATGGCCCGCGAATATCTGGATGGTTTGGACCGTTTGGGCCTTCCCAAAACCAAAGTCCCTTCATGTGCTGACATCTCGGACCGACTGCTCGACATGACCGGCTGGCGGGTTCAGCCCGTTCCGGCCCTGATCGGTTTCAAAGAGTTCTTCGGAATGCTAGCCAACAAGGTCTTTCCTGCCGCGTCTTTCATCCGCTCTCGCGAAGATTTCGACTACATCGAAGAACCAGATATCTTTCACGAAATCTTCGGACACACTCCCCTTCTCAGCGACCCGCGCTTTGCAGGGTTCAGTCACGCAATCGGAAAGGCCGGAACCCGGGCAGATGCCTCCGACTATACTTGGTTGATCCGCCTCTACTGGTTCTCGATCGAGTTCGGCCTACGCCGCCAGAACGGGCAGATCAAAGCTCTGGGATCTGGTCTTGCATCCTCGCCAACCGAACTGATTTATTCTGTGTCCAGTGATGTTCCCGACCGCGATCCGTTTGATGTTCTGACTATTCTGCGCACACCGTATCGGATTGACATGCATCAGATGGGATATTTCGTTCTGGACGACCCCGAAGAACTCTTCGCGGCTGCCGAACGCGATCTTCTCGCCGACGTGCAGCACGCGCGTTCTCTGGGCCTGTTGCCAAACAAGTTCCCACCAAAGGCCACGGCTGCCGAATGAAGCATCGAAATCGATTTGTTACCTGCGGTCAAACGGCCACTGGCCGGCAGTTCGCATGGTGCATGGCTTGACAATCCTCTCTCGACACCGCATGTGCCCCTCAAACAGCGCTGATGCGTGAGCACAGGCGGGCCTCGCCCGCCCCACAGCGCCCTACAAACACTTCTACAGTTCCCCTTCACGCAGGGTTCTTGATGCGACGGCCAGATAGCACAGGGTGCGCCTGTATATCCCGAGGTCACGCAAAACCCCTGCCGGTTGCGCGGTTGCAGCGCGACCTGTTTCAATTGCGCTCCTGCCAGTGTGGTCCGGGGCGAAAAGGATAAACATTGTTCGAATTCGACATGCTGGGCCTGGCGCCCGCGCTGAACGACGCGCTGAAACGCGCAAACTTTTCTGAACCGACCCCGATCCAGAACCAAGCCATTCCATTGGCCCTGAACGGGCATGACATCCTCGGCCTGGCTCAAACGGGAACCGGCAAAACGCTGGCGTTTGGCCTGCCTTTGATCGATCACCTCTTGGCCCAACCGGGCAAGCCCGACCCCAAAACCGCCAAGGCCCTGATTCTGGCCCCGACGCGCGAGCTGGTAAACCAGATCGCCGACAGCCTGCGCAATCTGACCAGAAAGACAAAGCTGCGCGTCGCCACTGTTGTGGGCGGCCAATCGATCAACAAACAGATCGCCTTTCTGGCTCGCGGCACAGACATTCTGGTGGCGACCCCCGGTCGTCTGATCGACCTGATGGAGCGTGGGGCCGTAGATCTTGGCGCTGTGCGCCATCTGGTGCTGGACGAGGCCGACCAAATGCTGGACTTGGGCTTTATCCACGCACTACGCAAGATCGCCCCTGCTCTGGGAACCCCGCGCCAGACCATGCTGTTCTCGGCCACCATGCCCAAGCAGATGGAAGAGCTTAGCCGAGCCTATCTGACCAACCCGCAGCGTGTGCAGGTGTCGCCTCCGGGCAAGGCCGCAGACAAGATCACCCAATCGGTCCATTTCGTCAGCAAGCCGGAAAAGCCCCGAAAGCTGCGTGAAATCCTGTCGCAAGATACTGATGCGCTGACGCTCGTCTTCTCGCGTACCAAACACGGGGCCGAGAAGCTGATGAAAGGCCTTGTCGCAGACGGCTACAACGCGGCCTCGATCCATGGCAACAAAAGTCAGGGGCAACGAGATCGAGCGATCAAAGCGTTTCGCGCCGGTGAAACTACAGTGCTCGTCGCAACGGATGTGGCTGCACGCGGGATCGACATTCCCGGCGTGGCCTATGTGATCAACTACGACCTGCCCGAGGTGCCCGACAATTATGTCCATCGCATAGGGCGCACCGCGCGGGCCGGGCGCGAGGGCGAGGCCATTGCCTTCTGCTCACCGGAGGAGGTCGACCTGCTGCGTCAGATTCAGAAGCTGATGAAAATCGACATCCCCGTCGCCAGCGGTGAGATGCCCGAGGCCGTCCAAATGGAACGCCCCGGTCGACGACAAGGCAACAGACGCCGCAGCTTCAAGCCGAAACCTGCCAACGGGACGTCAAGGCCCTCGCAATCCAAGCGTCGGCGCCCCCGCCGCAAACCGGCAGCTTGATCGAGACAAAAAAACAGCGCCCTAATCGGCGCTGTTTTTTCTTCTTAGTTTAGTTGCCCGAATTCCGCTCGGCCTCAATCTCGCGCCATTTGGCGACATTGCGGTTATGTTCTTGCAACGTCTCAGCAAAGGCATGACCACCTGTTCCATCGGCAACAAAGAAAATGAAATCCGTGTTGTCCGGGGACACGGCAGCCTCAAGGCTCGCCTGACCGGGGTTCGCAATCGGTGTAGGTGGCAAACCATCGATCTGATAGGTGTTCCAAGGCGTTGGGCGGTTCAATTCGCTGCGACGCAGCCCACGCCCCAACGTCCCCTGCCCCTTGGTGACACCATAGATCACAGTCGGGTCCGTTTGCAGCCGCATGCCCTGATTCAAACGGTTTACAAACACGCTCGCCACCTGCCCGCGTTCACCAGCAACGCCGGTTTCCTTCTCGATGATCGACGCAAGGATCAACATCTCTTCTGGGCTTTGCAGCGGCAGACCGTCCTGTCGGTTCTCCCAAGCTGCATTGATACGCAATTGCTGCTTATCCTGCATCGCCTTCAGGATTTCATTCCGGTCCTGCCCGGCAGCGACATCATAGCTGTCGGGTGCCAACGACCCTTCAGCGGGAATCTCAGTCACCTCACCGCTCAGTGCTTCAAAACCCTTCAACGCCTCCACCACCTGCCACGAGGTCACACCCTCGGCCAGCGACACACGATAGCGAGTATCCGTTTCGCCACGTTTTTCGGTATAAGCCTCAGGCGCTTCTTCTTCCGCAGCATCGAATGACGCGATCTCATCGAAATCCAGCGTCGCCGGATTCAGTTCGCGCACCCGGGTCTGGGCACGGGTCACACCGATCCGGTATTCTATCTCAGACCCACAGGTGCTGGCGCCGCTGCTGGTGATTTCGTCGATAATCTCCTCCATCGACGCACCTTCGCGCACCAGAAAGCTACCAGCCTTCAACTGTTGCGACCGGTCGGTGTAATCCGCCGCCATACGAAAGATCGTGGCACTGCTGATGGCGCCCTGATCCTCTAGCTCACGGCTGACGCGGGTCATGTTCGATCCGCCTGCAACCTGCAAACAGATCGCAGTTTCTAACGGGCCTTCGGCCTTATACTGGCTCTGGCCCCACAGGATCAGACCGCCCATCAGAAACAGGCCGACCACCAGAATGGTCAGCGCGTTTGATGCAATGGCCCGCCACATTTAACTGACTTTCCCGAAGATCACGCTGGCATTGGTGCCGCCAAACCCGAACGAGTTCGACAGGGCTACATTGATCTCACGCTCACTCTTGGCATTCGGTGCCAGATCAATCGCGGTTTCAACCGCAGGGTTGTCCAGGTTGATCGTCGGCGGGGCCACCTGATCCCGGATCGCGAGGATCGAGAAGATCGCCTCAATCGCGCCCGCAGCACCCAGCAAATGCCCAGTGGCCGATTTGGTCGAGGTCATCGTGGCGTTCGTGGCATGGTCACCCAACAGGCGCTCTACCGCGCCCAGTTCGATTGTGTCCGCCATGGTCGAGGTGCCATGCGCGTTGATATAGTCTAGGTCCTTAGGCTCCAGCCCCGCACTACGCAGCGCGGCCTTCATCGAACGCTCGGCCCCGTCTCCATCTTCGGACGGTGCGGTGATGTGATAGGCGTCACCCGACATGCCATAGCCCAGCACTTCGGCATAAATCTTGGCACCGCGCGCCTTGGCATGTTCATAGTCTTCCAGCACCACGATGCCCGAACCTTCGCCCATGACAAATCCGTCGCGGTCGATGTCATAAGGGCGGCTGGCTTTCTTCGGATCGTCGGCATATTTGGTCGACAGCGCTTTGCACGCATTAAAACCCGCAATTCCGATCTCACAGATACAGCCTTCGCCGCCGCCTGCGATCATCACATCCGCATCCCCCGCGCGGATGATCCGGCTGGCGTCGCCAATCGCATGTGCCCCCGTGGAGCAAGCCGTCACGACCGAATGGTTCGGTCCCTTGAACCCAAACCGGATCGACACCTGACCCGAGGCCAGATTGATCAACGCGCCTGGAATAAAGAAGGGCGACACGCGGCGCGGCCCCTTGTCACGGATCAGATTGGCGGTTTCGGCAATCGAGCCTAGACCACCAATTCCGGACCCAATCAGAACCCCCGTCCGCAGGCGATCTTCCTCACCTTCCGGGGTCCAGCCTGCATCCTTGCACGCCATTTCGGCTGCAGCGATGGAATACAGGATAAAATCCTCGATCTTGCGCTGTTCTTTCGGCGGCATCCAATCGTCAGGATTGAATGTGCCGTTTGTTCCGTCGCCACGGGGAACTTCGCATGCATATGTCGTGGTGACACCGCTTGCTTCGGCATCAAACAACGTGATGGGGCCTGCGCCGGACTCACCGTCCAACAGGCGCGACCAGGTTTCTTCGACCCCGCTGGCCAAAGGAGTGACCAATCCCAGACCGGTTACGACGACTCTGCGCATGTAGTGCCTCTTGCCTGCTTGCTGTTATGAGAAACGCTCATACCCCGGCCCGGGGTCCGGGGGCAAGAGCAAGGCGATAATCGGCGCAAGCGACTTACCGCCTTGCTGTCAATCTTTGCGGTACTACTGAAACTGCGCGACGGGTTCCCGCGCCGAGGCGGCAACGTCAAGCACATCGGACAGATCCACGGTCTTGCGGAACAATGCGCGGCCCACCAAGGCCCCCGCGATGTTAGGTATATAGCTAAGGCGCGAGATATCGTCGGCCGTGCGTACAACCCCGCTGGCAATGACCGGTGTCCGAGAATGCTGTGCCAACCCAGAGATTAATCCAAGCTGCGCCTCGACATCTTCCACATCGCTGTCAATATCGGTGACGAGAATGGCGGCAAAAGGTGTGCCATCAAACGCGTCGATGAACGCCTCAGGCGTGAATGCACTTTGGCTGCGCCACCCTTCGGTCATGACGAACCCTTTCCAGACATCCACCGCCAGAACGATCTGGTCCGGATAAAGCTTCGCCAGTTCCTTGACAAGGTTCGGGTCCCGGGCTGCTAGGGTTCCGATAACGATCCGACCGGCCCCTTTGTCGATCCAGTTTTCAACCTGCTCGCGGTTTCGCATGCCACCGGCCAGTTGCACCGGCATCTCTGCGGTACGGATCAATTCTTCGACCAGGTCGAAATTGGTATCGCGCCCTTCGATCGCATCGAAATCCGTCAGATGCATCCACTCAGCACCCGCTGTTGACCAGCCGCGTGCCGTTTCAACCGGATTCACATGCCAGATCATCGCCTCATCCAGACGGCCCTTGTCCAGTGTCACACACCGGCCGTTCTGCAATTCCATAGTGGGGTAAATCCTCATGAGCACGCTCCTTCGCCCAATCGCTCTAAAACACAGTGTAGCATAAAGGCAGGAACCGCGCCCGTTCGACCGGGATCGGCAAAGTTTGGTCGATTTGCGGCATCTGTGGTTTTCGGCGTGTTTACGCCCGCACAGGGGGGCCGTTGCGGCGCAGCAGATGAACATCGGCGCCGTTGAACTGCGCCGCGCGCGTCCGCACATATCCAAGCCTCTTAGCCAGCTTCTGCGAGGACTCATTGGCGGCATTCACCATGGCCACCAACGGGCCCGGCATAATCCTGTCAAACCAGTCATGCGCGGCCAAAGCCGCCTCATATCCCAATCCCTGCCCCTGCGCTTCGGTGGCCAAAACCCAACCCGCTTCAGGACAGGCATCGAAATCCTCACCGAGCCCGCGATTTCCATAGAAAAACCCGGCCTGACCAATCAGCTTACGATTCGATTGCTGCAGAATGCCCCACTGGCCAAAGCCAGCCATCTGCCAATGCCCGGCGTTTCGTAAAAACGAATCCCAGGATTCCCCACGCGACCGCGGCGAGCCGCCGATATGTTCGACCACACAGGGATCACGCCAGATTTCGGCAAAGCGCTCAAAATCCTCGGGCCGCATCGCGCACAATGTCAGCCGCGCTGTATTGATCATTGGAGTGGATCTTATCATAGCCTGCCCACTTGGAATTATGCCTCAATGGAAACAGTGCTCAGCCAAAGGCACTGGCGCAAGACAGAATTGCGGGCAGATAATAAAAAACGGCGCCTCCGTTGCCCGGAAGCGCCGCTTTTGATCAGAAATGAAACGCTTAGGACGCTTCGCTGATGAATTTGACCGCGTCGCCGAATGTCTGAATGGTCTCGGCTGCGTCATCGGGGATCTCGATGCCGAACTCTTCTTCGAAGGCCATGACCAGTTCAACAGTGTCCAGGCTGTCTGCGCCCAGATCGTCGATGAAGGACGCGTTTTCCGCAACTTTGTCCTCTTCAACACCCAGGTGCTCAACAACGATCTTTTTAACGCGATCTGCGACGTCGCTCATGTCTATTCCTCATTCCTATTCAGGGCGGTTTGCCCGGTTCTGCCCTTGCCCGCTCAGGCTGGCCTTAGTTTGCCCATTCCGGGCGGTTTGGGTCCCGGTGCACCGGGAAAGTAGAAGGCCGATCTGAACAACCGGCCTCTGCATAGATGCGCCGCCTATAACATAGTCGGCGCACAAGGCAAACGCTTTCGCGCCTGTCCTGTTATGCGCTCACAACATGGCCATACCGCCATTCACATGCAAGGTGCTTCCCGTGACATAACCTGCTTCGGGGCTGGCTAGGTAAAGAACCGCCGCCGCGATTTCCTCGGGATCGCCCATCCGACCAGCCGGAACCTTGAGCAGCAGCCCCTTTTTCTGCTCCTCGGTCAGCTTCTCGGTCATGGCCGTGGTGATAAACCCCGGCGCCACCGCGTTTACAGTAATACCGCGCGTTGCAACTTCATGCGCCAAGGCCTTGGAAAAGCCGATCATTCCGGCCTTCGACGCTGCATAGTTGGCTTGCCCCGGATTGCCGATCGCAGCCACGACGGACGAGACATTCACGATCCGGCCCCACCGCGCCTTCATCATGCCCCGGATAACGCCTTTGCACAGTTTCATGGTCGAGGTCATGTTCACGTCGATGACGCTCTGCCATTCCTCATCGGACATACGCATAAACAGATTGTCCCGGGTGATCCCAGCGTTGTTGACCAGAATATCCACCGATCCCATGGCCTCGGCTGCCTGTTTCGGCAGGGCCTCTACGGACTCGGGGTCACTCAAGTTGCAAGGCAGAACATGTGCACGCTCGCCCAGCTCATCTGCCAGCGCTTTCAACGGCTCTACCCGTGTGCCGGACAGGCCAACCGTGGCCCCCGCACCATGCAGCGCGCGCGCAATGTAGCCTCCGATCCCGCCTGACGCGCCAGTGATCAGCGCATTCTTACCAGTCAAATCAAACATTCTGTTTCCTTCATGAGGCGCCCTTGCGGGCGCATTCTATGCTTACGATTCGGCGCCAATGGCCTTTTGGACATCGTCAGGTGTGCCAACCGCCTTGCCGACTATGTCGCGGTTGATCTTGCGCACCATGCCTGACAGCGCCTTGCCTGCGCCGATCTCCCAGGTTTCGGTCACCCCTTGCGCTGCCATATACTGCACGCTTTCACGCCAGCGCACGGAACCGGTGACCTGTTCGACCAGCAACTGCCGGATCAGATCAGGGTCCGAGACCGCCTCGGCGCGCACATTGGCGACCAGAGGCACTGCCGGAGCTTTGATCTCAACTGCCGCCAGGGCCTCTGCCATTACATCTGCAGCAGGTTGCATCAGCGCACAGTGAAATGGAGCACTTACAGGCAACAAAATCGCGCGTTTTGCACCCTTTTCTTTGGCAATCTCTGCCGCACGTTCGACGGCGGCCTTTGCGCCGGACACAACAACCTGGGTCGGATCATTGTCATTGGCCGCCTGACAAACGTCACCTTGTGCGGCCTCTTCGGCCACGGCGCGCACGCCCTCTAGGTCAAGGCCAAGGATCGCTGCCATCGCGCCTTCGCCTACGGGAACCGCGCTTTGCATCGCCTGCCCGCGCTTGCGCAAAAGGCGGGCGGTATCGGCGACCGACAATGCACCTGCAGCCGCCAGCGCTGAATATTCCCCCAGCGAATGCCCTGCCACAAAGGCCGCATCGGTGACCGAGACACCCTCAGCCTCCAACGCGCGCATTGCGGCCAGCGAGGTGGCCATCAGTGCGGGTTGAGCGTTCTGCGTCAGAGTGAGATCAGCAATGTCACCTTCCCAGATCAGATGGCTCAGTTTTTCACCCAGTGCGTCGTCGACCTCATCAAAAACGGCTTGGGCGGCCGGATAGGCTTCGGCCAGTGCTTTGCCCATTCCGATGGTCTGGGCACCCTGCCCCGGGAAAACGAACGCGCGTGTCATTGCAACCTCATGGATGACGTTAGGTTGCGGCGGGGTGTAAACTGACAAGGGGCGCGGCACAAGTAGGGTGCACAGCGGCACTGGGTATGTGCGCAAGCTGTTACTTGCACGCCCGGCCGGTGGCTTTAGGTTGGACACAGCCAAACAAATCCGGAGTTCCAATCCGATGCCCGCAATTAACACGTTCTCAAGCTATGGCAGTGTCACCAAAGCCTTTCACTGGCTGACCGCTCTGCTGATTTTTACGGCACTGCCTTTGGGATGGTTCGCAAACCAACTGGCCCACGCGATCTACGACCCCTCTATCCCAACCACAGAAGAGGATATCGCCCGCGCTGCTCAGATGTTCTCAATTCATAAGACCGTTGGGATCGCAGTGTTCTTTGTCGCGCTGGGGCGCATCCTCTGGACCGTCACGCAAACCAAACCCGGGCTGCTGAATGCCGAAAACAAGCCCGAAGCCTTCGCCGCCGAGACGGTGCATTGGATGCTCTATGCCTCTCTGGTTCTTGTCCCGCTGACGGGCTGGATACATCACGCCGCTGCCGAAGGATTTGCTCCGATTTTCTGGCCCTTTGGCCAAAATCTGCCCTTTGTTCCCAAATCGCCCTATGTGGCAGAGGTCACAGCCGGGCTGCATTGGCTGTTCATTTGGGTTCTGGCGGGGTCCTTGGCGCTGCACATCATGGGCGCTTTGAAACACCATGTAGTTGATAAAGACAGCACCTTGCGTCGCATGTTGCCCGGCCACTCTGACGCCCCGGAGCCCCCGGCCCAACACCACTCCATCCTGCCCGCCTTCGCAGCGCTGTGCCTCTGGGGCGCGGTTCTGATCGGCGGCGGAATGATCGGTGTCTTTGCAGATCACTCCAAGACACATACCGACACGACAGAGCTGGCCGAGGTGCAATCGGATTGGCAGGTGCAGGAAGGCAGTTTGTCGATCACGATCACGCAGCTGGGCAGCCCGGTCACCGGTAGTTTCGCGGATTGGACAGCAGCCATCGCTTTCGAGGACCCATCTGAGCCCGGTCTTGCCGGATCAGTTGATGTAAATGTATCTATCGGATCGCTTACCCTTGGAACGGTCACGGATCAGGCGATGGGTGCTGATTTCTTTGACAGCAGCCAGTTTCCAACCGCGCGGTTTGCAGCCGACCTGTATAAAACAGAAACCGGGTACGAGGCCCGCGGCCCCCTGACCATTCGAGACAAGACGCTGGATGTGGTCTTGCCGTTCGACCTGGCACTTCAGGGCAACACCGCAACCGTTGCAGGGCGGCTAGAGCTAAACCGTCTCGATTTCGATATCGGCGCGACAATGCCAGCCGAGGATTCGCTGGCCTTTGCCGTATCGGTTGCGATTGAGCTGACCGCGATCCGGGCCGAATAAACCTATGAAAAACCGCCGAGGCAAAGCCACCGGCGGTTTCTTTTCCAGAATTAGATCGGATCTTAGTCTGCTTTTTGCGCTTCGACCGAGATCTGAACTTCGACTTCATCGCTGACGAACGGGGCGAACTGGCCCAGATCAAATTCGCTGCGGACCAGAGTTGTGGTCGCGTTGAAACCAGCCCAAGGCTTGTTTGCCATCGGGTGCTGATCCACTTTGTTCAGCTTTGCATCCAGAACAACCGATTTGGTGACACCATTCATAGTCAGATCACCTGTGATATTGGCTGTACCTTCGCCGGTGACTTCAATACCGGTCGAGGTAAAAGTGACCATGTCGCCCTCGGAAGCACCAAAGAAGTCTTCGGTCATGAAGTGATCTTCGCGCGCTTCCCAGCCAGTGAACATCGACATCACAGGCATGGATACCGACACAGTCGAGGCTGCAGGGTCTTCCTGATCAAACATGATCTCGCCCTCAAAGCCCGAGAACATGCCATAGGTGGTCGAGAAACCAAGGTGGTCATAGCTGAAGATCACCTGGCTGTGACTTGGGTCCAGAACGTATTTCTCGGCACTGGCGAACGCTGTGGTCGCCGACAGTGCAAGCGCGGCGGCAAGAAGTGTGGATTTCATGACAGTCTCCGGGTTTATGAACACTATGCAAACTAGTGCGTTTGCTCGGAAACAAAAATGTGCCGCCAAACGGCGGCACACAAGTCATTTTGATTCACAAACTCTGTTCCTTTTTGAACAGAATAAAAATCAGGCGAAAATTGTTACTGTTTGGCTCAATTGCGCTTTGAGCGCTCGGCTAACATCCGCCGATTGCAAGGGCAGTTTCATCAAAAGACTGCCATCGACGTCATAGAGTTCCACCTCATCATCCTCGAAACGGGCTCCGCCCAGGGTATCATAACTGCGGCGCAGCACGGTCTGTGGACGACCGTTTTCATTCTTTTGCAGAATGCGCACTTCGCGGCGGATCGGGTCAAAATAGGCGTCTGGACGCGGGTCCATCAACTCGATCGTCAGCAGGCTGACCCCGATAATCAGGAACAACATGGATGCAGCTAGTTTGATCGGCCAGACCTCAGCGCCAATCACCGACCCGGGCATCAGCCACATAGAAAAGGCAGAGACGATCAGAAACGCGCCAACAACCCGCGCTAGAATGATCCGCGCCTGCCAATTCGCCTTGAACGCGATCTTGACCGGCACCGAATGCTCAAAGCTCGCGCTGGGGGTCTGCTTGGTAAGTGTGTTTGTGTTCATCGCGGTCATAACATATTCACCCTGAATAGGTTGCCTTTCTCGGCTAACTGTCCGGCTCATCTCCGGTTTGGTAAACAACCTTGAGCCGAAAAGCGTCAGGAATTGGGCGCAGCAAAGGAAATTGGGCGACTTCACCAAGGCATCTATGGCAGGTCTTGCCCCGCGCGCTGAAACGTGTATATCGGGCCATCCTTCGCACTACGTATGAATCGCGCAGCCTCTCGTGGCAGGGTCGCGAAGGACCAGATGGCCCCGCCTTTGAAATGCGCCTTGATATAAACAGGAGTGAACATGCCACTGTATGAGCATGTAATGATCGCGCGTCAGGATCTGTCCAACGCGCAGGCAGAAAGCCTTGTCGAACACTTCGGCACCGTTCTGGCTGACAATGGCGGCAACGTCATCGACAGCGAGTACTGGGGCGTTAAGACAATGGCCTACAAGATCAACAAGAACCGCAAGGGTCACTACTCTTTCCTGAAGACCGACGCCCCCGCCGGCGCCGTTCAGGAAATGGAGCGCCTGATGCGCCTGCATGATGACGTGATGCGCGTTCTGACCATCAAGGTCGACGAGCATAACGAGGGCCCCTCGGTCCAGATGCAGAAGCGCGACGAGCGCGAAGGCCGCCGCGAGCGCCGCTGATCAACGCCTGACGAAAGGACATAAACCATGGCCGCAAAACCATTTTTCCGCCGCCGCAAGGTCTGCCCGTTCTCGGGTGAGAACGCGCCGAAAATCGACTATAAAGACACCCGTCTTCTGCAGCGCTACATCTCTGAGCGTGGCAAGATCGTACCTTCGCGCATCACCGCCGTTTCGGCGAAAAAGCAGCGTGAACTGGCCCGTGCTATCAAGCGCGCCCGCTTCCTCGCCCTGCTGCCCTACGCCGTGAAGTAAGGAGAGACTGACATGCAAGTTATCCTTCTGGAACGCGTTGCGAAACTGGGTCAGATGGGCGACGTCGTTGACGTCAAGCCCGGCTACGCCCGCAACTTCCTGCTGCCCCAGGGCAAAGCCCTGAGCGCGTCCGATGCGAACATCGCCTCGTTCGAAGCCCGCAAGGCGCAGCTTGAAGCGCACAACCTGGAAACCAAGAAAGAAGCTGAAGCCCTGGCTGAAAAGCTGGATGGTCAGCAGTTCATCGTGATTCGCTCGGCATCGGATTCGGGCGCTCTGTACGGCTCGGTCACCCCGCGTGACGCCGCAGACGCCGCAACCGAAGCAGGCTTTACCGTCGACAAGAAACAGATTGCCTTGATCGCACCGATCAAGGAATTGGGTCTGCACGCGCTCGCCGTGAAGCTGCACCCCGAAGTTGAAGTCGAAATCAAGATGAACGTTGCCCGTTCGGAAGAAGAAGCCGAACTGCAAGCTTCGGGCAAATCGATTCAGGAACTGGCTGCCGAAGAAGAAGCCGCTGCTGAATTCGAAATCGCCGAACTGTTCGACGATATCGGCTCGGCCGCATCGGATGATGACGAACTGGTTGCCGACGCAGCACCCGCTGCTGAAGAAGACGAAGCAAAAGCCTGATCAGGCCTCGCTGAACGCAACAAAGGGCTGCGCCTTCCGCGCGGCCCTTTTTTTGTTTTCCAACCAGCAAAATTCGGCCCAAATTCAGGGATACGGTTGCGACACCCAATGCGATCCATATCATCGCAGTTCTGAGCTTGGAGTACATAAATGGCAGTCTTCTCCCGTCGTGGCCTCATCACCTTGATCGCGATCTCAGCCCTAAGCGCGTGTAGCGCCGCCGAGGTATCGCGGAACGACACCGAAGCATTCGATCCTCCGCTCTACCCCAATGAAACGCCAGAACTACGTGCATCGATCAACAATTGGGCTGATCATTACGACCTGCCCCGCGAACTCGTTCACAAGCTAGCGATCCGTGAAAGTACGCACAGACCGTGGGCTGTGAACCGACCGTATTACGGATTGTTGCAGATTCTGCCGGCCACAGCGCGCTCAATGGGCTATCAGGGCGACGCTCAGGGCCTACTGGACGCAGACACCAATCTGGAGTTCGCAGGGAAGTACCTGCGGGGCGCGTGGCTGCTATCCGATGGTGACCAGCAACGGGCTATTTTCCTGTACGCAAAAGGCTTCTATCCCGAAGCAAAAGCGCGCGGAATGCTGGTTGAAACAGGCCTGAGACCGGCCCCCTGACACCGTGCCAAATCCGGGGCACAGCCTGTGGATTTGAAATTTGGTGATAGTGATATAAATGTTCTAGTCTACGCAAGTTATACTCAAATGTGCAGACAATTGGCACCTCGCCTTGTCATATTCCAAAAAGTATGTTGTCCTTTCTGATGTGAGGTAATTTGGGTTCCGCTCTAAGTTTACTACTGGTCCGAAGACACCATCGGGCTTGTGGGATGGGCCGCAGTTGGTAGACGCCGCATGGAAATTGTTGATCTGAGCACTCTGCCGGATGCAGAAACTCGGTACACCGAGTTTCTGAAACAAGTGTGCGAAAAGCATGATATGGATCATGCCGCTTATGCAGGCATGAACCCTGCGTCTGGTACGGTTGCGGGCTTTGTAACCTATGATGATGCCTGGAACGAACACTACCAGAACCAGGGGCTGATCATGATCGACCCCACCATCCACATGGCCCGCCGCAGTATTGCACCCGTGGATTGGAGCCGGTTGGAACGCGGCCCCGAATTCCAGCGCATGTTCAATGATGCCAGTGAATTTGGTATATCAAGCCAAGGCGTTACGATACCTGTCCGCGGGCCGTTCGGGGATATCGGATTGCTAAGCGCCTCGCGCGACTGCAGCAAGGAAGAGTGGCGCAAGCTCTACACCCATGTGATTGGCGACTTGCAATCCATGGCTGTACATATTCACGACCATGTCGTGTCTTCTGATGAGGTCACAAGTGCGCTCTACCATCCCAACCTTTCGACACGTGAAGTCGAGATCCTGCAATGGGTTGCAGCGGGGAAATCGCAACAGGATATCGGCGATATCCTATCGATTTCACATCGCACGGTTGAGGTTCATCTGCGCTCCAGCCGCGAGAAACTCAGCGCATTGACAACGCCACAAGCGGTTGGTCGCGCTATTGCCATTGGCCTCATTACGCCTAGTTAACCACAAAAAACCCCAAATTCTGCCAAAATACGGGAAACCCCCAATAGAAAACCCCCGACAAAACGGTAACGTCTAGTTTACCGAACAACCACTCGAAGGGGGAAAAAATGATTGTTGTTGTTGATGGGCTGAACAGACACCTGTTCGGCGAAGTTCTCGACGAAATGTTTGAACTGCGCGCACGCGTTTTCGGCGGGCGCCTTGGATGGGACGTAAAGATCGAAGACGGGAAGGAGATTGACGAATTCGATCATCTGGACCCGGCATATGTGATCGGACTCGACGACGGGGGGAATGTCGTCGCAGCCGTGCGTGCCCTACAGACCACCGGACCGCACATGCTGGCTGATGTTTTCTCAGCCATTCTCGACGGAGAAGCTCCGATCCGTAGCGCAAGAATGTGGGAATCCACACGCTTCTGCGTCGACACTCAAAGGCTCGGTCGCGGGAAAGAGAAGAACTCGGTCTCTTACGCAACCTGCGAGTTGATGATTGGCTCGCTTGAGTACGCCAAGAATGCTGGCATGGAAGACATCATCACTGTCATTGATCCGGTCATGGACCGGGTTCTGAAACGCTCGAATTGCGCGCCTTATGACTATGTAGGTAAGACCGTTCCGATGGGCAAAGTGTCGGCTCTGGCCGCGCTGCTGGATTGTACAGATGAACGAATTCAAGGTATTCGCGAATTCGCCGGTATCCACGAGAACGTGTTCCTGGAAGAAGAAGAGGCGCTGGCCCTTTTCAACTCCAAGAAAACCATCGAGAAGCAACCCGCGAACCGCGATCACAAACCGCTCACAGACCTTGAGAAATACTTTGTCGAGCAGATGAGTGCGGCGCGCACCGAAGAGGAACGTGAAGATGTTCTACGGTTGATCGAAACGCTGACCGATACCTTCACGCCAGAGCAGAGACACGCTCTGCTAGATACCCCCCGTGCTTTTGCTCATGAGGCCTGACCCCCTCACCTCATAATACAAAAGCCACCCACGCGGAGCCGTCTTATTCAAAGGCGGCTCCGCTCTATTTCAACCCCCACAAAAGGGGGGAAGAGGATTATTCCTCTTCCAGTGCCTCAACGGCTTTTTGCAGATCGTCCTTGCTGACTTCTTTGTCCGCAACTGTGGCCAGTTCGAACACGTAGTCGACAACCTTGTCTTCGAAGATGGGCGCCCGCAGCTGCTGCTGCATCTGGGCGTTCTGCTGAACGAACTCAAAGAACTGACGTTCCTGACCCGGGTACTGACGCGCCTGGTTCATGATCGCCTGAGTCATCTCCGCATCGGTCACCTCAACCTCGGCTTTCTGGCCCAGCTCGGCCAGCAACAGGCCCAGACGCACGCGGCGTTCGGCCAGCTTGTTGTGCTCGTCGGTCGGCTCAATCTCGCCATGGTCGTGGCCTTCCACATCCGGGTTTTCTTCGTGGAACAGCTGATGCGCGATCTGCTTGGCCTCGGCCTCAACTAGCGACGGGGGCAGGTCAAACGAGACTTTCTCGTCCAGCACATCCAGCAGGCCGCGCTTCATAACAGCGCGCGAGGCGCCCGCATATTCAGCTTCCAGACGTTCAGAAATCTGACCTTTCAGGGCGTCCAGATCTTCAGCACCGAATTTCTTGGCCAGCTCGTCATTCAGCTCCGCAGCAACCGGTTCTTTCACTTCTTTGATTGTGCAGCTGAAAACCGCATCTTTACCGGCCAGGTGTTCCGCACCGTATTCTTCCGGGAAAGTGACGTTCACGTCCTTTTCTTCTTCGGCCTTCACGCCAACCAGCTGCTCTTCAAAGCCGGGGATAAAGCTGTTCGAGCCCAGAACCAGCGGGTAGTCCTCGGCCGAACCACCTTCGAACTCTTCGCCATCGACCTTGCCGACAAAGTCGAACACGATCTGATCGCCATCCTTGGCTTTCGAACCCTTGCGACGTGCTTTGAAGTCCTGCGCGGTTTCCGCCAGGTTGTTCAGCGCTTCTTCAACGGCTGCGTCATCGGCTTTGACAACCAGCTTTTCCAGCTCAACCGATTTCAGATCAACTTCTGGGATTTCCGGCAGCGCCTCGTAGGACATTGCGACCTCGACATCGTCGCCTTCTTTCCAGTCCTCGTTGGTCATCTTGACCTCAGGCTGCAACGCAGGGCGCTCACCGCTGTCTTCAAAGTGCTTGTTCATCGCACCGTCGATGGTTTCCTGCATCGCTTCGCCCAACAGACGCTGGCCAAACTGCTTCTTCAGCAGCGCCATCGGCACCTTGCCTTTGCGGAAACCTTTCATTTCGACCTCGGGCTGCGCTTCGGTCAGTTTTTCGTTGACCTTATCGTCCAGCTCAGCTGCGGTCACAACGATGTTGTAGCCGCGTTTCAGACCTTCGTTCAGCGTCTCGGTAACCTGCATTATGGTAGTCCCCATAGGATTCGGGGCGCGCAACACGGGCGCGCCGGGCAAATTTGACGCCTTCTATTTGCACAGCCGCCCGCGTGCAAGGGGTCAAAGGCCCGATCACCCCGGTTTTAGGGTGTCTGCAACGAAAAAACGCTCAGTATCAAAGCGGGGCCAGTGCATTCCTTCAGAACGTGCTTTTAGAACCGCCAGCGCGCGCCCAAAACCCAAGCCGCATTCTTGTCGAACGAAGTCCCGTCATCAAAATCGTGATTGCGGTATTTCAGGTAGGCATCGGTATTGATGCTGTCGATCCGCTGAACCACAGCGATCCCCCAGGCCTGGGTACTAGAACCGTCAGTCTCGAAGTCCGAGCCGTCATAGTAGTCAATACCGAGACCGGTTTTTCCCCAGGCTATCCAATCGCCTTCATATGACAGCTTTCCATACCAGAAGCTGGGGTCCGAGACGCCAGCCTCATCTTCATCCCGGGTACCAGCCGCGAATGTAACGCCTAACCCGCTGGGCAACAGAACCGAGGCGGATCCGATCGTATCCTTGCGGTCCCCGGAATTGTCATCACGCGACCGCACGGCATAGGCCAGCGCGGCTTTGACTTCAGCGCCGCCAGCAAAGGTGGATTGATATCCAAGGCTGATATCGTAGTAGTCATCATCATCACTGCTGGACAGAATGTTCTGGCCATAGGCGATGGCGGCTGAAAACCCGTTGAAATCTGGCGTGTCATAGCGAATGCGGCCGCGCCGGGACCCATCGAAGTTGCTGCTACTGTCTCCGATTGTGATGTCACTCAGAACGCCATCAGTGCCACGATAAAAGAAGCTGGAATTCTCATCATTGGTAAAGGAATAAAGCGCCGTACCGACATAGGTCAGGTCCACCTCAGCCGCCCCGTCCGAGGCCATGCTGCCCTGTCCGGCCGAGAATTTGCCCCATCCCCCTTTCAGCGCGAAATCCACATGTCGGATATCCTCACGCGACCACCCATCGCTGTTGGTGCCGAACTGATCAGCTGATGCCGATCCGGGCAAACCTAACCCGGTTTCAAACCGGAACGTGAATTCGTTGGTCCCGAAGGGCTGCATCAGACGCAGGCCAACCCGGCTGTTGGACAGATCATTGTCCAGCACGCGGGTTTCGGTTTCCTGCCCATCGTCGACCGAGATCAGCGCCGGGTTGAACTGACCATACAGTTCGACATAACCGCCACTGTTGTTTTCATACTTCAATTCGGCGAACGCCGAGGTCGCAGTGGCTGTGACCAAAATGGCGGTCGCAGATGTTGGTTTGAAATAAGAGTTCATATCAATCACCATCAATGGCTTAGGTTTTGGTACTGCCCAGACAATCACAAAAACATGTGTTTCCTGTGATGCAGGTTCCGGGTCGCCCGCCGTCGATTCAGCTGCCAAATCCCACGGATGTGGGCATAAATATTGTTTTGATCACTAGCTTGGAATTGCGTGGTGTCTCTTTTGATCCACCAAGGCAAGTTTGCACCTTTGGCGTGACTCTTGCAAATCCCAGGCATCGCCCAGCGATCGGCGGCGCTATAAAACCTCTACTTCTTGGCGATCTCGGCCAAAACCCGCTGATTGCCTTCACGTCTCCAGTGTCCGAAACACGGCCGGCAGTTGCTCAGGCAAGTCCTCGGCGATCAAGCCCGGCCCGAACTGTCGGGCACATTCCACATGCAGCCAGGCTGCGCTTTCTGCGGCCTGCATCGGGCCAAAACCGCGCGCAAGCAAACCAGTGATAAACCCGGCCAAGACATCGCCTGACCCAGCTGTTGCCAGCCAAGGGGCTGCACGTTCATAAACCGCAGCATTGATCGAGCATCGCCCGTTCGGGTCGGCGATCACCGTGTCAGGCCCTTTGAACAGCACAACGCACCCTGCCCGTTTGGCAGCCTCTCGCGTCGCATCGACCTTGGAATAGGCCGGACCTGTGGTTGGTACAGCGTTTAGTTTTTCCGAGATATCCGGGAACAGACGCGCGAATTCCCCCCCATGTGGCGTCAGCACGCAGTTCTCGTGCAGTTGCGCGAATAGTGCAGCAGGGTCATCTGCAAAAGCGGTCAAAGCATCCGCGTCCAAAACCGTTGCGCGACCAGCGTCCAAGGCAACCGGAACGAGTTCGCGCGCATGGTCCAAACCCAAACCGGGACCAAGGCACAAGGCATTCAGCCGTTCGTCCTGCAACACCTCGGACAACCCATCAGCACCTTCAACCCGCTGCAACATGATGGCCGTGACTTGCGTCGCAACCTCCATCTGCGCCGATGGAGGTACTCCCAGCGTCACCAGCCCTGCCCCGATCCGCAAAGCCCCCCGCGCCACCAACCGGGCTGCGCCTGTTTTGCCGGGACCGCCGGACAGGATCAGTGCATGGCCGTGGGAGTATTTGTGAGACGACGCAGACTTGGTGAGCTCTCGAGTTTCTGAAGACACATCGCAATCCGAGTCCAGATCGATTTCGATCAACTGCACTGGATCAGAAGCTCTCTCAAACAATCCTTTTCTTTCAAGACCAATGGATTTGACGACGACTTTTCCGCAAACATCAGGCCCCATTCCAAGAACATGGCCATCCTTTAATGCGTGAAACGAAACGGTCAATTCTGCACGATAACTGTGACCAATTTGCTTTCCGCTATCCGAACACAAGCCCGAAGGAACATCGACTGCCACACGTTTGACATTCTCATGAGAGATCAGGTTTTGCATAAGTAAATCAAACTCGAAAGTGCTTTTGGAAAGCGGCTTTGAAAGTCCGGTACCGAACACAGCATCCACGAAAACCGTTGGAACCTCTGCCTTCGAAAAAACATCGATCAGCTTAAGGCAAGTATCAGTTGGCAACTTTGATGGGGGATTTGCCTCTCCGATGCTTATCCACCGCTCATAGTTCATCCGCGCATCCGGTGGCAATTTCTGGGGATCGCCATACAGAAAAACCTCAACCTCCCATCCCTGCTCTCGCAGCAACCGCGCGACAACAAACCCGTCACCGCCATTGTTCCCCGGCCCACACAACACCACCGCACGCAGGGGATCCTCTTCATCTGGCCTCAAATATCCCGGGGAGCTCGAGGGGCTGGCCCCTCGATCCGTCAACTCCGGCCATTCCTCAAAGATCGCCTCAACAACGCCCTGCCCGGCACGCTCCATCAACTCCAGCCCGGTGACTTTACCGGACTCGATGGCCGCCTGTTCAATCGCCCGCATCTGCGCCGCCGTCAGCAATTCCACCATCCCGAACCCTCATGCGATTCAATTTCGTCTATATTTTGTGCAAAGCGCACAAAACTTAACCCGCCTCCAAGATTCCATCCATCCGAAACAGGCCAAATCCGCAATCACATTGCCCCCCTGATTTAGACGTGATCACTGCGGGTCTGACAACTATGCGAGGTGAGCCGGGATGAAAAAGATCGAAGCGATCATCAAGCCGTTCAAACTGGACGAAGTGAAAGAGGCATTGCAGGACGTCGGCGTCCAGGGCCTCAGCGTGATCGAGGTTAAGGGCTTTGGCCGCCAGAAAGGTCACACGGAACTGTACCGTGGTGCTGAATATGTGGTCGACTTCCTGCCCAAAGTGAAGGTCGAGGTGGTGCTGGACGACGATCAGGTCGACGCCGCCATCGAAGCCATCGTTTCGGCCGCAAAAACCGACAAGATCGGCGACGGTAAGATCTTTGTCTCGCCCGTTGAACAAGCCATCCGCATCCGTACCGGCGAGACCGGCTCGGACGCGCTGTAACACACCCATCTTCAAACCAGAGGAATAGATAGTATGAGCAAGGACGCAGTTCTTCAGCTGATCCGCGATGAAGACGCAGAATATGTCGACATCCGCTTCACCGACCCGCGCGGCAAACTTCAGCACGTGACCGTTATGGCCGATCAGGTTGACGAAGACTTCCTCGAAGAAGGCTTCATGTTCGACGGGTCGTCCATCGCGGGCTGGAAATCAATCGAAGCATCTGACATGAAACTGATGCCCGACACCGACAGCGCTTATGTCGATCCTTTCTATGCGGAAAAGACCATCTGCTTGCACTGCTCGGTTGTGGAGCCCGACACTGGTGAAGCGTATGAGCGCGACCCACGTGGCACCGCTGAAAAAGCCGAAGCCTACCTGAAATCTTCGGGCATCGGTGATGTGGCCTATATGGGCCCCGAGGCCGAATTCTTCCTGTTTGACGATGTCCGCTTCTCGAACAGCATCAACAAGGTGTCCTACGAAGTGGATGCGACCGACGCGTCCTGGAACACTGACACCGAGTACGAAATGGGCAACATGGGCCATCGTCCGGGCGTCAAGGGCGGTTACTTCCCGGTCAACCCGATTGATGAAAGCCAGGACCTGCGTTCGGAAATGCTGTCGACCATGAAACGTTTGGGCATGAAGGTCGACAAGCACCACCACGAGGTTGCGTCCTGTCAACACGAGCTGGGCCTGATCTTCGACAGCCTTACCAAGCAAGCCGACGAGCTGCAGAAGTACAAGTACGTCATCCACAACGTGGCACATGCCTACGGCAAATCGGCCACCTTCATGCCGAAGCCGATCGCAGGTGACAACGGCACCGGTATGCATGTGAACATGTCGATCTGGAAAGACGGCAAGCCTCTGTTCGCTGGCGACAAATACGCCGATCTGTCGGACGAAGCGCTGTACTTCATCGGCGGTGTTCTGAAGCACGCCAAGACCCTAAACGCCTTCACCAACCCGTCGACCAACAGCTACAAGCGTCTGATCCCGGGCTTCGAAGCACCAGTTCTGCGCGCCTACTCGGCCCGTAACCGTTCGGGTTGTGTCCGTATTCCGTGGACCGAAAGCCCGAAAGCCAAGCGCGTCGAGGCTCGCTTCCCTGACCCAGCTGCGAACCCCTACTTGGCGTTTGCCGCGCTGCTGATGGCTGGTCTGGACGGCATCAAAAACAAGATCGATCCGGGCGAAGCCATGGACAAAAACTTGTACGATCTGCCTGCCGAAGAACTGGCCGACATCCCAACCGTTTGCGGTTCGCTGCGCGAGGCTCTGGAAGCTCTGGCATCCGATCACGACTTCCTGCTGCAGGGCGACGTGTTCACCAAAGACCAGATCGACGGCTACATCGCACTGAAGATGGAAGAGGTCGAAACCTACGAGCACACACCGCACCCGGTAGAATACGGCATGTACTACAGCTGCTGATCCTGCACTGGGTTACATCTGCAAGGGCGTCCATTCGGGCGCCCTTGTTTCGTTTGTTGTGATCTTTCAAACTGGCCGTCAAAACAAGTTGGGAGAGAGCACATGTCATCCGATGACCCGTTCGCGCAATTCACGGACTATGTGACCTCGGCTGAACAGCTGGAAGGCATCACCGGCGCGCCATTGCCTCAGATCATCGCAAAGGAGTTGTCGGCTCTGGATCAGATGTGCAGGGATTTCATCGACAGGTCCACCTTGTGCCTGATCGCATCAGCCAACCCGGACGGGTATCTTGATATCTCGCCTCGTGGTGACCCCGAAGGGTTCGTGCATGTCATCTCGGACGACTTGCTCGCAATCCCCGATCGCCCTGGCAATAAGCGCGTTGATACCTTTCACAATGTTCTGAAGGACCCACGCGTCAGTGTGATCTTCTTTGTCCCCGGAAAGATCGAGACGCTGCGCATTCGCGGCACGGCGCGTATCTGTGCGGATGAGACGCTTTTAGTCCCCATGGCCGTCAACGGCAAAGCGCCCAAACTGGCGCTGCTGGTGCATGTCGACACCGCCTTTGCCCACTGCCCCAAATGCGTCATCCGCGCCAACCTCTGGCAGCCGGAGAATTGGCCAGACTCCTCGGACCTGCCAAACATGAACGCGATGATGGTCAAACACGCCAAGATCGGCAAAACGCCTGATGAATGGTTAGAAGACCTCAAGCAAGCAGGCGAGTTGGACCTGTATTAAAGCCTTTGCCATGGAACGGTTGGCGTTTAGCCTTGGTGCAGATTGTACAAAGGAATTGACTTGATGTTGCGCATTCTAAGCCTCACGCTCGCCCTTTCTGCACCGACGCTTGGCCATGCGGCCCCTTGCGGAAATACCAGTGCTGGGTTCGAGGTCTGGAAGGCTGATTTCGCCAGAGAGGCCCGCAAGGCAGGAGTGAAAAAGAAGGGCCTTCAAGCGCTGGCCCAGACGCAATATGCCACCAGAACGATCGCCGCAGACCGAAATCAGAAGAGTTTCAGATACTCGCTGGACAAGTTCATGCGTGTGCGCGGCGCAGACACGATTGTCGCCCAAGGACGCAAACGCAAATCGCGGAACCCGCAGTTTTACGCTGCGCTTGAACAGCAATACGGCGTGCCAGCAGGTGTTCTGATTGCCATCCACGGCATGGAAACCGGCTTTGGCAATTTCATGGGCGACAGCCAGGTTGTGTCAGCAATAACCACTCTGGCCTATGATTGTCGCCGATCCGAGTTCTTTGTTCCCCATGCAATTGGGGCACTGAAACTGGTCGATCAGGGCAGTATCACCATGGCGACAAAAGGGGCAAAACATGGCGAGCTGGGCCATACCCAGTTCCTGCCAGGCAATGCTCTGAAATACGGTGTGGATGCCACTGGGGATCGCCGCGTGGATTTTTACAACCTGACGGATGCAATGGCCTCAACCGCCAATTTCCTGCGCAAAAAAGGGTGGAAACCGGGGCGCGGCTATCAGCCGGGGCAACCCAATTTCGCCGTTATCGAACAGTGGAACGCGGCCACGGTTTATCAGCAATCCATCGCCATCATGGCCGCCCGAATCGACCAATAGCCCAGTCATGTGCGCAACACGTGATTTACGCAATTTCGCCACAATGTCGCCACAGCGGTCGCAAAAACCCCTTATTTTATTGGTTTCCAAAGCGTAATCAATCATCCGGTTTTCTGATTTTTTTGCACTTTTCGTCAAATTCTACCCAAAAACGGTTGTTAACCTTTGATTTGCAACGAAAGCGGCAAAGGAAACTCCCGTGGCTCAGAACCGCAGTTATCATGGCGGCCTGCAATTCGATGGCGACGCCGATGGCGCAATCGAACGGTTTAGTTCGATCGTCGCGACAACTCTTGAGGATTACGGTCACCTGATCGAGCGCAAAGCGATGCTGAATCATACAGAGGCCAGCATCGTCTCAAGCCAGTACCTTGTGCGCCTGACGCTTAAGCGCGAGGCCGCGAACGCGGACACCCATCATGACCGCCTGGACCGGGTGGTGGGGCTGAAAACGGCACCGCGTCGCCGCATTGCCACACGCCCGCAGAACAGGATGCAGATCACTGTCTCGCCAGTCTCTCCTGTACTGGACGATCCTGAGATTTCAGAGCTGATGCTGGCGGTCATGCTATATCGCATGGTCGATATCTGCTCGACCCGTCGCGTCGAATGGCTATCGCCGCGTACTGTTTTGACCCTTGAACAATTCATGAGTGCGTTTGACACTCTGGCGCCCGGAAAATCCCGAGACAGAAAACAGATATTCCAATCAATATCCGGCCAATTCGCGGGGGTGGATATACCCGAGCCCGACGAACAGATCGCGGTCTCGAACCCGTCTGCCCGCCCGATCCAGCTGACCGATGACCAGCTACTGAGCATCGCGTTTCGCGCGGATGAGACGCTGGAACCACCATCAAACGAAAACAAACCTTTTGAGCAGATCCAAGACAATACCGAAGACGAAGACCGCCCAAGCGACATCCTGCGTCTTAGCAGTTGGTGTGTAACGGGCGTGATCGCCAGCGTTTCCATGCCCATCGCCTGTTCGATGGCAGCCGTCAATCTGATCCGGGGTGAAGATTTCCGGCTGAACACGCAGGTTTTGGTCTTTTCCTCTGCCATCGTTGCGCTGAACACCAGCAATGCCTTTGCCGACGTGGCCAACGTCCTGGGCATGTAACAGAATTACCGAAGACCCTCCTTGGAGGCCCCGCCGTCAGGCGGGGTTTTCCATTTTTGGAAGGCTGTCTGCGGCCAGAACATAAGTGTGAATCGAAAACACAACTGCCCCGGTGCGTGGCAGACGCAGTAAGGTTTGGCGTTCGCTGCGTAGATACGAGGTTGTCCCCTCCTCGGGCTTTTCACGCGGGGTGCTGGCGCTGCGGGGCTGGTAAAGCTCGGGGTCTTCATACCAAAGCGCATTGAAGCGCCACAGCGGGCGATCAGGCTTTATCCCATCAAACAGACGCTGCACGCGCCGCGCAATGTTGCCATCATAGCTGTCAACGGGGATATGAATATCCACCAAAGGCCGCATGAACTTTTCCGACAGGCGCCAGCTGGCCGGAAAGCACAGAATCGCACCTGTTAGCATATGTTCGTTCCCATGCTTCTGAAGGATGCAGAAATCCTCTTGCACCAGCAGACAAAGCGTATCCAACGGTCGTGCCGTATCAATTTCAATGCGAACCCCATCAGGCCGCACGACGTGATCAGTTGCACCGGGGTAAGCCCTTGCCAGAACCAGCGCCAACAACTCCTGCGCGGCCTCTTCTGCCTGCGGGTCCAGCGCCAGCACATCGTCACGACGTTCACTCAGCAGCGCCGCGCGTCTATTCATCTGCGCTGCAAAGGCATCATCCTGATACAGCCAATCCTGCATCTGTGTCGGCTGGATGCCCGGCAAGGCGCGTAAGTCCGTCGGATCGTAAGGAATTTTCTTTTGCAGGATCACACTCATAAAAACCAGCTATCATTGAATTTCCCGAATGTCGGTCAAAAAACGACAAGCGGGCGGTCGCAATCTTCTGCGACGTCTTTCGAGCGTCTTCACAAGATTGCCTCAATCTGAGGGAGGCGCGTTGTGAATCAACACTATCGGGATACCCGTAAAATCGACCCAACCCGTGGCGAAACGCTGGGCGATGGCACACCGAACGACAACGATAGAATCGAGATCGGGCCCACTCAACTGGCCTTTGACGAATGGTCAGCCGCAGGACTCGCGCTGCCCAATCTGGACCAGATGCGCGCGTTTCGCTGGAAACGCCTAACCCAGGCTATCGTAGATCGCGGTTATGGTGGTTTGCTGATTTTCGATCCGCTGAACATCCGCTACGCGACCGACAGCACCAATATGCAGCTGTGGAATACGCACAACCCATTTCGTGCAGTCTTGCTATGTGCCGATGGCTATATGGTGATCTGGGACTACAAGAACTCCCCCTTCCTCTCCACTTTCAACCCTCTGGTCCGCGAACAGCGGTCGGGCGCGGATTTGTTTTATTTTGACCGTGGCGACAAGGTGGATGTGGCCGCCGATGTGTTCTCGAACGAGGTGCGGGTGCTGATCGAGGAACATGGCGGCGGCAACAAACGTCTAGCCGTCGACAAAATCATGCTGCACGGGCTGCGCGCGCTTGAGGCACAGGGTTTCGAGATCATGGAAGGCGAAGAGCTGACCGAGAAAACCCGCGCCATCAAAGGACCCGATGAAATCCTGGCCATGCGCTGTGCCAGCCATGCCTGTGAAACCGCCGTGGCCGAGATGGAAGCCTTTGCGCGCGCCAATGTGGGCGATGGAAAGACATCCGAAGATGACATCTGGGCCGTTCTGCATGCCGAAAACATCCGCCGCGGTGGTGAGTGGATCGAGACGCGCCTCTTGGCGTCGGGCCAACGCACAAACCCCTGGTTCCAGGAATGCGGCCCCCGGATCACGCAGCAGAATGAAATCATCGCATTTGACACCGATCTGGTCGGTTCCTACGGGATTTGCGTCGATGTTTCACGCACTTGGTGGATCGGGGATCAGAAACCGCGTGCCGACATGATCTATGCGATGCAACATGCCCATGAGCATATCATGACCAATATGGAGATGCTGAAACCCGGCGTCATGATCCCCGAGTTGACAGCGAATTCGCACCGGCTGGATGATAAGTTTCAGGCCCAGAAATATGGCTGCTTGATGCACGGCGTTGGCCTGTGCGATGAATGGCCTCTGGTCGCCTACCCGGACAAGGCGGTTGCAGGCGCTTATGACTATCCGCTGGAACCCGGCATGGTTTTGTGTGTCGAGGCTGCGGTTGGCGAGGTGGGCGGCGATTTCTCGATCAAACTAGAAGATCAGGTTCTCATAACCGAAGACGGCTATGAGAACCTGACGCGATATCCGTTTGATGCCCAGCTTATGGGGCTATAGCAACCCGGTTAGTCAGGCCAGTTCGACCGCCGCACGTTGCCATGCCAGTCTTCGACGGGCGGGCTGATTGTATCAGAGTGCTCATTCTCGCTAAGTGGCAAGGACTGGCCCAGTGCGAACCCCAAGACGACGGCCAGAATAAGTGCGACCAGCCGTTCCATGCCAACCCAGGGTGCATTTGGCTTTGCTGTAATATCTACCATGTTTCCCTCCGGCTATGGTTTCGATAGCGGGAAGATGGGTCTTTATGTGAAATAATTAAAACGAATGTTTGACTGACTATACATCACAAAACGGAATGAATGACTTATCTTCCGGTTTCGATGACGGACCACAAACCCGTCACCAACCTTACGGCAGTCCCTCACCTTACCGTGACGCCTTTGACATATAGGTTGTGGCAGGCCCCGCATGATCGCAATATTGCAAACGCCCCCAATGGAAGGAGCCGAAATGCCTACGGAACGCATCACCTTTGCCGGTCATGATGGCGGCCAACTTGCCGCTCGGCTGGATTTGCCCGATGGTCCGGTTCTGGCGACGGCCCTGTTTGCCCATTGCTTCACCTGTTCCAAAGATATCCCTGCGGCGCGCCGTATCTCAGCCCGATTGGCGGCGATGGGGATCGCTGTGCTTCGGTTCGACTTTACAGGGCTTGGGCATTCCGAGGGCGAGTTTGCCAACACCACTTTCACATCGAATGTCGAAGACCTGATTGCGGCGGCGACGTATCTGGCTGGCCGAAACATGGCCCCGGCCCTGCTTATTGGCCATTCACTAGGGGGAGCCGCTGTGCTGCGCACCCGCGCGGGTATCCCATCGGTCAAAGCGGTGGTCACGCTGGGGGCCCCTGCAGATCCCAGCCATGTTTCGCACCATTTCGAACAGGCCCTGACCGAGATACAGCAAGAAGGCAGTGCCGAGGTCTCGCTGGGTGGTCGACCGTTCCGCATTGGCAAAGCCTTTGTAGACGACATCGCTGAAACGGCCCTGACACCCTCGGTGGCAGAGTTGAAAGCCGCCTTGTTGATCCTTCATGCACCCTTGGATGAAACCGTCAGTATCGACAACGCCAGCACCATCTTTCTGGCCGCCAAGCATCCCAAAAGCTTTGTGACGCTTGATAATGCCGATCATCTGATCACCCGTGCCGCAGATGCGGAGTATGCGGCGGATGTGATCGCTGCGTGGGTATCGCGATACGTGCCCCTACGCCCCCCGGCCCCGCCCCCCGGCGCGCCCGAAGGCGTTATTCGCGTGACCGAAGCAGACCCGGATGGGTTTTTGCAGGACATTCAGGCCGGACCGCGCCATCATGCCGTGGCGGATGAACCTGTCTCATATGGCGGCACAGATCGCGGCATGTCGCCTTATGGGTTCGTTTCGTCCGGGCTTGGGGCCTGCACCTCGATGACCATTCGCATGTATGCGCGTCGCAAACGGTGGCCTCTGACCGGGGTCAGTGTGGACGTGTGTCATGACAAAGTTCATGCACAGGATGCAGGGCTGGCAAACGAAGGTAAAGTGGACCAGTTCAACCGGAAAATCCGATTGCAGGGCCCATTGACCCAGGAACAAAAGGAACGGCTGCTGGAAATTGCCGACAAATGCCCGGTGCACAGAACGCTGGAAGGCTCGGCACTTGTCACGACCATACTGATTGACAACTGATTGGAATAGCTGCCACAAGGCCGCTTTATTGTGCAGTGAGCGGCAGGCGCATGGACAAACAGATCGTTTGCATAAACTGGGGCACGCGCTACGGTGCCCCCTATATCAACCGTCTGTACCGGATGGTCTGCGCCAACACGACGCCGCCCTTCCGTTTTGTCGCCTTTACAGACACACGCGAAGGGGTCGACCCCGGCGTTGAATGTTTTGACCTGCCTGAAATGCCGGGCTTCATGCCCGAACGCACCATCGGCCAATGGCCGAAATCCAGGCTTTGGGCTGCTGAACTGGCCGACCTAAAGGGGCCATTTCTGTTCCTGGATCTGGATGTTGCGATCACAGGTTCTTTGGACCCGTTCTTTGAGTTTGGTGATCCTCAGGATGTCGTCCTGGCGCGCAACGTGGCCAAACCGTTGAACCGGTTGGGTCAAACCTCGATCTACCGCATGCCTGTTGGTGCCCTTGCCTCGCTTCAGGATATCTTTGCAGCTGACCCTCAGGGCGTGGCCGACAAGTACCGGTTCGAGCAGCATTTCGTCACGAAAAATGCACCAAACGGTATAAAGTTCTGGCCAACCGGATGGGTGCGCCATTTCCGGATCGAGTGCATTCCGACTTTCCCACTGAACTACTTCAAGGACACGTGCCCGCCCAAAGGAACTCGCGTGGTCATCTTTGCCGGATCGTTGAACCCGCCGGACGCGATCAAAGGGCAATACAACGACGCGGTTCCGCACCTGCCTCCGAAACAGCATATCCTGAGGGCGCTCAGGTCAAAGCACAAACTCCGCGCGATGCGACAGTACTTTCGACCTGCGAACTGGGTGGCCCGAATCTGGGATCAGGCCGAACGCAACTAGTTTCGACCCGCTTTCGTAACCCAGGCAAAATCTCAAAAACAAAAAAAACCGCGCCGGATCTCTCCGGCGCGGGTCACTCAGATTGAAAATGACAATCGCGGTCAGCCGCGCGCGTTTCCGACCAGTTTCCAAACCGCAGGGATCAGCAGTGCAGCCAAAGCCAGCTTGATCGCATCCCCTGCCAGGAACGGTGTCAGACCCCATTCAAGGATCGGCTTATCCCAACCATACAGTTGGCCCAGCCACAGCAGGCCGGGAACATAGATCAGCACGTTGGCCAAAAGCAGTGCGAATGCCAGTTTGCCGACCGAACGGTCCCAACCGCGGGCAGCCAAAGCGCCCAGCATGACGGTGGCAAGCAGATAGCCAACCAGATAGCCGCCCGTGCCGCCCATCATGTAGGTCAGGCCAAATTTCTCAGCCGACGAACCGGCAAAAACGTCAAAGCCCAAAGCACCGACCAGCAGATAGCCCATCATGGTGACCAGACCCAGACGCGCGCCATAGGCTGTGCCGATGGTCAGAACGGCAAAGGTACCCATTGTCATCGGGACCGGCCACATTGGCACTTTGATCTTTGCGGCGATGGCCAGAGCGGCGGCACCCAAGACAACCAGGGCCACCTGCTTGACGCGCAGCGCCGTCCCTTCGCGCGGGCCAAATGCGTTGGCCAAAACGTTTGCGTTCATCTCATATCTCCACGTTCGGATTTATTTGCACCTGCAGCAATGCCTGTTCCGGGCGTCTGCTGCAAGATGATTACGCTATCGCAGCGTGTATTTGGTCTCCATTTCATAAGATTTTCGCGGCCCAGACACGGTCCAACAGACTGTCCAGATCGGCCATCCCGAGAAATCGTAATCTGCATCATAGCTGTCAGGGGGGCAATCATGATGGTCGATCACCGTGGTTTCGCCAAGTTTCAGCGTATGAAAATACCGCCCATCGTCAAAATAAACGGAAATGCGATCCGCATCTGACCGCCAAAGATAGCGACGGGTGCCTTTCATCGGCGGCTGACCTGGAACACGCACCGTCACCTCTTCGCTATAGGTCAGACCGTTGGCATCTGGCACTAGATCGGCGATGCCATCGGCCTGCACAATCTGCCCGGCCTTGTTGTCGCGGATTTTTCGCGTCAGAAGCCAGGTCCCGGCGAAATCCGTCAAATCGCGTGGCAGAATCATTCCGCAAACACGCCATCTGTTGCATTGCCAGCGTCATCAATAAACCGGATCCTCTGACCATTTTGCTGAACGTCGTAACAGGCCCAGAGGTCCGACGGCGGCCAGAGCGAACAATAACGATCATCCCGAACGGCCCACCTGCCCGCGCTGGGTCCACCCGAAAAATAGTTGGTCAGCATCGAGCCCTCGAAGGTTTGCCAGACACCGCCGCCATAATCCAGCTTTCGCTCGGTCAATGCTGCCAGTATTTCAGGGCCTGACAGCTCTCTGAACTCGCTTGCTGCCAAAACACCCGGCCAGATCGCTAGAATCAGGGCAAACCGTCTCATATTTGCACTCTCACCTTGTTCCCGTGGCTGCTCAGGTTTAAACCCCGCGGCATCACCCACTGCCCAATCACAATAAGGCGATGCTGCCAATGATTCCACGTTATTCCCGCCCTGATATGGTCGCCCTCTGGTCGCCTGAATCCAAATTCCGCATTTGGTACGAGATTGAGGCTCATGCCTGCGACGCCATGGCCGATCTGGGCGTGATCCCGCGTGAGAACGCCGAGGCCGTGTGGAAAGCCAAAGACGTGGAATTCGATGTGGCTCGGATTGACGAGATCGAGGCCGTCACCAAGCATGACGTCATCGCCTTCCTGACCCACCTGGCTGAACATGTCGGCAGCGAAGAGGCACGTTTTGTGCATCAGGGCATGACGTCTTCGGACGTGCTGGACACCTGTCTCAACGTGCAACTAACCCGTGCCGCCGACATTCTGATCGCAGATCTCGAAGGACTGCTGGCGGCCCTGAAACGCCGCGCGATCGAGCACAAACATACCGTTCGCATTGGCCGCAGCCACGGCATCCATGCCGAGCCGACCACGATGGGCCTGACCTTTGCCCGCTTCTACGCCGAGATGGACCGCAACCTGTCCCGTATGCGCGACGCCCGTGCAGAAATCGCCACCGGCGCGATCAGTGGCGCGGTTGGCACTTTTGCCAATATCGATCCGCGTGTCGAAGAACATGTCTGCGACCAGTTGGGGCTTGTGCCAGAGCCGATCAGCACGCAGGTCATCCCGCGCGACCGTCACGCAGCCTTCTTTGCGACACTGGGCGTCATCGCCAGCAGCATCGAAAACATCGCCATCGAAATCCGCCACATGCAGCGGACCGAGGTGCTGGAAGGGGCCGAGTTCTTCTCGATGGGGCAAAAAGGCTCCTCAGCCATGCCGCACAAGAAAAACCCGGTTCTGACCGAAAACCTGACCGGTCTGGCTCGTATGGTGCGCGCGGCTGTGATCCCGGCGATGGAGAATGTGGCGCTTTGGCATGAACGCGACATCTCGCATTCCTCGGTCGAACGTATGATCGGACCCGACGCCACAATAACGCTGGACTTTGCTCTGGCCCGTCTGACCGGCGTGATCGACAAGATGCTGATCTTCCCGGAAAACATGCTGGAAAACATGAACAAATTCCCCGGACTGGTCATGAGCCAGCGCGTTCTGCTGGCCCTGACCCAGGCAGGTGTCAGCCGCGAAGATGCCTATGCCATGGTTCAGCGCAACGCGCTGAAGGTCTGGGAACATCGGACCGACTTCAAAGAAGAACTGCTGGCGGACGCCGATGTCACCGCTGCGCTGAGCGCCGAGGAAATCGAAGAGAAGTTCGACCTCGGCTATCACACCAAACATGTCGACACGATTTTCGAGCGAGTGTTTGGCGAATAAGCGCCTGCGACAACTCAGAAAAAGCCCGGCTAGCCTGATGCTGGCCGGGCTTTTTGGTGAATCCACGGGAATCGGGTAGTCTGGTGAAGATACTTCCGTGAAGAGGACAGATCATGATCAGAACCTTATTTTGCTCAATCGCACTTGTTTGCATGGCCTCAGCCAGCCTGGCATGCAGCGGCCATAGCAAACAAACCCAATCCTGTATCGAAGGGACAACCTGGGACCAGGAAACCCAAAGCTGCCTGAAAATCATCAACAGCTGAAAAATTTCTTTCCTGTTTGTGAATAAACGCGACCGATCCGGTGTTAGCTTTTTGGAAGATCACACTATGATTTCAAAAAGCAGACCTGAGAACGGAGTCGAATAATGCGCCTTGTCCTAGCATCCGCAATCGCGTTTCAAGCCTTTGCCTTTGCCCCTGCCGTCCACGCCGCAGGCGGCGACAGCAATCCGCCCAAACCCACGAACACAACCAAGAAGTGCCTGTTCGGCCGGGTGTATGACGAAGCGGCCGGCAGATGCGTAAAGCCGGACAAGAACAAATTCTCGGATGACCAGCTTTATGACGCGGTTCGTGAGCTGGCCTATGACGGCCAGTACAAAAATGCTCAGGGTATTCTGCGCATCATGGATCAGGCCGATGACCGTGTTCAAACCTATTGGGGCTTTACCTACCGCAAGATGGGTGAGCTTGAGCTGGCCAACCTGTTCTATGAAAAGGCCATTGCGGCCAACCCCGATAACATTCTTGCCCGCAGCTATATGGGTCAGGGGTTCGTAGCCGAAGGCAAAACCGATCTGGCCATTGAGCAGTGGCGCGAGATCAAAGCCCGTGGTGGCGAAGGCACCTGGGCCGAGGCTTCGTTACGCGAAGCCATCCAGACCGGTCTGACATACAGCTACTAAGTCCTTTGAACAGCGGCACATCGCCAGCTTCCCGGAAATGCAAAAAAGCATCAGCCGGGACTGGCGATGCGTTTGTTTTGGTGCATCGGGCTTCAGCCTTTCTTTACCCGACTCTCTTTATGCTGACTGCGGAACTGAATTTGGCTCGGCAGGCACATGCAGGATACAAACGCACTGATAAAAATGGCTCCGGGGGCGACGCCACCCGCGGGCACCGAAAGCAGCGCTGCCAAGATCGTCCCCAGATCGCTGAGCAGTTTGCAAAAAGCTGCCGTTGTTGTGCGGCTTTTGCTAAACGAAGGCGCGGATATCCCGCTAGAGGACCTGCCAGACGATCTGCAGGAACGGCTCACGCATCAGCTTGGCCAGATGGGTTTGGTGGATCGGGTCACACTGGATTCCGTGGCGCAAGAATTTGGGGATGCCCTTGATAACGTCGGATTGTCCTTTCCCCATGGGCTGGCCGGCGCGCTGGATGCCATAAACGGTAAGATTGCCCCTGCGACGGCTGCACGCTTGCGCAAGGTTGCCGGTGTTCGCCAGATTGGGGACCCATGGCAGCGTTTGCAGGAAATCCCAGCCGAAGAACTGGCAGAGTTGGCGCAAGCCGAAAGCACCGAGGTGGCCGCTGTCATGCTGTCAAAGCTTGATACGGGTCGGGCCGCGCAGCTTTTGGGCCACCTGCCCGGCCCGGTCGCGCGGCGCATCACCTACGCGATATCAAAAACTGCCAGCGTCACACCCGAAGCGGTGGAGCGTATCGGCTGGTCGCTGGCCTCACAATTGGATCAACGTCCGGCACAAGCCTTTAGCGATGGCCCGGGGGCGCGTGTCGGGGCAATCCTGAACCAATCCGCTGCTGCAACCCGCGACGGTTTGCTGGATGCTTTGGATGCCGAAGATGCCGATTTCGCCAGCGTTGTTCGCCAATCCATCTTTACCTTTTCGCATATCCAGACCCGTATTCAGGCACGCGATATCCCGGCGGTTCTGCGCGAGGTTGAACAACCGGTTCTGATCACCGCCTTGGCAGGCGCTGCTGCAGATGATGACAAGGCATCGGTTGAGTTTCTGTTGTCGAACATCTCCGCCCGAATGGCCGATAACCTGCGCGAAGAAATGGCCGAGCGCGGGCGCGTCAAACAAGCCGAGGCCGAAGAGGCAATGACTCAAATCATTGGCGCCGTGCGCACTCTGGTTGATGCAGGCACGATCATTCTGGTCGAAACCGAAGAGGACGAAGACTAGATCCTTCGCTCGCTGCTTCTAAGGGTCAAACCAACCTGTCTGGCGTCAAGCGTGCTTGAACGCTTGAGATTGCAGGTCCTGACATATATGTCTGACCCCAAAATGCGCAAAACGCGGTGAGACGCTTTCATGCCCGTCGAAAAGTCAAGGCTCAGCCGAAGTGAGCTTGCAAAATACTATGTCGCCAATCTGTTCCTGAAGGGGTTCATCGGCACGATGCGCTTGCTGCCTTACGAGCGGCGCATCGCCACAATGGGCGCAATCGTCCGCGGCCTTGCCCCCATTGTCGGCTTTCGACGTCGGGTTCTGCGTAACCTGAACCTCACCTGCCCCGATCTTTCAGACGCTGAGGCGAAGAAGATCAGTAGCGATGTCTCTGACAATGCCGGGCGCGCAATTATGGAGCATTTTTCGCCCGAGGGGTTCATCGAACGTCAGAAACACGCAAAAATAAGCGGGCCCGGTATCGAAGCCTTTGACGCAGCGATTGCCGAAGGTCGCCCGGTCATGATGATCACCGCGCATTTCGGGCACTATCTGGCTGCACGCGTTGCACTTCAGCATCTCAGCGACAAACCGATTGGCTGCCTGTATCGCCGCATGGCGAACCCCTATTTTAACGATGCCTATGTCGAAGCCTTCTATAAATCCGGCTCGCCGATGTTCGAACAGGGCCGGCGCGGCATGGTGGAAATGGTCAGGTCCCTCAAGAACGGCGGCATCATCGCCATCGTTTCGGACCTGCATTCACAGGGTGGCGAACAGCTGCAGTTTTTCGGAAAACCGGCGATCACATCGGTCTTGAATGCTGAACTGGCGATAAAATACAAAGCCGTCTTGATCCCGTGCTACGCGGTTCGTCAACCCAACGGGCTGGATTTTGAGATCATCCTGCACGACCCCGTTCCGCACACGACCCCGCAAGAGATGACGCAGTTTACCAATAATGATCTGGAACAGATGGTTCGCCAGCATATGGGCCAGTGGTTCTGGATTCACCGCCGCTGGAAACACTGGAAGGGCCTTGGCGTCAGCCCTGAGGAAATGCCCTAATCATTTCACATTGGCGGCGGCGACAATGGGTCCGTGTCCGACTTGCTGCACCAGAACCACGGCCGGGAATTCGGCGCTCAGAGAGGTCTCGAATCTCTGCGGCGCGGTGCCATCCCATTGACCTGCGATCTGCCAGTTTTCAACAACGTTGGCATAGTCCAGTTCATGCCCGGCCAACTCACCCCGACGGATCGAGGCATGCCGCATCGGAGAATACTGAACCACCCGCACATCATAGACCTGCCCATTGGGCAATGCGACTGGGGTAACATCGACCAATATTGCATCCCCATCACGTCGGGCCTGAACCGAAGCCTGGGGCACGGTCGCCAAGTGCGTCTCGATCAACTGGTTCAACTCGCCTGCTTTGGCGCCGACAACATCCTCTTGTCCGTTGATCACCATCTGAGGCGTATAGATCATAGACCGCCCGTCCTGACGCGCATAGGCGCGCTGTCGCAACGTATGATCAGGATCTGCATATTCATCTTTCCAGCCGATATAGTCCCAATAGTCCACATGCAGCGCCAGACCGATCACATCGTCGCGTTTAGCGAGTTCATGCATGATCCGGTCGGCTGGCGGGCAAGACGAACACCCCTGCGAGGTAAACAGCTCAATGACAACCGGATCTTCTTCGGCCGCAGCATGGGTCGCGAGCAGAAGGGCAAGAACGGTTGTTACAACAGTGGCTTTAAACATCGGTAGGCCTTGGCTGGTTGGGCTGTTCAGAAGGTTTAGCTGCTTTGACGTTCAACCTCCAATCAAGGTTTCTTGAAACGCGGTAAGAATACACTTAGATTGCTGTGTACAGTGGTATACAAATATCAAATCAAAAGCGCTGATCACCCTTGAACCGACAGTGCTGGTGATGCAGATAAAGTGTAGCGACCCCATAATCCAAGTCATTTGAGAGGGAGGCCAACAGATGCCAATCAAAGTCGGACAGGACACCGCCAAGACCCGCCGCAGCCTGAGCGTGAATGGCACATCCATTTCCTATTATTCGATCCCTGCGGCGCAAGAGGCCGGTCTCGGCGATTTCTCGAACCTGCCCGCCGCGTTGAAAGTGGTGCTCGAAAACATGCTGCGGTTCGAGGATGAGGGTTTCTCGGTCTCGGTTGATGACATCAAAGCCTTCGCCGAATGGGGTGCGAATGGGGGCAAAAACCCGCGAGAGATCGCTTATCGCCCTGCCCGCGTTCTGATGCAGGATTTCACCGGTGTTCCGGCGGTCGTCGACCTTGCCGCGATGCGCGACGGGATTAAGGGCTTAGGTGGCGACGCACAAAAGATCAACCCGTTGAACCCGGTCGATCTGGTCATCGACCACTCGGTCATGATCGACGAGTTCGGCAACCCACGCGCCTTTCAGATGAACGTGGACCGCGAATATGAGCGCAACATGGAACGGTACCAGTTCCTGAAATGGGGTCAGACCGCGTTCAACAACTTCCGCGTTGTGCCCCCTGGCACCGGCATCTGCCATCAGGTGAACCTGGAATACCTGGCTCAGACTGTCTGGACCGATACGGATCAGAACGGGGAAGAGGTCGCCTACCCCGACACGCTGGTCGGCACCGACAGCCACACCACCATGGTCAATGGCATGGCCGTGCTGGGCTGGGGCGTTGGCGGAATCGAGGCCGAAGCCGCGATGCTGGGTCAGCCAATCTCGATGCTGATCCCCGAGGTTGTGGGCTTTGAACTGACAGGGTCCATGGTCGAAGGCACCACCGGCACAGACCTGGTTCTGAAAGTAGTCGAGATGCTGCGTGAAAAAGGCGTCGTCGGCAAATTCGTTGAATTCTACGGCGAAGGTCTGGACCATCTGCCGCTGGCGGATCGCGCGACCATCGCCAATATGGCACCTGAATACGGTGCGACCTGTGGCTTCTTCCCCATCGACGGAGAGACCCTGCGCTATATGCGGAATACAGGCCGCGACGAAGACCGCATTGCGCTGGTCGAAGCCTATGCCAAGGAAAACGGGTTCTGGCGCGGTTCGGATTATGCACCGATCTACACCGATACATTGACGCTGGATATGGGCACCATCGTACCTGCGATTTCCGGCCCAAAACGTCCGCAGGACTATGTTGCGCTTACGGATGCCAAAACCGCCTTCACAAAGGAAATGACTGAGACGTTCAAACGCCCGATGGGCAAGGAAGTCGCCGTCAAAGGTGAAGACTACACGATGGAATCGGGCAAGGTTGTGATCGCGTCGATCACCTCCTGCACCAATACGTCGAACCCTTATGTTATGATTGGTGCGGGTCTGGTGGCGCGTAAGGCAGCGGCTCTGGGTCTGGATCGCAAACCTTGGGTCAAGACCTCTCTGGCGCCGGGATCGCAGGTTGTGTCGGCCTATCTTGAGGCTGCTGGCTTGCAGGATGATCTGGACAAGATTGGCTTTAACCTGGTGGGCTATGGCTGCACCACCTGTATCGGCAACTCGGGCCCAATCCAGAAGGAAATCAGCGACGCCATTGCCGAAGGCGATCTGGTCGCCACATCGGTTCTGTCGGGCAACCGCAACTTTGAGGGCCGCATCTCGCCTGATGTACGCGCCAACTATTTGGCCTCGCCGCCGCTGGTTGTGGTCTATGCGTTGGCCGGTACGCTGGATATTGACCTGACTTCGGGCCCCATCGGTCAAGACAAGGATGGCAACGATGTCTACATGAAAGACCTTTGGCCCAGCCAAGCTGAGATTGCGGAACTTGTTCAGGCGACCGTGACCCGCGAAGCGTTCCAGTCTAAATATGCGGACGTCTTCAAGGGCGACGAGAAATGGCAGAGCGTTGAGGTGCCGCAACAAGAAACCTATGACTGGCCGCCAACCTCAACCTATATCCAGAACCCGCCTTATTTCCAAGGTATGGGGGCTGAACCGGGTACCATCTCGAATATCGATGGGGCCAAGGTGCTATTGATCCTGGGGGACATGATCACCACCGATCATATCTCACCCGCCGGATCGTTCGCGACCACCACCCCTGCCGGGAAGTATCTGATCGAACGGCAGGTGCAACCGCGCGAGTTCAACTCGTATGGATCACGCCGCGGCAATCACGAGATCATGATGCGCGGTACCTTTGCCAATATCCGCGTCAAGAACGAGATGCTGGATGGCGTTGAAGGCGGGTACACGAAAGGACCTGATGGCCAACAGACCTCGGTCTATGAGGCGTCGATGGCCTATCAGGAACAGGGCACGCCCTTGGTGGTATTCGGCGGCGAGCAATATGGCGCGGGCTCGTCCCGCGACTGGGCAGCCAAAGGGACCGCCTTGTTGGGTGTGAAGGCCGTGATCGCGGAAAGCTTTGAGCGCATCCACCGGTCAAATCTTGTTGGCATGGGTGTTATTCCGCTGGAATTCACGGGCGGGGACACACGCAAAACACTGGGCCTGAAAGGTGATGAGACAGTGTCGATTCATGGGTTGGATACGGTCGAGCCGTTGCAAGAGGTACCCTGCACGATAACCTATGGCGATGGGTCCGAGAAGACCATCACCCTGAAGTGCCGGATCGATACCGCGCCCGAGATTGAATACATCGAAAATGGCGGTGTGTTGCATTATGTGTTGCGAAATCTCGCCAAGGCTGGCTGAGGCCGCTTTGTTCGTGGCCGTAAAAGGACGCCTACGGGCGTCCTTTTTGCATTTTTTAGCGAGGCTCTGCCTCGCGCTCCGAGGTATTTACGAACAGAAGAAGTTGAATATCGCCCATAATCCGGGTCTGGTCAGCGCAAGGAGGCTGGTATGGATAAAGTGGCATTGATAACAGGCGGCGCGCGCGGAATTGGGCGCGCAATTGTCGACGAATTGCGCGGCGACCACCATGTGGCGTTCACTTGGTTGGCGAGCGAACCCAAGGAGAAAAGCGAGTGTCTGGCCTTGCGTTCTGACCTGACAGCAGAAGGGCAGCCCGAGGCGGTTATACAGCAGGTCATAGAAAAGTTTGGACGTCTCGATCTGATCGTGAACAATGCCGGAGCGGTTACGATGACCCCGAAAGACGTGTTCGATAAGGATGATCACCTCTCAATATTGGACCTGAACCTGCTGGTGCCCGCCGCGTTGCTGACCGCAGCTTTGCCGCATCTGAAGCCGGGCGCCGCGATTGTCAGCATCTCTTCGATGAATGCCGTTCTGCCGCCCAAGGATGCGGTGACCTATGGGGCCAGCAAAGCCGCACTGAACTTGTGGACGCGTGGTATGGCCAAAGAACTGGGGCCCAAGGGTATTCGTGTGAACGCCGTGGCCCCTGGCGCGATCAACATCCCCGAGGCGCCGCGCCCGGATGACCTGACCGCCTTATTCGTCAAGGATACCGCCGTTGGACGCGTAGGCCGGCCAGAAGATATTGCAAAGGCCGTTCGGTTTTTGGCCTCGGATGACGCCAGTTTCATTACGGGTGAAGTTCTGGGCGTTACCGGCGGGTATCGGTTATGAGCCGCCTGCCGCCTGGTCCAGAGCAGGCCGGATCGTGCTTTCGATGACACGCCGCGTGATCGGCCCGGCGAAGCGTAGGATCACGGTACCCTCGCCATCGATCACATAGGTCTCGGGCACGCCGTAGAGGCCCCAATCCAGAGCCATACGCCCCTGCTCGTCTCGGCCTATGCCTGAATAGGGATCGCCTAGTTCTTGCAGAAAGCTTTCGGCATTATCCAGCTGATCTTTGTAGTTGATGCCGTAGACGGGGATGCCTTCGGCAGACAGCGCTTCGAGGTTGGGATGCTCGGCCCGGCAGGGCGCGCACCAGCTGGCCCAATAATTGACCAGCTTAACCTTGCCATCCCTTAGCGTTTCATCGTTGAACAAGGTTTTGCCGGGAAACTCGGTCAGGACGACAGGTGGTGCAGGCTGTCCTTGCCGCGCCGAAGGCAGCGCGTCGGGATCCTCACGGAACATGCCAATCCCGGCAAGAACCGCAAATGCGCCGAAGATCAGGGGTGGCGCGATCATAAGGGGCGAAATCTTAGCCATTGCGCGTCACTCTTTGTTCAACCTTTTCCATCTCGGTCCGTACTTTGCGGCCGCGCATCACGCTGATCGCGACAAGCGCCAGCAGCAAGCCGATTGAAACGGCATAGGACCACAGAACAGTATCTGCATATTTTCCAAGATCGGGGATCATCCGCCCACCCTTTCACGTGCCAGCAGGGCCTTGACGCGCCGCGCGCGGATTTCGGTGCCTGTGCGGTAGAGAACCAGCGCGATGAACAGCAAAACAAAGCCGATGATGCAGATCAGAAGCGGGTAAAAGAAGATGTTACTCACCTTCTCCTCGGTATCTGTGCCTGTGATGGCTCCGGCCCGCATAACGGATGCGCCTTGATGCAGGCCTTGGTTCCAGAAATTCACTGCATAGCGGCTGAGAATGGCGAAGACCGAGCCCACTAGACACAGGACCGATGTCAGGTCGGCCGCCGTATCAGGGTCTTCTATTGCTTCCCAAAGCGCCACATAGCCAAGGTAGAACAGAAACAGGATCAGGAATGAGGTCAAGCGCGGATCCCACGCCCACCAGGTGCCCCACATGGGCTGGCCCCAGATGGCTCCGGTTGCCAATGCAATCAGAGTCATGACAATGCCCACTGGGGCTGCGGCTCGGGCAGCCAGAGCGCTGACATGATGGCGGCGCACCAGCCAGATCAACGAGGTTACCAGCATCATCAGCCAGCAGTTGATGGCCATCAATGCCGCAGGAACATGCAGATAGATGATCTTGACGGTCGATCCCTGTTTGTAGTCGTCGGGCGTGAAGAAAAAGCCCCAGACAAGCCCGACCATCAGACACAATGCTGAGGTGATCCAGAAAAACGGCAAGATGCGTTCGCTGGTGGCAAGAAATTTGCGCGGATTGGCATATTCCCAAAGGGCGTTGGCTCTGGCTGCGATTGTCATGGCTGATATCTAGTCTGAAACCGGCAGTTTCTCAATTGACCTCCGTCAAGAATGTGGCGCTTCACCGCAGATTGATCCGTAGCACAGCCGCGCTGGCAAATGGCAGCAAGGCAATCGTGGCGGCGGTAATCCCGGCCAGCATCAGCAGCGGGGTCTGTGTGTCCATTCCGGTCGCACCGCGACGGGCGACCTCTGCCCCGAAAATCAGAGTCGGAACGTAGAGCGGCAGCACCAAGAGCGAAAGAAGTAACCCCCCACGTTTGAGACCAACGGTCAAGGCCGCGCCGAAGGTGCCGATCACGCTCATGGCCGGGGTGCCCAGCAGCAGTGAGATCACCAGCCCAAAAAAGCCCGGTGCTGGCAGGTTCAGCAAGATGCCTAGAAAAGGCGCAGCCAAGACCAATGGCAAACCCGTGGTGATCCAATGTGCAAGCGCTTTGATCGACACAATGGCTTCGAGCGGCAACGGGGCCGTTGCGAGAAGATCCAGTGATCCATCCTCCCAATCCAACGCGAGGAGACGGTCGAGCGAAAGCAGACAGGCCAGGAGCGCACCGAGCCATAGAATGCCGGGTGCGATGGTGGACAGCAGCGCCGACTGCGGGCCAACTGCAAAGGGCACCAGAACCGTCACGATCAGGAAAAAGGCCAGCCCCAGACCAAAGCCGCCCCCGGCCCGGAAGGCCAGTTTCAGGTCGCGCAGCAGCAGAGCGATCACAGGAACCCTCCGTCCAGGTCATCGGTCAGGTCAAGACGGGCTTTGTAGGGACCGACATCCAGTATTTCAGCTTCAAGACCCAGATCGATATGGGTGGCGATCAGGGCGGAGCCGCCCTGCCCCAGATGTCTTTGTACGGTACACGCGAACATTTGCACCGCGCTTTGGTCCAGGGAAACGGTCGGCTCATCCAAGGCCCAGATGGGTCGGCCCGTCACCAACATGCGCGCCAAGCCCAGCCGCCGTTTTTGGCCTGCTGACAGATTGCCCGCGTGGCGATCTGCAAGCGCGTTCAGCTGAAAGGCATCCAATGCAGGCTGGATGTCATGCGTTCCGAAGACCGCAGCCCAAAAGGTGAGATTCTCGGTCACGGTCAGAGTTGGTTTCAACCCGTCTGAATGGGAGGCGTAGGCAATCTGATCCTCGGCCCCGTCGATACGCCCGGACAGCGGTGGTTGCAGACTGGCCAAAGTGCGCAGCAGCGTTGTCTTGCCGATGCCGTTGGGCCCGCGAAGGATCAGTGCCTGACCGGGGGCAAGCGAGAAGCTCAGCCCTTCGAGCACGGGAATGCCGCCGCGTGCAATCGCCAATTCTGTCACCGTGAGTGTCATGTCCATCGCTTATCTGATTGGAGAGGCGGGCAAAAGGATGGATTTGCCGCAGGGTTCATAGGCCAGTTCATATGGTGAGTGCGGGAGCGAGAGGCCAGCCTCTCGCGCTCTCCGGGATATTTTTGGCCAGATGAAGGGGGATCCGCTTACACGGGGATCAGGGCGAGCGCGATGCGGCGGCCTTCGGAGAGCAGCACGTTATAGGTGCGGCATGCGGCGGGTGAGTTCATGATCTCGACGCCAAGGCCCGCCTCTTCCAAAGCGTTGCGCAGGTCTGCTGGAATATGGGATAGCTCAGCGCCTGTACCGATGAAGAGCACATCGACCGTGTCGGCAAGCGCGAGCAGCTCAGCGACCTCGGAATACCCGCCCCAGGGTGTTGTTCCTGTTGGTCCGGTCAGGACACCGCCGTGATGCACCTGTCCACCAATACGAAAAAAACCGGGGCCATAGCCATCGACAGGCTGGGCATTTGTATAGGTAATCTCATTCAATCGCATGCGTGTCTTTTACCCCCAAAGCGGCAGGCCGGACAAGGCGGCAAAGGCAATCGCCAGATAGGCTGCGTTGCGGTAGATGCGCTCGCGCTCAGGTCGGAATAGCCAGCCGCCCAGCCAATTGCCCAGTAGGTTTGGTATCGCAAGCGCAAGCCCCAGACCTGCGGTTGCATAGGTGACTTGCCCCATTGCCGTCAAAAACCCCAGCAGCAGGAAGTCGAACGCTAGAAGGAACAACAAGATGGTTGCCCGGATCACCTCGACCGGCAGCGGGCGTGACATATAAAAAAGAATGACAGCTGGCCCCGGGAGGCCCGCAACGCCGCCCAGGAAACCCGCTGCGGCACCGATCGCGTTGACCATCATGTGGCTGACGTGACCGTGATAGCGCAGGCCCAGGATCAAGATGGCTAGCATGGCCAGCGCAAGGCCGCTGACCGCGTAGCGGAACACATCCGGGTCGACTTGGGTAAGAAGCCACAGGCCTACGGGCAAGACCAAGGCGCAGCTTATTACCAAGCGCCACAGGTCGGCCTGATTCACAGACACCCAAGCCCTTCGCAGGTTGGGCAAAGGGCCGAAGACATCCATGATGGTTAAACCGATCAGGGCACCAAACGGACCCAAATGCGGCGTTGCAAGGGGAAGGAAGATCAGCGCAGTTCCAAAACCTGAAAACCCGCGCACAACGCCGCTGAGACCTGCGGCAAAGACAATGATGGCCAGCCCCTGAGGGGACTGGCCGAAAAGCTCAGGCATCCACGTTGGCAAACTGGTTGCCCGCGTTGTTTGATGGCTTGGACCAGTCTCGCTTAACCCCCAACCACAACAGGATGGTTGAGGCCACGAAGACCGACGAATAGGTCCCCACGATCACGCCCCAGATCATCGCGAAAACAAAACCGCGGATCACGTCACCGCCCAAAACATAAAGCGAAATCAGCGCCAGAAGGGTGGTAACCGAGGTCATCACCGTCCGGCTAAGCGTTTCGTTTATCGAGATGTTGAGCACCTCTTTGAGGTCTTTCTTTTTGTATTTCCGCAGGTTCTCGCGCACCCGGTCGAACACGACCACGGTATCGTTCAGCGAGTAGCCGACGATGGTCAGCAGTGCAGCGATGATGGCCAGATCAAAGCGGATTTGGAGTTCCGAGAAGATACCGATGGTCAGGATCACATCGTGCACAAGAGCCGCGACCGCGCCCAGTGCGAATTGCCACTCAAAGCGTAGCCAGATGTAGACAAGCACCGCCCCGATGGCCAATGCCACGGCGATGATCGCCGTTTGGATCAATTCGCCAGATACCTTCGGGCCGACCGATTCGACTGAGACAAACTGGATATCCGGGATCACGGTTTTTAACGCCTCTTCGACGGCGGTGATTGTCGCCGCCTCAACCGCTTCGGCATCAGCCTGCGCCTGAATGCGGATCATCGCAACGTTTTCGTCCGGGCCAAAGGTCGGATCAAAAATCTCGGTGATCGTCACATCGCCAAGCCCCAAAGGCGCGATGGCATCGCGATAGGTGCCCACGTCAATTTCAACCGCACTTTGGGTCCGAATGGTCGTGCCACCGCGGAAGTCGATACCAAAGTTCAGCCCCTGCAAAAGGAAAGAGGTGAAGGCGATGACCATCATCAGGCCCGAGATACCCAGCCAGAGCTTCCAGCGGCTGAAGAAATCGAACGAGGTGTTCTGGGGTACGAGTTTCAGTCTCATGTCAAACCTCGATCGTTTTCGGGCGGCGGCGTTCGAACCAGATCACAACCAACAGTCGCGTGACGAAGATCGCCGTAAAGACCGAGGTCAGAATACCCAACCCCAGTGTAATCGCGAATCCGCGTACCGGCCCGCTGCCCATGGCAAACAGGATCACGGCGGTGATGAACGTGGTGACGTTGGCGTCCACAATAGCTGACAGCGCCTTTTCATAACCCAGCTCGATCGCGCGTGCCGGGCCTTTAGCGGATTTCAGTTCTTCTCGGATTCGTTCAAAGATCAGCACGTTGGCGTCAACGGCCATACCAACTGTTAGAACTATGCCCGCGATGCCTGGTAGAGTTAATGTAGCTCCGATGAGGGATAGAAGGCCGAACAGAAGGCCCACGTTGATGATGAGCGCGACATTGGCGAAGAGACCAAACAACCCGTAGCTGAGCGCCATGAAGGCCAGCACTGCCACAAATGCCACAATGGTTGCGACCTTACCTGCATCGATACTGTCTTGGCCCAGCTCTGGTCCGATTGTGCGTTCTTCCAGAAAGACCAACTCTGCCGGCAGGGCACCCGCGCGCAGCAAGATTGCAAGGTTAGTGCTTTCCTCAACGGTGAAATTTCCGGTGATGATCCCAGACCCACCCGGGATATGGCTTTGGATAACAGGGGCCGAGATGACCTCATCATCCAGCACAATCGCGAACGGCGCGCCGATATTGTCGCGAGTGTAGTCACCAAACTTCCGGGCGCCCGAAGTGTTAAAGCGGAAGCTGACAGCCGGGCGGCCATTTTGGTCAAAAGAGGGCTGCGCATCCACCAGTTCCTCACCGGTAACCACCGGGGCGGATTCGATGATGTAGAAGATACCGTTTTCATCAATCGACGGCACCACCTCTTGACCGATGCCAGCGACGGCATCTGGATCGGTGCCGCGATTGATCACGGGGTTAAAGGTCAGCTGCGCCGTGGTTCCTATAATATCCTTCAGCTCTCCAGCGCTGCCGATCCCCGGCACCTGGATCAGGATACGATCCGAACCCTGACGTTGGATGGTTGGTTCACGCGTACCAACCTCATCAATCCGGCGGCGCACGATTTCCAGCGCCTGACGTACCGTTCGGTCATCCGAGGCAAGCTTCTCGGCTTCAGACAGTTGAACGACGATCGTGTCCCCATCGGCGCGGGCTTCAATATCCGTGGCACCAACCCCGGTTAGGGTTTGTACCTGACGGGCAAGCCCTCGAACAACCTCAAGCGCGCGGGGCATGCCTTCGGGCTGACTGATGCGCACACGAATCTCACCGGGTGCTGCGTCCTGCCTGCGGATCGTACCCACTGTGGACCGTTCATCCCGCAACGCGTCGCGGATTTCCGGCCACATCGCCTCCATCCGCGCTTCGTAGACATCTTCTACCTTTACCTCGGCCAGCAGATGCGCGCCGCCCCGAAGATCAAGGCCCAGATTAACTAGCGAAGATGGCAGCCAGTTCGGCCATAACGCGGCCTCGGCCTGATTTTCTGGCGTATCCGCGCCCAGCTCAATCGCAGCTTTGGCGTCGTTCGAAAGCTCGACCCGAGTATAGAAAGCATTCGGCAGGGCCATGAGCAGGCCGATCACGCAGACCAGCCAGATCAGAACCCGCTTCCAGGTATCAATTTGCAGCATTACCCTGCCTTTTCAAGGAATTGTCAGGCGAAGTTACTTCGCAGGTTCGGTCTTGTTCAGAACTTGAGCAATGGTTGACTTGACCACGCGAACCTTGACGCCCTCGGCGATCTCGACCTCGATCTCGTTCTCGCCTTCCTTGACCTTCGACACTTTGCCGATCAGCCCGCCTTGGGTGACAACTTGATCACCACGGCGCACCGCTTCGACCATGGCCTGATGCTCTTTCATCTTTTTTTGCTGCGGACGGATCAGCAGAAAATACATGATCGCGAAGATCAGGATTAGCGGGAGAAACTGGGCGATTGCGCCACCTTCCATGGGATATTCCTTTGCTTTGTGCTGCGGTACCGTTCCGCAAATTTGGCGGGAACCTATGCGCTGATATGCCTGTTTGCAAGCAAAGGCGGCGGTGTGACCTACCTGCACTGCCTCTGGGCCCCCAAAGACGGCGCAGAGCGTTGCAGATATGCCCTAGGAACACGAGGCATCTTGGGTATAGTCGGCCCTAGGGGGGCGTGATGAGATTTCTCTACAAATACTTGCAGCGACTGAAGCTTTTGCTATCCACGCTGCTGCTGATCACCATTCTATCCACCGCAGGACAGGCTCAGGATACACCCGCTGAGCCATCCGAGGCTGACGCGACTGGCTCTGAAGTGTTCAAAGCGCCGGTCATTATCGACGGTGATCCGCTCTTCTTCCTACGTGGTTCCTCTGCTCTGCCTGCCAATGAACGGGCTGAGCGGGTCCAGAACAGGATCATTGAAATCGCTGAATCATCAGAAAGCCTAAATGTCGAGATCACCTATCGGGACAGCGAGCTCGGAACGGAGATTCTTGCAGATGGTGTTGTTGTGTCCGTGGCAACCGAGGCGGATGCCGAACTGGACCAGATGGAGATCGATATTATCAGCGTGTTGCAGGGAGATGCGATCCGCGAAGCCATCGTCACCTACCGTGCCAACCGCAGTGATCAGGCGCGCGTTTCCGGCGCTATCGAGGCCGCTGGCTGGACCTTTGGGTTTGTGGTCTTCATCGTGCTGATCCTTTGGCTGCACCGACGGATCAAGCGGCGCACGCTGGAAATCGTTCAAGGCTATTTGAAAGACGTTGAAACCGTGACGGCCAAAAGCGTCCAGGCCGAAGCGATTGCCGCCCTGATCCGCTATGGGCTGAACTTTATCCTGCTGATCCTCTTCTTTTTGGGTTTCTACTACTACCTGTCCTTCGTGCTGCTGTCGTTTGCCGAAACTCGGTATTTTGCCCAGTTGCTGCTGACCTACCTGACCGAGCCGGTCCTGCTGATCTTCAGAGGCATCATCAGCTACATTCCCAACCTTATCATGCTGGCGCTGATCACATGGATCACGCTGTATATCATCCGGGGAATGCGGGTGTTTTTCGACGCGGTCGAGGCCGGATCTTTTGAGATGCGGGATTTCGAAAGGCACTGGATCAATCCAACCTTCAACATCGCCCGGGTCGTCGTCGTTCTAATCGCCCTTGTATTTGCGGTGCCTTACATTCCGGGCTCGGATTCGGCAGCCTTTCAGGGGCTGACCATTCTTGTGGGGGCCATGCTGTCGTTAGGCGCGAACTCGGTTGTGTCCAACATGCTGGCTGGCTTGTTTGTGATCTATCGCCGATCAACCTCGATTGGGGATCGCATTCAGATCGGTGATCACATCGGTGACGTGGTGCAGATCAAGCTGATGGAAACCCATCTGAAATCCATCAAGAACGAGTTGATCTCAATCCCAAATTCCCAGTTGATGAATTCAGACGTTGTGAATTTCTCGAAGAAAACCGATGGCAGCGGCTTGTTGCTGCACACAACGGTTGGCATCGGTTACGAAGAGCCACCCGAAAAGATCGAGGCGATGCTGATCGAGGCCGCGCATCGCACCAAGAGCATCAAGACCAAACCAGAACCCTTCGTTTTGTGGACTGCGTTGGCTGACTACGCGATCAACTATCAGATCAATGGATATACCACGCGAGGCAGCATCATTCCCAAGATCAAATCTGATCTGCACCGTAACATCGTGGCCGTGTTCAACGAGAACAACGTCCAGATCATGACGCCGTCTTACATCGCCGATCCGCCAGAGCCCAAAATTCCGACTGAAGGTTGGGACGGCCATCTGGCGCATGAAGATGATGGGGATGAAAAGGCCTAGGCGGAAATCGCTTAACCGGTGCTACACCCTTGCTGCCATATGGTGCATAAGCGGCTTTAGTGATTCACGCATTAAGGATCTGAACTATGCACGACATCCGCGCCATACGCGAAAACCCTGCCGCCTTTGACGCCGCCCTTGCGCGCCGTGGGGACGCGCCGGTGTCGTCAGATTTGTTGCGGCTGGATGAAAGCCGCCGCGCCAAGATTCTGGCCGCAGAGACGGCGCAGGCCGAACAGAACAAGGCCAGCAAAGAGGTCGGCGCCGCCAAGGGCCGTGGGGATGAGGCTGAATTCGAACGCCTGCGCGCGCTTGTGGCGCAGAAAAAGGCCGAAATCGCCCAGATGCAGAACGAGGCCAAGGACCTTGATGCGCTGCTGACCGACCAACTGGCGCGCATCGCCAACCTGCCCGCGGACGACGTACCCCAGGGTGCGGATGAAGAGGACAATGTCGAAGTGAACCGCTGGGGAAATCCCCGCAACTTCGATTTTGACCCGAAGGAGCATTACGACATCCCCGCCGTTGCCGCAGCGATGGATTTTGAAACCGCCGCCAAGACCAGCGGCAGCCGGTTTGTGAACCTGTCCAAAGGCGTGGCACGCATACACCGAGCACTGGCCCAGTTTATGCTGGACACCCATATCGACAAGAATGGTCTGACCGAAATGCAAACCCCCGTTCTGGTTCGGGATGAGGCGATGTACGGCACCGACAAGCTGCCGAAATTCGGCGATGACAGCTATCAGACCACCAATGGCTGGTGGCTGATCCCGACCTCTGAGGTCACACTGACCTATTCGGTATCCGGGGATATTCTGGACGAGGCCGCCCTGCCCATCCGCATGACCGCGCACACCGTCTGCTTCCGGTCCGAGGCTGGCAGCGCCGGTAAGGACACTGCCGGTATGCTGCGGCAGCACCAGTTTGAAAAGGTCGAGATGGTCTCGATCACTCATCCGGATAAATCGGACGAGGAACAAAAACGAATGCTGCGCTGCGCCGAGGACCTTTTGGAGCAGCTAGGCATCCCCTACCGCACCGTTGTCCTGTGCACCGGTGATATGGGCTTCGGCGCGCGCCGCACCTTTGACATCGAGGCATGGCTGCCCGGTCAGGATACCTATCGCGAGATCAGCTCGGTCTCGACCACCGGCGATTTTCAGGCGCGTCGCATGAATGCCCGTTTCCGCCCCGAAGCGGGTGGCAAACCGGAATATGTCCACAGCCTGAACGGCTCGGGGCTGGCCGTGGGGCGCTGCCTTATCGCCGTGCTGGAGAACGGGCAGAACTCAGATGGCACTGTGACCCTGCCCGAGGTTCTGGCCCCCTATCTGGGCGGCAAACGGACCCTGCAAACAGACGGCACGCTGGCATAAGAAAACCGGCGCTTCGACTAGCGCCGGTCTTTCCCAAAGGGCGAGGAAGGCTTACTTCTTCGCCTTTTTCTTATCCTTTTTCTTATCCTTTTTCTTATCTTTCTTTTTGCTGTCCTTCTTACCAGCGTCTTTTTTCTTGTCGTCCTTCTTGGACTTCTTGTCCTTCTTCGACTTGGCCTTCACCTTGTCCTTGGCTTTCGAGAACGCGGCCTCCATCTCGGCACGTTTCTTGGCGGCCTTTTCAGCCTTTGCTTTTGCCTTGGCCTTCTTCTTCGCCTTCGCCTCGGCGGCTTCGGCAGCGGCTTTTTCCTCGGCGGCTTTCTTCGCGGCTTCTTCCGCACGTTTTTCAGCTGCGGCGGCAGCAACGGTTTTGCGCGTAGTAGTTTTTTGGGTCGCGGGTTTGCGAGCCGCCGGTTTGCGTGTCGCAGCCCGCCGCGTTGCCGGGGCGCGCTTCGCGGTGGCGGGTTTCGAAGCGATTGCTTCTTTGGCAGCAGCGATCAGAACAGCGGCGCGCGCCAAACCAATTCTAGGGACCTTGACCAGATCTTCGGGCTTGGCCTTTGCCATGGCTTCGGCTGTCTTATAGCCATTGGCGGCCAAAGCTGTGGAGAGCACGTCTCCCACACCTTTTACGTTGGTCACTGCGGTCATTATCGGTCCTTTCTCTCATTCCCTGCATCTACGTATATACACTGGATATACAAACCTTCAAGTCACGACGGCCACTTGCTGCGATCTTAACTGCTATGGGCCAAATTGGCCGTGCGCCCCTTTTTCGGAAAAGGCACCAGACGCTTTGCATCTTCGTCCCAAAGTTTGAGGTTCAGCGCTGCCACAGCCTCGGGGAATTTGATCCGGCGCGGGGTGTATTCAGGCGGCAGGTTATAGTGGCAGGCACGCAGCCTGTAAGACGGGATGCGGGCATTGAAATGGTGGATATCATGCAGGGTGATACAGGCCACCGCATTATCGAACCACCATCCAAAGTCCAAAGCCGAAGATCCCTGCAGCGCTGCGATTTTAGGATCGAGATCAGGCCGCCTGTCCCAATAGGTGTCTTCAAAGTTGTGCTGAAGATAGACAAGGAACACACCCAGCATTCCGCCGATAAACGAAAACACAAGCCAGACCAGAATGCCCGTTGTCCCCGCGATCAGCCAGAGCAGCCCCAGAAACACGATGATCGACAGGTTGTGCAGAAGAACACCGGCAACGCCGAATCGGACCGTGTTCTTGGGCCAGCGATAGCGGATGAAATAGGTGAACAACGCCCCAACGGGCACAAGGATGAACGGATTGCGATACAGGCGATAAAACAGGCGTTTCTTCCAGTCTGCCTCAGACCACTCCCGCAGGGTCATGGTGTGGATTTCACCGGTTTCACGGTGTTCCAGATTGCCGATCCCCGAATGATGCAGATTGTGGTTCTGCTTCATGACCTCGAACGGCGCGAAGGTAAACGGCGACAACCCATGCCCCGCCCATTCATTCTGTTGCCGCGTCTCAAACAGCGAATGGTGCCCGCAGTCATGTTGCAACACATAAAGACGTACGGCTGAGAAAGCAAAAACGATGCCAGCCGGAACCATGATATACCAGCGATCCACGAACGCGATCGCCAGAGCCAGCGATGCAAAATACACCGCAAAAGTTCCGAAATAGCTTAGCGCTGCCAGCCTGTTATCCTGAACTGCGTATTGTCTTGTATATTCCCTAAGATCCATCCAATGCGCTCCCCACGAGGCCTGGTTAATTTGAACCAAAAATAAGCGCGGATTGCCCGCGTACAAGCCGCGCGCATGAAAACATATGCACGCAGACGAATGCTAGCGCGGGGAAAAGGCGCTGTCACGCCCCAAGGCTAAAAACGCTGAAAATTGGCGCAGTTACGCCTTACCCTTGAGATGCTTGGCCAAAGCACCGGCATTTTTCTTGCGCCGTCCCTTATACGGGTTCTTGTCGCCTTGCCCCCGCAGGGTCAGGCGGATCGGCGTGCCGGGCATGTCAAAATCTTCGCGCAAACCATTCACCAGATAGCGAGTGTAGCTGGCGGGCATCTTGTCGGGATGTGAACACATCACCACAAATCCTGGCGGGCGGGTTTTGGCCTGGGTCATATAGCGCAGTTTTATCCGACGCCCTTGGGGTGCTGGTGGCGGGTGCTGCTCCAGCATTGCGGTCAGCCAGCGGTTAAGCGCAGCTGTAGGTACGCGGCGATTCCAGACGTCATGCGCACGCAGGATCGCAGCACGCAAGCGTTCAAGCCCGCGACCCGTCTTCGCCGATACGGTGATCAGCGGCGCACCGCGCAGTTGCGGCAGCAAACGCTCAAATGACTCCTTAAGGTCACGCAGTTTTTCCTGCTTGTCCTCTTCGATATCCCATTTGTTGACGGCAACAACCACGGCGCGCCCTTCGCGCTCAGCCAGGTCAGCGATGCGCAGGTCCTGCTGCTCGAAGGGAATCGCCGCATCCAGAAGGACGACCACAACTTCGGCAAACTTCACAGCGCGCAGGCCATCTGACACCGAGAGTTTTTCAAGCTTTTCCTGAACCTTGGCCTTTTTGCGCATCCCCGCCGTGTCGAAAATCCGCATAGGAGTGCTGTCGCCATCGGGATCGGCCCAGTCGATCCGCAGGCTGATCGCATCACGGGTAATCCCGGCTTCGGGGCCGGTTAGTAGACGATCTTCGCCAACGATTTTATTGATCAGCGTGGATTTACCAGCATTCGGGCGGCCTACGACGGCAACCTGCAAGGGCTTCGCTGCCGTAATCAGAGGAGTTTCGCCCTCGCCATCCTCATCAAGCTCGATATCGACGATGGGCGCGTCATCCTCGGCCTTTTCATCAGCCGCATCTGCCAAGGGCATAAGTTGAGCATAGAGATCCGTCATCCCCTCGCCATGCTCTCCCGACATACGCACAGGTTCGCCCAGACCCAGATTGTAGGCCTCAAGCACACCGGCATCCGCCGCCGAGCCTTCGGCCTTGTTGGCAGCCAAAATCACGTGTTTCGAGCGTTTGCGCAGGATCTCGGCAAACATCTCATCCGTTGGGGTCAGCCCTGTACGCGCGTCTATCATGAACAGGCACACATCGGCCATATCCACCGCACGTTCTGTCAGGCGGCGCATCCTGCCCTGAAGGCTGTCATCGGTTGCGTCTTCGAGACCCGCCGTGTCGATAACCGTGAACCGCAGATCGCCCAGCCGCCCTTCGCCTTCGCGCAGGTCGCGCGTCACGCCGGGCTGGTCGTCGACCAGGGCCAGACGTTTGCCGACAAGGCGGTTGAACAGAGTGGATTTGCCCACATTCGGGCGCCCCACGATGGCGAGGGTCAACGACATGTTCTCAACTTTCAAGACTCAAGATGCGCCCTTTAGCGTATCTTTGGGTCAACGGAAAGCGTGTAGATCACCCTTGGTCGAGACGACGTATAATGTCTGGTTGGCCACAACAGGCGTTGTTGTTGCGCCGCCCGGCACCTCGACCTGATTGATCAGCGATCCGTCAACCGGATTGAAGAAGCGCAGATAGCCATCATTGGACGCCACCACAAGACGCCCACCCGCCAAAATCGGGCCATAATGGGCCACAATCGGCCCGCGCCGTCCTGGGCGGTCTTTCACAAAACCCGGAAGATCCTGCGCCCAGATGACGGACCCGTCAGCAGCACTCAGGCGTACCAGCTGGCTGCGATCACTGATCAGGAAAACGCTGTTACCTGCAGGCCAAACCGTATCGACCGCGCCTTCATCTGCGGTCCAATTTCGCTCACCCGATGCAGCGTCAAACGCAACGGTGCGGCCCGAGTGATTTCCGATGTAGATCGTGTCGCCGACCACCATGGGGGAACCCGTGACATCCACGATCTGGGCGGCGGCCCGCCCCCGACGCCCACCAGCGACCGAGGCGTTCCAACGACGGATGCCACCACGACGGAAGGTGGCAGCGATGTCCCCTGATCCGAACGCAAATACTGAAAGATCCGAGGCAATGACCGGCGCAGGCGCACCCAGAACATTGCCGACGCTCGGGGTACCTTCGATCTGCCAAGCGATGCGCCCATCCTTGGTCGTGATGGCCCAGCCGGTTTCGTCGCCCGCGACCAGATACAAAAGCCCATCTGAAACCAAGGGCGAACCACTGCCTGTTGCGTTCAGGCGATTCTGCCAGCGAACGGCACCACTTTTGGCGTCCAACGCGGTCAGACGGCCAAAACCGGATGACACATAAAGAACCCCATCCGCGTAGGCCATGCCACCACCTGTGGCATCACCGTCTTTGTCCGTGGCAGGGATAAGGTCCGCAGTCCATGCCACCTGCCCCTGAGGCGTCACCGCCGAAACGGTGCTGGCCGCGTCCAGCGTATAGATCAGTCCACCGGCGACAACGGGCTCGGCAGTGATGCGCTGCTTGCGCGAGTCGCCTGCACCGATCGAAGCCGACCACACCCGCTGCGGCGCAGCCCGCAACGCGGCATGGGTTGTTCTGAAGGCAGGCGTACCGGGGCTTTGTGACCAGCTGCTGTTCGCAGTTTGCGCCGGCAGGCTGATGGGCTGCGACCCTTGCGTTTCCACAGTCTCGGTATCGGATGCGGGCCGGATGTCTTCGCGTGCGCCGGGAAGTATAACCTCGGGCTCTTGGCAGGCAGCCAACGTGGTCAGGGCAATCGCCGCAGCGGGCAGCCCCATGCGGGAGAATACATTTGTTACCATATCAATCCGAACTCGCCTGTCCTTTGTCTTCCCGTCAGCTTAGCCTTGTTGTGCCACTAACGGGTCCGGCTCGCCACCCAAAGCGGTGATCAGTTGCGCGGCACGCTGCTGCATATCGATCCCGATCTCGGCATCTTGTCGCAGCGCTTGCAGACGATCCAGGGCCGCATCCACATTGCCTTCGGAAATGTCGATGAGCGCCAATTGTTCTTCCGCCAGCAGGCGCAGCGGTGCACCAGGGCCGGCCAGCGCCTCAAACTGCAAGCGCCGCTCTGCAACTGGCATCGTATCTGTCTGCAGCAAGAGCGCCTTGAAGCGTGCAATCGCGCGATAGATTTCCGGCAGATCCCCTTGCACAGCGATTGCATTCAGGCTGGCTACTGCATCCGGCTCCGAACCGGCTTCGATCTGCGACGCGGACAGCAACATGTTCAAAACCGCCTCGCCACCCGCAGATTGGGTCTCAATCCCTTGCAAACCAGCAGCCCGCGCGGCGGAATCATTCTCGGACAATGCCGCGAGAATCTCGTCACCCAGCGACTGTGCCCGTGCTGTTTCGCGCGCTTTGCGGACCTCATTGAAGGCCGCGCCACCTACGATCAGGATGACCGCAACAACACCAACCCAGCCCCAGCGGCGCAACAGCAGGTACATCCGGTCGCGCCGGACTTCTTCTGTGACCTCATCGATGAAACTGTCGGTATCGCTCATCCCTGCCCCCGGGCTGTTCTGTCTTGCATTCGTGCGCCATGTCATACCCCGCCGCCACGGCCAAGCCAAGAGCCGGATTTCGCACGATCTTGATGCCAGAGTCCGCCCTTGCGAAAAAAAGTGAACCGAACTATTCAGTTCAGCGTAGAAAATCCACATGCCGAACCCCATCTACAGGCATGAATGTCAGATATTTTCTGATACGGAACTCTGGGAGTACCACTTTATGCGGTTGATTTCATTCATCAACGCCCTTCTGGTGATTGTTGCTTTGTATTTTCTGGTTTTTGAGCGCGACTCGCTATTTGCATTTGCCGGGCGCGACGACGCGGATGCGCCTGCCGCCGCTGAGGGTGAAAACCCGGACGCCGCAGCCGAAGACGCGGTGCGCGTGGTGGCTATTCGCTCACAAGCGCGCGAGATCGACAGCGCCGTTCTGTTGCGCGGCGAAACACAAGCGAACCGTCAGGTTGAAGTGCTGGCAGAAACCACATCGACCGTTGTGTCAGAACCCAAGCGGCGCGGCGCCTTTGTCGAAAGCGGCGATCTGCTGTGCGAACTAGATCCCGGCAGCCGTCCCGCCAGCCTGGCCGAGGCAATGGCCGGGAAGCTGGAAGCGGAAAGCCGTGTACCCGAATCCGAGGCACGGCTGGAGGAGGCGCACGCCCTTGTTGCCGAAGCGCAAATCAACCTGACGGCAGCTCAGAAGTTGTCAGAAACCGGGTTCGGATCAGAGACCCGTCGTATTTCCAGCGAAGCTGCGATGAGTACCGCCGAAGCCGGTATCAAATCCGCCGAAGCGGGGTTAGAAGCCACCCGCGCGGGTATCGAGGCAGCCGCGGCAGAGGTCGAAGCCGCTCAGCGTGAGATCAACCGCCTGACCATAAACGCCCCGTTCCGAGGTCTGCTGGAAAGCGACACGGCAGAATTGGGCAGCTTGATGCAGCCTGGCTCTCTTTGTGCCACGGTAATTCAGCTGGACCCGATCAAGTTGGTTGGATTTGTACCCGAGACCGAGGTCAATCGCGTACAAGTCGGTGCTGAAGCATCTGCACAATTGGTCACGGGTCGACAGGTTGAAGGCCGCGTGACATTCCTCAGCCGTTCAGCGGATGAAACCACCCGTACCTTCGAGGTGGAAATCACCGTGCCCAATGCGGACCTGACCATCCGCGATGGACAAACCGCCACGATTCGCATTGCTGCCGAAGGGGCCAAGGCACATTTGCTGCCTCAGTCAGCATTGACGCTGAACAACGAGGGTCAATTGGGCGTTCGGACGGTTGGAGCGGGGAATATTGTCGATTTTGCACCCATCCGCGTGCTGCGCGACACGGCCGAGGGCGTTTGGGTTGGCGGATTGGCAGAAACAGTTGATATTATAGTCGTCGGACAGGAATTCGTGATCCGGGGCGTCACTGTCGCCCCAACCTATCAGGAAGCGTCGCAATGACAGGTGTTGTCGCATGGGCCGCTGATCGGGCCCGAATGGTTCTGGCCTTTATCGCCATTTCGCTGGTCATTGGCGGCTTTGCCTATGTGAATCTGCCGAAAGAAGGCGAGCCGGATATTGAAATCCCGGCCCTGTTTGTGTCGGTCCAGTTTCCGGGCATTTCCGCCGAGGATTCCGAGAACCTTTTGGTCAAGCCAATGGAGACGGAACTCGCTGATCTTGACGGTCTGAAAGAAATGACCGCCACGGCTGCCGAAGACTATGCCGGTATCGCGCTCGAATTTGATTTCGGATGGGACAAGACCGCGATCATGGCAGATGTACGCGATGCCATGAACAGTGCGCAGGCCGAGTTCCCGGAAGGGGCCGAACAATACTCGCTGTTCGAGATAAACTTTTCCGAATTCCCGATCGTGATCGTCAACCTGACCGGCGCTGTGCCGGAACGCACGATGGCGCGCGTCGCCAAAGACCTGCAGGACGAGCTGGAGGCACTGGATTCAGTGCTCGAGGCCGGGATCGCCGGCAATCGGGACGAGCTGCTGGAAGTCATCATCGATCCGTTAAGGCTTGAAGCCTATAACGTCACCGCAGCTGAGTTGATTGATGTTGTTCGCAACAACAACCAACTGATCGCAGCCGGTGAAGTTGATACTGCACAGGGCACATTCTCAGTCAAAATCCCATCATCATTTAAAACCCCAAGCGACGTGTATGGCCTTCCGATCAAGGTCAATGGCGACCGGGTTGTCACCTTGGGCGAGTTGGCCGAGATCAATTATACCTTTGAAGATCGCGAGGGTACGGCCCGTTTCGACAATGTACCAACCGTCGCTTTGCAGGTGGTCAAGCGCAAAGGGTTCAACCTGATCGACACGGTTGAGCAGGTCAAAGCCACAGTGGCCGAAGCGCAAAGTAAATGGCCGCCTGAACTGCAGGCGGCTGTCGATGTGGGCACATCAAACGACCAAAGCCGCATTGTCGGTTCGATGGTCAGCCAGTTGGAAGGCTCGGTTCTGACGGCGATTGCGCTGGTGATGATCGTTGTTCTGGCTTCGCTAGGTTCGCGCGCAGCTTTGCTGGTAGGCTTTGCGATCCCTACGTCGTTCCTGCTGTGTTTCGCATTTCTCGCGGTCATGGGAGTGAGTATCTCGAACATCGTGATGTTCGGTTTGATCCTGGCCGTGGGTATGCTGGTGGACGGCGCAATCGTGGTTGTCGAATTCGCGGACAAGCGCATCAAGGAGGGCGTTGGGCCGATGCATGCCTATGTGCAGGCTGCGCAGCGTATGTTCTGGCCTATCGTCTCGTCAACCGCCACTACACTTTGCGCATTCCTGCCAATGCTGTTCTGGCCCGGTATTCCGGGTGAGTTCATGGGGATGCTTCCGGTTACCCTGATCTTTGTTCTGTCCGCTTCGCTCATCGTTGCGCTGATCTACCTGCCGGTCATGGGCGGCGTGTCCGGACGGCTGAGCCGTGTCTTCGACCGTTCGTCGAACTGGTTGCGCGCACGCACCCCATGGTGGTTGCGTGCCGTATTGGTGGCACCGTCGTTCTACCTTGTTTTCCTGGGTGCGATGCAGGTCCTGAATCCGGGATATTTGCTACCGGTTGGTGGATCATTTGCGGGCGCTGTGCTGATGATCTTCGGCGCATTTGCCGGGTCGGTAACCCTGGGCGCCGCCAAAATCGAACGCGCGCCAGATACCACCGTTCATACAGCGAAAGAGCACACGACTTTCGGATATGCGATCAAGTTTCTGGTCGGCAATCCAATCATGCCAATCGTTTCAATCGTCGCTGTGGGGTTTGCCGTTATTTCGGTTGTTACATATTTCGGGGAAAACAATCGCGGAGTTGAGTTTTTCGTCGAAAGCGAGCCGGAACAGGCCACCGCCTATGTGCGCGCCCGCGGGAACCTGTCGCTTGATGAAAAAGACGCCATGGTGCTGGCAGCAGAACAGGTTATTGCCGCGCATCCAGCGGTTATCAATGTGTTCTCATTTGCGGGCGAAGGCGGTCTGAATCAGAACAATGGAGGGGCCGAAGCCCCGGCAGACACGGTTGGTCGTGTCCAGTTCGAGATCATCCCATGGGAAGATCGCCCCAATGTACACGAACCCATTCTGGGTGGCTTGTTTGATCGCCATTCCGTCGCCCCCGAGTATGACGGCGACTTTGTCCTGGAAGAGCTGGGGGCTCAACTGGCCGAACTGCCGGGGTTTGTTGTCGAAATAGCGGCGCTAGAACAAGGGCCCGCCTCGGCCAAGCCCGTGCATCTGCGGATCAAGGGTGACAATTGGGACAGCTTGACCGCAGCCACTGACGCCGCACGCGCGCAGTTCGATACGACACCCGGCCTGATCAAGGTTGAAGACACCCTGCCCCTGCCCGGCATCGACTGGCAGATTGATGTGGACGTTGCCAAAGCGGGCCGTTTCGGCGCCGATGTGGCGACCGTTGGTGCGATGGTTCAACTGGTCACACGTGGCATTCTGCTGGGAGAGATGCGCCCTGATAGCACGGATGAAGAAATCGAAATTCGCGTTCGCCTGCCCGAGGAAGATCGGGTGCTGTCAACGCTGGATACCTTGAAAGTCCGCACACCTGACGGGTTGGTGCCCTTGTCGAACTTTGTCACACGCCAACCGGTGCCCAAACTGGCCGAGATCAACCGCATTGATCAGGAGCGCTACTACGATGTAAAAGCGGATGTTGAACCGGGCCTGAGCAAGCTGTTTGTGAACGGCAGTGACGGCACCGAAGAGCGTCTGGCCGTGGTCCGCGCGCTTGAGGACGGCACAGAGCCCACCGCATCAACCCTGACCATGCCGGATGGCAAGCAGTTCGATCTGGTGATGCTGACGGGTGCAGCTTCGATTGACGAGCTGCGCACAGCCATCGACGATGGTGATGCGCGGACCAGCCTGATCAACCCGAACGAGCGGATCGCTGTTCTGACCGAATGGCTGGACACCAGCCCGTTCGACCCTGCGATCAGCTGGGAATGGACCGGCGATCAGGAGGATCAGGCCGAATCCGGGGCCTTCCTGATGAATGCCTTTGCCGGTGCGTTGGGCTTGATGTTCGTGATCCTGCTGGCGCAGTTCAACAGCTTTTACAACTCGATCCTGGTTCTATTGGCCGTGGTCCTATCGACCACCGGGGTGTTGATCGGGATGCTGGTGATGGAGCAACCCTTCTCGATCATCATGACCGGCACCGGGATCGTGGCGCTGGCGGGGATTGTGGTGAACAACAACATTGTTCTGATTGATACCTATCAGGAATACAGCCGCTATATGCCGCGTATTGATGCGATTGTTCGCACAGCCGAAGCCCGGATTCGCCCGGTTCTGCTGACCACCCTGACCACCATGGCGGGCCTGACGCCGATGATGTTTGGCCTGTCTCTGGACTTCATCAATGGCGGCTACACAATCGACAGCCCGACAGCCTTGTGGTGGAAGCAGCTGGCAACTGCCGTGGTGTTCGGGTTGGGCATCGCAACGGTTCTGACGTTGATTGTCACGCCCTCAATGCTGGCGCTACGCGTTTGGGTGACAACCTACGCGATCTGGTTCGGCAGGGTGCTGGCACGCGTCACCGCCGGCCGCTCTAGCCAGATCGCGCAGGATATGGCCATCGGGCGCAGCGCGCGCGCCATGCAGGCGACCGAGCTGGTCTGGACAGATCCCCCCGCAGCGGCGGACAAAACGCCCGACGCACCACCCGGTGCACCCTTGAAAGCTGCGGAGTAAATCAAAAGGGCCGGATCACCCGGCCCTTTTTTTGTTGCGTCGAATAGTGGCTGAACAAAGATCAGATCAAGCAACCTGAGTATCTGATTGCTGGCGGCTCCAAAGCTGCGCATAGCGCCCCTCATGCGCCAACAATGCATCATGGGTGCCTTGTTCGATAATCTCGCCGCTTTCCAGAACTACAATCTGATCCGCCTCGGCAATCGTGCTGAGCCTATGGGCAATCGTAATAACTGTGCGCCCCTCACCCGCGCGGGCCAAGGCATCTTTGATCTCTTGCTCGGTGTCGGTATCCAGCGCCGAGGTCGCCTCGTCCAGCAGCAGAATGGGTGGGTTCTTAAGCAGCGTCCGGGCGATGCCAACGCGCTGCTTCTCACCGCCTGACAGTTTCAACCCGCGCTCGCCAACCTTGGTATCGTACCCCTCAGGCAGAGAGGTGATGAACTCGTGTATCTGCGCTGCGCGTGCGGCCTCTTCTACATCCGACTGCGTCGCGCCATCCCGACCATAAGCGATGTTGTAACGGATGGTGTCATTGAACAGGACAGTATCCTGCGGCACCACACCGATAGAGGCATGTAGGCTGTCCTGCGTCACGTCGCGAACATCCTGTCCGTCAATCTTCAGCGATCCGCCAGTGACGTCGTAAAACCGGAACAACAAACGCCCGATGGTCGACTTACCTGATCCGGTCGCGCCAACGATGGCCACTGTCTGTCCGGCGGGGATGGTCAAGGACACACCTTTGAGGATTTCGCGCTCGGCCTCATAGCCGAAACGCACATCCTGCAAGGTAACCTCACCCCCGCTGACCTGAAGGTCGGGCGCCGCGGGCTTGTCTTCAACCTCGGCAGGCTGTTCCAACAGATCAAACATCTGCCCCATATCAACTAAGGACTGTCGGATTTCGCGATACACTGTGCCCAGAAAGTTCAGTGGCACGGTGATCTGGATCATGTAGGCATTCACCATCACAAAATCGCCCACGGTGAGTGAGCCGTTTTGCACACCAATGGCTGCCAGCACCATGACACCGATCAAGCCACAGGTGATCAGAAAGGACTGGCCGAAATTCAGAAACGCCAACGAATAGGCTGTTTTCAACGCCGCCCCGGCATAGGCTTTCATCGACACATCGTACCGTTCAGCCTCACGCGTTTCGGCGTTGAAGTACTTAACGGTTTCAAAGTTCAACAGGCTGTCGATGGCGCGCTGGTTCGCTTCGGTATCCTGGTCGTTCATCTCGCGCCGCAGTTTCACGCGCCATTCGGTGACCGCGAAGGTAAACCAGATGTAAAGGGCGATCGTCACGGCGACGACGACCAGATACCAGACATCAAACAGCCACATCAGGATGATGGCGACCAACAGCAATTCCAGAATCAGCGGCCCGATTGAGAACAGCAAGAACCGCAGTAGAAAATCGACCCCTTTTACGCCACGCTCGATAATCCGGCTAAGCCCGCCGGTACGGCGGGAGACGTGATACCGCATCGAAAGCTGATGGATATGCTGGAAGGTCTCTAGCGCCAGCGCGCGCAGGGCCCTCTGACCCACTGGTGCAAAGGCTGCATCCCGTAGCTGCTGAAAGCCCACAGTCATCATCCGCGCGACACCGTAGGCAACTGTCAACCCGACTGCACCCAGCGCCACGGGCGGCACCCCTTCGCCGGCCAATGCATCGACCGCCCCTTTGTACAGGATCGGCGTATAAACCGCGATCAGCTTGGCCAGCACCAGCATGGCCATCGCAATAACCACCCGGCGTTTCACCCAGGGCTCATCCTCGGGCCACAAATACGGCGTCACTTTGCGGATCGTTCGCCAGCCCGAGCGGCGTTCGTCGATCTCGGCCATTTCGTCAGAAGTCATCGGGGCCGTCCGTCTCATCACGTGCCTTATCTGCGGTCAGAGATATCGTCTGGCCCTCAAAGGGCCAGAAGTTTTTATTCGGGGATCGTGAAAATCTGCCCCGGATAGATCAGATCAGGATCGCGGATCAGATCGCGGTTGGCATCGAACAGGCGCACATAAAGGACGCCATCGCCAAAACGTTCACGCGAAATCGCCCACAAGGTATCCCCTTTTTGCACGGTGACCTGGCGGATGGGCGGCGTTTCGGCGGTGGTTTCTTCGGTCGTCGAGGCCTCAGCCGCTTGCAACACCTCAACAGGTTCGCGCTTGAAGGGCGTCTCCAAGCGGCTGACCACGGTGCCGTCGGTGCCGACCTCATCAACGCGCAGGGTGTAAACACCGGGTTCAATCCCCTGCAACTCACCTCTCCAATTGCCACCTGTCTCAGGCGTAACATCCGCAACCAGACGGTTGTTCAGATAGAGGCGCACAGCCGAACCTTCGGTGACCCGGCCCGTCAATTGAACATCGCCCGTATCCGAATAGCCGATCGTATCCAGTTCCACTTGCTCGGGCTCTGTCGTGTCCGTCGATGGAGATTGAACCAGTTCGACCCCTTCTTCGCCCGAGCGCAGCACCGCCACTTGCTGATCATCTGATGTGGCTTCAGCCGGTGATGCGCTTTCGGCCGGAGCCTCAGCAACCTCAGTATCCGCAGGCTGTTGGGGCTGTTCCCCAGCGTCTGTGGTGCCAGAGGCGTCAGACGGGGCAGCAGTGTCAGACTCGTTATCCTCGGGTGTTACGGAAGGATCGGCGCTGGCGACCTGCTCTTCTTCAACAGGTTTCGGCAGGGCCGCAATCAGGTAGTCATCGGATTGGGCAGTCACCGCACCATCAGACGTTTCCAACACCAATCCCCGCGCAACCTCACTGAACGGGATCGAAACAAACTCGGCAAACTGTCCGGTATTGTCGACCGTAAAGCTGTGCACAGCTTCGCCATCCAGCAAAACCCGAATCTCACTCCCGGGCGCAGCTTCACCCGACAGCAACGCATTGCCATCTTTTTCGACGAAGATCTGATCCAAAACCGGAGCGGTGATCTGAGGTGCTTCCGTCACCTCCTGAGCGGGTTCATCCGCGTCGGCATCCGCATCGACCTCTGCCACAGTGTCTGGTTCCGCGTCGGCTGGAGCGTCGGTCTCGGTGTCCGCCGCCTGTGCGCTCGGCTCTGATGCTTCGGGCGCAGGCGCAGCTGCAGTTTGTTCCTGAGGCGCATCCGCTTGGTCCGGCGCGCTGTCAAATGCACCAGACAGGTATGCCCCGCCCAAGCCCAACAGAGCGACTATTGCGGCAACGACTCCCCATACGAAGTTGCTCGAACTTCCGTTTCCCGACTTGGCGTCCATTGTTTTCCTTTCACCCCGCAGCACAAACACATGGTTTCTGAATGTGTTCAGGCGGACAGTTGAGCCAATTTATCAATCCCGCTATCACGGGTCAAAACCTCTGACACAACCCCGGAGCGTCAAATTCATGTCTCAGAAGTCTGTCTGTGTGTATTGCGGGTCACGCGATGGCGCTAACAAAGCCTATGCCAGCGCGGCCCAATCGCTTGGGACTCTGCTGGCGCGCGAGGGCTGGCGGCTGGTCTATGGCGCGGGCGATGTCGGTCTGATGGGAGAGGTTGCGCGCGCCGCTCAAAACGCGGGCGGAGAGACGTTTGGAGTCATACCCGTGCATCTGGTTCAACGCGAGGTCGGCAAGACCGACCTGACCCATTTCGTGATCACCGAAACAATGCACGAGCGCAAGAAAGTCATGATCATGAATGCTGACGCGGTGGTTGTTCTACCCGGTGGCCCCGGATCGCTGGACGAGCTTTTCGAAGCACTCACATGGCGGCAGCTGGGCTTGCACTACAAGCCTATTGTCGTGGTGAATGTTGACGGTTATTGGGACGCTTTAAAAACATTGCTGGATCAGGTCGTTGATCAGGGTTTTGCCGAACAGTCGCTTGCTGCGTTTGTCACCTGGGTCGACAGCGCCGATGCAGCAATAGCAGCCTTGCGCACAAATATCTAACCGCGCGCGGTACGGCTGGGCGGCATGTGCCGCCCAAACAGGGTTAAGCTAAACGGTGTGTGGGCTTAAGACGCTGCCTTAAAACCTGTTCGACCTTGTGGAGCGGGTGGTTCGTTAGCGTCTTATCGACCTCAGCCACAACTTTGGCCAGCACCTCACTGTGCAAACGCCGGCGCAGCAATCCCAGAACATGCGGGCTTGCGACCAGAACAAGGCGCTTATAGGCACCCTTCAGCCCCTTGCGGTTCAGCAAAGTTGCCAATTCCTGCACAAACAGAGACTTGGCATGGGCCTTCCAAGACGGATCATTCAAGGCTGACTTCTGGTTCGGTCCGCCATCATTGCGCCGCCCCGCCCGGTCAGAAGGTTGTGCAGCTGGCATGTCTGTTTCTTCGACTGAAACAACAACCAGATTGGGGTCTTCGGCATCAGTTATGTTTTCCATGAACAATGCCTTCTCTCCATCTGCGACAATGACCCAAGTTCCCTGTGAAAGTGCGACCATCGAGATCTCCTGTTATGACGTTTTTAGACGCATCCCTCGTCAATCAGGCGGGGTTGGTTCCCACGTTGCCGGACGCATCCGACGCTTTGCCTGTCTGTTGGTATGTGGTTTGCGGCTCTCCCGGTCCGCTTCACATTAGGTAAGCACTGCAGGGCCGCATTCAATCCCGTCTCAGCATGAAACTTCGCTTATGAACGGTTGTTCGCAGCAAAAAGGCCTGCCAGCGTCTCCGCCGGCAGGCCCTTAAAGACCCGTAATCGGATCAGACATTACATGCGCGATGCAACGTTTTCCCAGTTCACCAGATTGTCGAGGAAGTTCGACAGATAAACCGGACGCTTGTTGCGGAAGTCGATGTAGTAGCTGTGCTCCCATACGTCACAGCCCAAAAGCGCAGTCTGACCAAAGCACAGAGGGTTCACGCCGTTTTCCGTCTTGGTCACGGCCAGCGAACCGTCAGCGTTCTTGACCAACCACGCCCAGCCCGAGCCGAACTGACCAGCACCCGCCGCGCTGAACTGCGACTTGAACTCGTCGACCGAGCCAAAGCTCTCGGTCAGCGCTTTTTCCAGCTCACCGGGCATGGCGTTGCCATCTGGGCCCATCATCTCCCAGAACTGGTTGTGGTTCCACAGCTGGCTGATGTTGTTGAAGATACCGTTCTGCGCCACGGCATTGGCATCATAGGTGCCGACGATGATCTCTTCCAGCGACTTGCCGTCCCACTCAGTGCCCGCGATCAGCTTGTTGCCGTTATCGACATAGGCCTTGTGGTGCAGGTCGTGGTGAAATTCCAGTGTTTCAGCGGACATACCCTTGGCTGCCAGCGCGTCATGTGCATAAGGAAGATCAGGAAGTTCAAAAGCCATGTCGGCCCCCTGTTGAAATGAATGTTGCGGTTCCCAAAGGTTAAATGCTTTGGCAAGCGCCGCAGGTCAAGGGCCGCGACAATAAAACCGAAAGGTCCGCGATGCGAACAAAGGCACGCAAGATGTTCTACCGCGCGCGCGGATACTATGCGGGCAATCTGAATGGTGAGGCTTTTCGCCTCGATCCGTACCATTCAAAATTCTGGCGCGAAGCAGGCGATGGAACGTGGGAGCCCGAAACGTTCAAGGTTCTCGACAGATTTCTGACGCCCGATAGCGACTACCTTGATATCGGGGCCTGGATCGGCCCGACGGTTCTGTATGGGTCCCGCAAAGCCCGGCACGTCTTTTGCTTTGAACCTGATCCAGCGGCCTATCGGTTTCTGGCGTGGAATCTGGACCTGAACCAGATCAGAAATGTCTCTGCCTTCGGTGTCGCCTTGTCCGACACGTTTGGTGTGGCCAGAATGGCCTCGGTCTGGGGCGAGCCCGGGGATTCAACCACATCCCTACTACATGACGAAGCCCATGGGAATGACGCGCTGACGATCACATGGGAGCAGTTCCAATCGACCTGTGATCTGTCGAAGGTTTCACTGGTCAAAATGGATATTGAAGGGGCCGAGTTTTTTGTTCTGCCGACGTTGATTGCTTGGCTAGAACGACAAAAACCAGCGCTGTATTTGTCACTTCACGCACCACTATTGGCCGAAGATGAAAGGCTTGAAGCTACACAGAGCCTGCTGAACTCATTGAGTTTTTACTCCAATCTCAGCGACGAGAACTTTGATCCAGTTACGATCGAGCAACTGCTGAAGCCCGAGGCACTTTCTAGGTTTCAAACGGTTCTGTTGCACGCATAGACGCGTCAATTGAGTTTCTTGTTAATCGAGCAATTTAATTTGCCTTTTCGCGCTTAAGGTGCTGCCTTGGCGACACCAAATCAATCACGACAGGCATTCATGAAACATCTTACTATCGCATTGTTCACACTAATTGGCACACAAGTCGCAGCCACAGAATCCGTTAACTATGTCTGCAAAATGACCAAGCAGGATAGCCATGGCTGGATCGCGTCAGAATATTCGTTCCGCATCGATCCGGCCGCGACGTCCGCAATGGCAGCAAGCTCTTATCAGGACTGGGCAGAAGCCAAATTCAAAAATCGTGGTTCCAAGGGTTATCGCCTTGTATGGAACATCGACGAAACAATGGCCGCCGGCGGAAATGTCCGCGTTCGATACCAGGCTAACCTGAATCCGTCAGATAACTCAGTCAAAGTTCGTATGGCATTTTTGCAGGGCAACTTTGCGAACAAACCCTATGGCGTAGGGACTTGTTCGTTGAACAAATGATACAACAAGGCCCCGTCTAAGTCGGGGCCTTATTAATGCAAATCAGTAAACCCCAACCTCACTGCCGGGCTGCGCCGCCAGCTTGAGCAGTTTGAACACGTAATCCGCCGCCGAGCGGAAGCAGACCACACGGAAACTTTCGACGTCATCCATCCAGAATGCACCTGCCACCTGGGCAAGACGCGAGCGGCGGATTTGGCCGGGTTGGAACGCGTCGCCCGAGAAATCGACCGGGGCAACCTTGCCCATCACCTCGCGTGCGGTTGCGCCGGACACGCGAAACACCGCGCGGGCATCCGAGACGTTGACAGCTAAGGCATGCGTTCCGCCCAGCGCATTGGTCATGGCGGCCAGTTTGGCTTCGACCTCAGCATATGGGACCAGCACCAGCAACTCGTCCGGGGACATCCAGCAGACGCCAGTATCGCCACTCACCAATGCCTCGTGCTGACCGGGCACTTTTTGCCCGGTGGCATCTTTGATCGCTTTGGCCAGCACCTTGTCGGATTGGTTGCCGCGCAGGGTGATCATGCCCTGCAGTCCGCATTCCTCGATCTTAGCGATGCCGTCATAGCTTGCATGATTCAGGGCGCTGATGGGTTCAGACATTCTGCTTCTCCCCGTCTTTGTCATAGAAGATCGTATCTACGATCTTGGCTTTGTAGGTTTTGCCATCCGTTCCAGGGAACTCGACAATCTCTCCCATCCGATCGGGCCCATGCTTGATCAGACCCATGGCGATGCCTTTGCCCAGATTGGCCGAGTAGTAGGTCGAGGTGACACGCCCGATCATATTGCGCTGACCGTTGGCGTTGACGCCCTCGCCCACCGCATAAGCGCCATCTGGGATGACGGAACCATCCACAGTCTCCAGCCCGACCAGTTTCCAGCGGTCCGGGTCGGCCATGTGGCTGCGCGAATGGGCGCGTTTACCCAGATAGTCCTCTTTCTTCTTGGACAGCGCCCAGTGCAGCCCCAGATCCTGCGGGATCACGGTGCCGTCGGTCTCGTCCCCGATCATGATAAAGCCCTTCTCGGCCCGCAGAATGTGCAGACATTCGGTGCCGTAAGGCATCACGCCGAACTCTTTACCTGCCTCCATCAACGCGTCCCAGAACGCCTGACCCTGGCTGGCAAGAACGGCGATCTCATAGGACAGCTCACCCGAGAACGAGATGCGGTAGGCGCGGCAATCGAAGTCACCGATCTTGCCATCGCGCCATTCCATGAAGGGCAGCGCCTCTTTCGACACATCCATCCCGCCCAGTTTCTCAAGCACCCTGCGGGCGTTGGGGCCAACCACGGCAACCTGAGCGTATTGCTCGGTCACATTGGCGACATAGACTTTCCAGTCCCACCATTCGGTCTGCAACCACTCTTCCATATGACCATGGATACGCTCGGCCCCGCCGGTGGTGGTGTGGCACAGCCATGTATCCTCATCGACCCGCGCGACAACGCCGTCGTCGATCAGGAAGCCGTTTTCCGAACACATCAGGCCATAGCGGCATTTACCGATCTTCAACGTGGACATCATGTTGGTATACATCATGTCCAGGAACTTGCCTGCATCCGGGCCTTTGACGATCAGCTTGCCCAGCGTCGAGGCGTCCAGCAGGCCGAGGTTCTCGCGGGTGTTCTTCACCTCACGGTTCACTGCGTCATGTACGGATTCACCGGGGCGCACATAGGCATAGGTCCGGCGCCAGTGGCCGACAGGCTCCCAATCGGCACCGTTCTTGTCGTGCCAATTGTGCATCGGCGTTTGACGGATCGGCTGGAAAATCTCTCCACGCGCTTCACCACCAATCGAGGCCAGCGAGATAGGCGTGTAAGGCGGGCGGAAAGTGGTGGTGCCGACCTTCGGAATCTCCGAATCCAGCGCATCAGCAAGGATCGCCAGACCGTTGATATTGCTCAGCTTACCCTGATCGGTCGCCATGCCCAGCGTGGTGTAGCGCTTGGTGTGTTCGACGCTTTCATAGCCTTCGCGCGCGGCCAATTGAACGTCCGAGACTTTGACATCGTTCTGGAAATCCAGCCATGACTTGGCGCGCAGTTGGATTTCTGCATTGGCTGGCATCAGCCAGACCGGTTCCAATGGCGCCTCGGCGGTGGTTTCACCTGCCGGAGCCTTGGTGCGTTTGGGTTTGTGCCCGGCCGCTTTCGCCGCCGCTTTGCCCGCTGCATCCGCGTCGGTCAGAACATCGCCCAGTGCAAGCGGCCCGTTCGAGCTACCTGCGGCCAAAACGAAACCTTCACCATCGGCTCCGCGCGGAGGGCGCGCGGGATCGGGGCGGAAATGGGCATTTGCCTCATCCCAGATCAGCTTGCCGCCGCAATGCGACCACATGTGCACAACCGGGGACCAGCCACCGGACATGGCGACCGCATCGGCCTCGACCTCTTCGCGAGCGCCACCGATGCCTTCTTGATTGCAGATGGCAACCTTCTTGACGCGCTTGCCACCTTTGACTTTGGCGATGGCTTTGCCCGGATCGACACGGATGCCCAGCTGACGCGCCTCTTCGGCCAGCGGGCCGGCAGCTGCGCGGGCATCGACCACGCGCAACACGTCAACACCGGCCTGTTTCAGGATAATCGCGGTGCGATACGCATCATCATTGTTGGTGGCCACGATCACCCGCTGGCCCGGGGTCACGCCCCAGTTCACAACGTAGTCACGCATGGCAGAGGCCAGCATCACACCCGGCACGTCGTTGCCCGCAAAGGACAAGGGGCGTTCAATCGCACCCGCCGCAGTCACAACCTGCTTGGCGCGGATGCGCCACAGGCGATGGCGCGGGCCCTGGGTGCCAGGTTTGTGGTCAGTCAGACGTTCATAGCCCAGCACATAACCATGGTCGTAAACCCCCGCGCCCATACAGCGGGTGCGCATGGTGACATTGTCCATCGTTTCGAGTTCGGAAACCAATTGTTCCACGAACTTATCCACAGACTCACCATTGATCGAACCGCCATCAACCGGAGCACGACCACCCCAATGGGCTGTCTGCTCGATCAGCATGACTTTGGCGCCAGACGCAGCCGCCACTTTGGCCGCTTGCAGGCCTGCGACACCACCGCCGATCACCAACACATCGGTGAAGGCGTAGAAATGCTCATAAGTATCCGCATCGCGGCTGTCCTTGTCGGGCGCTTTGCCCAGACCTGCAGATTGGCGAATGAACGGCTCGTAGACGTGTTTCCAGAACGGTTTCGGATGGATGAACGTCTTGTAGTAGAACCCGGCAGGCAGGAACCGTGCCAGAGCGGTGTTGACCGCACCAATGTCGAATTCCAGGTTCGGCCAGTGGTTCTGCGAGGTTGCGGTCAACCCGTTGAACAGCTCGGTCGTGGTGGCGCGCTGGTTCGGCTCGAACCGGTTGCCCTGCCCCAGACCGACCAATGCGTTCGGTTCTTCCGCGCCGCTGGCGACCATACCGCGCGGGCGGTGGTACTTGAATGACCGGCCCACCATCATCTGGTCATTGGCCAGCAGGGCCGAGGCCAGCGTATCGCCCTCAAAGCCCTGCATTGAGGTGCCGTTGAAGGAAAAGGTAACCTTTTTCGACCGGTCAATCAGCCGGCCTTGTTTTGCGAGACGGGTGCTCATTGTGCGGACCTTTCGCAGGTGGAAGCGTCAGGGCTTCCGGCGGGAGTATTTTTGAACAGGTGATGCATCAGGAGAACTCTCTCCACGACCAGCCGGGGCGTTTGGCCGTGATGGCGTCTTTGATCTCTTGCGGCGGTTCAGTGGTCTGGGCCGGATATGTTCCGTAGACCTCAAGCGTGTCGGTATCGCGGGCTGCGATGAACCATTTCCCGATTCCATAGGCGTGTAGCCAAAGCTCGAAATGCACACCGCGCGCGTTTTCGCGGGTGAACATGTAGCTTTCAAACTCCTCATCCGAGGAGCCCGGGCCAAAGCGTTTACGATGCGCTTCACCGCCACAATGGAGTTCGGTTTCATCCAGCATGGCGCCGGTGAATGGGCATTTGAGTGTCAGCATGATGCAGTCTCCTTGAAGACGCCGAGTTGAGACAACAGGGTTTCCGAGAACTGCGGATGCATCAGTGCGCCACCCCGGCGGCGACGCTTTCGTCGATAAAGCGGCCCTCTTTAAAGCGGTCCATCGTGAAGGCTTCGGTCAGCGGCGAGTGGCCCGTGGCCATCAACTGTGCCATGCCCCAGCCCGAGCCTGGAATGGCCTTGAAGCCACCGGTGCCCCATCCGCAGTTGATGAAGCAATTGCCCATCGGCGTGGTTGACAGAATGGGCGAACGGTCGCCGGTCATGTCCACGATCCCGCCCCACTGGCGCAGCATTTTCAGACGTGAGATCATCGGGAAGGTTTCGATCAGCGCGCGCACGGTTTCTTCGATATGGTGGAAACTGCCGCGTTGGGTGTAGTTGTTGAACCCGTCGGTGCCGCCGCCAATGACCATCTCACCTTTGTCGGACTGGCTCATATAGCCATGCACTGTGTTGGCCATCACGACCACGTCCATGCAGGGTTTGATCGGCTCGGAAACCAGCGCCTGCAGCGCCACCGCTTCCAACGGCAGACGGAAACCCGCCATCTCGGCCAGCTGACCGGAATGCCCGGCAACCACGATGCCCAGCTTGTCACAGTCGATGGCACCCTTGGTGGTGTCGACACCAACGACGCGGCCATTTTCCGACCGAACCCCGGTGACTTCGCATTTCTGGATGATGTCCATGCCCATGGCTGAACACGCACGCGCATAGCCCCAAGCCACCGCATCATGTCGCGCGGTTCCGCCGCGTTCCTGCCACAGCGCCCCCAGAACCGGATAGCGCGGGCCATCGATATTGATGATCGGCACCAGCTGTTTGACGCGCTCGGGGCCGATCCATTCGGTCTTCACCCCTTGCAGGGCGTTCGCATGCGCCGTGCGTTGATAGCCGCGAATTTCATGCTGGGTCTGCGCCAGCATCATCACGCCGCGCGGGCTGAACATGACATTGTAGTTCAGGTCCTGACTCAGATCCTCGTACAGGCTGCGCGCTTTCTCATACAAAGCAGCCGACGGATCCTGCAGGTAGTTCGACCGGATGATGGTCGTGTTCCGACCGGTGTTACCACCGCCCAGCCAACCCTTTTCGATGATCGCGATATTCTGGATGCCGTAGTTCTTGCCCAGATAGTAGGCCGTCGCCAGACCATGCCCCCCCGCACCAACGATAATCACGTCATAACGTTTCTTGGGTTCAGGGGATCGCCACGCGCGTTCCCATCCTGTGTGATAGCGCAACGCTTCGCGCGCAACAGCAAAGGCTGAATAGTGTTTCATATGCGAATCCATCCGGTTCGGTGATTGGGCGCAGATATGCCTTGAAGCCGCAGAATATCTCTGCCGCACAACGCCGCAATATCGCACTATTGCGACATGTCGTCCATTCGCGGCCATTTGTCCCTTTTGTCAAACGACTGGCAGGTCTAAGTCAGATCAGCTACTTCGGAGGAGCCATGACGTTCTGGGTTCTGATACTGTCCATCGCGCTGCTGATTGCAGCCTTTCTAAGCTACAGCTTGCTCCGTGGTCGCCGCGATGCAGAGCCCGCCGCAGCCTATGACCTTCGTGTCTACCGGGAACAACTGGTGGGCGTTGACCGCGATCTGGCCCGCGGCGTGATCGGCGAGGCAGACGCCGAGAGGGTGCGCACCGAAATCTCTCGCCGTATTCTGGCGGCAGATGCCCAGATGAACAAAAAGACTTCCGAGGTCGGTCCTTCGCGGGTCATGTCCTTGATTGTGATTGGCGGACTAGCACTGATACTCGTCGGCGGTGCGGCGTTTATATATCAACGTCTAGGTGCCGTAGGTTTACCGGATATGCCGCTTCAGGCGCGGATCGAATTGGCGGAAGACGTCCGCCAGAACCGGCCCTCGCAAGCCATCGTCGAAGAAATGACGCCTGCGCCTGTACCCAGGCAGTTGGATGAAAGTTATGCCAGCCTTCTCGGTCAGTTACGTGAAACAGTTGCAGCGCGCCCGGACGATCTGCAAGGGCAGATGCTGCTGGCGCAACATGAAACAAATGCCGGGAACTTTCGCGCTGGGTATGCAGCGCAGCAGCGGGTGATTGAACTTTCAGCCGACGCGGCAACAGCTGACGCTTATGCGGATCTTGCTGAAATGATGATTTTGGCAGCGAATGGCTATGTCTCACCCGAGGCCGAACAGGCCCTTTCGCAAGCCTTGGATCGCGATCCGAACCACGGCCCCGCGCGATACTACTCTGGTCAGATGCTGGCACAGATCGGTCGCCCGGACATCGCGTATCGCGTCTGGGTTGACACCTTGCGCGATGCCCCTGCGGGGGCGCCATGGGCCGAGGCGATCCGGACCCAATTGGATGACCTTGCCTGGCGCGCAGGTGTCTTCAATGCCCCCGAAACTGCCCCTGTACCGGGACAATCTGGTCCCAGCCAGGAGGATGTGGCTGCTGCTGCCGATATGACGCCAGAAGAACGGCAAGAAATGATTCAAGGCATGGTGAACCAACTGTCGGATCGTTTGGCGACCGAGGGCGGAACCCCCGAAGAATGGGCGCGCCTGATCGCAGCACTCGGCGTTCTGGGACAAGCCCAACGCGCCATCGATATCCGCGACGAAGCCGTGGACGTATTTGCTGGCAACACCGCCGCCTTGCAACTGATCGACGCCGCGGCGCTGCAGGCGGGTATTGCCCAATGATCCATGATACGTTCGAAGAATTTGCTGCCACTCTGGCGCCGATGACGGCGCTGATGGGTCTGGATCTTGGCGAAAAGACGATCGGTGTTGCCGTGTCAGACCGGACGCGCGGCGTGGCCAGCCCGCTTGAAACCGTGCGCCGCAAAAAGTTCACCCTCGATTCCGCCCGATTGCTTGAGTTGATCGCCGACCGTGAGATCGGTGGCATCATTCTGGGCCTGCCCAAAAACATGGACGGAACCGAAGGGCCCAGGTGCCAGTCGACCCGCGCCTTTGCCCGCAACCTGTCGCGTCTGACCGCATGCCCCATCGGGTTCTGGGATGAACGCCTCAGCACAGTTGCGGCAGAAAAGGCACTGTTAGAGGCGGATACGACACGAAAACGTCGCGGACAGGTTATTGATCATGTCGCAGCGGGTTATATCCTTCAAGGAGCGCTCGACAGGTTGCGCTTTTTGTAACGGGTCGGAGACCGCACATGACAAACATGGTTTGGAAACGGAACGAGGTGGAAAGCCCCTGTATCCAGATCTGTGTCGTACACCCGACTGAGCGTATTTGCACCGGCTGCTACCGCACGATTGATGAGATCACCCGCTGGTCCAAGATGGACAGCTCAGAGCGCGCGGAAGTCATGGAAGACCTGCCCAACCGCAAGCCGCGTCTTGCGAAACGTCGGGGCGGTCGGGCCGCGCGTTTGAACGGGTTGTAACTCATCAGTTCGCTGTGTCGTGATGCTCTGGCAGTTTTGTACGTGCTGCATCGTGAATTGGATGGCGGCCACGCAATTCCTCGGCAAATAGACCTGCGATCTCGGATTGGCTGGTTTTGAGTTGATCTGGGGTCGTGAGCTCATGAACCTCAGCCAGATCACCGGGCAAAGTCTGAACAACGCCGCGGGCGGAAAAGATTTTATTTAAGACAGTCCTGAACGTCATTTCGAGCATCCTTTAGTGAATTAAATAATCAGTGCCGCCGCGGGCAGCGTTCGAGCTGAGAGGGGTCGTGCTCAAGAACGTTTCCGGCGTGAGTGGCAACCCGCGGCGACAGCGCCGAGGTAGCCAGTTCGATCCTCAATTTTACGGGGAAAACTCTCAAATTTTGATCGTTTTTGAGTACAAAACTGGAATTTCCAACAAATACCCACAAATTCCCTTACGTCACAAACGACGCCTATCGGCACTAAACGCGCCAATAAGCGCACTCCAATGTCGGTGTTCGAATCGAATTTGAGCAGATTTCAGCCAGCAGCCAGCCAGGATTTGGCGTTTTCCGCTTCGACCGAGGGGAAAAACTGTGTGCGAACACCCAGGATATGACGGGCCACGCGCTGTGCGATATGCTGCCATGCTGCGTCACCAACGATGGCCGCGCGATCCAGCAGGCGGATGTGATTTCGAGCCAGGCGGAAATGTGCAGCCAGTGCCGACAGCCCTTGCCAGCCGTCAAACTCGCGCAGGTCAATCAGCAGCCGAAAGCTCTCGCGCCCTTGCAGAGCAACGTCCAGTGCTTCCTCGGCTTTGCTGTATTCGTCTGGGTCCAGCTTGCCCAACAGGCTGATCTGAACACAGGGTCCGCCCAAATCGGTGACATGGATCGATCCCAGAGACTCACGCATCCATCGGCGTGCAGCTTCCAGTTCTGCCATCTCGAACACCTGCGTCGGACAGGGTAGGATCGGGGCGGCCAGTCGGATACTGGTTTGCACCCAACCCTGATCGGCAACAACCGCGATCCGGTCAAACCCACGCCAGTGGCTGAGCCCCAGCTTGGTATCGGACCAGGCGGCCCCCAGATCATAGCCTTTGAACTCGGGCTGAACGATGACCAGCAATCTAATCGCTTCATGCTCGACCAAGGCAGCTTCGATCGCGGGAACCAGTGTTTCGGAATAGTCTGCGCTGGTGACTTCACCTGACAGTTCGACTTCTATCAACGCACCGTCTGAATTCGTGTGAACCGTAATCATGGTTCAAAACCTCCACTCAAAACAATGATCGAAGGTTATGGGGATTCGATCCATTCGGCCACTCCCCCCGGATATTCGGGGCGGAAATAGGCGATCATCCGTCCATCTGGCCCGGCCGAGGCCCCATCACCCCATGGGGCAACCCCATGCAGGCAGTGGCGGTGCAACAAATAGGCCTCACCCGGTTTGGCAGGCAGAGTGATCCGGGTGCAGGTTTCAAATACAGTGCGGCGTGTGGCCTGATAGATATCGGTGATATCAACCGTGTGCAAAACATCGCCCGCGTGGTCCGCCAGCGCGTCGCGAAAGGCTGCGCCCATTGCCTTGTGACTTTGGTCCCAAACAACCAATGGTGCGGCCTCATCGCTGACCTCGGTCAACGGGATGCCCAATATCCACGCATGAGGTTCGTCAATCCGGCGTCGGCGATCCGGCCCCATGGGACGCAATCCATCCACATGGGCGGCATCCCGATTGCACCTATACCGCGCGGCAGCCTCGCTTTCGCCCCGTCGGGCGCGCGGGTATCCGGGATGGATGACCGAGACCTGACCTCGGTGTAATGGCAACTGGCCAAAGTGATCCTGCAAGAAAGTGGCGGCCTTGCCCGCGAGTGGCGCTGAGTTCCCAACGCGACCCTCAGTATCATTCGGTAGCGCATCAACACCAACAAACCATGTGCCTTCGCAATCCAGCCATTCTGCAAAAGCGGGATCGCGCACCGACTGCTGCGCGGCCGGTAGGGCGTGTTCGACCCAATCCGCCAGCACCGGGTCATAGGGGAATTTCACCCATCCACGCGACCAGAAATCACCTACCATCCCAGCGCCTTGCGCAACATGTTCAGCGCCACCAGCGTCAGAAACACTGCAAATACACGCTTAAGCGGCTTCGGGTCCATCGCGTGGGCCAGCTTTACCCCCCAGGGCGCGGTGATCATAGTCATCGCCACGACGACGCCGAAGGCGACAAGGTTCACTGCGCCGATGGTCAAGGGCGGGCGATGTTCCGGCGCAATGCCCAGGAACAAAAACCCAAGAACGGAAGGTACAGCAATGATCACGCCAAACCCGGCTGCTGTCGCAACGGCGCGATGGATGGGCGTGTTGTAAAGGCTCATAAGCGGCACACCGAAACTGCCCCCGCCGATCCCCATCAGGACGGACAGAAACCCAACCGAGGGAGAAAGTGCCGCACGTTTGATTCCCTTTGGCATCGCATCGCCCAACCGCCAATCGGATTTTCCCAGACCCAGATAGGCACCAATCACCATGCCCAGCACCCCAAAAAGCGCCTGCAGTGCTTCGGTGCGCAAGGCCGACGCGACCAGAACGCCGAAAACCGCCCCCACGGCGATCCCCGGCCCCCAGCCGCGCAGGATATCCCAATCCACCGCGCCTTTTTTGTTATGGGCCAGGACCGAACGGACAGAAGTGACGATTATCGTCGCCAAAGACGTAGCAAGGCACAGCTGCATCAACTGTGGTCCGCCATATCCCAATGTTTTGAAGGCATAGAAGAACGCCGGTACCAACACGATGCCGCCACCTACCCCCAAAAGCCCGGCCAGAACGCCCGCAAACGCTCCGATCACAAGCAAAAGACCCAGCATCTGCGCCAGCAACATGGTATCGGGCATATTTCCCCCAAGAACCGGCAGCGCCGGTGTTTTCCTTCTAAACCTCGGCCAAGGGCGCAACGTGCTCCAAAGCCCGCAGCATCACCTCGGGCCCAGCGCTTTCATGCACCGCCCCTTCGGACAAGGCCCGTCGCCATGCCCGAGCCCCCGGGCGGCCAGCGAACAGGCCAAGCATATGCCGGGTGATCTGGTGCAAACGCCCCCCATTGGCAAGGTGGCGTTCGACATATGGCACCATGTCCTGAACAACTGCAATTGGATCCACAGCTGCGCCGGTCTGGTAAATCCTCATATCCGCCTGAGCCAGAATATCGGTTGGCTGGTGGTAGACTGCGCGCCCGATCATGACGCCATCTAGACCAGCCTCAAGATGCGCCTGCGCCTGATCCAGCGATGTGATCCCACCATTGATCGAGATATGCATATCCGGGAAGTCCGCCTTAATCCGATGCACCAGATCATAATCAAGCGGAGGGATATCCCGGTTCTCTTTCGGGCTTAACCCCTGCAACCAAGCTTTTCGGGCGTGGATCGTCACCCGCATACATCCTGCCCTGCGGATTTGGGTCAGGAAATCTGGCAGAACCTCTTGAGGCTGTTGATCATCGACCCCGATCCGGCACTTGACCGTCACGTCAACATCGACCGATGCCCGCATCGCCGAAACGCATTCGGCCACACGGCCCGGTTCTTTCATCAAGACCGCACCAAAGGTTCCGGATTGCACTCGGTCTGAGGGGCAGCCGCAGTTCAGATTGATCTCATCATAGCCCGCATCTGCCCCAAGCCGCGCCGCCTGTGTCAGCTCCTCGGGGTCAGAACCGCCAAGTTGCAGGGCCACCGGATGCTCTTCGGGGTTATGGTCGAGCAGATGCAACGCCCCACCCCGTACCAGAGCAGGCGCAGTCACCATTTCTGTGTACAACAAGGTCTCACGACTGAGCAGCCGATGAAAATACCGGCAGTGACGATCGGTCCAATCCATCATCGGCGCAACAGACAATCGCGCTGCACTTGTTGCCTTGCCTGTCACAGCAAAACTCCCGTCTAACTCTGTAGGCCTGGCATTGGAAATACGAGCATGCGCACGGCCCGCCGGGTCTAACCTGTATTTATCCGGATTGCCATCGGACATCTAACCGCCTCAGAAGGCCCTTAGCTAGGAAGCCCATATCGGCTGATCATCATCTCGACGCTGTTCTCAATTGTCTCCGCCATCTCGGCCTCGCTTAGCACCGAACCACTGAACAGCAAGGGCCAGAACGCACGCGCCTTGATCAGGCCGATGAACTCCTTGCCCGCCTGTTCAGGGTCATCAATGTTCAGTTTGCCATCCTGCGCCGCGCCTTTCAGCATGTCGACAAAGGCAGCTGTCTTGTCCAGCTTGCCCTGCGCCTCGGCCGCAAGTGCCGGATTGCGCAATGTTTCGCTTATCACCATACGCGACATGGCAATGACCTCCGGGAGCATAAGAATACGCCCCTCGGCCCAGGCGAGCTCGGTCATCTGTTCGCGTATATCCCGGTCCGAATCGTACTTGATCTCAACCACTTCTGCGAACCTGCTCGACAGCTCCACAACGATGGACCGAAAGAGATTTTCCTTGCTTTCGAAATACTTATAAAGCGTCCGCTTGGAAACTTCAGCCCGGGCCGAGATGCGATCCATACTGGACGCGGCAAATCCCTTTTCAAGGAATTCGGCTACGGCTGCGTCGATGATCTGCGCGTATTTTGACGCATTCGGCGCGCTGCATTCGTTCATGGCAGAGCTATAGACCCATTGACCTGCGCAGGTCAAACACTACGTAAACTTATCAGTTTACAGGGCGCATTTCCTGTGCCACATGTAAACGCGCCAGTTTACCGATTCAGGTAACAGCCAACAGGAGACGACCCCCATGGCCCTTTCACTAAAACTGAACGGCGAGACCCACACGGTTGACGCCGAACCCGGCACCCCCCTGCTGTGGGTGATCCGGGATGAGCTCAAGCTGACCGGAACCAAATTCGGTTGCGGCGTTGCCTCATGCGGCGCTTGCACTGTTCACGTCAACGGCGAGCCTGTCCGGTCGTGCCAGACCTATGTCGAAGATCTGGAGGATGCCGAGATCACCACCATCGAAGCGATCGGCGACGACAAAATCGGCGCGGCCGTGCAACAAGCCTGGGTCGAGCTGGATGTGGTGCAATGCGGATACTGCCAATCTGGTCAAGTGATGTCAGCTGTGGGTCTTTTGTCTGAAAACCCAAAACCCAGTGCTGAAGAAATCGACGAATACATGTGGGGCAATGCCTGCCGCTGCGCCACCTATCAACGCATCCGCGCTGGTGTTCAGCGCGCATCTGAAATTCTGGAGGCCTGATCATGACCATCAACACCTCCCGCCGTGGATTTTTGAAAGGCGCAGCAGCAGCCAGCGCCGTTTTGATTGTCGGTGCCCGCCCCGATGGCGCACTTGCTGCGGCATCCTCGGACAGCGCCCAGCTTAATCCGTTTGTGAAAATAGATGCGGATGGCACCGTGACCGCAATCGTCAAGCATTTTGAGATGGGTCAGGGCCCAGCAACCGGTCTGCCAACCATCATCGCCGAAGAGCTTGGCGTGACGATGGATCAGATCGAATACGAATTCGCCCCATCTGATCCGCAGGTTTATAATAACCTTCTGTTCGGTCCGTTCCAGGGAACTGGCGGTTCGACTGCGATTGCAAATTCGTGGATGCAATACCGTCAGGCAGGTGCCGCCGCGCGCGATATGCTAACCAATGCTGCCGCCCAAAGCTGGGGCGTCGACCCAAGTGGTGTCACCATCGAGGATGGGATCATCACTGCTGGTGACAATACCGCACCGATTGCAGAATTTGTGGCCGCCGCATCTGCACTGGAGGTGCCTGCAGAGCCCCGCCTGAAAGACCCGTCAGAGTTCCGATTGATCGGCAACGAGAGCGTGCGCCGCAAGGATTCGGCGATCAAGGGCAACGGCCAGGCGAAATTTGCGATGGATGTGCATCTGCCCAACCAGATGGTGGCCATGATCAAGCGGCCAGAGTCGCGCGGTGGCATCGCTTTGGGCTTTGACGACAGCGCATCGAAAGAGATCAAAGGCTATATCAACGCGGCTATTCTACCCAATCAGGCCGGTGTTGCGGTTTATGCCGAAAATACATGGGCCGCGATTCAAGCAAGAGACATGCTTGAGGTCGAATGGGACATGTCAGCGGCAGAAACCCGTGACTCGGACCAAATCAAAGCCGAGATCATGGCCGCGCTGGACGCAGAGCCAGAGTTCAACGTGAACCAGGCCGACGTCGCAGCGGTCACCGCAGCCATTGATGGCGCGGATACTGTGATCGAACAGTCGTTCTATTTCCCCCTGCTGGCCCATGCACCGATGGAGCCGCTGAACTGCACCATCGAACAGACCGCCGAAGGTGACATCATTCTGCATGATGGCGCGCAGATGCCGACCGGTCCGCACATGGCCTACCAGCAGATCTTCCAACTGCCACCAGAGAAAATCCAGATCAAGACAATGCTGGCTGGCGGGTCCTTTGGACGCCGCGCAACGCCGGATGCAGACTATCAGGTCGAAGCTGCGCTGGCCTTTGTGGTCACAGACCGGTCGCGCCCTGTGAAGCTGGTTTGGACGCGTGAGGATGACATCCGCAGCGGATACTATCGCCCGGCCTTTGGTCACAAAGCGCGGGTTGGTCTGGACGCGGATGGCAATATCGTCGGATGGCAGCATCAGGTGGCCGGTCAGTCGATCATGAAGGGAACGCCGTTCGAATCCTTCTCGGTTCATGACGGCGTCGACCACAGCTCGATCGAGGGTATTGCAGACAGCCCCTACAATATTCCCGGTATGGCGCTTGGTCTGACGGATACGCCCAAGGCAACTTCGGTTCTGTGGTGGCGGTCGGTGGGGCACACTCACACCGGTTACGTCATGGAGGTCATGATGGACCTGGCGGCTAAGGCAGCGGGTCGTGACCCGGTTGAATTCCGTCTCTCTTACCTGGCTGATGGTGATGATCCAGATCAGTCGCGCAAAGCAGGCGTATTGAAACTGGCGGCTGAGAAGGCCAATTGGGGCAATCCTGCTGAAGGACGGGCTCAGGGTATCGCTGTGCACAAATCCTTTGGATCCTATGCCGCTCAGGTCGTCGAAGTCTCTGGCGACCCTGAATCGGGCATCAAGATCGAAAGGGTGACCTGTGCAGTGGATTGTGGGATTGCGGTTAACCCTGATGTTGTCCGTGCCCAGATGGAAGGTGGCATCGGTTATGGCATCGGTCACGTGATGCGCGGTCAGATCACGCTGACCGGTGGCGCTGTAGATCAATCGAACTTCCCCGACTATGAGCCGCTGAGGATCGGTGATATTGCCGCCATTGATGTCCATATCGTGCCATCGGCCGAAGCGCCCACCGGGGTGGGTGAGCCAGGAACGCCCCCAGCGGCGCCTGCTTTGGCCAATGCGATCAACACTCTGTCCGGCGTGCAGATTGCGGCGCACCCGATGACAGAGGATGGCATCAGCTTCGTCTGATCTAGTGGATCCCATAACGCAAATTGCGCCGCCCCTTTGGGCGGCGTTTTTCTTTGCAGAAGGCTCCTTATGAATAATTTGATCAAATTTCGTGACTTCGAGGGCCTGCTTCGATACATCTCAGTTAATCGGAAGAACGGAACCTGAAAAATGGACCTGAGTACTTTGCATAATTTTCGCGTCGCAGCCTGCGATCTGAACGGTCAACTGCGCGGCAAACGGGTTCCACCAAGTTATGCGGACAAACTGTCAAAGGGTGCGGTACGTATGCCGTTCTCGGCCCTGAATGTGGACCTTTGGGGTGCGGATATCGACGGCAGCCCCTTGGTGTTTGAAAGCGGCGATGCAGATGGCGTTCTGCTGCCAACGGAACGTGGTCCTGTCCCGATCCCATGGCTGGGCGCGGAGACAGCATTGGTTCCCATGTGCCTTTACAACGATGCCGGTACGCCGTTCGCGGGCGACCCACGGCATGCCCTGTCGGCCACATTGTCCCGTTACGGCCAGCGCGGCTGGTCGGTGGTTGCCGCGACTGAACTAGAGTTCACCCTGCTGGACGCTTCCGGCCCTCACCCCCAGCCCCCTCTGAACCCAGTGACCGGTCGTCACCTGACGGACGAAGCGGTGTTGTCGGTCGCGGAAATGGATGCGTTCGAGGCGTTCTTCACCGATCTCTACGATGGTTGCGCTGCAATGGGCATCCCGGCACAAACCGCCATATCCGAGAGCGGTATCGGCCAGTTCGAGATCAACCTGAACCATCAGGATGCGATGCGCTGTGCAGACGATACATGGCTTTTCAAGGCATTGACGCGCGGTCTGGCCCGCAAACACGGGTTTGCTGCTACATTCATGGCGAAACCTTATGCCGACGATGCGGGAAACGGGATGCATGTGCATTTCTCGGTCATTGATGCCAATGGGCGAAACATCTTTGATGATGGTGGTCTCGAAGGCACCGACCTGTTGCGATCTGCCGTTGCGGGCTGTCTGGCGGCCATGCCAGCCAGTAGCCTGATCTTTGCACCAAACGGCAATTCCTATGCACGACTGGTGCCCGGTGCACATGCACCCATTGGCGCAAGCTGGGCCTATGAAAACCGAACAGCGGCCATCCGTATTCCAGGGGGCGCACCGGCCGCCCGGCGTATCGAACATCGTGTTGCCGGCGGTGATATCAACCCTTACCTTATGCTGACCGCCGTACTGGGTGCGGCACTGATCGGGATCGAAGATGATATGAAGCCGCCCGCCCCGATCACCGGGAATGCCTATGAGGTAGACGGGCTGCCGCAGCTTGCGAGCAATTGGTCCGAAGCGATTGACCAATTCGAGGCCGACCCAATCATGACCCGCCTGTTCCCAGCTGAGTTGATCCGCAACATGGCCCTGACAAAACGGCAAGAGATCGCGCGCTTTGCAGATCGTCCTGAAGACCAGCATTGGCTGAGTTATTTAGAAGCTGTTTGACCCCCCTTGCCCGGCGTTCGCGACTAGGGTATTTCTGAATTTGATCAAATTCGGTGACTTATGAAAATCGGTATTCTACAAACCGGCCACACACCCGACGTGCTTAAAGACGAATTCGGAGATTACGACTCGTTATTTCCCGCCCTCCTGAAAGGCCACGGGCTAGAGTTCGAAACCTTTGCCGTTGTGGACGAGGTTTTTCCAATCAGTGCGGACGAGGCTGACGGGTGGTTGATTACAGGTTCCAAATATGGCGCCTATGAGGACCTGCCGTGGATCCCGCGACTCGAAGAGTTGATCCGCCAAATCCACCACAGCGGCAAACCCATAGTTGGCGTCTGTTTCGGCCATCAGATCATCGCGCAAGCCCTTGGCGGCAAGGTCGAAAAATTTGATGGCGGGTGGTCAGTTGGACGCACCGAGTATGACTTTGAGGGCGAAAAGGTCTGGTTGAACGCCTGGCATCAGGATCAGGTGGTTGGCCTGCCCGAAGGGGCCAAGGTCACAGGCCACAGCGACTTCTGCCAGAATGCGATGCTGCAATATGGCGATCAGATATGGACCGTTCAGGCACATCCCGAGTTTTCCAATGACTTTGTAACCGGGCTGATGCGCACGCGCGGCAAGGGTGTGGTACCCGACGATCTGATGCAGGCCGCTGCGAACCGGCAATCGGCACCAGATCACAATGATCAGATCGCGCATCTTATGGCGAATTTCCTGAAGAAAGCGAGGGCCTGATGGCCGATTGGACAGATGCACTGCCTCCGGCAGCACAAGCTTACATCGAAGGGCACCGGCTGGATGAGGTTGAGTGCATCATCTCCGATTTGCCCGGCATCGCTCGCGGCAAGGCTGTTCCCGCGTCGAAATTTGCACGGCAATCCTATTTCCACCTGCCCGACAGTATCTTTTATCAGACAATCACCGGGGATTGGGGAGAAGCTGCGGGCGAAGACGGGTTTATCGAACGGGACATGATCCTGAAACCTGATTTCTCGACTGCTTCTGCTGCGCCCTGGACCGGGGATTGGACGTTGCAGGTGATCCACGACGCCTATGATCGCGATGGCGAGCCGATCCCGTTCAGCCCGCGCAACGTGTTGAAGCGTGTCGTACAGCTCTACCATGACAAAGGGTGGAAACCCGTCGTTGCCCCCGAGATGGAGTTTTTTCTGGTCGCCCCAAACGTAGACCCGGCGCAAGGGATCAAGCCTATGATGGGCCGCTCGGGCCGCCCGGCAGCAGCACGTCAGGCCTATTCCATGACCGCCGTCGATGAATTCGGCCCGGTGATTGATGACATCTACGACTTTGCCGAACATCAGGGGTTCGAGATTGACGGTATCACCCAAGAGGGTGGCGCCGGGCAGCTCGAGATCAACCTGCGCCACGGCGATCCCGTCAAGCTGGCGGATGAGGTGTTCTATTTCAAACGCCTGATCCGCGAGGCAGCGCTGCGACACAATTGTTTCGCCACGTTCATGGCCAAACCGATCGAGGATGAGCCCGGTTCGGCCATGCATATCCACCATTCGATCATTGAGATGGAGACAGGGCAAAACATCTTCTCGGGTCCGCAAGGCGGCGAGACGGATGCGTTTTATCACTATATCGCAGGACTGCAGAACCATCTGCCCGCAGGTCTTGCCGTGATGGCGCCTTACGTGAATTCCTATCGGCGCTATGTCAAAGACCATGCCGCGCCGATCAATCTGGAATGGGCGCGCGACAATCGAACAACGGGAATCCGGGTACCCTTGTCCGGCCCCGAAGCACGGCGGGTTGAAAACCGCATCGCCGGAATGGATTGCAACCCCTATCTGGGCATCGCGCTGTCGCTGGCCTGTGGCTATCTGGGCCTGACCCAACAGGAACGCCCCCGCCGTCAGTTCTATGGCGATGCGTATGAAGGCGATGGCGATATCCCTCAGGTCATGGGCAACGCGCTAGATCTGTTTGATGAGGCCACTGCCCTGCATGAGGTTCTCGGCCCCGAATTCGCGCGTGTCTATGGCATCGTGAAGCGGGCTGAATACGAGGAATTCCTGCAGGTCATCTCCCCCTGGGAACGCGAGCATCTGTTGCTGAACGTCTAAACCAGCGGAGCCGGTCGCTATGAACCTTCTGTATTCCAACGACCGCAAGGCTGAGTATCCGGCAAGCTGGTATGCCGCAACGGCCAACACCATGGCGCCGTTCGCGGCGTTCGAAGGCGAAACCCGCGCAGACGTCTGTATCGTCGGCGGCGGCTACACCGGGTTGTCAGCAGCGCTGCACTTGGCCGAGGCCGGGCTGGATGTTGTGCTGCTCGAAGCACACCGCGTCGGGTTCGGGGCTTCGGGTCGCAATGGCGGGCAGTTGGGCAGCGCCCAGCGCATGGATCAGGAAAGTCTGGAGCGATTGGTCGGGCAGGATGATGCCACCAAGCTGTGGGATCTGGCCGAAGACGCAAAGGATTTGGTCAAATCCCTGATCGCCAAGCACCAGATCGATTGCGATTTGAAACCCGGTGTGGCTGATCTTGGGCTGTCGATCTCGGACCAGAAAGAGCTGCACGCCCATGCCGAGCATCTGTCGAACTCATATGGCTACGATCAGATAGAGCTTCTGGATGAGGCCGCGGGGCATGCGCTGTGCCCTTCGCCCACTTACAAAGGTGGATATCTGGACAAGGGCGCCGCGCATTTGCATCCGTTGAACTATGCGCTTGGGTTAGCACAGGCGGCGCATAACGCAGGTGCGCGCATTCACGAAAGAAGCGAGGTTCTGGAGATCCAAGAGGACGATCCAGTGGTCGTGCGCACTGAAAACGGGACGGTGCGCGCGAAACATCTTATTCTGGCCTGCAATGGCTATCTTGGCGCGCTGAACCGGCAGGTGGCATCGCGGGTCATGCCGATCAACAACTTCATTGCAGCGACAGAACCGCTTGGCGATGACACCGCCCGCGTCTTGACCCGTGATGTCGCCGTAGCGGATACGAAATTCGTTGTGAACTACTTCCGCCTGAGCGCTGATCGGCGGCTTTTATTTGGCGGCGGTGAAAGCTATGGCTATCGCTTCCCATTCGACATCGCCGCCAAAGTGCGCAAGCCGATGGTTGAGATTTTCCCGCATCTGAAAGACGTGCAAATCGACTATGCATGGGGCGGCACTCTGGCGATTACAATGCGTCGAATGCCATATCTTGCGCGACTTGCCACCAACATTCTTTCGGCATCGGGATATTCCGGCCACGGCGTTGGCACCGCAACCCATGCGGGGCAACTTATGGCTATGGCCGTTCAAGGGCAGGCCGAAGGGTTTGATACCATGTCCCGCGTCCCGGCCCTGCCCTTTCCTGGCGGCCCGGCCCTGCGTAGCCCGCTGCTGGTGCTGGCGATGACATGGTTTGCGATGCGGGATCGCCTGGGCCTCTGACACCCGTTTTTGATTGCGACAGTTTGGTGAAATTTTGCCGATCCATCGATTGGGGGCTTGGCACGACCTGCCCGCTTGATTTAAATAAACGAAAGTTAGAATTCGGGAAATCCAAATATGACGCTGCCCCCCAACGTCCATGACGCCGAACCCATCCCCGCCGCTGCCCGAGACGCCATCGACGCCCTGATGCAGTCGGGTGATCTATTTCGGTACACCGCACCGCAAGACGCGCCAGTTGCCCTGTTGGAGGCTGAGTTCGCGGCCCTGCTGGGTACCAAATACGCGCTTGCAGTCTCCTCTTGCTCGGCTGCGTTGTTCCTGTCGTTGAAGGCGCTGGACCTGCCGCGGGATGCGCGGGTGCTGATCCCGGGCTTTACATTTGCCGCTGTTCCATCCTCGGTCGTGCATGCAGACTGTATTCCGGTTCTGTGTGAGGTGGGCGAGAACTACCGTGTCGATATGGATGATTTCGCGGCCAAACTGGACGATGCACAAGCGGTTATCATCAGCCATATGCGCGGCCACACCTCGGATATGGACGCGATCATGGAGCTTTGTGATGCGCGCGACATCCCGGTGATCGAAGACGCGGCGCATTCGCTGGGGACCACCTGGCATGGCCGGAACATTGGCACCATTGGCAAGGTTGGCTGCTTTTCGTTCCAGTCTTACAAAATGATCAACGCCGGCGAAGGCGGTATTTTGATCACAGATGACGCCGATCTGGTCGCACGCGCTGTGATCATGTCGGGCGCATATGAACACAACTGGAAAAAGCACAAAACCCCACGGGGCGACAACTCACCCGAGCTTGAGCAAGCCTTCGCCCGCTGGCAGAACCAACTGCCGCTTTATAATCTGCGGATGAGCAACCTGAGCGCCGCCGTCATCCGACCGCAAATCCCTGAACTAGCGCGCCGGGTTCAGGACGGATTGGCAAACCATGACTATGTGGCGGAACGTCTGAACAACTCACCCTATATCGACGTCCCTGCTCCACTGTCGCCGGAACGTCGTGCGCCAGATTCGATCCAGTTCAATCTGGTCGGCATGGATGAGGCTGAAATCCGGGCCTTCGCGGCTGCGTCAGAGGCACGTGGTGTCAAGGTTCAGGTCTTTGGCCTGAGCGAAGACAACGCCCGCGCGTTCTGGAACTGGCAGTTCCTGCCCGAAAAGTTCGACCTGCCGCAGACACGCGACATGCTGATGAAAGCCTGTGATGTGCGACTGCCCGTACGCCTGACGCGCGATGAGTTGGACGTGATCGCCGATATCCTGCTGGCTTCAGTTGGTGAAGTGACAGGTCCGGTTCCGGTATACGGAACCTGACATGAAAAAGGCCCGCGCAAAGCGGGCCATCTTTTCTATGGTCCAAGATCAGTTCAGTTTGGAAAGCTTGTTCTGTAACTCGGCCAGTTGCTTTTTGATGTCGTCCAGATCTTCGTTTGCTTCGGGCTTTTTCTCTTCCTGATCCGGCCCGGACCAGCCGCCGGATAAGCCACCTGTCATGGCCTTCAAAAACGCCTGTTGCTGCGCCTGCAATGCGTCGAACCCCGGTATCTGCGACATCGGGTTCATCGCGTTCATGTTCTCCATCATTTTGCTTTGGCTTTCGCGCAGCATCTCGAACGAGCTTTGCAGGAACTGAGGCATCATGCCCCCGCCTGGCACCATATAACTGCGCACAAGGTCATTCAGCACATTCACCGGCAGAACATTCTCACCCCGGCTTTCGTGTTCAGCAATGATCTGTAGAAGATACTGCCGCGTCAGGTCGTCGCCGGTTTTCAGGTCAATGATCTGAACTTCGCGCCCGTCCCGGATAAAACCTGCTATGTCTTCTAGCGTCACGTAGTCGCTGGTCTCGGTGTTATACAGCCTGCGGCTGGCGTAGCGCTTTATCAGCAGCGGTTTTTCGTTGTCCGACACCTAGTACCCTCCCCAAGGATGATGCGTTGCAGCACAGGTTATGCGAGTGCAGCACAAAAAGAAAGGGCAGGTCAATGGACCTGCCCAACGCGAAAGCACCTTTTGGGAGGAATAAGGTGCGTGTATCGCGAAGCTCTTACTTGGCGGCTGCGGCTTTCTTGGCGGCAGTCGTCACGTCGTTGGTTGCTTTCTTGACAGCAGCAGTTGCTTCTTCAGCAGCGTCTTTGCCAGCAGCCATCAGCAGCTCAACAGTTTCGGTCTGAACTTTTTTCGCGATTTCAGCGAAAGCGGCCAGGTTTTCAGCTGCAACTTCAGCCGACGCGCTTGCGAAATCGGTTGCCGCTTTGGCGTAATCAGCAGGCTCTGCCTTGGCTTTAGACATCTCGGTCATCTTGGCCAGGGTGTCCTTGGTCCATTTGTTCGAGATCTCAGCCGATTTTTCAGCCGCTTCCAAAGCAACGCCCGACAGCTTTTCGTTCAGCGAAGCGGTCGATTTGAATGCGCCTTCCAGCGCGGTGGTGTCCACAGGGAACGCGCCCATCATGTCTTTCATGATCGCGGAAAAGTCTTGAGTCTTTGCCATCGTTCTAATCCTTTTGCTGAGCCGGGCCCACCCCGGCTTTCGTCAGCTTGAGGACAATATGGTTTCTGCAATGCAGCATTGCAAGCTTTTTCTTGCTGCAACGCAGAAAATCTGTAGTTTCAAAATGAAATCAGACGTTTGGATTGGCGACTACATAGGTCCCGGGGGCCGGTGCAAGGCTTGGATGGGTCGAATCGCCTGTCTTCCGCGCTGGTATCTGTTTGCCCGATCGCCTCTTCAGCCAGGCCTCCCACATGGGCCACCAGGATCCTTCGTGGAAATCCGCCTCTTTCAACCAGATGTCTGCATCTGATTTCAGATCGGGGTTTGTGTAATGGCCATACTTCTTCTTGCTGGGCGGGTTCACGATCCCTGCTATATGACCGGACTCCGAGACAACAAAGGTCTTTGAGCGTGACCCCATCTTTTGCACACCGCGATAGCAGTCTTTCCAGGCGGCGATATGATCAGTTTCGCAGGTGATCGCCATCAAAGGGACATCCACATCGGCCAGCGTCAGCTTGTGCCCCAAAAGTTCGATCCCGTCCGAGGCAAATTCGTTGCGTTGGCAGAGGCCCCGCAAATAATCGACCGACATCTTCGCAGGCAAATTCGCGCCATCACCATTCCAAAACAACAAATCGAAGGCCGGAGGCACCTCACCCATCATATAGCTGCGGATGGCCGGGCCGTAGACCAGATCACGTGAGCGTAGGAATGACATCGTGCGCCCCATGATCCATGAGCGCAGAACACCCTCTTTTGTTACCTCTTCTTCGATCCCGTCGATGAAGTCATTTTGCAGAAACGGTGTGAACTCTCCCTGTTCCGAGAAATCCGTCAGCGCGGTGAAAAGCGTTGCCGATTTTATCGACTTATCGCCCCGTTGTTTCATCAAGGCTAATGTCAGGCTGAGCGTCGTGCCCGCAATGCAATAGCCAATCGCGTTGACCTGTTTGACCTTGCAGATATTCTTTGCGACCTCGATGGCAGCCAGGAAACCGTCCTGAATGTAATCCTCCATCCCAGTTTCGGCGTAGCTTGGATCCGGGTTGACCCAGCTGACAACAAATAGCGTATAACCCTGTTCCGTGATCCATTTGATCAGGCTGTTCTGGGCCTTCAGGTCAAGAATATAAAACTTGTTGATCCAGGGTGGGAACAACACAATCGGTGTTTCATGCACCGTTTCGGTCGCTGGCTTGTACTGGATCAACTCCATCATGCGATTGCGAAAGATCACGTCACCCGGGGTAGTCGCCAGATTACCGCCAACCTCAAACGCATTTTCATCGGCCAACTTGACCACCAGCTCACCATCGTTTGCTTCAAGGTCTGACACCAGGTTTTCCAACCCGTCGATGAGCGACTGGCCCTCGGTTTCCACCGCCTTTTGCAAGGCATCCGGGTTTGTAGCCAGAAAATTGGTCGGCGCCATCATGTCAATGATCTGTTGCGAAAAATAGCTAAGGCGCCGCTTGTCCTTGGCGTCCAGATCATCAACCGAAGCCACGGCCTGAGTGATGGCCTGTGCGTTGGTCTGGTACTGCTGGCGGATGAGGCGGAAATAGGGGTTGGTGTCCCACATCGGGTTGGAAAAGCGTTTGTCGGCGGGCACGTCATGTTCGTCATCCACCTCACCGGTGGTCAACGCTTGCTGCGCTTCGGCAAAGTTCAGAACCGATTTGCCCCAATACTCAATCTGCTGCTCCAGCAGCTTGGCGGGGTTTTGCCAAGCCTCTGCGAAATAGACAGTTGCTGCTCGTGCGAAAAGCTCTTGATTCGGACCGTCCAGCGCAGAGGTATGAGGCTTTTTCGACGCCATAACTTCGACAAGCCGCTTGGATAGGGTTTCGACCTTTTCCATATTTTCTTTAATTCGTTCAATATGTTCTTCTGTCACTTCGGGCATTTGGTCTTCACTTGTTGTCATTTTAACAATTCCCCCCTAACCTCGCTGCTATGCAGAATAACGTCGTGGGTGTCGGGGGACAAAGCGGCGAATGGTCCGAACCGAACAGCCTTAGACTCTGGAGGCCGCTTCCATGCGCTACATGATGACCTACGACTTGATGGAGACCATGCGCAACACGAACCAATGGCTTGGTTCGACTGCCAGCGCGATGGCGTCCTACCCGTTGTTTTCGATGGTTCCAAACCCGGCCTTCAGTTGGATGGCCGCCTGGGGTGAGGTGACCGAGCGCACCTTCCAGCGCATGGTTGTTAAACCCGACTGGGGCATTCGTACGTTTACCTGCGAAGACGGCAAAGATCATCTGGTTGATATTACCACGGTTCTGGAACGTCCTTTTGGCGATCTCATCCATTTCAAGGTAAATGGACGAGAAAAGCAACCGCGCAAGGTTTTGCTGGTTGCGCCGATGTCGGGGCACTATGCGACATTGCTGCGCTCGACCGTCAAAAGCCTGCTTGTTAATTGCGAAGTTTATATCACTGACTGGCATAACGCGCGCGATATTCCTGTGTCTGCAGGCAAGTTCGATGTCGAGGATTACACGCTTTATCTTGTCGATTTCATGAAAGAGCTGGGGCCAGACACCCATGTTGTTGCTGTTTGTCAGCCCGCACCGCTGACTCTGGCCGCAACCGCTTATCTGGCTGAGCTCGAACCTAAGGCGCAGCCCAGCACCCTGACACTGATCGGTGGCCCGGTTGACCCAGATGCGACACCGACTGATGTCACGGATTTCGGTCGCCGCGTGACAATGGGCCAGCTGGAAGAAACCATGATCCAACGGGTTGGTTTCAAATACAAAGGTGTAGGCCGCATGGTCTATCCCGGCCTACTGCAACTGGCCTCTTTCATGTCGATGAATGCCGAGCGGCACTCCAAGGCGTTTTCAGACCAGATCCAGCGCGTGATCCGGGATGAGGCGTCCGATCATGATGCACATAATCGCTTCTACGATGAATACCTGGCCGTCATGGACATGACCGCCGAGTTCTACCTATCCACAGTGGAACGTATCTTCAAAGGGCGTGAGATTGCGCGCAACGAATTTGTTGTAGCAGGTCACAAAGTCGACATTAGCAAGATCACCGATGTCGCGGTCAAAACCGTCGAAGGCGCGAATGATGATATCTCGGCCCCGGGCCAATGCATTGCCGCGCTTGATCTGTGCACCGGCCTGTCAGACAGCAAAAAGGCCAGCCATGTTGAGCCGAATGCAGGCCATTACGGCATTTTCGCCGGCCGCAGCTGGCGCGACAATATTCGTCCGCTTGTGATTGATTTCATGAATGAAAACAGCCGCAAGCCGCTGCGCCGGGCAGCGAACCGAAACAAAGTGGCCTGAGACGATGGGCGAGAGCGATCAATCCGGTCTCGCGTTCTCTTGCACCTGCGGTCAGACTACAGGGCGCATCAAGCCACAGGGTCTCAAACATGGCTCGCATGCCGTGTGCTTTTGCGCCGATTGCCGCGCAGGACAATTGTATTTTAAACAACCCGACCCAGCGCCCGGCCCTGTTGAAGTGTTTCAGATTGCCCCGCACGAGCTCATTTTTGAAACAGGTAGTGAGAATCTGGCCGCGATAAAGTTGAGCCCAAATGGCATGCTGCGTTGGTATGCGACATGCTGCAACGCGCCGCTTGCGGCAACGCCAAACACGCCGAAATTCCCATTTGTCGGTTTCATTGCGGCCCGTTTCAGCGACACTACGGCCCTGGGCCCCATCACAACACGGGCCTACATCCCCACATCGGGTGGCAAACACAAGCACGCAGGCATTCGCGCGGCAATTGTCGCAATGCTCAAGCGTGTTGCCAAATCGCGCCTGTCCGGCAAGTGGAAGCAAACACCATTCTTTGACGTCGCAACCGGTGAGCCGGTGGTCAGCCCCAAGCTGATCGACAAATCCGAACGCGATGCTCTTTACCCGTAGCTGGGTCTTGGGTTGAAGTTCAACCAGCCCTGCAAGGCTGCATTCAGCACATCCGGGTTTTCCAACGTCGGAAGGTGACCTGCACGTTCAATCATCTCCAATCGGGCTTCGGGGATCATCTCGGCCATAAACTCATGCTTACGCGCCGGGATAAGTGTATCATGTGTTCCGCCAAGGATCAGACCCGGAACTTTGACCCGGCAAAGGATGCTTTGTTGATCCGGTCGTCGTTGCAAGGCCCGCATTTGACGCACAAATACATCGGGGCCCAGATCGATAGCCATGGCAAAGAGTTGATTCAAAATCGGGATACGTTGTGGCCCTGGGGCCAGCGCATCCGACCCGATCACCTTGCGCATCACTTCTTCCAATCGCCCGGCTTGCGCACCAATGATCAACTCCTCGCGTGCGGCGGCCATCTGCGGCGTGTCGGCCTGCGCATCGGTCGAAATCAGGCAGAGGCGTGACACCCGATCCGCCGCGCGCCTTACGATCTCAAGCGCGACAACACCGCCCAGACCTACCCCCGCCAGGGCAAAACGATGCGGCAGCTGATCGAGCAGGCCAGATGCGATCTCTTCGATCCGTTCGCCTGATGAAATCGGCGCAAACATCACAGCCCGATCGCGCGACAGCGCGTCGATCTGAGGATGAAACAATCGGGCGTCACACATAAAACCGGGTAGCAATACCAGCGGCTCGATCACGCGGGGCCTCCATCAGTTCGGGCTTCCGAACCCCTTCTTTTTCTTCGCAGGATGAGAGTTTTGTCCGGCCCCGGCAAGCAGAAACTTACGGATAGCGGATACCGCGAAAAGCTGGGAAATCGGCGTATCGGGCCTGTCTGGCCGTTTGGCTTTCGCCCGGCTCGGCCCCGGGGCGTAACAAACACCCCCGAGGTGCGATGTAACTATCGATCCGGCCTACCGGTTCGGGCCGCCAAACTAGATTGAAGGCGCTGAGCTTGGGAAAGAACCAGATTTCGGAATAGTCCAGATGATCATGCATCCACCACGCAAGATCGCGCCAATCCCGGCCTTGCTCATATTGATCCGCGAACCACGGGATCACAATCGACGCCCCAGCGATGCGCGCGTCTCCAACGCCTCGATCCCAGATGTGACATTCCAATGGGTTATCGTTGCGCGCGCAATTCAGCCGGTTTTCGTTACCGAACTGGTTCAACGACGGCGAGCGATAGCCCGAGCGGACAGCAACGCGCCCAAATGTCTCCTCAAGCGGGTCCAGCAAAGTCTGGCAAAAGGCACGACCGGTCTCAATCGCAAGATCAGGGTTTTCAGGGATGTTCTGGTGTTGGTGGAAATTCCCGATCTCGGAATACAGAAAATCCCGCATGAAAAAGTGCCGTGACAGGCGCACGCGGCCAAGCGTTTCAAGGCTCCACATGCTGCCCGGTTTGCGCATCCTCAGTATCCTGTCCAGCGAAAGGCCCCGTCCGAGCGAAGCGTGGAAAAGGGGTTGAAAGCAACCTCCCAGATCGTTCCGTCCGGAGTGCGGAAATAGCCGTGATGCCCGCCCCAAAATACATCCGATGCGGGTTTCAGGACCGTAGCGCCTGCCGCCTCGGCATCGCGCAGAACCTGCGCCACCTCTTCTTTCTGTCGGCAATTATAGCTCAGCGTGATCGCACCGCGGTTCAAACTATCTTTGGCGACGCCGATCTCATCGGCTAATGCGGACAAAGGGTATAGACCAAGCGTTTGACTGATCAGATCAAAGGCGATCACACCATCCGGGCTGTCGACACGGTTCCAGCCCATCGCCTCATAAAATGTTGCCGCAGCTTCAGGGTCTTCGACCCCGACAGTGATTAGGCTGACTCGCTGTTCCATCACTCCACGCCCTGGGTTTTCAACCAGTCCAAAATGCCAGAAACTGCCGCGTCAGTCTGCCCGGGCGACATCAAACGCCCAGCGACCACATGAGACATCGGATCATCCCCCTCACCCATTGTGACCAGCTGCACCGTTGCATCAGCCCCCCAGCTCTGCGCCACTTTGTGTGTCCGATCCGGGCGGACGACTTGATCGTCATCTGAAAACCAGAACAAGGCCGGCACCTGTGCGCCTTCGAAATCCAGCGCGTAGATCGTATCCACCAGTACTGTCATGGGCACGACAGCGACCCACGGGTAAACCGAGGACCAGTATTTGTTTTTCTCGGGGTCCGGGCCCGACACGTCCCGTTCCTCTCCCATCAGCAGAGGCAACCAGGACCGGGCCCATGGCAGGCCAGGAATAAAGGCGACCGGTGTATTCACGCCAAAGTTTGGCGAGACGAAGACCATGCCAACCACGTCTGTGCTAAGGTCAGGGTCAAGGGCGGCTGCTGTGACCAGTGTCCCACCGGTTGAGGTAGACATGACCACAACCTTGTCGCCCACGGCCCGTGCGGCAGCCAACCCTTCGGCCAGATCCTGCATCCAACCCGAGGCTGTTGCCTCGCCCATCGCGGCACCATTGCGCCCGTGACCTTGCAGACGGGTATAAACCAGATTGGCGCTCAGCGCGTCCGCGACCCTATCGGGGACTGGTCTGATTTCTTCGGAACTGGCCGAAAAGCCATGCACATACAGAACCGAATAAGGCGTGCGTTGCTCTTTGTAGCCGTCCTGCCAGATCACACGCTTTTCAACACCGGGCACGATGTCATCAAAGGCGGATTCGGTGCTTTCGAAGTAATCCTGCACCCCTTCTCCGAATCTGGCGTTGTCGAAGCGCGGATGAAGATCGACCTCTTCACGCGGACCGAACCAATAGACCAGAGCACCAACTACGATCAGCGCCAGCAGAAAACGCCCGAGGTACAATCCAAACTTCCGCATCAGCCTTCTCCCATCACGTCCAGAATTGCACGCTCGATCAATGACAGGCACAGTTCATCGGAGAATCTGTGGTCGGCATCTTTCACCAACAACAGTCGCATATCAGGCCCTGAGGCATGATCCAGCAAGCGCACCGCCGTTTCAGTCGATACAGCGGTATCCGCAGTGCCCTGCAGAAAACGTGTTGGGAAAGGTAGATCCAGCGCTTCTCTCAGCACAAGATTCTGACGCCCATCGTCAATCAGGCGCTTTGTGATGATGTAAGGCTCCATATAGTCCGACGGCAACTCAACCTGGCCAACTGTTTCCAGCGCTGCCTTCTGCGCATCTGTAAACGACGCCCAATACCCATCTTCCGTAAAGTCCGGAGCGGCGGCGATTGTGACCATCCCCACGATGCGATCTGCGAGGGTTTTGGCGAGCAACAAGGCCTGCCAGCCCCCCATGGAAGAACCCACGATGATCAAAGGCCCCTGCGTCAGCGCGGACACTGCGGCAACTGTGTCTTCGTGCCAATCTCCGATGCTGCCTTCGGTAAACGCACCCGAACTTTCACCATGGCCGGAATAGTCAAACCGCAAGAATGCTTGCCCGCGCGTTTTGGCCCAAGCCTCTAGATGAATGGCTTTTGTGCCTTCTTTGTCTGATTTTAGACCTGACAAAAACACGATGGTCGGGCCTTGGCCTTCGCTCAGATCATAAGCGATCCGCCGCCCCTGATCGGTTGTCAAAAAAGCGCTCATCTTGCCGCCCTTCATATTTTGATTTGTGACACCCTAGCCCGCGCGGGCTGGGAGTTTAAACCTGATTTCAGATTTTTTATGTTACCATATTGTCACGTGACTATCGAATCACGTATAAGATATTTATGGACATGCTATTCAAAGCTCTGAATGACCCCGCTCGCCGCGAGATTCTGGACCTGCTGCGACAGGAAGATGGTCAATCTCTGTCGCAGTTAGAGGCACATTTCGACATGACCCGCTTTGGCGTCATGAAGCATCTGAAACTACTGGAAGATGCCGGCCTGGTCCTGACCCGCAAACATGGACGGTTCAAATATCACTATTTGAACCCCTTGCCCCTGCAAGAGATGCTGGACCGTTGGGTCGCCCCTTTTCTTCAACCGCAAGCCAGCGCGGTCAATGCGCTGAAACTCAAATTGGAAACGGAGACTCGTATGGGAAAACCAGATTTTATGATGCAGACCTTTATCCGCTGCACACAGGACGCGCTATGGGATGCATTAACCAAACCAGATCAGATGGCAGCCTATCACTTCCTGTGCAACGAAGTACGCGGAGAGGTCTCGCTTGGTGCAACAGTGCATTTCATTACCCCTGACGGCAATGAGATGCTGCGGCAGGTGACGCAAAAGCTGGACCCCAAAACCCGGATCGAGATGGGGTTCGAGCCTCTGTTCATGGGTCCTGACGCCCCGCAATCATCAATGGTTTATCTGATCGAACCACAAGGTGATGTCTGCAAGTTAACCATCGAACACTATGACCTTGCCGCTGGTCAGGAAGGCTTTGCCGAAGGTTGGGCGCGCCTGGCAGCCTCACTCAAGAGCTGGCTGGAGACCGGTGACGCTCTGAAGGAGAGCGCATAATGGCTGAGTTTCCAACTGAACTGGGCGTACTGACATGCCTAATGCTGCTCGCTGTTTCCATGTGGATTCCATACGTGGTTGGCGTTTCGACCGACCCCTCGGGCGAGGAAGCCTTTGCCCGACCTGCACAGATTCCAAACCTGCGCCCTTGGGTGCAAAGGGCACATCGCGCGCAGTTGAATCTACTCGAACAGGGTATGCCGTTTGCCGTTTTGGTTCTGATCGTCAACACGTTGGACGGCTTTACGGCGCTGACCTATTGGGCTGCCATTGTGTTTTTCTGGGTGCGCGTTCTGCACGCCATCGGCATGATCACGGGCATTGCGCGCATGCCTGTGCGGCCCATTCTGTTCACAGTCGGATGGGTGTGCTGCCTGATCATGGGCTACGCGGTTTTTGCCGCTGCCTGAACGCCCGACTCCGTGCCACGCGATCCTCTGGTTGCGTGGTGCTTTTCGCATTTGCCTTCAAAGCGGTTGACTTCACGCCGCGCCAGTAGCACATAGCCAAAACACCATAACCCGCAACCGGGCGTTCAGTGGGCGCCAAACCGACGAGGAGAGCCAGACCATGGCCCTGGATTCAAAATCCGTCTCACTCACCTTCCCTGATGGCAATGCACGTTCCTATGACGCTGGTGTCACGCCTGCGCAGGTGGCTGCCGATATCTCGACTTCTTTGGCTAAGAAAGCGATCTCGGCCACCGTCAATGATCAGCACTGGGACCTGCAATGGCCCATCGAAACCGACGCGCAGATCGCCATCCACACCATGAAGGATGAGGCGCAAGCCAATGAGCTGATCCGTCACGATCTGGCCCATATCATGGCGCGCGCGGTGCAGGAGATCTGGCCCGACACCAAGGTCACTATCGGCCCGGTGATCGATAACGGTTGGTATTACGACTTTGACCGATCCGAGCCGTTTACGCCCGAAGACCTCGGCCTGATCGAGAAAAAGATGAAGGAAATCATCAACAAGCGCGACCCCGTGACCACCGAGGTCTGGGACCGTCAGCGCGCGATCGATTTCTATACCGCCAACGATGAACCCTATAAGGTCGAGCTTATCGATGCCATTCCAGGTGATGAGCCGCTGCGCATGTACTGGCACGGCGACTGGCAGGATCTGTGCCGCGGCCCGCACCTGCAGCACACCGGCCAAGTGCCGGGCGACGCGTTCAAGCTGATGTCCATTGCGGGTGCCTATTGGCGCGGCGACAGCGACCGGGCAATGCTGCAGCGTATCTATGGCGTTGCGTTTACGGGCAAGGAAAAGCTGAAGGCTCACCTGCACATGCTGGAAGAGGCAGCCAAGCGCGACCACCGCAAACTGGGCCGCGAGATGGACCTGTTCCACATGCAGGAAGAAGCCCCCGGTCAGATTTTCTGGCACCCCAACGGCTGGACCATTTACACACAGCTGCAGGACTACATGCGCCGTCAGCAACGCAGCGGTGGCTATGTTGAGGTGAACACGCCTCAGGTCGTTGACCGCAAGCTGTGGGAAGCATCCGGCCATTGGGACAAGTATCAGGAGAATATGTTCATCGTCGAAGTGGACGAGGAACACGCGCGTGAAAAGGCGATCAACGCCCTGAAACCGATGAACTGCCCGTGCCACGTGCAAATCTTCAATCAGGGTTTGAAGTCTTATCGCGACCTGCCCCTTCGCATGGCAGAATTCGGTTCGTGCAACCGTTATGAGCCGTCGGGTGCGCTGCACGGCATCATGCGTGTGCGCGGTTTCACTCAGGATGATGGACACATCTTCTGCACCGAAGACCAGATCGAATCTGAAACCGCCGAGTTCATCCGGTTCCTTTCCCGAATCTACAAGGATCTGGGATTTGAGAACTTCTCGGTCAAATTCTCGGATCGTCCCGAGAAACGGTCGGGGTCTGACGAAGTTTGGGACAAGGCTGAGGCCGCACTGCTAAGTGCGACACGTGCTGCAGGGATCGAACCCAAGCTCAACCCGGGTGAGGGCGCGTTCTACGGCCCGAAGCTGGAGTTTGTTCTGACCGACGCGATCGGTCGTGACTGGCAATGCGGCACACACCAGGTTGACTTTGTTCTGCCAGAACGTCTGGACGCCACGTATGTTGGGGCTGACGGCGGCAAGCACCGCCCCGTTATGTTGCATCGCGCCACGCTGGGATCGTTCGAACGGTTCATCGGAATCCTGATCGAAGAACACGCCGGCAAACTGCCCTTCTGGCTGGCCCCACGTCAGGCCGTCGTCGCCTCGATCACGTCCGAGGCGGATGACTATGTGATGGAAGTAGTGGAAACACTCAAAGCCGCCGGTGTGCGGGCCGAGGCGGATATCCGCAACGAAAAGATCAACTACAAGGTCCGCGAACATTCTGTCGGCAAGGTGCCGGTGATCCTGGCCGTTGGTCATCGTGAGGTCGAAGACCGCACCGTCAGTGTTCGACGCCTTGGCGAAAAACAAACGCAGGTTCAGCCGCTTGAGGCTGTAACAAATGAGTTGTCGCAGGCCGCGACCCCACCCGACCTGTTGTAACATTCGGCACCATCTCGCCGGAAATCCGACCCCGGAACAGGGGTCGGATTGAAACACACTATCCTTTTCCCTTCAAAAACAGTAGATTACCTTACAAGGGCGCGCCCCGCGCCCTGACGCGCTTGTGAGACACGGGCTCGTGAATTTAACAATAGCCAACTTGCCCTTACCTTTGTCATTGTCACAAGCAGACATACCCAGTCATCAAGAGGATTTCCGAGATGTCGAACACAGCAAAGTCCCTGGTTATCGCAACCGCAGTCGCAGCCGCCGTATCGGGTGCAGCAACCACCGCAAGCGCTCAAGCCAAAGAAAAGTGCTATGGCGTTTCGCTGGCCGGTCAGAATGACTGCGCAGCAGGCCCCGGCACCACATGCGCGGGCACCTCAACCGTTGATTATCAGGGCAACGCCTGGACCCTGGTTGACGCAGGCACCTGCGGCGATATCGAACTGCCTGCAGAGGCAGACGGCACACCGCGCAAAGGTTCGCTGGAAGAGCTGAAGCGCGACCTGCCAGCATAAGCGTCGAGCAAACGACTTTAGGGGGCGGGCACCTTCGCCCGCCCTTTTCTTCGATCAGAAGGAGCGTGCAAATGCTGGATGATGCCCTCAGATCCAATCGTCTGCCCGCAGCGCCAGGTGTTGGTTACAAACCACAGCATTTTTCGCAAATACTGGAGCACGCCCAACCTGTCGCCTGGCTAGAAGTTCATGCCGAAAACTACATGGGAGACGGCGGCCGCCCATTGGCTCAACTGCGCCATCTTGCAGAACAATTTCCGATCTCCGTTCACGGCGTCGGCTTGTCCATCGGTGGCGAAGGCCCGCTAGACCCCGATCATCTGGCCCGGCTCAAACATCTTGTCGGCTGGCTGAGCCCAGCCAGCTTCTCAGAACATCTGGCCTGGTCGACCCATGACAGCCATTTCTTCAACGATCTGCTGCCCCTGCCCTACACCGATGCCACTTTGGCGCGGGTTTGTGCACATATTGATCAGGTGCAAGAAACGGTGGGCCGTCAGATGCTGCTGGAGAATCCCTCCAGCTATCTGGCGTTCGAAGAAAGCACATGGTCGGAACCCGATTTCCTGCACGAGATCGCCAAGCGTACAGGCTGTGGCTTGTTGCTGGATGTGAACAACGTCTTTGTCTCGGCCACCAATCTGGATTTCTCACCCCAAGGTTACATCGATGCATATCCGCTGAATCAGGTGGGCGAAATTCACCTGGGTGGTCATGATGAGGACGAAGATGATCATGGCCACCCCCTGCTTATCGACAGCCATGGGCGCGAGGTTGTGGACCCGGTTTGGGCGCTGCTGGACTATGTGCTGGAACGGTCAGGCCCCAAACCTGTGTTGGTTGAGTGGGATACAGATGTCCCCGATTGGCCGGTGCTGCGCGCCGAAGCGGAACGCGCACAATCCGCATTGGAACGGGTTCCTGCATGAGCGTTTCGCAAACCGAATTTCACGCGGCCTTGCTGGATGCGAAAGCACCAGTTCCCGAGGGTTTGAAGGACGCAGACGATCAACCAGCGGGTCGCCGGTTCAGCGTCTATCGTAACAATGTCGCGGTATCGCTGACCGAGGCGATGCATCAGGCATTTCCTGTTATCACCAAGCTGCTGGGCACTCAGAATATGGACGGGTTGTCCGGCATTTTTCTGCGCCAGCACCCTCCGACCTCGCCGTTGATGATGTTTTATGGTGAGGCGTTTCCCGACTTTCTGGCCAACATGCCACAACTGTCTCATCTGGCCTACCTGCCCGATGTGGCCCGGTTGGAACTGGCCCTGCGCCAGTCCTACCACGCCGCAGACAGCCGACCTGCGCCCGCGGATGCACTGGCTGTCTCACCCGAAGAGATCATGCGCGCCCGGTTGGTATTCGCGCCTTCGATGCAGGTCATCCGGTCGGATTGGCCTATTCATGCGATCTGGCGCTTCAACACTGAGGCTGACGCGCCCAAGCCCTCAACCGGGGCCGAGGATGTGCTGATCACCCGCCCTGAATACGATCCTACCCCTCACTTGCTGCCACCGGGCGGCGCGGATTGGATTGCCTACATACAATCAGGGGACACCATCGGCGAAGCATTCGAAAAAGCCGCCGCTGAAACTCTGGGCTTTGATCTTGGACCCACGCTGGCATTGCTGTTGCAAGGCGGTGCCATAACTTCTGTGACTATCGAAAGGCTGGAAACATGACTGCCCTGATCTCAATCCACAACAACGTTCTGGGCAAGGCGGACCATGCGTCCGGCTGGCTGACACCCACGCTTGCGCGGCTGGTCTTTATCGCCGTGCTGCTGGTCTACTATTGGAACTCGGCCATGCTGAAGATCGATGGGTCGATCTTTTCACCATCTAGCGGAGCATTTGGACAGATATTCCCCAAAGCGGCCGAGGCTGTTTTGTGGGACGTCACGCAGATGACCTTGTACCAGCGCCTCGTGGTTTTCCTTGGCACCGTGGCCGAGTTTGTACTACCCGCCCTATTGCTGGTTGGCTTGTTCACACGTCTGGCTGCACTGGGCATGATTGGCTTTGTCTGGGTTCAGACGCTGGTTGATGTGACCGGCCATGGCGTGAAACTGGGCAGCCTTTTTAATGCAGCTCCGGACATTCTGGACCAGCGAGTTTTGTGGACCTTCCTGTTCCTCGTGATCGTGCTCAACGGCGCGGGCCCTCTGTCGCTGGATCGCCTGTTGAAGCTGAAATGAGCTAGAAATGCGCCTTGGGTTCGTCTGGTTTTCCAGCGGCGAGCCCAAGCACCCCGGCAACGCCGGCAAACGCAATCGGGAACATGGTGAAGACACCAAACCCAAACGCATAATACATCCCGGCCGACGATACTAACAGCAAGACGCCCGCGATCAGAGCACGCGCATGGGCCATCGCGCCCCCTGCGATCGCCAGCAAAGGCGCAACGATCGAGGCCGTTTGGATCAAGCCGGGGTTATCGACCTGCTCGGCAATGCCTTCAATATCCCCGAAATGCTTGATCGCCTCGACATACCCGTATCCAAAAAAACCAACAATCATCCCGATCAAACCGGCGATGACACCCAAAATCATTGCGGCGTTTCGCATAAACTATCCTCGCAGTTGCGTCAGATCAGATAAGCATCCGATCACGCGACGCCAAGCATTGACCGCGTTTCGGCAGTCCAACCCAACGTCAACGAACCATCTTTTTCAATCAGTGGACGTTTCATCAGGGTCGGATGTTCTTTCAGCAACTCCATTGCGGGGCGGGAACGCTGCGCATCCTCCAAACCACGCCAGGTTGTCGAACGGGTGTTGAGCAAAGCCTCGCCGAACGTGGCAAGAGCCTGCGACAGCAGATTTTCCGGAACGCCATCTGCGCGCACATCCACAAACTCAGCATTAGGAAGTGATTTCAAGGCCTTGCGGCACATGTCACAATTTTTTAGCCCATAAAGACGCATGTTTGTCCTGCTTCGGTATTTGTTTCAATTTTAGGCGAACCAACCGGTTTCCAGCGGTTATTCTTGATTTTTTACTTCACCGTGCAATGTTGAAAAAGGTGAAACATGCAAAATCAGCTGTCGTCAGCATTGGAAACAGCCTGCTTTTGCGGTTCTGCCAACCACCGCCCCACCTATTTGTGGGACAATGCGAAAGTAGAAGGAGACACGGGAGATGCCAACTGGCACCGTGAAATGGTTCAATACCACCAAAGGCTATGGGTTTATTGCCCCCGACGAAGGGGGCAAAGATGTGTTTGTGCATATCTCGGCCGTAGAACGGTCCGGACTGACCGGGCTCGCAGACAATCAGAAAGTCTCGTACGAGTTGCAGGACGGACGTGACGGCCGCCAGATGGCAGCTGATTTGAAACCGTTGTAACGACGCCCCCGCCCCGCGCAGGGTTTTCCAATTAAGGTTGGCGGCCAATTTCCGGCCGTCACCCGCCCCCTATCCGGCAAATGCCCTATCCTCGTGCTGGCTTATCCTCAGTATGCGAATACCAGTCTTGTCCCATCGCAACGATGCAGGATGTACCGGTGGCATAGGTCACAACCATGGTCCAGTCGCCCCGATCACTGCTCCAGACCTCCATGATCTGTTCAGGCCCGCGCATGCCCGTTGCTATACGGGCAGAGCGAAACTGAGCCTGCAACTTGTCATGCAATCTTTGTGTCGGTTCACACAGAACTTCGGCAATTGGGTTTTTGGCAATGGCCGGTCCGGCCAGCGCCGACACCAGACCAAGTACGGAAAAAAACGAAACATAGGTCATGGAACCAAAGTAACAGTTTCATGACGGTTTGTATAGACAAATGCTATGCTTTTGAATCAGTTTTCCTTGATAATGGTCTCGAACTCACGCCATTCCCGTGCTGTCATGCCCGAGCTTTCCTGAGTGACGCTTTCGCCAGCCAGCATCCGGCGCAGGCTGTCCACCATCTGAGCTGACAGGTTCACGGCACCTAGGCGGTAATCTTCGAAGGCCCGATAGGCAAAGGGCACCCAATCGGCCACGATCTTGCACATAGTATCGGCATAGACCCGGATCTCGTATTGCGCATGTGGATCAGCGCGCAGGCGCAGGAAATGGAACAGGTTGTGCAGATCAACTTTCCAATACCATTGCGTGTAGATATTGGCTGGCAAGTTCATCCGTGCCAGTTCACGCGCCAGCCCTTGCTGGCCGTCCTGGCTGATCATCGCCTCATAATTGTCATAGCAGCGGGTGCTGTCGGCCTTGAGCATTTCCAGAACCCGAGCAGCCTCTTCCCCTTCCAAAGCCGATCCGCGGCCTTGATTGTTCACCTCGGATTGCGCGGCGACATGCTCGGGTGCGGGAATGTAAAACTCACGATCCAGAATAGAATAGCGCGCCGAGTATTCGTTCACATTGGCGGTCCGGTGGCGAATCCACTGGCGCGCGACAAAAACCGGAAGTTTAACGTGCAGCTTGACCTCGCACATCTCGAACGGGGTCGAATGCCAGTGCCGCATCAGATAGCGGATCAGCCCTTCGTCATTCTGAACCGACTTCGTGCCCTTGCCATAAGACACGCGTGCCGCCTGACAGATGGCCGCATCATCGCCCATATAGTCGATGACGCGGACAAAGCCATGGTCCAGCACCCGGTGCGCAGTATACAGGTGATCTTCCATCCCCGTTGCAACGACACGGCGTGTTTGATGCGACTGCGCGCGCTGCGCTTCGATCTCGGCCTGTTGGTCGGCAGACAGGGGCATGAAAACTTCCTTTCGATACTGAGTCGCCAGCCACTATATATCGTCAGATCATCCGCTGGAACCGCAGGATATGGCCTGATGCTCGGTTTTTCGGAATTGTGTTCCCTGCCCCCTCGACACGTCCCGGCAGCGCGCTAAGCTGAGGGCGAACTCATTCCAATAGAAGGATTGCCGAGATGGGGCTGACATATCTTCACACCATGGTACGCGTGAAGGATCTTGAGAAATCCATGGCGTTCTATGAACTGCTTGGCCTGAAAGAAACCCGCCGGTACGAAAGCGAACAGGGCCGCTTCACCCTCATTTTCATGGCACCGCCGGGGCAAGAAGATCGACCGATTGAGCTGACTTACAATTGGGATGGTGACGACGCATTGCCAAGTGACAGCCGCCACTTTGGCCACCTGGCTTACGGCGTCGACGATATCTATGCGACCTGCCAGCACCTTCAGGACAATGGGGTGGCCATCAACCGTCCACCGCGTGACGGGCGCATGGCTTTTGTCCGCTCGCCCGACAATATCTCGGTTGAGTTGCTGCAAAACGGCGACGCGCTGGAACCAGCAGAGCCCTGGGCCAGCATGGAAAGTACCGGGCACTGGTGATCCGCTCCCTTATAGCACTAGGTCTGGCCGTCCTGGCCAGCCCCGTTCAGGCAGAGCCCTGCCGTCTGGCGCTGGCATTGGCGCTGGATATCTCTGTTTCGGTGGACGAGGCAGAAGACGCTCTGCAACGGCAAGGCTTGGCGGCCGCCCTGCTCGCCCCCGAGGTTCATGACGCCTTCTTTTCGTCGCCAATGCCCGTCGCGCTTGCAGTCTATGAATGGAGCGGACGGTCCGTCCAACATATCATCATGGATTGGCGGATGATCAAAAACAGTGGCGATGTTCTGGCCGCCGCAACACAAATCAGCCAGTCCAAGCGGTCGGACACCCAATCCGCCACTGCGATGGGATACGCATTGGCCTTTGGCGCCGCCTTGTTGGAACGCGCCCCCCCTTGCCTATTCAAGACCATTGATCTGTCAGGGGACGGATCGAACAATGACGGCTATGGCCCACAAAACGCCTATCGGCACTTCCCGTTCAGTGATGTCGTGGTCAACGGACTGGTCATCAACGCAGCCGATTTCGAAGGCGAGCTGTTCCTGATCCCGTTCTTCGAAAGCAATGTTTTGCACGGGCCGGGCGCGTTTCTGGAAGTAGCGCAGGGTTTCGAGGATTTTGAGCGCGCTATGCGCCGAAAGCTGGAACGCGAGCTCAGCGGTTTACAACTCGGAGGTCTTCCTTCGACTAACCCAGCACATGGTCTGACGCACCCGCCAGAAAACAAATCGTCGCGTATCAGTAGATATAGCGTATCTGGTCCGTCCAATACCGCTCAACCCGGCGCAGTGATCCAGTAATATCTTCGATCCCCTCTTGCGCCAGCACACCACGGTTTTGCAACCCGTCCGCATGGCGCGCAAAAAGCTCAGATACGATATCGCGGATATCCCGACCGCGTGGCGTCAGCCGCACCCGGACAGAGCGACGGTCGATTTCGCACCTCTGGTGGTGCATATACCCCATTTCAACCAGTTTCTTCAGATTGTAGCTGACATTGCTGCCCTGATAGTATCCACGGCTTTTCAACTCACCCGCCGTCACTTCATGATCGCCGATATTGAACAATAGCAGCGCCTGAACGGCGTTGATTTCCAGCACGCCGACCCGCTCGAACTCATCTTTGATCACGTCCAAAAGCAGCCGGTGCAGCCGTTCGACAAGCGCCAACGCCTCAAGGTAGCTATTCATGAACCCTTTGGCGCCCGATGCCGAGACCTGCAATTCCATACTCATCCGACCCTCCGATTCAGTCGCGTTCTTTCCGCCACGATGAACCGAAATCCCGAAAAATCAGTTAAGCTGGAATTATCCTTACTTTTGAAAGGTCTGAGCGATGTCAGAGATCAAGTCGGACAGCGCGTCTGGAGGAGAGACCTGCCCGGTCACCCATTGATACAAGTCCTGATCGTTTTCGTTCAGTAAGGCATCATACTGATCCAGACCCGCCACATCCATCGTGTCCAGATTACGATCAGCATAGGCTGACAGGATCAGGTCCATCTCTTTGATACCCCGCCGCATCGACCGCATTTTCATGCGTTTGATGCGAATATCGCGCGCCTCGGTCATTGGCCTGCTTCCAGCATCAGCCGCAGCTTTTTTTCCAGCCGCGCGGCGCGTTCCGAACAGCCGCGCATTTCGCCGCGGATTGCGCGCAGCTCGGCGACGGCTCCGGCAATATCCAGATTATTGCTATCTGCATCTACGGGCGCGTCCATGCCTTCGCCTTCGCCAGTCAGCAACCATCTGATCGACACGTTCACCATGCCCGCCATCATCGACAGACGGTTTGCGCGCGGCTCGGACAGGTCATTTTCCCAATCAACAATCGTCGATTTCTTGACACCCAGCCTCCGGGCCAGTTCCGCCTGGTTCATCCCAGCAGCCTCTCGCGCGCCGGCCAACCGATCCCCAAATGTCGCCGCGTCTGGTCCAAACCAATCGTATTCGTCGCTCATTCAGGTCTCCGCTTTCCGATTTCATATCGCTTGATCGTCCTTCGGGCGCACCCTATGACAGTCAGGCTGAACATACAAACCGAGGCCGCCATGAGTTTCCTGTCTGCGACATTGTCCCGCGTCAAACCTTCCCCAACGATTGCGATGACAGCCAAGGCGGCCGAGCTGAAAGCCGCCGGGCGTGACATCATCGGCCTGAGCGCAGGTGAGCCGGATTTCGACACACCCCAAAACATCAAGGACGCCGCTGTTGCGGCCATAGCGGCGGGCAAAACGAAATACACCGCACCTGACGGCATCCCCGAGTTGAAACAGGCCGTCTGCGCCAAGATGAAACGTGATCACGGGCTCGACTACACTCCCGCACAGGTTTCGGTGGGTACGGGTGGCAAACAGACGTTGTATAACGCGCTGATGGCAACCCTGAACGAGGGGGATGAGGTCGTCATTCCTGCCCCCTACTGGGTCAGCTATCCAGATATGGTTCTGCTGGCGGGCGGAACTCCGGTGATTGCAGAAACTTCGCTTCAGACAAATTTCAAGCTGACTGCCGATCAACTTGAGGCGGCGATTACACCCAATACAAAATGGCTGATCTTCAACTCTCCGTCGAACCCGACTGGTGCGGGTTACAGCCACGCGGAGTTGAAAGAGCTTACCGATGTTTTGTTGCGCCACCCTCATGTCTGGGTGATGACCGATGATATGTACGAACATTTGGCCTATGACGGGTTTGAATTCTGCACTCCTGCACAAGTCGAGCCCAAGCTTTATGACCGCACGCTTACCTGCAATGGCGTATCCAAGGCCTATGCCATGACAGGGTGGCGGATCGGCTATGCCGCCGGGCCTGAGGCCCTAATCGCGGCGATGCGCAAGGTACAGTCGCAATCCACCTCGAATCCCTGTTCGATCAGCCAATGGGCCGCAGTCGAAGCGTTGAACGGTACACAGGATTTCCTGGCCCCCAATAACGTGACCTTCAAACGCCGCCGCGATCTGGTTGTCGATATGCTGAACGCCATCGACGGCATTAGTTGCCCCACCCCGGAAGGTGCCTTTTATGTTTACCCGTCCATCGCGGGACTGATCGGCAAGACAACCCCTGCCGGGACGGTGATTGAAAACGACGAAGCCTTTGCAACAGCTCTGCTGGAAGACGCCGACGTCGCGGTGGTGTTTGGCGCGGCATTTGGCCTGTCACCCAATTTCCGGGTCAGCTACGCGACCTCAGATGAGGCCTTGAAAGAGGCCTGCACCCGCATTCAGCGCTTTTGCGCGGCTCTGACCTGAACGGAGACCTTCATGACGGCCGAACTGCCCGAATACTACTTTCGTGTCCGCGAGAATGGTGCGGCTGTGTTCAAGGTCGACACCGAAAACCGCCAGCGGCGGATCGAGATGGACCAGATTGCGGTGATCAACATCCGCAACGGCGAGGTCAAGCCACATGGTCAGCGTAGCCTGACAGATGCGGACAAGGCTGAGATTGCGCGATGGATGGATGATCGCAAGGCCTTGCTGGCGCAGCGCGATATAGATGACATTCACCGGGCCGTTGACTATTTGAACCTGACAACGCAATGGGCGCAGTCCAAAGCCACCGATGATCAACTGGAAGACGTCACTGACCGGCTTTTGATGGCGATGCACGATCTGCGATCTGTGCTGGTTCGGAAAAAGGCAGATCGACTGGAAAAGGGCTAACAGTTACTCAGCCGGAACACCCACTTCACGCACGGATCGCATCCAGAACCGCGCCATCAGCAGTATAGCTGCACATGCGAGCCCCAGAACCAAACCCATCCAAACGCCAATTCCATCCATGCCTCGGACAAAACCAAAGTAGTAGGAAGACGGCAGGCCAACGACCCAGTAGCTCAGCCCGGCCATGACCATAGGAATCTTGGCATCCTGCAAGCCACGCAGCAGGCCAAGCGCAATGACCTGAGCGCCATCGACCAGTTGAAACAGCGCTGCCATGGCGAGCAACCCAGTTCCGATGGCCAGGATCTGGCCACGCTGTGGGTCATCAGATTCCATAAACAGGGAAATCAAAGGCTCGGCACAGGTGAGGAACAGGATCACCGTCAAAACGGACATAACCAGTGACATGATGGTCACTGCGATGGCGCCTTTTTCAAGATGTGCACGATCTCGACGGCCCAAAGCATTTCCAGCCCGAATGGTCGCCGCGTTCGATAGACCCAAATGCACCATGAAAGTGGCCGATGCGAGGTTCAACGCAATCCCATGCGCCGCCAGAGGCACCTGACCTAGCCATCCCATCATGACCGCCGAAGTGGCGAACAGTGTGACCTCGGCCAGCGTTGTCAATCCGATCGGTACACCAAGGCGCAGAACGCTTCCAAACATCTCCCAATCCGGGCGCCAGAAGCGCTGGAACAGGTTGTATTGAGGCAATACGTAAACCGCATAGGCAACAACCGCGACCAGCGACACAATCTGAGTGACCACTGATGCAATGGCCGCGCCCATCACCCCAAGCTCTGGCGCGGCCCAGTTCCCGAAAATCAAGGCATAGTTGGTCACGCCATTCACAAGGGCAGCAACAACGGTGATCCACAGGACAATCTGGGTGCGTTCCAGCGCCGCAAGGTAGGATTTGAGCACCATGACCAACAGCGCCGGGAACAGCCCCCATCCCGCCACGCGCAGGTATTGCGCGGCAGTTTCAGCCACTTGTGGCTCCTGCCTCAAGGCAATCAAGATCGGATAGGACCACCACAGCAATGGCATAACAAGCGCTGCATAAAGCAGTGATAGCCACAGCCCCATGCGTGTCGAGCGACGGATACTGGTTTCATCCTCTTCCGCTGCGGCCGTTGCAACCATTGGCATCACGGCCCAGCCAAACCCGGCCCCAAACAGGAACAGAACAAAGAAATAGCTGCTGGCCAGTGTCACCGCCGCTAGGGCCTCGACCCCGTACCAGCCCAGCATGACAGTATCGGTCAAACCGATCGCAAACTGTGCCAGATGCCCGCCGATCAACGGCAAGCCCAGCACAGCGATGGCCTTGAAATGGGCCGGATATGTCATCACCTTGTTCATCCGACCAGCCATATGCGCGGCCCGAAGTCGGGGCAAGAGCGGATCAGATAAATATCGTCATGAGACTTATGCGCTGACGCATGGTTGTGGGCTTCACAACCTCAAAACTTAATTCTGTAAGGTCACGTGTTGGGATGCAGCGAGGCGCCCAGAATATGTTCGGACTGGTGAATCACGTGATGGGCCTGCCCGACGATTAGCGGGTCAGGCTCACCAACGATCGCTTCGTTTTTCTCGGGGTAGTCAAGCGACGCCAGAAAGTGGCGCATGCAATTCAATCGCGCGCGTTTCTTGTCGTTCGATTTGACAATGGTCCAGGGCGCATCGGCAGTATCGGTATAGAAGAACATCGCTTCTTTCGCCTCGGTATAGTCGTCCCATTTGTTCAAGCTGGCCTTGTCGATGGGCGACAACTTCCACTGTTTCAACGGATCGGTTTCGCGGCTTTTGAACCGGCGTTGTTGTTCATCCTGCGTGACCGAGAACCAGTATTTGTACAGCTGAATACCTGACCGGACCAGCATCCGCTCCAGATCCGGTGTCTGGCGCATGAATTCCAGATATTCATTCGGCGAGCAAAACCCCATCACACGCTCAACCCCAGCCCGGTTGTACCAAGACCGATCATAGAACACCATTTCCCCGACCGTCGGCAACTCCTGGACATAGCGTTGATAGTACCACTGACCTTTTTCTTCCCAGGTGGGTTTGTTCAAAGCCACAACGCGCGCCTGCCGCGGGTTCAAATGCTCCATGAACCGCTTGATCGTGCCGCCTTTGCCAGCCGCATCGCGCCCTTCGAATAGCAGCACGAACCGCTGCCCGGCTTCCTGGGCCCAAAGTTGGACTTTCAGAAGCTCCGCCTGCAACAAAGCCTTCTGCGCCTCGTAGTCCTTGCGCGCCATCTTGTGTGTGTAAGGATATCTGCCGCTTTCGAACGCCAGACGGATTTTATCGTGACAGGGCCGAGCAGCCTCCTGCTCCGGCTTTGGGACAATTTTAACAGATGATTGCTTTTCTTTGCGTGCTGCTACGGCGTCCATGCAGTGTTTCCTTTCCCTCGTTGATCCTGCACGGCTAGCAGAAAGTGTCGAATTGCGCTTTGATCGGCATCAAATAGATGTGAGGAAAACCCATCTTATCGCTGTTCAACAATTGGGGTAGAAATGGATACGGAATTCGCGGACCTGAACGGCCACCCCTTCCTATTGCGTCACTGGGGTGAAAGCGACAAACCTCCATTGCTGATGTTGCATGGGTTTCCGGAATTCGGCGGGGCTTGGAGCGATCTGGCCCCGCACCTGATCCACCACTTTCATTGCATCGCCCCAGATCAGCGCGGTTACGGGCAAAGCTGGTGCCCCGAAGGTGTTGGCAACTACACCTTGTCCCAGTTGGTGTCAGATATGGTGGCTTTGATCGAACAACTTGGCGGTCCTATATGTGTCATAGGCCACGATTGGGGCGCATCGGTTGCCTATGGGCTGGCAATGTTCCGCCCCGATCTGGTCAGCCGGCTGATTATCGCAAACGGCGTCCACCCCGTGCCGTTCCAACGCGCCATGGCGGCAGGTGGCGCGCAATCCAAAGCCTCAGCCTATATCAACGACCTACGTGCGCCCGACGCAACGCAGCGATTTTCCGCAAATCATTTCGCGCGTCTGGAACGTTTCTTTCGGTTCGGCATGGGGTTGGACTGGTTGTCTGATGCGCAGATGCAAGTTTATCGCACCGAATGGGCCCGCCCCGGTCGGCTTGAGGCGATGCTGAACTGGTATCGCGCCTCACCGCTTGTGGTCGCTAACCCAGGAGAACCGCGCACTGACCTGCCCGAACTGCCCCTGGATCGCTTGCAGGTTCAATGTCCACATCTGTTGCTTTGGGGATCGGATGACAAAGCGCTGTTACCCGAATCCACGGCTGGGCTTGAGACCTTTGCCCATGACCTGACCCGCATCGATATCTCCGGCACCGATCACTGGCTGCATCACCAGCGGCCCAAGGTTGTCGCCCAAGCCATACTAGATTGGATCGCAGACTAAGCCCCTAAGTATGGCCCCAATCTTCGGGGTCATCCGAATTGTTTGGCGACAGCCCTAGAACATCCCCTTGGGTCGAGCAGCCCAGCCCCAAAACCGTCCGGTTGGCGTAAGAGAAGTAAGCGCAAACCTGATTGATTTCTAGGATTTCACCATCCTTCCACCCGGCATCGCGCAGGGCAATCACATCCGCTTCGACTATGTCCCCCGGCGCTTCGGTCAGCTTTCTGGCATAGTGCATCGCAGCAATCTGAGCCGGGTCCAAAGGCGCATCTTCGGGACGCCGCGCCTCAATCGCTGCACGGAAGGCATCGCCGCGCGGCGTATCGCGCAACAGCCGCTGCAAACCGCTGAAATGATGTTCAACGCAATAACCACAGCGATTGAGAGAACTGACCCAAACGCCCAAAACCTCAAGAAACCACTTTGGAACCGTGTTTCCGGAATGATGCAACACGGTCTTGTAGATCGCCATATGGCCTTCCATCGAATGCGGGCGCAGGGAATGCACCATCATGATGTTATCCACGTTGTTGTTCGGTCCGATCACCCGGTCATAGAGTTTTCGCAGCCGCCCTGTAGCCCGCTCAAACGGTACGGTTTTGATCCAGCTCATATTCGTCCTGCCTAGTTGATCCCGCCTGCAGGTTACTCGTAAATCTCTGAGCTATCGAGAGAAACCGGAATTCGCTGCGCTTGTATTGAACATCATTATGCTTCTGCACCTATTTCGTGTATGATGAATTTATACTTTCATTAAAGTTGTTTATCGCGAGTAAATCAGATGAAGTTTGTCACGATACTCGAAATTAATGTCGACCCGCTGAGCTCGACCAACGTTACCGTCCTGAACGCGTTTCAAGTGGCAGTCATCGACAATGACGACACCTTGGAAGATCCCGATGCCGATGGTGGCCCTCAGCTGGATGTTTCAGGCGTCCCCGGCTTTATAGGCAACTCGACCAACTTTCAGACCTTCGAGACCTATAGTGGCACCGTCGGCGGTTCACCCGTCACGTTCACGCTGCTTCAGTTTTCGAATCCGCAATACATCATCGTCACCTCTGGTACGGCAAATGTTGGCGATACAATCGCAAACACCAACAACACCATCGTCACCGCTCCGCCCGTTGACTACGACACACTGCCCTCCTTTGTCTGCTTTACCGCCGGATCTTTGATCCTGACCCCATACGGCGAACGGCGCATTGAAACCCTCAGGCCCGGAGACCCCGTCATCGTCGCAGATGGCAGCAGCCGTCCTGTGCGCTGGATCGGTCGGCGGCGTCTCTCCTCGGCTGAGTTGAGGCAATCCCCAAGATTCTGCCCGATCCGCATAGGTAAAGACAGTTTATCGCCGGGATGCCCTGCGCGCGACCTGCTGGTTTCCCCGCAGCATCGGATCGTAGTGTCCTCACACCAGATGCAACTGTATTTTGGAGATAGGGTGATGCTTGCGCCGGCCAAAGGGCTTGTTGACGGGCAATCTGTTACGCAGGACCCGCCAGATCAAGACATCGAGTATATCCATATCCTGTTTGACCAACATGAGCTGGTGCAGGTCGAAGGCCTTTGGTCTGAAACCTTTTTCCCCGGGGACACCAGCCTGGATGCGATGGCCCGCGAAACCAAGCGAGAGCTCTTTGAACTGTTTCCCGAACTGATGTCCCGCGATGGGCCATTCGGCGAAACGGTCCTTCCGGTTTTGAAACCGCGGGAAGTGCAGATGTTGCACACCACACTTCGTGCCCCGACCGGAATTCCCATCGCCTTTTAGCGGTTTAACTTGCTCGGTCCGCGAACGCGGCCCTGTTGCTGCAAAACGGCATGACAGGGCAATTGAAGCGCGCAAATTGCACACAACACCTCGTGGCCCTCTTCCCCCGAACCACATCCCCTGCCATAATGGGGGAAACCCAAGAACAAGAGCAGCACCCATGCCCGACGATCTGTTGACGCCCGAAGCAACCACCACCTATGACGCCTCCTCGATCGAGGTGCTGGAAGGGCTGGAACCTGTTCGCAAACGCCCCGGCATGTATATCGGCGGCACCGATGAGCGTGCTTTGCACCATATGGTGGCCGAAATCCTGGACAACTCGATGGATGAGGCGGTCGCAGGCCACGCGAACCGAATTGAGGTTGAGCTGCACGCCGATTACGCCCTGACCGTGCGCGACAACGGGCGCGGCATTCCGATCGATCCGCACCCCAAATTCCCCGACAAATCGGCGTTGGAGGTCATCCTGTGTACCCTGCATGCGGGCGGTAAGTTTTCGGGCAAGGCCTACCAGACTTCGGGCGGTCTGCACGGCGTGGGGGCTTCGGTGGTCAACGCGCTGTCGGATTCCATGGTCGTTCAGGTGGCCCGCGACAAGACGCTGTTTGAACAACGCTTTTCACGCGGCATTCCCCTTGGCCCCGTCGAAAAGGTCGGCGCGGCCCCCAACCGACGCGGCACAACTGTCACCTTCCACGCCGATGCCGAGATCTTCGGCCATCACAAGTTCAAACCGGCCCGGCTGTTCAAATCCATCCGCTCCAAGGCCTATCTGTTCTCGGGCGTGGAAATCCGCTGGAAATCTGCCATTGATGACGGCGAAACGCCGACCGAAGCCACGTTCCACTTCCCCGGCGGCCTGTCCGATTACCTCAAGGAAACGATGAACGGCTCGTCCACCTATGCGGAGCAGCCCTTTGCGGGCACCGTGGACTTTCAGGAAAAATTCGGCACCCCCGGCAAGGTCGAATGGGCGATCAACTGGACACCCTCGCGCGATGGGTTCATCCAGTCCTACTGTAACACCGTGCCAACGCCCGAGGGTGGAACACATGTTGCGGGGTTCTGGGCGGCGGTCCTCAAGGGGATCAAGGCTTACGGTGAGCTGATCAACAACAAGAAGGCCGGCCAGATCACGCGCGACGATCTGATCACCGGCGGCTGCGCGCTGGTGTCCTGTTTTATCTCAGAACCAGAATTTGTGGGCCAGACCAAGGATCGCCTTGCCACGGTCGAGGCACAACGGCTGGTCGAGAATTCTGTCCGCGACCATTTCGATAACTGGTTGGCCGCGGACACGAAATCCGCCGGCGCGATCCTGGATTTCCTCATCCTGAGGGCTGAGGAACGCCTGCGCCGACGGGCCGAGAAGGAAACACAACGCAAGTCCGCCACTAAGAAACTTCGTCTCCCCGGCAAGTTGGTGGACTGTAGTAGTTCAACACGCGACGGAACGGAATTATTCATCGTCGAAGGCGATTCTGCGGGCGGATCTGCCAAAATGGGCCGAGACCGCAAAACGCAGGCCCTGCTGCCCCTGCGCGGCAAGATCCTGAACGTGCTGGGCGCGGCCAGTTCGAAACTGGGCACCAATGCCGAGATCAACGACCTGACGCAGGCACTGGGTGTGGGTCTTGGCACCAAGTTCAACGTCGACGATCTGCGCTATGACAAGATCATCATCATGACCGACGCGGACGTGGACGGGGCGCATATCGCCTCGCTGCTGATGACGTTCTTCTTCACCCAGATGCGGCCCATGATCGACGCGGGCCACCTGTATCTGGCCTGCCCGCCCCTCTACCGCCTAACGCAAGGCGCCAAACGCGTCTACTGTCTGGACGAGGCCGAGCGCGACGAATGGCTGGAAAAAGGTCTGGGCGGCAAAGGCAAAATCGACGTCTCGCGCTTCAAGGGTCTGGGCGAAATGGACGCCAAGGACCTGAAAGAGACCACGATGGATCCCGCCTCACGCAAACTGATCCGCGTCACCATTGATGAGGACGAACCCGGCGAGACCGGCGACCTGGTCGAGCGCCTGATGGGCAAAAAACCCGAACTGCGGTTCCAGTATATTCAGGAGAACGCGCGGTTTGTGGAGGAGTTGGATGTTTGAGGAATTTAATGTCGAACAAGCAGCCACCGAAGATTAGCCCTACCGAAGGCGGCGTCGAACCAAACCGACAGAGTAACGACGCCCAAACGCATCTTCCTGTAACCGAAGCTTCCTTTAGACAGGGCCCATTTGGGGAACAACTAAATGCGCTTTCTGCGGACGGGTCAAACACCTTTGGTGGAAAAATAGGAACTCAACTCACAGTTGCGGCTTACCGTCAATTGGAACACAATAACTTAGAACTAAAAAACGAACTTACTCAAAGGTGTAGTCAGCTGGATGAAGCTCGCGATGAGATAGCTGATCTAAAAACTAAGAACGCGACCTCTAGGCTTCAAACTAGACAGCTTAGCAGGGCATCTTGGCTTATGGCTGGGATTTATGCCATTGCAACGGTGCTCATAAGCCTTGGCATAGACAACATTGAGCAAACACATGGCAAGATCACATTTGGACTCGGCTGCGTGTGTTTCTTGATCGGGTTTTTCTCACCGCTAATTCTACTTCCGGAGACCGATCGATGATTGAGCCTCTTAAAATCATTGATGTATTTGACCGCGGAGTAGGTGGCAAGGAAGGTGTTTCAATTCGTGTTCAAGACTATTGCGACTTAGGTCACTACTGGTTGGGATTGGGCGTTCGCCAATCATCAAATGAGATATTTCCGATAAATGACAATTTGTTCTGGCTGGGTCGCGGTTTTGTTAAACCTGGAGACTGGGTGTTTATTTACACTGGTTGGGGCGAACCAAGAACAGTTGATTTGCCCAGCAGCGAAGCAAAGATTTTCTCGTTACATTGGAAGCGCGACACTGTTCTATTTAGGTCTCCCGAGATATTTCCGTACCTAATCAACGCTCCATTTGTCGGCCTTCCTGAGAAAATGGAGGCGACGCAAAGCGGCCTGATCGGGCAGTCCCAAAGTTTGATGCAAACCGATTAGCGTGAATTGAAAGCATCCGCCCGACCTCAATACGATCTTCGCGCCCGGCCATGGGGGCGGGTCGGGCGCGTGCTTGATGCTCCGCATCAAGCATTGGATGGATAGCTTGGGACGCCTCCGCAATCCCTAGGCCGGACTTCAGCCCGGCATTCCCCTCACACCGCCAGCCCGATCAGGGCCACTCCGCCCGCCATCAGCACCGCCGCGCCCAATCGGCGCATCCAGTTGCCCTCGTGCAAAAACACAAACCCAATCAACGCCGCGAAGATCACCGAGGTTTCGCGCAAGGCCGACACGGCCCCCAAAGGCGCAAAGTTCTTGGCATACAGCACCAGACCATAGGCCGTCATCGACACAAACCCTCCAAGGATGCCGATCATCCAGACCTTGGCGGGCAGCGCCGCCAGCGTGTCTCGCTTGCGCACCCCCACAAACCCCGCGATGAACAGGTGCAGGAACGCGCCCCAGGCCCAGTAGCTGAGCGTATTGCCCGACAAACGCACGCCTATCCCATCGACCACCGAATAGATCGAGATGCAGAACCCCGTGCCCAGCGCAAAACCCAGCGCGCTGCGCCCGACCCCGGATCGCAGGGCGCTCCAACTGCTCAGTTGAATGCCCAGCGCGATCAGGGCGATCCCACCCCAGGCTTGCAGGGGCAGAACCTCACCCACCAGCACCATGGCCCAGAGCGAAACCAGCGCGGGCACGATGCCCCGTGCGATGGGGTAAACGACGCTGAGGTCGCCGTGCTGATAGGCTTTGCCCAGCATGAAGTAATAGCCGAAATGAACAACGGTCGAGAGCGCGATGTAGATGAAGCTCTCAGCGCTCGGAAGCGGCAACAACAGGATCATCACTGAGGCCGGGATGACATGCCCAAACGCCACAAGGCCCAGCGTCGTCGTCCGGTCTGCGGCCGTTTTGACTATGGCGTTCCAGACCGCATGCAGCAAAGCCGCAGTAAGAATGATGAGGATGACAAACAGGGTCACGCTTGTGCCTTCCGCGCTGTGTCTTGGCCCTGATTGGGTCAATTAAGCAGGTTGCACAGGAGGCGTTCAATCTCAATCCGGAATTCGATCCCGTGTGGTTTCGCACATGCATTTGCGTTTCGCATCTTCGAAACAACTGCGCGTGATCCCGGTTGCATGGACCATCGCAGCGCCTAAACTTGGGGTCATGAACTTCGTGGCCGAGAACCAATTACCACTTCTGATCCTGTTCTTTGTGTTGGGACTGGTCGGAACCGGCTTTCTGTTCCGCAAACCCGCAGGTCACCGGGCGTGGAAACTGGCTGATCTGGTCTGGGTCGTGCTGGGCGGTATCGGTGCTTTGGTCGCTGTTCTGGCGGGTCTTTATACGGCCGATAGCTCTCGTCTGGATCGGCAGATTGATGTGGCCTATGCGGCCTCATCGGCCTTTGATCGCGATGCAGCGCGCTTCAGGTTGCGGTTCTGCGATCCGGCCTATGACCCCGACACGGGCGTTCTGTGCGAAAAGGTCGAGTTTCTGTCGGCCTCCACCGCCAGCAATGCCGACCTGCCGCTGTTCATTGAGGTCACAAATGAGGTCGCCCCGCTGCAAGGGCTGCATTTCCTGTTTGGCCGGCAAGAGAAGGATGAGATGGAGCAGATGTCAGCCAAGGCAGATGCGTTCAACATCGATCAGTTCCTGGTTTTCACATCATTGGACGACGACACACAGACCGCGATTGACAACATGCGCCGCAAAGTGCCCGCGATTGCAGGGGACTACCTGATTTTGGCCCAAAGCTATGACGAATTGATCGAGCAGGTCGGCAAGTTGAAGGACGAATGGGAATATCTGCAGTCCAACGCGCATATTCTGGTGCTCCAGATCGTTGCGTTATGTCTGGTCAGCTTTGCCGCGCCCTTCAGGCTGGGCAAATCGATTGTCGAACTGCGCACTTCCTTTAGCGCCGATACATTTGAGCAAGATGTTCCGGATCAGCCCCAAGAAGATAGCGCGCCAGGGTCCACAGATTCCGAGCCCCCCGCCGCAGCCAGCCCGCCTGCACATAACGCTCCGCACTCGTGACGGCGCGCGCCTCCAGCAGCGTGATCCGAGGCAGTGTGCGCGCAAGGGCCACATCCTCCATCAATGGCTGGTCCTTATAGCCTCCGGCACGCAGATAGACATCGCGCGGAACCAACAAACCCTGATCGCCATAAGGCAAGCTGAACAAGCCGCTGCGCAGGTTGGCCCAACCGGCGACCCAGCGCGGGGCCAATCCCTTGGCGCGAAATGACAGCCGAAACGCCGCAGGGGATTGTAAAGCCAGATGGTCCACCACGGGTTTCGTCCAACCTGGTTCCAGCACAGTATCGGCGTGCAAAATCAACACCCAATCACCCCTGGCCAGGGCACAGCCACGCCGTAACTGTCCCCCGCGCGAGGCGGGTCCGTCGACCAGCTCTGCCCCGGCTTCTTCAGCGATCTCCGGTGTTAGATCGGTCGAGCCACCATCGCTTATGATCAACTCGCGGATCAGGCCCGCATGCAGCCCCTCCATCAGGGCCTGCAAACAAGCGGGCAGCGTTGGTTCTGCATTCAATGTTGGGATCACGATGCTGATCGGCGCGGGCACAGCTGATAACCTCTGGTCTTGGCAGTAGAACTTCCTATATCACGAGGCCAGAGCAAATGACGAGGACCCTGCCATGCCCAATCGCCGCATCCTGCGCCTGACCGGCTCGGATACCGAGAGTTTTTTGCAGGATCTGATCACCAACGATATTGGTGGACTGGAGGCCGGGCTGGTCTATGCGGCGCTGCTGAACCCTCAGGGCAAGTATCTGGCTGATTTCTTTCTCAAGCGAGACGGTGACGCCGTACTGCTGGACGTTGCGGAAGAATTGGGCGACGGGCTGGCAAAACGGCTGGGCATGTACAAGCTGCGGGCAGATGTGGCGATTGAGCCCGCGGGCTTGAACCTCCAGCGTGGCACGGGGCCTGCGCCCGAAGGCGCCCTGCCCGATCCGCGCGATGCGGACATGGGCTGGCGCGTTTACACCGATGGGCCCGAAGGTGATGACGGGACCGATTGGGATGCCATCCGTGTGCGACATTGTATTCCCGAAAGCGGGATAGAACTGCATCCGGACAGCTACATCCTTGAGTCGCGTTTCGAAGACCTGAACGGCGTGGATTTCAAAAAAGGCTGCTATGTCGGGCAAGAGGTTACCGCCCGGATGAAACACAAGACCGAGCTACGCAAAGGACTGTGCCGGGTTCGGGTTGAAGGTAGCGCGCCGGCAGGAACCGAGATCAAAGCTGACGGGAAACCGGCGGGGACTCTGTTCACTCAATCCGGGGCGCATGGGATCGCACATCTGCGCTTCGATCGTGCCAAAGGCGAAATGCGTGCCGAGGGTGCAGTGATCACACGCGCCGACTAGACCCGCGCTGTTGCCGATGCGTTACGCTTGAACGCGGCTCAGCCGCGGACAGGTTTGATCTGCTGTCCCGCACTGCCAAACTGAGGGCGTCGAAACCATCCGGGTGCCGTCATGCTAAAGCTCTACACCGCAATCTGGCGCGCAAGCGCCGGACGGCAGATTATTCTAATCGTACTGTCACTGGCTGTTGCTGCACTGGCCGCGGTTCCGCTTGAGTTTCAGCGTGACATCATAAACCACCTGACCTCGACCGATGTGGGGATCGAACGACTGGTTCTCTTGGGCCTTGGGATGATGGGCGTCATCCTTATGAGCCTCGCTCTGAAATGGGTCTTGGGGTATCGTGCCGGAACCCTGGGTGAGGACCTGATCCGCCTGATCCGCCAGCGCCTTCTGTGGCGTTCGACTGATTTGAATTCATCAGGTGAAACCCTCCGCAAGGGTGCAATGAGCACCGCGATATCGGCCGAGGCCGAGGAGCTCGGGAAATTTGCAGGTGGTGCGTTCTCGGATCCTGTGGTGCAGATCGGCACCCTGATCAGCGTGATCGGCTATATCTCCTCTACCCAACCGGGGCTTGGAATGATTGCGTTTTCGATGATCGTGCCACAAATCGTTATCGTCTTGATGTCGCAACGAAAAGTGAACATCTTTGTCGCTGAACGTGTCCGTGTTCTGCGACAGGCCACTGACACTCTGACCACTGATGATTTGAAAGCGGCCGAACACGATATCAACGCGATGTTTGACGACATATATGAAACGCGGCGGCGAATGTTTCTGTGGAAACTATCAGCCAAATTTCTCCTGAGCGTCATCAACGGTGCAGGTACTGTCGGCGTTCTGATGCTGGGCGGCTGGTTGGTGCTTCAGGGCCGAACCGATGTGGGCACCGTGGTGGCCGCCACCAGTGGCCTCAGCCGAATTCAGGGGCCAACGTCGTTCCTGATCGCCTTCTACCGGCAAGTTAGTGCGAACCGTATCAAGTATGAGCTGATGCTTGAGTTGTTCGGCCCTGACCCGTCGCACTATCGTCGGATACACAAACCATAAGAAAAGACCGCGCAGCGGGTGCTTGCGCAGTCTTTTGGGTCCATGGAACGCTTGATGCAGTGTTACGCGCGTTCGGAGTATTCCATGGTCTCGGTGTTTACGATGATCATCTCATCCTGCCCGACAAAGGGCGGCACCATGACCTTGACACCATTGTCTAAAATCGCCGGTTTGAACGAGTTCGCTGCGGTCTGACCTTTGACCACCGGCTCGGTCTCGACAATCTTGCAAGTCACCTTTTGCGGCAGCGTCGCGTTCAACGCCTCGCTTTCATAAAATTCTACAACGATTGTCATGCCGTCCTGCAGAAACGGGCGCCGTTCGCCCAGCAGGTCAGCTGGCAGTTCGATCTGTTCATAGGTCTCGGCATCCATGAACACCAGCATGCCATCGGACTCGTACAGGAACTGCTGATCCTTCTGCTCAAGGCGCACGCGTTCGACCTTATCCGCAGAACGGAACCGTTCGTTCAGCTTGGACCCATTGCGCAAGTTGCGCAGCTCGACCTGCGCAAAAGCGCCGCCTTTACCGGGCTTTACGTGATCCACCTTTACAGCTGCCCACAGCCCGTCGTTATGCTCAAGCACATTGCCGGGGCGAATTTCGTTCCCATTTATCTTGGGCATTACATATTTCCTTCACAAACGGTTGATGCGTCAGTTGCCGTCCCTATATCTGGCAGGACCAACCCTGACAAGACAACGACACTTAGTGCTGCACCCGCAGCAAGCTATGCACATGACGCAACGCAACTATGCATTTTAGGTGTATCCGAATCGCACCTAATAGGTCATAAGGACCGTCACGCCGAAAATGCAAGAGCAAGAACAACAAGGAAGACGAGATGAGAGATTTCGTTGACGGCACTGCCTTTAACAATGAGCAAGGCAATCGTGCTCGCAAACTTTTTGCAGCCGTTGTGTTGGCTGCGCTTGATGATGCTATCGCCGATGACAAGAAATACGGCAATGGCCCCGAACAGATCGCCCGCTGGGCCCGTTCGCGTGATGGGCGCGAAGTTTTATCCTGTGCCGGTATCGACCCCAACGAGCGGGTTGTCGGTGGCTTGATGGAGTTCGTCGGTCGCGGTGTGCGCACCTCTGTAGCGCTGTCCCGCGAAGAAAGTGAGCGTCGCAACGCCGCTCAGCAGGCCGAAGCAGCCTGAGCCTGCTAACAGCAGGTTTGAAAAAACGCGCCCCTGTCACCGGGGCGCGTTTTTCTTTGTGTGGTCAGAAGATTGTGGTCAGAAAAACCGCAACCATTGCCAAGCGGTCCAGAATTCAGCGCCCAGCAACACAGTAAAAAATATCTTGGCCGTGATCGAAAGGCCCCGGCGCCACAAAACCGCATAGGCGGCTGCGCAAATCAGAGTCGAGATCGGCACAACCCAGAATGCGTGATGCGTACTGTCCCAATAACTGACTGGGCTGTGAAAGACCCAATCGCTGAGCGGCCAGAACTGGGGACGCCCATCGCCTGCATGCAACAGGAAGTCGGTTGCCAGATGCAGTAATCCTGCAGAGGCGACCACGGTGAGGAACTGCCATCCTCGCCACATCCCAAGCGCCAAAGCCAACCCCCACAGAAGGAATGAGTTATCGATGGCAAAGATCGCCTGCCATGCAGGCGAGAAATAAAGCTCATCGAAGACAACGTTCGGCGGAATACCCAGAACATAGAGTGATGTACCCGCCATCAGATAAAGCGACAGGTCTGGCAACAGCGACCCCAGCAGCGCGGCCCCCAGGATACGCCCGTGCGCAGGCCGTGCAAAAACGGCGGCGCCGATCAAAAGATGCGCGGGCGTATTCATCCAGGGCTTTCCCTTCGGCGTCAAATCAGGTCATCTGCACGCCAGCATAGGAGACGACTATGGTTCGTGCCATCATGATTCAGGGTACCGGCAGCAATGTCGGGAAATCGGTGCTCGTGGCCGGGCTGGCGCGCGCTTATACGCGGCGTGGGTTGAGAGTTGCTCCGTTCAAACCGCAGAACATGTCGAACAATGCTGCAGTGACCGAAAACGGGGGTGAGATCGGACGGGCCCAGGCGTTGCAAGCGCGGGCTGCAAAACGTGCCACGCATACGGATATGAACCCGATCCTGCTGAAACCCGAAACCGACACCGGTGCTCAGATCATCGTGCAGGGGCAGCGCGCTGGGACCATGAAGGCAGGAGACTATCGCAAGGACAAATCCAAGTTGCTGGGCGCCGCGTTGGAGAGTTTTGACCGGCTGTGCGGGGATGCCGATCTGGTCCTGATCGAAGGGGCCGGCAGCCCAGCCGAGACCAACCTGCGCACGGGCGACATCGCCAATATGGGCTTTGCCTGTGCAGCGGGTGTTCCTGTGGTTCTGGTCGGTGACATCCACCGGGGTGGCGTGATCGCGCAGATCGTTGGTACCCAAGCCGTACTGGATGACGGCGATCTGGCGATGATCAAGGGATTTGCCGTGAACCGGTTCAAGGGCGATGTGTCCCTTTTCGATGAAGGGCGCGATGACATTGCGGAACGCACCGGTTGGCCATGCTTGGGCGTTGTTCCCTGGTTTCACGATGCGTGGAAACTGCCCGCCGAAGACATGATGGACATTCGATCCCATACCGGCGGCGCCTGTAAGGTTGTGGTTCCTCAACTTGAGAGGATGGCCAATTTCGACGATCTGGACCCGTTATCCGCAGAATCCGGCGTGAGCGTCGAGATCATACCCGCAGGCCGCCCCTTGCCCGGCGATGCCGACCTTGTGTTACTGCCCGGCAGCAAATCCACCATCGGCGACCTGACCTATTTCAGGGCTCAGGGATGGGATATCGACCTGCTGGCGCATGTCCGTCGTGGCGGACATGTTCTGGGCCTGTGTGGCGGCTATCAGATGCTGGGCAAAACCATCGCTGATCCGGATGGCGTGGATGGTCGTCCAGGCACGATTGACGGGCTCGGCCTCCTAGATGTCGACACAGTCATGGCAGGCAAGAAACATGTGACGCTGACCGAAGCCATTGCCCTGCCCAACCGCGCGCCTGTCAGCGGGTATGAAATTCATATGGGCCGGACCGAAGGCCCGGATTGCGCACGTGCTTGGCTGGAGGTCGATGGTCGCCCCGAAGGGGCTGCAAGCGCAAACAACCGTATTCTGGGCAGCTACCTGCACGGCATATTCTCATCCGATGTGTTCCGCGCCCAATATCTGGCAACATTGGGTGTGAAATCTGAGAATGCGTATGAAGACGGGGTTGAGCAAACGCTTGATGCGCTGGCCGATCACCTGGAACAGACCATGGATTTAGACCTGTTGCTGGAACTGGCGCAGGCACCCAAGCGCGCCTGAGCGGCTATTCCAATTCCTGCGCAGCCAATGCGCGATAAATCTCGCGCCGCACCATTTTGCGGACATTGCGCGTGATCCGTTCGCCCAACGCGCCTTTCAGCTCTTCCCGGACGACCTCGGCGATCATTGAACGCAGCGCTTCTTCGTCGACTGACAATTCCCGAAGCTGCGCAGCCTCCTGTTCCGCAGCCTCGGTCACGGGCACAGCCTCGGCAGAGCGGATAAATGTGGCGGGCTGCGCCTCATCACTTTCTAACTCTTCTTGTTGAGGCGTTTCGATGACTGGTTCTTCGACGTCGGAAGCAACCTGATCGCTCTGGGGCAGTTCATCTTCTGGCTGTTCATCCAGAGAGGTTTGCCCATCACCTTCAGCAAATGCCGTACCCGTATCCCAGGACAGGCTTTGATTCGGTGTACCTGAATAGGCATCATCGCTGTCACCGTCAGGCTCCCACTGATCTTCAGTACGGGCAATGGCAGCTTCCAGCGCTTCAATCTTTGCGCTCAGGCTGAGTGTCGGGTCGTCCGAATGCTCATCCATCGCCACTTCGCTGGGGGTTTCCTGATCGGCGCCCGCATCATCTCGCACGATATCGCAGGCGCGCAGCAGCATTGGTTTTGCCGAAACTTCGGCACTGTATTCAGGTTCCAGTTTCAACAGGGCAGTTTCAGCCGCAGCGGGTTTTGAGATGCGCAGCGCATCCGTTAGCACCAAACGACCGGGTTTGCGCGCTTTGGCGCTTTGATCAGCCCCCTTGCCCGTTTTACCTTCTTCACTGACAAGACGTTTGACCGAAGACAAAACGTCTTCGATCCCGGCTTTTACGACATTATCCGCCATTTTTCTCTACCGCTCTATCCTCAGGGTAGAGTGTAGCCAATCCTGTCAAAGCGAACAACAGGTAGTATTGCCCGTCAGTCCCGGCGCAACGCTTTTAGCACGCGATCCAGATCCTTGCTCTGTTTGCTGACCTGCGCTGGTGCATTTTTGACCAGATTGTAGTACAGCGTCGGGTCGTAAATCTGCACAGCCAGTCCCAAACGTTCGGCCGTCAGAAGGCCCTGAGCCTGAAGCAGCTGATACGCGGCCAGCGAACGCTCGGTCCGCGATGCGATCTCAGCCAGTTGCGCATCCAGCAAATCCTGCTGGGCCGTCAACACATCCAATGTGGTACGTGCACCAAGTGTGGCCTCTTCGCGGATACCGTCGAACGCCACCTGCGACGCGCGAACGCGCTCGGTCGATGCCGTCAGACTAGCTGTTGCAGTTTCAAACCGGACATAGGCATCGGTCACGCCCTGCGTGATATCTTTTTGCACATTCAACAGGTTCGCCCGCGACGCATCTCGGGTGGCCATGGCACGGCGGACAACCGCTGCCAATCGGCCACCAGCATAGATCGGCTGGCGGAAGATCAGCGAGACAGATGCGTTTTCGTTGTTGTCGTCATTGTCGTAGCTCTCAGTCAGACCGGCATCTGCACTCAAACTGACATTTGGACCAAGTCCGGCACGCTGCTGCTGAACGGTCAAATCCAAAGCGCGCACCTGATGCTGGGCCGACAAGATCGACGGATGATTGCGAAGCGCCAGATTGATCGCCTCGGACTGCGAGCGCGGTAAGTTTGGCAGGCTGGGCTGCCCCGTTGTGCGGCCCGGCAGTTTGCCGACGGCATTGACATACTCCGCTTGTGCCGTGCTCAGATCACCACGCGCATCGGCAAGATCCGCGCGCGAGCTTGCCAGCTGTGACTGCGACAAGGCCACGTCAGTCCGGGTCACTTCACCCACTTCGAAACGGTCATTCGATGCCCGCAGTTCTTCACTGGACAGATCGACGTTGTTTTGACGAATTTGAACTGTCTCTTCCTGCAAAAGCACATTCAGATAGGCGGTCGCCGCGCGGAATAGAACCTGTTGCTCGATATTGATCAGCGATTGACGTGTCGCCAGAACAGTTTCCTGCGCGGATTGCTTGCCAAGAACGGATGCGCCACCGTCATAGACCAACTGGCTCAGCGTCAGACCCGTGAAAAAATCTGTGGGCTCATTGCTTGATACAACGCCGCTGGTTCTGCTTCGGTTGTAAGTTTGCGTGACACGCACGGTCCAGTCGATGATGGGGCGCAGAGCAGCCAGCGCAATCGCCACGTCTTCATCTGCAGCCCGCAGCAGCGCGCGATTTTGCTCCAACAACCCGCTGGTGTTGTAGGCCCCGATAAACGCATCTGTAAGGTTATCAGCCCATGCCTGACGCAGCGGCATAACGCTTAAGGCCAGTCCTGCGGTCAATGCACACGCTCTGACCAGTTTGCCAGTCGCCGTCCTACGCATCACCAAATCCTCTCAACTCAAAAAATTTCTGCCCTGTCGGCAATTTGCGCCGTCATTTTCAACTAATCAAGGTGGCAGAACAAACTACCTCTGGACTATAGCGAAAATGCACTCTGATGGGAAAAGCTATCCAGCACTGGCGCGCTGGCATTGAAAACGTCACGCCAGCTGACACGCCCACCCGTCTTGCGCCCGATACGAACAACACCCAAGCCGTCCTCGACAAACAAGCAGGCGATGCGGCCATTGTCTTTCAATTGATCCAACAGAGCGCCCGGCACTTGTTGCACCCCTCCCTGGATCATGATCGCATCGTAGGGCCCATGCTCTTCCGCACCCTGTTCTAAAGGACCAACGTGCACCACGGCATTGTCAGCAGCAACTTCGGTGAGCGCATTTTGCGCCTCCGATGCCAATGCTTCGTCGCTTTCCACTGCAACAACCAATTCTGCCATACGCGCGGCTACCGCGGTCGAATACCCCAGAGCCGGCGCGATATCGAGCACGACCTCGTCATTGCAAATATTCAACGCATCCAACATCTTGGCCAGGGTTCGCGGCTCCAACAAACTACGCCCATTCCCCAGATCGATTACATCTTCGACATAGGCGGCTTCGCGCTGCGAATCCGGCACAAAGTCTTCGCGCGGCACCGAGAGCATGGCATCAATGATCGGGAACTTCGTCACATCCGAAGGTCGCACCTGAGTATCAACCATTATGCGGCGTCGCGTTGCGAAATCTGTCATGTGATCTCTCGTCTGAAGTCTCAAGCCTGTTCGGCTTTTGCCACATCCCTTGGTCACCGGCAACGCCTCTATTGCCGCAATCATTCATCATCAATGATTGGGCTGAGTATGAAATCGCGGTATTTCGCACTTTGGTCCGGAAATTTCATGGCTGTCCTCTGGACGCCCTGCCGCAAAGCTGCTAAAACGCCAACCACACCATGGCAAGTATTTGATTTTACTTGAAAAGGCGAGTTGGCGGAGTGGTGACGCAGCGGATTGCAAATCCGTGTACACCGGTTCGATTCCGGTACTCGCCTCCAATTATTTCCAAATCATTGATTTAGCCCTGTGGTGCTCGGGTGGGACACACCTACAATGATACAATCATCCTGCCTAAGCCTTTAAAGACACGGTGTTTATTGCTCCCGTTGGCTTATCACTCCTTCTATTAAGGGAAGACGAGCATCTGTAAGAATATCGCTGCGTACGCACTGCCCGCATCGAGCTGGTGATCTGGACCGCTGTACACGACTGGAGCGCGCACTTGAATAAACACTAAAGTCCAGTGTCTCATGGGTGCGCAGGTTACCCGTGAAAGCGGATCTGGCGTTGGTATTTTGGGGGAGGCTTCTAACATGACGCACTCATTCTCACCCCAACGAAACGGTTCATTTTTCGCAACGATCGAACGGGTACCGAGTATTTTGTTCATGCATACTGGCTAACCAGTAAGTTCCGTGGGGGCGGTGCATGCCAACCCCCGGTAAATAGTGACGATCTACACCCCCGGAAATCGAGCAGGAGAATAACCGAATGAAACTGTTTTTCGCTGAAAAAGTTGACGGCACCGCGCGCGTTTTCAACACTCGCTATCTGGTCGGCATCAGTGGCTATTCTGTCGGTGGCGTAAAGCAAAAAGGAAAGTGTTGTTTTCACACTGACCCGAGTTCTGATGGCGTCGGACGGCACTATATCAAGGGCAGCCTCAAGAGCTGGATCAAGCGCTTGGGCGTGATGGAATGAACGTCCAAATCAGTTTTTTGCGGTGCATTGATCACTTGATCGGTGAGATCAATGAACTCAAAGACCACCCAATCGCACTGCACCAAGGCCAACAAACACGGCTAGATTCGGACGGTCGGACCGACGGGGAATCTAGAACGAGGTAACTGTTTGTTTTGCTCTTATTTAGTGGTGCCCCCACACGGACTCGAACCGCGGACCTACTGATTACAAATCAGTTGCTCTACCAGCTGAGCTATAGGGGCGCTGACCGTCGATTACTTTCTCCAGAGAAAGACTGCAAGCCGGAAATTTAGCATAGAGTTAGGGATTGTCGATTTTCCTTAGAAAGTGTGAAATCACTCGCAACGAAATGCCCAGTCTTGATAACAGTGAAGCAAAGCTGAAAACGGCTCTGCAGGACAGTCGGGCGCAAGGAACATGATGCATGTAGTCATTCACGCCGGGGTCCCCTACACGGATGCGGGACAATTGCTGGCAAATCTCGCAGCCCACAAAGGCGCGTTGTACAAAGCTGGGACCTTACCACTAGGACCACGCCGGTGCAGGCAATTCGTCAAGGTCATGTCCGACGCCATGGCGAGCGGTCTGCCTCTTGCAGAGGCACGCGAGCAGATGAATGCCGTGCTGCCTGATGCTGGGGATATTCAGCGTGTCGTTGTTTCCAGCGAAAAGTTCTTTGGGCCGATGCGCGCAGCCTTGCAACATGGGCAGATCTATCCCTTTGCGGGGAAGCGGGCTGCGTATACGCAGGACCTGCTGAATGGCGCGCAGATCGAAATTTTTGCCGGGCTGATGAACCCCGGCCTTTTCATCCCAAGGGTTTTGACGGCACTGGACCCGGCGCGCACCAGATCAATACTGGACACGACAGACCTGAGTTGTCTCAGCTGGGTCACCATGATCGAAGACCTGGGCGATCTGGTTCCAGATGTCAAAATCACCCTTTGGGAGAACGAGGACTCACCACTGATCTGGGGAGACATCCTGCGCGCTATGGCCGGTTTGCCCGACAGCATTGCCATCCCTGGGGAACATACCTTGCTCGCTTCTTTACTGACCGAACAGGGTAAACATCAGCTTTTGCCGTTGATCCAGCAGGAACAATCCGGCGCACGGCTTGCATCAGGCGCTGAACTGGCTGGGCTACTTGAGGCCCATGCTCAACCCGATCGGGTTGAGGAGGAGTTAGACCTGCCCGGCTGGAGCACTGAAATCGTCAGTGCGTTTTCCGAGCTTTATGCACAAGACATGGCAAAAATCCGAACGATGCCGAATGTACGAATATTAGAGGTCTGAACCAGTCAGACGCTCTACATTCCCAATGCTTCTTTGTACATTTCCAGCACCGCTTCTTCTTCGGCGATGTCGTCCTTGTCGCGCTTACGCAAGGCAATCACCTTCCGCATGACCTTGGTGTCGTAGCCACGGGCCTTGGCCTCGGCCATTACTTCTTTTTGCTGTTCAGCCAGATCCTTTTTCTCAGCATCCAGCCGTTCAAACCGTTCGATGAACTGACGCAGCTCTCCCGCTGTGACGCGGTAGTTGGCGGTGGCCTGATCTTCGGTCATGTCTTCCATAGGCGTCTCTCCCCAAGGCTAGAATCTGATGCTGTGTCATCGGCAAGATGCCGGATACAGTGCGACCGCCCCGGTCGCAAGCACGCAATCCTGAACCGGGCCCAAAGCACGCTTGTGCGAATTGCCCCGATCCTTTATGCGCGGGTGCGGATCAGGCAGCTTTGCGGGGAACCATGTTTGAATTCATCACTTGGGGCGGGGCCGCGCTGTCCGTTGCCGGGCTTGCCGGGTTGGTCTGGTGCATTCTGCGCGTGATGAAAGCGCGCAAGGCCGGACTGTCTGATGATGAACTGCGTGCGGTTGTTCAGGGCGTTCTGCCCTGGAACCTCGGATCACTTTTCCTGTCGGTGATTGGCTTGATGCTGGTTATCCTCGGGATTTCCTTCGGATGACCTTGCGGATTTAGACAGGCATATTGTCAAACTGCGCTTCCATCGCATCTTCGCACAACGCCGAGTCCAGTCGACGCAAACGAGATGGGACATGCATGCCCTGACGGCGCATGCGATCAACGATCTTGCTCACACTCGGTTGCAGGGCCAGGCGCGTATCGAGACAGGCATTCTCGAGCTTTTGTTCAATCTCTGTGAATTCGGAAAACAGGGTGTTCTGTTTCATATCGCTCCTCCCAAGTGGCGCCAGTATCTCCGATATAGGTAACGGGATTAAGACCAGAACAATCTAACCTCAGGTTGTGCGGAATCTTGCCGGGTAATTCGGTAGATTCGGCAGTCTTTCCCGCTTCGACTAAAGTTTAATCCAATATTGGTGTGGCTGCCTTGACAGACATCAATTGCCAAATCGGCAGTTGAAACACATTCCACATCCAATACATGTTATATAGACCGGGACGGAGGATGATATGACCCCTAAAGTGCAGGCTTTTTTTGATGATCAAACCTTCACGGTTTCCTATGTCGTGCACGAACCCGAAGGCCGGGCCTGCGCTATCGTCGACAGCGTTCTGGATTTCGATCATGCATCAGGACGCACCGGGACGAAGGCCGCGGACGTCATCGTTAACTATATCCAGTCAAACGATCTGAAGGTCGAGTGGATCCTCGAAAGCCATGTCCACGCCGATCACCTGTCGGCCGCGCCTTATCTTCAGGAAAAGCTGGGTGGCAAAATCGGGATCGGCGATCAGATCGTGACCGTGCAGGACACCTTTGGCAAAGTATTCAACGAAGGCACTGAATTCCAGCGCGATGGCAGTCAATTCGATGCCCTGTTCAAGCAAGGCGACAGCTTTCATATCGGTCAGATGCGTGGGGATGTGTTGCACACGCCCGGTCATACCCCAGCCTGCCTGACCTATGTGATCGGCGACGCGGCCTTTGTTGGCGATACATTGTTCATGCCTGATTTTGGCACCGCCCGTTGCGACTTTCCGGGCGGGTCGTCGTCTACGCTGTATGAATCGATCCAGAAAATCCTCGCCCTGCCTGATGAAACGCGGGTCTATGTGGGACATGACTACAAGGCCCCAGGCCGGGATCAATACGCCTGGGAAACCACTGTGGGTGAGCAAAAAGCGCTCAACATTCATATCGGACAGGGGCGCAGCGTCGAAGAGTTCGTGGAAATGCGCGATGCACGGGATGCAACGCTGGCAATGCCACGCCTGATCCTGCCGTCTCTGCAGGTCAATATGCGTGCGGGTCAGATGCCCCCGGCGGATGAGCAGGGCGATGTGATGCTCAAGCTGCCGATCAACAAGCTCTGACTCTGCGACAACAACATTAAGGACGAACCGGATATGGACGCATCTTGGGTGATGGGCCTTTTGGGCGGATTGCTGATTGGTCTTGGCGGTGCGGTGTATCTGCTCGGCAATGGCCGCGTCATGGGGGCCAGCGGTATACTGGGCGGACTGGTCGACGGCAGCGCGCGCAACGAGATCGCCGAGCGTCTGGCATTTATTGTCGGCTTAATCGGAATGCCCCTGCTGTTACGCCCATTGATCGCGCCACATTCTGAAACACATCTGACCGGAAATCTGCTGCTGGTCGTGATCGCCGGGCTGCTGGTGGGTGTCGGGACCCGCATCGCAAATGGTTGCACCTCTGGCCACGGTGTGTGCGGCATCTCTCGGTTCTCACCGCGCGGGATTGTGGCAACACTGATTTACATCGCAGCTGGTGCGCTGACTGTTTTGGCCCTGCGGCACATGCTGGAGGTCATTTGATGCGCATCCTGATCGCTTTGATCGCAGGGGCCTTGTTTGGCACCGGCCTCTTGGTTTCGGGCATGACCGACACGACCAAGGTTCAAGGTTGGCTGGACCTGTTCGGCGCCTGGGACCCGACGCTTGCCTTTGTCATGGGTGGGGCCATCCTGCCTATGCTGATCGCCTGGCGGATGACCAACGGACGGCAACCCATCGCAGGCGGCCAGTTTCCGGCACCTCCACGCCCCGAACTGGACCGTCGCTTGATCATCGGCTCTGCGCTGTTTGGCATGGGCTGGGGGCTTGTTGGGCTGTGCCCCGGGCCTGCAATGGCTTCGCTAAGTTATGGGGGCCTCGGCGGATTGCTGTTTATGCTGGCGATGATCACAGGAATGTTCATCGCACCTGGCCTTGGCGCACAGCTAGACAGAGCTGCAAACCCAACCTAAGGATTTGGCATGGAGATTCGCCCAATTACCCCCCGCTACGCCGTCTCACCGCAGATCACGGTTGAGGATGTGCCCGCCATCGCCCAAGCCGGGTTCGTCAAGGTAATTTGCAACAGACCCAACGCCGAGGTTCCCTCAGACATGCAATCCGACGCCATCGGCGAGGCCGTGCGCGCAGCCGGGTTGGAGTATGAGGTTCTGGAACTGACCCATCAGACCATGACGCCCGAAAATGTGGCACGGCAAAGGGATATGGCCGAAGCTTGTGGTGGACCGGTATTGGCCTATTGCGCATCTGGCACGCGGTGTTCGGTCGTATGGGCCTTGGGCCAATGCGACCGAATGAGCACCGACGACATTCTAAATGCCACAACACGCGCAGGCTACCAGTTGGAAAACCTGCGTCCGGCATTGGATCATATGCGCAAGGCTGTGGACTAAGGTTCGGGTATATCCAACTGCTAACTCACATCATCGGGGCCGCTTAGCCCCGCCAGCTGCGAAATCTCAGCCACCATTTGTTCCGAGTTCTCAAAACTCAGATCACCCTCGTGGGCTTCCAGAGTGTCCGGACCAGCGCGATAGTCTGTGACGTCGACGGCTTGGGCGCCCAATGGCATATCAGGTGCGTTTTGACTGGCCGAAGCTGCCCGGCTTTCGATAAATTCCTGCGTTTCAATATCGGATACCGCAGCCAAAGGAGCCTGTTCGTTAATCCGCACCGCACGCAAGCCACCACATTGACCAAGCCGTCCAACCGCAGTCCGCGACCGATCGATGGCCAGAATTTCTGTCCGGTCGATGCGCGCATGTTGCAGCGGCAGAATATCCCCAGCGCTAAGCCCCGAAAGCTCAGACAGTGGCACATTCATGCGACACAAAACGGCGTTCAATTCGGCCCGGATAACGCCCGAAGATTGCTCCAGGCTGGGCCCCTCATCCGCTTCAGGGATCAGGCAATCCTCTACCGGGGATGACTGTTGTGGCAACAAAACACAGATATGACCTTGCCGTATGCCACCTGCCAGGTCGACCGTCAGTTCAAAACCGCAATACATATCTTCAACCAGTGTCAGGCAGACAGATCGCAAATCTTGCGCACGAGACATGTATTCATAGCCGATCAAGCCCACATCATCCGATGCATTTTCGGCCAGCTCAGCCGCCTTGGACAGCGCAGCTTCCAGCAGCGGAGCGGTCATTGCCGCATCCGTATTTGTGAACCCGCGCGCCTCAGGCGCAGTTTCGGTGACCTGACCAATGGTCTGGGTCTGCAAAATGGCCGACACTGAATTTGGATCAAGGCAGGCGGCTGCAACTCCATCTGGCCCTTTCAGGAACAACAGCAGCCAATCATCGCCAACCGCGTCGACCAGATCATTGGCAGGCTGCAGCGATTGCTTTGCGCCAATAACAGCAAGGGGCAGGTTCAGCCGATCTGCTGCAGCCCGCGCGAATCCCAGACGCAGTGCGCGCAGCACTGAACGCGGCCGGTTCTTCAAATCCTCGCGCCCCACTGACAGCTTGCGCAACAGCGCGGTGTTCCCTGCCTCTGACATGACCAAAACTCACCAATTGTTCGAGCCTCTGACCCTTGATGTAACCCGGTGAGTGTTACGAAGTTCTTTACCCGCCCTTTATTGCGCCGCTTGTTGATAGGCCAACGGCAGGCTGACTCGGAACGCAGCCCCGCCCTGCCCCGGCAGATAGCTGATCTCGCCCCCTAGCCGCTGCATGATCTCACGACAGATCGCAAGCCCCAGACCCGCGCCGCCGGCCTTGTCGATCCCGATCCGCGCAAATTTCTCGAACACCAACGATTGGGCCTCGACCGGAATGCCGTTGCCGTTGTCAACGAAATCGATCACCACGCGTCCCCCGATATCATGCGCCGAAATCGTCAGAACGGGCTCATCCGCATCGCAGTATTTCTGTGCATTGGAAATCAAGTTGATGACAACCTGCCCGAAACGGTCGAGGTCGGTGTGTAGTGGAATTCGTTCCGACGCGCGTGTTCGGCGGATTGTCAGAGGTTTCGATGCTCCGGCTAGCGCGGTTGAAACCGCACGATCCAGCACCGAACGCAGGCTACCATCGCTCATGTTCAGGCTGACCTGACCATTTTCAAGTACGCTCAGATCCAACAGATCATCCAGCAAACGGGTTAGGCGTAAGGCTTCATCATGAATGGTTGCAGCAAATTTAGTCTGTTCCTCGTCGCTCAGCCCTTCGGTGTCGCGCAGGATTTCGGAAAACGCGCGGATCGAGGTCATCGGGGTGCGCAGCTCATGGCTAACTTGGCTCAGGAAGCTGTCTTTTTGTTCCGACATTAGGGTCAGTTTGGTATTGGCTTCGCGCAGCTGCCGCGCGGTCCGGCTTAGTTCTGCCGACTTGACCTCAAGCTGGCTGGAGTATTCCAACAACTGAGCAGATTCGTCCGCCACAGCCAACAAATCCTCGACCGAGATTGAGGCGCCTCCAACGATCTGACCAATCATGGCATGGGCCGTGGCCGCACCAACCGAACCGCTGAGTTCACGTTCAAGCCGGTTCAGGAAGCCCGGCGTGGGCTCGGGCAGGTGTGACCTCCCACCCTGATGCTCGGCTTCGGCCTGAAAGAATGCCTGCGCGGGGCCGGTGCCCAAAATGCGCTGGGTCATGATCATCAAATCTTCGCTTTGCGCCACCGACCCCGACCAGCCGCGCGGCGCAACGGAATGGTCAAAGACATTCACAAACTGCGCCCCCTGCAAACGTTCCAACGGGCTGGGGAAGCTAAGGAGCGACGCGACGCAAAAGGCGATTGTGTTCAAAGAGATCGACCACATCACAGTGTGGACCATCGGATCCATCCCCTCGATCCCAAACAAGGCCTGAGGGCGCAACCACCCTATCCCAAACGGGCCCTGTTCGATCACCGTTTGAGACATCCAAAGCCCACCCATACCCGGCAAGAGCAACGTGTAGCACCAGAGCGTAAATCCCACCGTCAGCCCGGCCAAAGCGCCGATGCGCGTCGCCCCCCGCCAGAACAATCCACCCACAAGGGCGGGCAGGATTTGCGAGACCCCAGCAAAGGCAATCAAACCGATCGAAGCCAGCGCCGCGCCATCGCCGATCAAGCTATAGTAGAAATATCCCAGCGCCATGACCGCAGCGATCGAAACCCGACGCGCCATCAAAACGATGGTCCGTACATCACCAGGGACAGATCCCACCCGTTCATGGGTATTCAGCCAGATCGGCATGACAATCTGGTTCGATACCATGGTGGACAGCGCCATCGCCGTGATGATCACCATCGAAGTGGCCGACGAAAAACCACCGATAAAGGACAGCATGGCAAGCCAATCATTGCCCTGTGACAGCGGCACCGTCAGAACAAAAAGATCAGGGTTGGAACCAGGTGGCAAAAGGTCCAACCCGACGACCGCAATGGGAACAACAAACAGGCTCATCAGCAGCAGGTACAAGGGAAACGCCCAAGCTGCTGTCCTCAGATGGCCTTCATCGTCATTTTCAACGACCATTACCTGAAACATGCGCGGCAGACAGACAAAGGCAGCGGCAGACAGGAAGATGAACGCCGTCCAGCGACCTGCGTCGATGTTCCATTGGCCAATTTCCGAGGCATCAATCCGATCCATCATTGGGCCAATCCCACCGGCAATACCCCAGACGACAAACACACCAACGGCGATCAGGGCGAATAGTTTGACCACTGATTCCACTGCAATCGCTGTGACAACGCCATGATGACGCTCGTTCACGTCCAGATTCCGTGTGCCGAATAGAATAGCGAAGACAGCCAAACCGGCCGCAACCCAGAATACATTAGATCCGCTTGGGTAGAGGCCAGATGGATCAGCCTCGACAAAAATCGAAAACGACAGGGTGATCGACTGAAGTTGCAGGGCAATATAGGGCGTTCCGGCAAGAACCGCCAAAATGGTAACGCATACGGCCAGCGTGTTGGATTTACCATAACGAGACGACAATAGGTCCGCGATCGAGGTCACCCTTTGGCTGCGCGCAACCCGAACCAGTTTGCGCAAGCCCCACCACCAGCTGACCATCACCAACGTCGGCCCCAGATAGATCGTCACGTATTCCAGCCCGGACCGCGCGGCATTGCCAACCGCACCATAAAAGGTCCAGGCGGTACAATAGATCGACAAGGACAGCGTGTAGATTAGGGGCGAGCGTAGCCATTTCCCGCGCCCTGCCTCGGCCATTCTTTCAGCTGCGAAGGCCACACCAAATAGTAGTACCACGTAGCCCAGGCTTACCAATATCAGAATATTCGGCGTCGCCATCACTCAGTGTCCGCGCCGATATCGTCGCGAACGCCCAGACTTCTGGCAGTCAGGCCAAAGATCAGGCCAATCGCAATCAGCACGCCCCAGCATACAAAGATGTACAGCATAGCCGATGAAAGCGGTACAGCGTCGTCGCCCGCGCTCTGATCCGGCCAAAGCAGCGGTAGTGCGAGAAGTGCCGCGCCTAAAAATGGCAATAGCCGGGCAGCATCGGCCAGTCTGCGACGGCGATAGCTTTGCCGCCCAAGGAATAGCGAGGACCGTTTGCCAGTAGGCATCTGGTCTATGTCACTATCAGAGGTCATGCCCGTGAGGCCTGCGCATGTAGATCACGCACCGCAGTCAGCACCTCGGCATTTGAAAACGGTTTGGTCATGAAGCGGCTAACCCCTGCATTTTCGGCCATTTCCCGATCGCGGGATTGCCCGCGTGCCGTCAGCATCAAGACCGGCAAGCGTTGCATATCATCCAGCTCGCGTAGGTCGCGCAGAATATCCATGCCGTTTTTTCCCGGAAGCATGACATCGAGGATGACAAGATCCGGGGCTGCAGACTGAATCACCTGAACCGCATCAGACCCTTCCGCATGCGTTTCAACCTGCCAGCCTTCGCGTGTCAGCAAAAAGCGGATGGCCTCAGCGATGTTCGGCTCATCCTCGATCAACAGAACCTTACGGCTCATATTTTCAATTCCTCCCCATGGCAGATCGCGCACTTGGCACGCTGCCACCGCCAGATTAAGCGGTCAGTCATCGACCTGTCAAAAACCTTCGCTCAGAATCGAAGGCTCACGCCGCGATGTGCAATCCCGGCTGGGGCACACCCGGCAATTGGCCCCGACATGGGTCAAAACCGATGCCCCCTCTTCCCCGACCGGTCGCACCAGCATGACCGACCGATAAGCCGGTTCTTGATCATAGCCGGATACTGCATGAGGCCAGGCGTAAGCATGGCACTCGAACTCAGCCGCACTGCGCCCCAGCTGAGCGATTTGTTTGCGAACCGGCACCAGAGGACGACTTAGCGCGGTGAACAAGGGCCACAACGGACAAGCCTCGCCATGGCGCGGCATGACGAAACCGGGAAGCGGTTTGAGGAACAGGACGCTGCCCGATGCATCGCACAAGGCCAGCCCTGCAGGGCGCGTCAAATACTCCTCTGGCACAAAGGCCAAACGTCGCAAAATTGTAGGGATATCGACCGCGAAACGTTGCGCCAACGTGATAGGGTCCGGTTCGCCCTTAGCGAGAAGTTGCTTCAAATCGGCAAGCGGTATCGCAACCGCGTCCTCTGCGCACCAGCGTAGGATCTCTTGGGCAACAGAACGGGCGGTGGCGGTGTTCAGCCCGTCTAGGGCAATACTCTCAGCCCCTCCCTCCGCTTCGAGTTCGGGAAAAATATAGTTTCGGGCGGCAAAAAAGCTCTCAACCTCTTCCAGAGGGACACTACGGGGTGTCTTGGCCGCATCGCTTTCGTCCAGATAAGACACCAGCGCCTTAGAGCTTTCGGCCAGCCGTTCGGCATCCTGATGCAGGTTCTTGTGAAACCGGTCCTGCCATTCGGTTTCGATATCCTGCGTGTCCGCCAGAATGGATGCAGTGGATCGAATGGCGGCAGCGGTTGTCAGAACCTCATGCATCGACGCGGCCAGATGCGGGTCATGTGTCAATCGGTCCGATAGCGTTTCGACCGTGCGTTCCAGTGACACGACGCGCTGATGCAATTGCGCCAGAACGCCGGCCCAGCCAGCAAAGCGGCTGGCAAATTCCTCCACCCCGTCAACCTCAGCCTGCTGTCCAACTGCATCTGCCGCCGCCTCTCGCAGTGCAGAAATCAGCGCCGCCTCGATCCCCTGGGTAAGTAGCGAGGGCTCTACATCCAAGGCTTCGGCAATATCGACTAAAAGCTTTCCACCGATTCTGCGGCGGTTATGTTCAATCAAGTTCAGATATGACGGCGAAATTCCAACGCGCTTTGCAAGCTCGGATTGCCTGAGCCCTGAGATCTGACGGCGTTCGCGGATCCGGCTACCCGTAAGCGTATCGCGCATCAAAGGCTCCTCCCTTGCCAAGCTTTCAATCACAGTCGTGGATTTTCAAGATATCTTATTTAACTAATGTAGTTAAGGCAGAGTTTTCAGATAGGATTTACAAGATTAACAAAGGCAACGGTAAATCACCCACTTCAAATCCACAGCAAATTCTCATGACCTCTTCAATTTCCGACCAATTCCCGGCACGATATGACGATGAGTGACCCCGCCTTCGAATATGCCCCAATTGGGCTGGTTGAACTGGAAAACCGGATCATCCGGCGCTGCAATCTACAGTTTGCGCGGACCTTCGGAGGGGGTGAGAGTGACTATCGCAACATGCCTTTGCTTCACCTTTACCCCTCCGTCGCGGATTGGGAAAGGATCGGCGCGCGCAGCTTACAGGTGATGCGGGACACCGGGTATTACACCGATGAAAGGGTGATGCGGCGACGCAATGGCGATTTATTCTGGTGTCGCGCTCGCGGCAGGTCGCTGACACCGGATGATCCATTCCGTCACGGGATCTGGAGCTTTTCAGACATCTCGGAAGAACGCCCCCTGGTCGAACTGACCGTGCGGGAACGCGAGGTGGCAATCCTATCCTGTCGCGGCCTCTCGGCCAAAGAAATCGGTGTCGAACTCGGCCTCAGCTATCGCACGATCGAAGCCTACCGCGCGCGCCTATTGGAAAAGTTCGGCGCGCGTAAATTATCAGAGCTCGTGGCGAAACTTTCAGGGATGCCGCTCTGACCGCTCAGAGCGCGCACAAATTCCTTGAATCCTCGCTTCAGACTGCGCTTTTCATGGCCCCAAGCTTAGCTTATAACGCTGCGTAATTAGACCAAAGCCCGCAGGTTTAGATGGGCCACTAGGGGAACCGTCGAGGACACTCATGACAGATACCAAACACGACGCAGATGTAGCATTCATCAAGGCACTGGCCGAGTTGCTGCGCGAAAACGACCTGACTGAATTGCAGGTGAAACGCGAGTATGGCGAAGAAGACAGCCTGAATGTGCGCGTCAGCCGCATGACACAGGCAGTCGCTGCGCCGGTTCAGGTCGCCGTACCTGCCGTCGCCCCGGCAGCCCCAGCCGCCGCACCCGCCCCTGCTGCAGCTGCCGCCGAAGCCCCTGCTGCACAGGAAGACCCGGCCAGCCACCCCGGCGCTGTCACCTCTCCCATGGTGGGCACGGTTTACATGCAGGCCGAACCCGGCGCGCCGTCGTTCATTTCCGTCGGCGGAGCGGTGTCCGAAGGTGACACGCTGCTGATCGTCGAAGCGATGAAGACCATGAACCACATCCACGCGCCCAAATCGGGTACCGTCAAACGCATCTTGGTTGGCGACGGCGACGCTGTGGAATTCGGTACTCCTCTGGTCATCATCGAGTAAGGCGGGCCCATGTTCGACAAGATCCTGATTGCCAACCGAGGCGAGATCGCCCTGCGCGTCATCCGCGCCGCGCGCGAGATGGGGATTAAGACGGTCGCCGTCCACTCCACCGCCGACAGCGACGCGATGCATGTGCGCATGGCAGACGAATCTGTCTGTATCGGCCCTCCGCCAAGCCCGCAAAGTTACCTATCTATGCCAGCGATCATCTCGGCCTGTGAGATCACCGGCGCACAAGCGATTCACCCCGGCTATGGCTTCCTGTCGGAGAATGCCGAGTTCGTGCAGATCGTCGAAGATCATGACATCACATTTATCGGTCCGAACGCCGAGCACATTCGTGTCATGGGCGACAAGATCACCGCCAAGGATACAATGAAAGAACTGGGCGTCCCTTGTGTACCCGGTTCCGATGGCGGCGTTCCCACGCTGGATGACGCAAAGCGCATCGGTGAGGAGTTCGGCTATCCCGTCATTATCAAAGCCACCGCCGGCGGCGGCGGGCGCGGGATGAAAGTCGCCCAAAACGCCGATGAGATGGAAAGCGCCTTCATGACCGCGCGCGCCGAGGGCAAGGCCGCCTTTGGCAATGACGAGGTTTATATCGAGAAATACCTTACCACGCCGCGCCATATCGAGATTCAGGTCTTTGGCGACGGCAAGGGCAACGCGGTCCATCTGGGCGAGCGCGATTGCTCGTTGCAGCGCCGCCATCAGAAAGTGTTTGAGGAGGCCCCCGGCCCCAGCATCACCCCTGAAGAACGCGCCAGGATCGGTAAGATCTGCGCCGATGCTGTGGCGAAGATCAACTATATCGGTGCAGGCACCATCGAGTTCCTGTACGAAAACGGTGAGTTCTATTTCATCGAGATGAACACCCGCTTGCAGGTGGAACACCCGGTAACCGAAGGCATTTTCGGCGTCGATCTTGTGCGCGAGCAGATCCGCGTCGCCTCAGGCCTACCGATGTCGTTCACTCAGGACGACCTGGAAATCGAAGGCCACGCCATCGAGGTTCGGATCAATGCAGAGAAACTACCCAATTTCTCACCCTGCCCCGGTAAGATAACGGCGTATCATGCGCCGGGCGGTCTGGGCGTGCGGATGGATTCGGCGTTGTATGACGGGTATTCGATCCCGCCCTACTACGACTCGCTAATCGCAAAGCTGATCGTACAGGGGCGCGACCGGGCCGAGGCGCTGGCGCGCCTTGAACGCGCATTGGGAGAGTTGATCGTCGACGGTATCGACACCACCGTACCGCTGTTCCACGCGCTGCTGCAGGAACCTGATCTACATAGCGGCGAATACAACATCCACTGGCTGGAGCACTGGCTTGCGGAGAATATGGCAGACTAACCTGTCTGGAAGGCCGGATGGAACCAATCCTCCGGCCTTCGGGTTTTTCTAATGAGCCTGACTGCGGAACTTTTGCTGCATGGCTACTCCATCGGCATTTTTCCCATGGCAGAACATCGGGATGACCCTGAGCTGTTCTGGGTCGACCCAAAATACAGGGGCGTGTTCCCTTTGGACGGGTTTCATATCTCGCGCAGTCTGGCCCGGAGCCTGCGCAGATCCGGCTTTGACATCTCAATCGATCAGGATTTCAACGGCGTCGTCGATGGCTGCGCAGACCGGGTGGATACCTGGATCAACGGCGAGTTGCGACACCTTTATGATCAACTACACATGACAGGTCACGCCCATTCACTTGAGGTATGGGATAACGACAAGCTGGTTGGCGGCGTCTATGGCGTCGTGTTGGGGGCGGCTTTCTTTGGCGAAAGCATGTTTTCGAGGCGTACTGATGCCTCAAAAATCGCCCTGGCCTATCTGGTCGACCGGCTTAGACAAACGGGTTTCAAACTGTTTGATACGCAGTTCTTGACAACTCACCTTGCCTCGCTTGGCGCCATCGAAATTCCACGCGGTACATATCGTGAAGCACTTGAGGAAGCGATCAACGCAAGCGCTGATTTTTCCGCTGATATTCCTCAATCAGCAGATGGTGTGATACAGCGGATTACCCAGACGTCATAGCGCGCATGATCCAAAGCATTCAGCGCTGGTGATGTCGCTATCATCCAACCGTCAAACAGCTGATCTGCTTTGCCTTTTTCCCAGATCGTCAAATAGGCAAACGCATCGCCTGTGGGATTGTCCGCCGGGTACCGACAATCCCCCAAGGCCACATCCAATCCAAACACGGGCTGGGTGTCGCCGTTTTGCATTTCGATATCGATGGTCTGGCCGTTTACTTTGTCCAAGCCGCGCAACATGGCGCCAGGGCCCGATTCGACCTTCTGCTGCGCAGATGCAGCCGTTGCGCAGAACGCGATTGCCATCAGCACCGAATGCTTCATTCGCCGCCGTCTCCGGCCACGAATTTGACGAGCAGTGAAATCAGGCTGACCGCGCCTTGAGTATCTTCGATCTCGTCCCCCGGCTCGAAAAAGAAAGGTGAGCCGCCCGGCATCACCTCGACAAAATTTCCACCCAGAAGACCTTCGGACGAGATCACAATCGCGCTGTCATCCGGAACAAGGATCCCATCCGCAATCGTAAAGGTCGTATCGGCGCGATAGGTGTCCGGGTTCAGATCGACGTCGGTTACGGTGCCGATCTTGACCCCGGCCAAACGCACATCAGTCCCCACGCCGACCCCTTCAAGCGACCGGAAGGAAGCCCCCAGCTCATAACCCGCGCTGCTTTGCGACAGGCCCGTCGACTGGCTGGCGTAAACGCCAAATGACACGGCAACCGCCAGAACGGCACCACCGACGATGACTTCGGTCCAATTGTGGGTCGACATTGCTCGCCTCTGTTATTCGGGGCTCCAGGCCTCATAGTCTTTGCGCTCGACCGGATCGGGTCTGCGCAGCGATCCTGCCGGGGTGTAAGCCAGAGCGGTGCCCGTCAGGTTTTCCTGATGCGGTTTCTCCCAAGATTTATGAGGCAGCGGCTTATCGGTCGGCGGTTCATCCCAGGTACGATGCAACCAGCCATGCCAATCTGGATCAACGCGGCTGGCTTCGGCTTCGCCATTGAAAATCACCCAGCGTTTGCTGTCATCCGCATTGCGATAGAAGACGTTGCCTTCGTTGTCTTCGCCAACTTTCACACCTTTTCGCGCGGTATAAATCTGGGTGTTCAGGGTTGCCCCGTTCCACCAGGTCACGGCCCGCAGAAGAGTGTTCAGAATGCCCATCAGGTGCCTCCGGCAAAGTGCTCGGGAATGGTATGGACCAAAGGCGCGCCAAGGTCCAGTGCTGCCCGTACGATCTGCTTAGTCAGGCAAGAATGCCGTCACTTCAATTTCGATCCGGTACTTCGGATCAATCAAGCCACATTCGATCATCGTAGCCGCGGGTGGATTGTCGCCAAATGTTTCGGCCAGTGTGGGCCAGCAAGCTTCGAACTCATGACGATCGGGCAGAATGTACGTTACACGCACCACGTCCGAGAATCCTGCGTCCGCCTCTGACAGCGCTTTTTCGATGATCGACAAAGCGGACTTGCATTGAGCGACAACGTCCTCGCCCTGTCCAACAGTTCCGGCGACATGCACCCATCCTCCAGCGACAACAGCGCGGCAATAGCCAACTTTGGCTTCGAATTCGCCACCAGAAGAAATTCGTTTCATTGCAATTCAACCTTTTCGCGGGAATGGAGCGCACGGCTTATATATCGAAAGGGTGAGCGATACTCTGCCGCGTGCTCCGAGATATTGTTAGCCAGATTCAGAAGGAACCGCGTCAATCAGGCGACGATGTCACCCCACGACGACAAAACCCCCTCAGCAGCTCTACCGTTTAGCCAGCTGACGCAGATTCTGCCGCTTCGGCATAGATGATCAAAGGTTGTGCGACAGAGGTCACGGCTTCTTCGTTCACGACCACCTCGGTCACGTTCTTCATGCCCGGCAGCTCGAACATCGTGTCCAGCAAGATATCTTCGAGGATCGATCGCAACCCGCGCGCGCCGGTCTTGCGTTCGATGGCCTTTTTGGCAATCGCTTTCAACGCATCATCCGTAAAGGCCAACTCGGCGTCTTCGAGTTCGAAGAGGCGTTGGTATTGCTTGACCAACGCGTTTTTGGGCTTGGTCAGAATGGTGACAAGTGCGTCTTCGTCCAAGTCTTCCAAAGTCGCCAGAACCGGCAAGCGACCAACAAATTCCGGGATCAGACCGAATTTCAGCAGGTCTTCGGGTTCCAGATCCTTGAATATCTCACCCACGCCGCGATCATCATTGTCGCGCACATCGGCGCCGAAGCCCATGGCCGAGCCCTTGCCACGCTGTGCGATAATCTTGTCTAGCCCTGCAAAAGCGCCGCCGCAGATAAACAGGATGTTGGTCGTGTCCACCTGCAGGAATTCCTGCTGCGGGTGCTTGCGACCGCCCTGAGGCGGTACGCTGGCCACAGTGCCTTCCATCAGCTTCAGCAGAGCCTGCTGCACCCCTTCGCCCGAGACGTCGCGCGTGATCGATGGGTTTTCTGATTTGCGCGTGATCTTGTCGACCTCGTCAATATAGACGATACCGCGTTGTGCGCGTTCAACATTATACTCACTGGCCTGCAGCAGTTTGAGGATGATGTTCTCGACATCTTCACCCACATAGCCCGCCTCGGTCAGAGTGGTTGCATCTGCCATCGTGAACGGGACATCTAGAATGCGCGCCAGCGTCTGGGCCAGCAATGTCTTGCCGCAACCCGTTGGGCCGATCAAAAGAATGTTGGACTTCGCCAGTTCAATATCACCGCCGGCCTTTTGCGCGTGGTTCAGACGTTTGTAGTGATTGTGGACCGCCACCGAGAGAACACGCTTTGCCGTGGCCTGACCGATGACGTAGTCGTCCAGCACCTCACAAATGTCCTTGGGCGTTGGCACCCCATCAGAAGATTTCAGCCCGCTGGCTTTGGTCTCTTCCCGAATGATGTCCATGCAAAGCTCGACACATTCATCGCAGATGAAAACGGTTGGACCCGCGATCAGCTTGCGCACTTCATGCTGGCTTTTTCCACAAAAGCTACAGTAGAGCGTGTTTTTGCTGTCACCGCCTGAATTCGTCGCCATGATCTACCTTTCGGGCTTCGTCCACTGCCCCTCATTCGGGGCCGCGCTTGCGCATGTTCATGCAGCTTAGGCCAGCACTGTGGCGGCTACAATCTCAAAAATGCGCCCGACGCCGATGGCGCCAGGCATGTTTCTTAGGCTTCTTCCGTGTCCATCTTGGCGCGGTTCTCGACAATCTCGTCGATATGGCCCCAGTCCTTGGCCTCTTCCGGGCTCATGAAATTGTCACGATCCAGCGCTTTTTCAACCGCCTTTTTTGTCTGCCCTGTATGGCGCACATAGATGTCATACAGGCGATCTTTCAGTTTCTGCGTTTCGGCCGCGTGGATCATGATGTCGCTCGCCTGACCTTGATAGCCACCGCTGGGCTGGTGCACCATGATGCGGCTGTTGGGCAGCGAAAAGCGCATCCCCTTCTCGCCACCGGCCAGCAAAACCGACCCCATCGAGGCCGCCTGACCGATCACCAATGTGGAACATTTCGGCTTGATGTACTGCATTGTGTCGTAAATCGACAGACCGCTAGTCACCACGCCGCCTGGCGAATTGATGTAAATCGAGATTTCTTTGTTCGGGTTTTCCGCCTCAAGATGCAGCAGCTGCGCCACCACAAGATGGCTCATCCCATCATGGATCGGCCCGTTGATGAAGATGATCCGCTCTTTCAGCAGACGCGAGAAAATGTCATAGGCGCGCTCACCCCGGCTGGTCTGCTCGACAACCATGGGGACAAGCGTATTCATGTAGGTTTCTACGGGATCGAACATTCTTAACCTGCCTGCTTTGCTATGGATCGGGAGAGTATCCCAACAAGTGTTACCCGAGTCTTAGTGTTGCCTTTGGGGGGCTGCAAGGGGTGCACCTCACTTCGCAGGCCGATTGTGAGATTGTTGATCGCTGGCGATGCGTCAGGCCATATTCAACCGGGCCTGCCGCTTTTGTCACGAACAGCGCCGCTGATGCTGGTCCCGCTTGGGAAAAGGTGCTACCGAAATCAAGATCGACCACCAAGGAGACGAGTATGATCCGAGCAATCCTGATTGGCCTGAGCCTGTTTGCCCTGACCGCCTGCGAAACCGCCAAAGGCGCGGGCAAAGATATCGAAAACGCAGGGGATGCAATCCAGAATGCGGCCACTGAGGTTCAAGAGAACATCTGATAGGCCCAGTATATTGCGGAGCCGCGCCAAAATTCATCAACATATTGTTGATCTTCTGATCTAGAACCACTAGTCTTGGCGCTACAGGTGCATAGACGCGGCACTGCATTATCTGACGCAAAGACGGGGTTCTTTCGTTCACACGAAGGAACCCCGTTTCCATTCGAAGGGGTCTTGGATGATGGCCTGTATGGAACCAGAATAGGAAAAGGCGTCAGGTGCGCAGACGCGGTCTTTGCATGTATCCTTGCGGACACTCCTGACGCCTTACCGGTTCAGCGTAACCCAAGGGGCACCCTGATCCAGTTGCCTCAGCCCCTTTCGAAGCTGCGACTGCTGCTTCGACCCGAAGGCCGTTACAGCGCCCAAGACCCATTTTGAGAAGCTGATCTATCGACCCGGGATCTGACACCCAATTCGACCGCTCAGCAACCGGTAAGCCCCTGCAAACCCGAGCAAATCCTAAAACTCACCCGATCCTGCGTTGGCCCCCTGGCCCTTGCGCCCCGCTGCCTGTTCCGAGGAAGTGCTGCGGTGGTCTCACTGTTACATTGCGGCCAGAAACCGGCAAGAAAATAGCACTGCAGCATGAAAAATAGACGGGGATAACCTGTTGATATCCGCCGGGAGGGCGATGTGGATAAATCGAGAAGTTTTGCAACTTGGCCTGCTTGCGCGTGGAAAAGTCCGAACCGAAGAAAAACGCTCGAAACCCAGTCGATGCTGCAGGTGCGAAGACCACCTGCAGCCGAAACTTGACTGATCCCGCCTTGGTTGAGCCCGAATCGATGGGCGACGACCAAAGCGGGTTGGTTCTGAGAAGCGTCCCGACCTGATCATAAATACCTACTAAACGCCGCCCGCTTGGGCAGCTGGTACCCCCTACAATAGATCAGGCCGGAGACGCTTCAGTTCACCTGTCGTTCCAGAACAGTGCTGTAGGTCGTTCCAGTCCGCAGGCTACGGAAATCTGCGTAGATCTTGCCGTCCTCATATCGCGCATCGATCAGCGCGTTGATCCCGGTAGTAGGTTCGGCAGAACTCTCGATGATGCCGATCTTGCCCGAGCCATCCTGACTGATCGAACCCGTCGCTTCGTACATCGTCCAATCATCCATGGCGCTGCGGCGCCACATGCTGGGCCCCCAGAACGCATTGTCATGTTGCACCTTGATGTCGAGCACCCATTCCGACTTGTTGAAACGCGGTGCAGCACCGGTGGCCGAATTCGAGGGCGACACGGTGGTTTGGCTGGCTGTCCAAGTTCCACGCAGATCGGGTGTGGTGTCGGCGGCGGCAGCGGTGCCGAGGGCGAGGCTCGTGGCCAGAGCGGCTGCTCCGGCAGTCATAAATCTGGTCATGGGCTTTCCTCCCTGAGGTTGAGGCCATCAGCGGCCCGTGTTCCACAGATTGGGAGGGTGAGGACGGGTTGCAACTTACCTAAAGGAAACTTCATGAAGGGCTTAGATTGGCGTTAAGTACCGGGCGCGCTCAGGCCCAGGCCAGCGCGGTGCCTAGGATGACCAGCGCGATCCCCGCGACTTCGCGATACGAGAAGTTCTCGCCGAACAGAAAGAATGAGGCGATGGCGATCAGAACCACCTCGGCCCCCAGAATGCCGGTATAGATGATGCCCAGTCGTTCCTCGCGCAGTGCGGCGAGTTCCAGCGTCGCCCCGGCCAGCAGGGTCGCGACGATCAGCAGGCCAAGACCCACACCGGGGAGTTTCCACCAGAACTTCATCGCGATCATGGCCACGGAATAGAGACCCGCCGACCCGAGGGCGATGATGGGGATCATGGATGTGGACAATTGGGCCTCCTGCCGAGGGTTCCGTTGGGTCAAGTCTAGCAGGAGGATGGGGTTGGGGCTGTGAGGTGGGTCACAGTGTGGGTGATGGAACTGAGGGCAGCGCCGGCCCGAGGGTTGGCGCAAACGCGCCGCCCCATGGGGGCGGGTCGGCGCGGCCCGGCGGTGCCGCCGGGCGGGTGGGTTGGCGAACTATGGCTGGAAATCTAACCCATAAGATCCTGCTTTTTTGGCCAGCCTTTTTGCCTTTTTCTTTCGTTGACTCACACCATGCGGGCTATAATCCGCCAACGCATGGGCAGGGTTATCGTCAACTTCGTCCGGGAAACAAATAATCTCTTCGCCAGAAAAATCAGCGCACATAACGCCGCAAACCCCGACAGACTTGTTTCCTCGTGAAGTAAATATCGAAAAACTCCGCTCGGCGTCATGGATCGAAGACCGATCGACGCTCAACTTAAATTCATGGTTCTCCGAAGGGTTAAACGCTGAGCTATTGACCCTGCCGTTGTCATAATCCGTCGGATGCAAATTGTGGAACAAACGCTCCTCAGCTGGGATACTTTCTTCACTCATGAAACGAATCCATCAATATCAGAAAGTGCAGAAAGTAACTTAGGCGATAACCCGAAAAAGACTTGGCTATTCAACGTATCCATCTCGTCATCAAAAACTTCAATTTCTATGTATTTTTCGCGGCAGTTGACTTCAATGTCCCAGTCGTCCTTTGAAAACTCCAAAGTGATACTGCCATCCACCTGAGGAAATATTGAAATCTGTTGATAAATCCCGCAAATAAAGCCGCCAACATCGGACGCGAAAGTTAGCGCAGCATCTGAAAGGCTTTGACCCGAACCATTTTTCCATCCCTCTGGAAAAGATCGGAAATCCTCAATCTTTCCGCGTATCCGATCATATTCCACGCCGGGGTCCAATACCCTAATGCTGTGCTGGGATTCGACCGATTTTATCAGCCCGTTGGCTTGCAAGACTGCCTTGATCGAGAATTCGCAAAAACCAGCAATTGGGTACTTGTTTGCTCTTAACTCTTGCCTACCGACGAAATACTTAAACTTACCAACTTCTGAGAGAACTTCGATTTCCTCGGAACCGTCAAGGATAGACCGGACAATCCCGATACTATCGATGTTCTTAACTCGATTATCTACGGCACTATCGAGAATGCGGTCCCTCGTCTTCTCGCTAAATCTGACCCGAGGATGGTTTGTATCCCTACCCGTTTTCGAAACGAACTCTAAACGTTCATCTGATCGTAGATCAGCAAGCAGAGCTTTCAGAGAATTTCGAGCTTTCGCGGGGACACCTTCTATTCTACGGTTTTCGTTAGCTGCCCTTGCAGTCTCCAGAAACCTAGTTTGCGCCAAGGCCATGTAATTTAAAGAAAATTCATCCGGAAGCAGACCAGGAGAGATGGACTCGTCCCTCTTCAAAACTGCTACCGCGCTACCATCTTCCACGTGGGAGAATGACAGTGAGAGGTTCTTTCGAAAGTTGCTTGGAAGCCTTTGGCGTTCTGGGTTCTTTTCCCGCCAAATTTCTTCGGCGAGATCGAGCAACAATTCTTGGTAAGCCTTGATATTATCGAGCATCGATACGGGCAAATTTGCCCGTTCGAACCTTGCACCTCGAAAATCTATGGAACCAAAAAACTCTTCTATATCTTCAGACAAATAGATTACCCATCCATTTTCAACGCAGAGATGAATGCCTCCTGAGGTATATCAACTTTACCAAACTGACGCATCTTCTTTTTCCCCGCCTTCTGCTTGTCCAGCAGTTTGCGTTTCCGCGTGGCGTCGCCTCCGTAGCATTTTGCGGTCACGTCCTTGCGCAGCGCCGAGAGGGTCTCGCGGGCGATGACCTTGCCTCCGATGGCGGCCTGGATCGGGATTTTGAACATGTGGCGCGGGATCAGGTCCTTGAGCTTTTCACACATCGCCCGGCCCCGCATCTCGGCCCGGTCGCGGTGAACCATGGTCGACAGCGCGTCAACGGGTTCGTCATTCACCAGCACCGACATCTTGACCAGATTATCCTCGGTATAGCCGGTCATCTGGTAGTCGAACGAGGCATAGCCCTTGGTCACCGATTTCAGACGGTCGTAGAAGTCAAAGACGACCTCGTTCAGCGGCAGGTCATAGACGACCATGGCGCGGCTGCCCGCATAGGTCAGATCCAGCTGAATGCCGCGGCGGTCCTGACACAGTTTCAGCACGTCGCCCAGGAATTCGTCCGGCACAAGGATGGTCGCCTTGATGCGCGGTTCCTCGATATGGTCGACCTTGGAGGGGTCGGGCATGTCGGCGGGGTTGTGCAGCTCGATCATCTCGCCGTCTTTCATGTAGACGTGATAGATCACCGACGGCGCGGTGGTGATGAGCTCGATATCATATTCGCGTTCGATGCGGTCGCGGATGACTTCAAGGTGCAACAGCCCGAGGAAGCCACAGCGGAAGCCAAAGCCAAGTGCTGCTGAGGTCTCCATTTCAAAGCTGAACGAGGCGTCGTTCAGCGCCAGTTTATCAATCGCATCGCGCAGGTCTTCGAATTCGGAACTGTCAACGGGGAAGAGGCCACAGAACACCACCGGCTGCGCGGGCTTGAAGCCGTCCAGAGCGTCTTCGGTCCCGTTGCGGTCATTGGTGATCGTGTCCCCGACGCGGGTGTCGCGGACCTGTTTGATCGAGGCCGTCAGGAAGCCGATCTCACCGGGGCCCAGCGAGTCCACCATCTCCATCTCAGGGCGGAAGACACCGACGCGATCCACATGGTGCAGGGTGTTGTTCGACATGAACTTGACCCGCATGCCCTTTTTCAGCGTGCCGTCCATGATGCGGACCAGAACGATGACGCCGAGATAGGCGTCGTACCACGAATCCACCAGCATCGCTTTGAGCGGCGCGTCCAGATTACCCTGCGGTGCGGGCAGTTGCTGCACGATGGCCTCGAGCGTCTCATGGATGCCCTGCCCCGTCTTGGCCGAGACCTGAATGGCATCGGTCGCATCGATGCCGATCACATCTTCGATCTGTTCGGCCACGCGGTCACAGTCGGAGGCAGGCAGGTCGATCTTGTTCAGCACCGGCACGATCTCATGATCGGCGTCAATGGCTTGGTACACATTCGCCAGCGTCTGCGCCTCGACCCCTTGGGTCGAGTCAACGACCAGCAGCGAGCCCTCGACCGCACGCATGGACCGGCTGACCTCATAGGCAAAGTCCACGTGGCCGGGCGTGTCGATCAGGTTCAGCACATATGCCTCGCCATTGTCGGCGGTATAGTCGATGCGAACCGTGTTGGCCTTGATGGTGATGCCGCGTTCACGCTCGATATCCATGCTGTCGAGCAGCTGTTCCTTCATGTCGCGATCCTTGACCGTTCCGGTCTCTTGAATGAGCCGGTCAGCAAGGGTGGATTTGCCATGGTCGATATGCGCGACGATGGAAAAATTGCGGATATGAGCGAGGTCTGTCATGGGTTGGGGATATGCGTCGGAAATGGGCTGTGGTCAAGGTGGGACGAGTCCCCAGCGAAACCCTTTGATTGCGAGGCCTCAGACCGTTCAGAGCAACCTGTTTTTGACCAACTCCGCGTTCATCCAATGCGTCTCGCTTTGAACGTGGCCCTCGCGCACATATTTCGCGAGGTGAGTGGGCATGTCTTCCTCGTTAAACGCAGCCGTTGTGCGAACGACAAACCCCTCCTGCGTATCCAGATTCAAGTCTGCTATCACATCCGCCACGACCTTAGCAGAGAACCGCCCGCGATAGAGTTCGGGCACAGCGGTGATCCCAAGCTCGACGAAGCGTGAACGCGTCGCGTCCCAAGACTGTACCATGTCCCGCTTCACCCACGCGAACCCAAGGAAATAGGTCGGCAATGCCGAATACGCTATGGAGTGGCACGCAAACAGTTATTCACCAACAATGCGCTCGTCTTCGGCAAGCTGCGGCGAAATTCCGGCTGCGAAGGCCTTCATCCAATCTCGAGACGGGTGGTATCGTGCGTCAATACTGCGGGGGTGACAGCCGTGGCTGTGAATAGTCGTGTTCTCGCCATCCATCTTTTCAGTAAAAACCACCTCGTCAGCCGACACCAACGCGTCAACGCTGGACATGATCTTGTCATCGCTGGTGGCACCGGGAGATTGCGGCAAATGAAATGTACGCCCGTATTTCTTAAGCATATTCGTCTCGCGAATGAATTCTAAGCAAACTCGGGCCAGAAAACGCGACATCAACCATGTGTGCAATCACTTTTTCGAAGCACCCGATTGATCCCGAATCCACTTTGATTCATACTCCGCCGCAGACTGAGAGGGGCACAAGACCCCTCCGGGCAGGCAAAGAACGAGGCTCTAGCATGAAACAGTTCCTCCTCATCGCATTTTGTACGGCATCGCTGACGGCGGTTGCTCCGGTTGCAGACGCGTCTCAGATCAAGCGGGCGTGTCTGGCATCAGATCGTCAGGCGGCGACGCGGGCGCGGTGCTCTTGTATTCAACGCGTGGCGGATCAGGCGTTGACGCGTAGCGATCAGAAGACCGTGTCGAAATGGTTCGAGGACCCCCATCAAGCGCAGCAGTTGAAGATGTCGCAGACCGCGCGTGATGATGCGCTTTGGGATCGGTATCAGAACTTTGGTCAGATGGCGCAGGCGATCTGCAGCTAACCCCTGTCAGTCCTTGACCTGACCCGCCCTGCGCCCCAGAAAAGGCGCAGCGAAAGGTGTGTGCGATGGTGATGAAAGGGCTGACCCTGCGGGGCCTTGAGGTGTTCGAGGCGCTGGCGCGGACGGGATCGGTGGCGCAGGCGGCCGAGATCACCGGGCTCAGCCAGCCCTCGGTTTCCCAGCAATTGCGCAATCTGGAAAAGGCTCTGGGCACAGATTTGGTCGATCACGGACGGCGGCCGATGCGGCTGACGCAGGCCGGGCGCAGTTTTTTGACCCGCGCCCAGGCGGTTTTGGCCGAGCTGCAAATGGCCCAAAGCGAATTGACCGTGATGGATCTGGGGCATCTCACCACTTTGTCCATCGGCCTGATCGACGATTTCGACAATGACCTGACACCTCGGCTAGCCACACTGCTGGCTGACAGCCTGACCCGATCCAAATTCAAGCTCATCACCCTGCCCAGCCTGGACCTGTTTGCCGAGCTAGAAGCCCAGCGCCTGCATCTGGCCGTTTCCGCCCATAGCGGCGAAGTGCTGGAAGGTGTCATTGAATACCCACTGGTACAGGACCCGTTCATACTGGTCGCTCCGGCTGGCGCGGGTGATGCGCAAACCGTCGTGCAGGACCTGCCTTTTCTGCGCTACGCGCGTGAGCAGCTGATCAGCCGCCAAATCGAAGGCCATCTGGCCCGTCAGCAGATTGACTATGAAGAACGGTTCGAGATCGGCTCGCACCTGGCGCTGATGGCCATGGTTGCACGCGGTCTGGGTTGGGCCATTACAACGCCGCTGGGCTATATGCGTGCGGCGCGGTTTCACGACGACATGCAGGCCCATCCCTGCCCGTTTGGCGCATTTGCCCGCACCATTTCATTGTTCACCCGAACGGACTGGTCCGATCAGGTGCCGCAAGAGGTGGCAGGCATGATGCGGCGCTTGATGCAAAGCCAGATCATTGACCCAGCGACGGCAAAACTGCCCTGGCTCAGTGATCAATTGAAGGTGCTAGACGACCCATCCAAGTGATCGACCAACCCGGCGACGGCGATCTCGATCAAATCCAACGCCCCGTCAAAATCCCGCGTATAGTAAGGATCGGGTACATGATCGGCACCGGCTTGGGGCGCGAACTCTGTCAACAGCCGAACGGGCGTGTCGTTTCCATCTGGCCTCAGGGCCTCGACATTCGCGATGTTGTCCGCATCCATTCCTATGATCAGGTCGAACTGATCAAAATCCTCAGCCACAAACTGCCTGGCGCGCAGACTGCCCAGTTCGACGTCACGGGCACGCGCAGAAGATTGCATAGGGCCATAAGGCGGGTTGCCAATATGCCAACCCGCAGTTCCAGCACTGTCGGCTGTGTGATGCGGGGCTTGGGCGCGAAACACACCCTCTGCCGCAGGTGACCGACAGATATTGCCCAAACACACAAAGAGGATACGCTGTGTCATATGCAATCTTCTATCGCGCAGAGGACAAATGGAAAAGATCGTCATTCTCACCGGAGCAGGCATTTCCGCCGAAAGCGGGCTTAGCACCTTTCGGGATGAAGGCGGGCTATGGGCGCAACACAAGATCGAAGACGTCGCAACCCCCGAGGCGTTTGCTCAGAATCCGGCTTTGGTTCAGGGATTTTACAACACCCGCAGGGCTCAGGCCGCTCAGGTCCACCCCAATGCTGCGCATCGGGCCCTTGCGCGGTTGCAACAGGATTGGCCCGGAGATGTGGTCATAGTGACGCAAAACGTGGATGGCTTGCACGAGGCTGGTGGTGCCACAGCGGTGATCCATATGCATGGTATCCTGTCTGGTGCATTATGTGCGGCTTGTGGTCATCGATGGACGGCACCGCCAGAAATGGCCCCTGACGAGCCCTGCCCGGCCTGCGCCGCCCCTTCCGGGCGGCCTGATATCGTCTGGTTCGGCGAGATGCCCTATCATATGGACAAGATTTTCGATCATCTCGCCACCGCTTCGATCTTTGCCGCAATCGGCACGTCTGGTCAGGTCTACCCCGCCGCTGCCTTTGTGCACGAAGCGCAGGCAACAGGGGCGCACACCATTGAAATCAATCTGGAGCCGACAGGTGGTGGTTTCGATGATCGCCTTCTGGGCAAAGCAACCGAAACTGTACCAAGATGGGTTGATCGGTTGCTGATGGCAAAGACTTAAGACAACATGGGCGGCAAATTGCACGATCAAATGCATCACCTCTTTCAGGGGAGCCGCACCATGACAGATCAAGACCCAAAAACCGGTGAAATTCTCGAAGACGGCAGCATGGCCGACCGCGACCAGCTTAGCGCTCAGCTGTCCAGTCTTTGGTGGACCTTCTTGGTTCGCGGTGTTTTGGCCGGTGCTGTTGGCATTGCCGCGCTCTTCTGGCCCTCTGGCAGCATTGCATTGCTACTGCGCTTGGTCGGGGCCCTGCTGATCATTGATGGCGGGCTAACGCTGCTTGGGGTCGGACGCCGGGGCCTGTTAGGTGGCGCAGCCATCGGTGCAGTACTGATCGGACTGATCTTGCTGATCTGGCCTGAGGGCACCGTGAAATTGGCCTTCTTCCTGTTGGGGGCCTGGGCGCTGATTATTGGTATCGGCTCGCTGGCTGCGTCGCAGCAGATGAATGAGCGTGATCCGCAACGCGGTTCGATGCGCGGTTCGGGGATTGCGGCACTGATCGTGGGTCTGGTGTTGATGATCTGGCCCGCCATTGCGCTGGTCGCGCTGGGATGGGCGATTGCATTCTCGGCGCTTGCCATTGCGGTTGTCATGTTCTGGCTGGCAAACCGTCTGCGCAGCGCCAACGAACGGATCGGCATGAAGACCATACATCGCTAGGAAAGAACACGAGCCAACTTGCAAACAGGCCGGGCAATGCCCGGCCTGACGCATGGATGACGGCCGCAAACCGGCCCGAAGACAGGCGTTGTTGCTAGTTCGAATGGGATCCGTGATCGTGACCATGCGTGTCCTGGCGCTCCAGATCCACTGGGATGTCCAGAACAACCTCTCCGGCCTGCTCAAACACCAGTGTGACGGGAACCGTGGCACCGTGCTCAAATGGGGCTTTCAAACCCATCAACATCACATGCGCACCACCGCGTTTGAGCATATAGGTCCCGCCTGCAGGGATGGTAAAGCCTTCCTCGACATGGACCATCTGAGCCACGCCATCATCGTTGATCTTATGCGTGTGCAACTCTACCCGGGCTGCGGCATCTGATGTTGCACTGATCAAGCGGTCATCCGTCTCGCCCTGGTTCTGGATCATCATGAACGCGGCCCCTGCCTTGGCGGCTTTGCCGGATGAACGGGCGTAGGCGTCGTCAACAATGATCTGGCTGTCAGCAAAGGCCGGAACGGCCAGAAGGACGGTTGAAAAAGTAGCGAACAGGGTTGTTTTGAGGGACATTGTGCCTCTCCTTATGTGTCTAGCGGTCTGAAAATCTGTAGGTCGGGTCAGACCAAGACAGGAGGTGCACGCGCAGGTGTATCCGGGATGGGCGATGCGACAAGGCTGCCTTTATCGCGCAATGGCGTGGGAAGTCGATGCGCCGGGGCCTCAGGCTGCGCGGGTTGCACATCCGCAACCGCCCCCAACAGGGTCAGCGCATAGTCGGGGCAGTAATGTGGTGGGGCTGTAGGCTGTCCATTTGCGTCAAAATAGACCACAACAGGGCCGTTTCCGGTACATAGGACCATCTGGCCCGTCGCCATATCCACGCCACGCGAAACCGCAATACTCTGCCCGGTCAGAACCAGCAGCAGAGATAAAATTACCGGCAAAAACTTATGAAACGCAGATCTCATCCTGACCTGCATATAGGCCAGACAGATGAAACGCTTCAAGCGCCAAACAGTCGCGCTTGAAGCGTCTCTTAGTAATCCAGCCCAGGCCGTTTAACGACCCCTTTAGTCAGGCTGGTATGGGAGCGATTCACCTGACGCTGAATACGCGTGCAGGCTAAAATTGCTTTTTTGATAACGGTCGAAAGCAACAGAAAAATATAGAAACTCTTTAACGACATCACTCGGCCCCCAACCCAAAGAATGTAGTCAACATACGCCCTACATCTGCGCTCGTATGTGAACTGTTTCACGGTCGTTACAATTTTTTTGAACTTTTTTGGGGCCCGAGCTGAATCGCAAAACGAAAAAACCCCGCACAAATCGGGTACGGGGTCATTCAAACGGAATGTCAAAGAGGGTTACGCCGACGCTTGTGCCTTGGCGATTTCCTTTTTCACTTTCAATGCGTTCGCAGACAGCTCTTCATCCTTGGCTTTCGCCAGGAACGCGTCCAGACCACCGCGGTGGTCGACAGAACGCAGCGCAGCCGCCGAGATACGCAGCTTAACGCCACGGCCCAGGGTTTCGGACTGCAGGGTGACATCATTCAGATTCGGCAGAAAACGACGACGAGTTCTGTTTTTGGCGTGGCTGACATTGTTGCCAGTCATCGGGCCTTTTCCGGTCAGTTCGCAACGGCGCGACATGGTTTCTTCCTTTGTTTCTGGAGGCCGGGCAAAACGCCTGCGGCCAAATCACAAGGGGCGCAACCCGAAGTCGCGCCCGAAAACTGGTTGGATGCGTGTAGTGGGAATCGCAGGAAGGGTCAAGACGGGTTACGCGGAATATTTGCGCCCTCTGTACCTTCCCTGAATGCCGGCGCGACCGGCGCATGCAACAGGGGTTTATTGTTTTTTAAATGACGCGAAACCAGCCGGGTCTGTAACTTGCCCCGCGGGATCAGCCGCGCCGGGTCGGGGCTGTGATCGTGATCCGCCAGCTCCGGGAATATCTTGAATATCTCACGCCGCGCAGAGATGCTGAGCGATTTCAACGCCTCGGGCCCGGAATACAAGCTCTCAGTTGGGGCGCCTTCAGCATAGATCACCTCATGCCGGTCAAACAGCAAGTGGAAATACTCGACCGATTGCACCTCTTGATCCACATAGATACCCGGCACTGAGGTCAGCTTGATCGCCGGGATAAGAACTTCAGCTGCTCCAAACATGCGCTGCGCGATTTTGGATTGAACCAGCATCCTGTGCTGGCGCGAGACCAGCAAATCGCGGTTAGGCATCCCTTGCCCCAAGGCGCCTGCCACGATGCGTACCGGGCGCAGTTTGGGGTCCTGTTCAAGGTCACGGGTTGTGAACGCCCGCCGTCCCGTCCAACGCACTGTTTGGGGTCCCAAGCCAACCGTCTGGACCCTGTCCCCGGCCATGATGTTCTGGATCGGGCGAAACCCACAATTCGTCGCGATCAGAGTATCGCGGGTAAAGCACGGAAACCCGGCACCATTTTCGAAACCTGTATACGTAACAGTTGTTCCCGACGGCAGGGTAAACGACCCGCTGGAAAGCGAATAGCTCGTGCCTGCCACGACTGTGATTGTGCCGAACGTACTGTCAGTGATCACGGTACCTTCGGGTAGGTTCAGCGTATCGGTACCACCGCCGCCTTCGACCGTACCTGACACACTGGTGCTTTGGAAATCCAGCGTATCGTTGCCATTCCCCAATGCAATGCTGCTTATGTCGGACCCACGGACAACGACGGTATCCGCGCCCCCTCCGGCATTCAGCGTTCCAACTGTGCTGCCGGTGATGGTAATATCGTCACCACCCCCGTTGCCTCGTACAACTCCGATAACCGTGCTGTTCGTAACCGTGATCTGGTCGCTGCCACCACGGCCGCGAATATTGTCAATCGGAGTACCCTGAGACGTACCATTCAACGTACCGTTGTCATCGGTAACGTCGATTATGTCGTTGCCATTGGTACCCCTTATATTGGGCATGGTCCTCTATTCCCAAGCAACAGGCAGGTCTAAGATAGCAACCATTTATACGACCAGATCGGCATGATCCGATAAACTACGCAACCATAGTGCGATGAGACGCCGCGCGCATCAAGGCCCGGGCCAAAACACCCGAAGACTGAATCAGGTGGCAGAGAGTTTTGACAACATATGCCGCGCAGCGGTCGTGGGGCTGATCGTACCTTGACCCACCTCAGTGCTCAGCTCATCCATTTCCCGGCGCGCCTCGGGTGTGTCGAGACGGGCCAGCAGAGCATGCCGAACCTCTTGATCGAACCAGTAGCGGGCCTGTGCAGCTCGGTTTGTTGTCCAAAACCCGTTGTCCCGCCGCCATTGGCTGAGCGACTGTATTTCTGTCCAGGCTTGGTCGAGGCCATGTTCTTCAATGGCTGAGACTGTCATCGCTTTGGGAAACCCCTCCGGGTCCTGCGGGCGTTTGCGTAACAGGCGCAGGGCACCGGCATAATCCGCGCAGGTGCGTGTCGCCGTCGCCTTCAGGTCGCCATCGGACTTATTGATCAGGATGATATCTGCCATCTCCATTATACCGCGTTTAACGCCCTGCAACTCATCCCCGCCCGCAGGAGCAAGCAGCAGCAGGAACAGATCCGAGAGCTCAGACACCACGGTTTCCGACTGGCCGACCCCCACGGTTTCGATCAGCACGACATCATTTCCTGCCGCCTCGCACAGCGCGATGGCTTCGCGCGTGCGACGGGCAACACCCCCAAGCTGGCTTTGGCTGGGTGAAGGTCGGATAAAGGCGTTTGGATCACGGCTCAGACGTTCCATCCGGGTCTTGTCACCCAGGATCGATCCGCCCGACCGGGCCGAGCTTGGATCAACGGCAAGAACAGCAACGCGCAGGCCTTGCCCAGTCAACATCATGCCAAAGCTTTCTATGAAGGTGGATTTACCCACGCCCGGTGTGCCCGACAGGCCAATCCGCAGAGATTGCCTGCCAGATTGCGCCAGATAACTCAGAAGTTCCGAGGCCTGCTCCCGATGATCTGCACGGATGCTTTCGACCAGCGTGATTGCGCGCGCCAGGGCCCGGCGCTCACCTTGCATGATCCTTTCACCCAATTCAGCAATGTCCATCCGCCCGGCCTTTTTTGGTGATTTGCCCTAAATGACGGTGCCGCGTCGCAATTGTCCAGAGCGCATCCAGTGTTTTGGCGGGGCCTTCTGGACGTTGACCAGCGCTTTGGCGATAAGGCGGTATGACACGATTGCCAATAGACGACGCGCTGCCCGAACTGATTTCTGCCCTGAGGGACCATGGGCGCGCCGTTCTGCAAGCCCCGCCGGGCGCGGGTAAGACAACCCGCGTTCCTCTGGCAATGCTAAAGGCCGGTCTTTGTACCGGTAAGATCGTGATGCTGGAGCCGCGCCGTCTGGCCGCACGCGCCGCGGCTGAACGCATGGCGGATACGCTGGGTGAGCGCGCGGGTCAAACCGTCGGCTACAGGGTCCGTGGTGAGGCCAAAACCTCGAACTCCACACGGATTGAGGTCGTGACCGAAGGTATCCTGACCCGAATGCTGCAATATGACCCTGATCTTCCTGGTGTCGGGGCTGTGATCTTTGATGAGTTTCACGAACGATCCCTGAACGCGGATCTAGGTCTGGCGCTGTGCCTTGAGGTCGCCGGGGCGTTGCGCGATGACCTTATCCTCGTGGCGATGTCGGCCACGCTGGACGCTGAGCCGGTCGGTCGGTTAATGGAAGCCCCTCTCGTGACCTCGGAAGGGCGCAGCTATCCGGTTGAAACCCGCTGGCTGGACCGTCCGCTGGGTCCACAGGCCAGACGGTTGGATGCGCTGACTGATCTGGTTGAAACGGCAGTGTCCGATACTAAGTCGATTGGCGGCGGCATTCTTGTTTTCCTGCCCGGCGAAGGTGAAATCCGGCGGGCAGAGGCAGCGCTCAGCCAGCGCCTGCCAAAGACCTGCACATTGCGCCCCTTGTTTGGCGCCCTGCCCTTTGCCGCCCAGCGCGCGGCCATCGCACCGGTTGAGGCCGGACGCAAAATCGTGCTGGCAACGTCAATCGCGGAAACCTCGCTGACCATTCCCGACATCCGCGTGGTCGTGGATATGGGTCAGGCGCGACGGGCGCGGTTCGATCCGGGCTCGGGCATGTCGCGGCTGGTGACCGAACGCGTCACACGAGCCGAAGCCACCCAGCGAACTGGCCGCGCGGGCCGTGTGGCCGAAGGGGTCTGTTATCGGTTGTGGTCAAAGGGCGAGGAAGGTGCGTTGCATGCCTATCCGCCCGCAGAAATTGAGGCCGCTGACCTGACCGGGCTGGCGTTAGAGCTTGCCTTATGGGGTGCGGAAGCTGGTGATCTTGCGTTTCTGACCCCTCCACCTGATGGCACTTTGGCCGAGGCGCGATCCCTGTTGCGAATGCTTGGCGCGCTCGATGACAAAGGGCGGATCACAGATCACGGGCGGCGTTTGGCATCCCTGCCTCTACACCCGCGTTTGGGCCATATGCTGGTTCGCGCCGGAACACAGGCAGCCCCGCTGGCCGCGTTACTGGCTGAACGAGATCCCCTTAAGGGCGCTCCGGTCGATCTGACCCTCAGGATGGCTGCGATACGCGATACACGCGCTTTTCAAAGGGAAAAGCCCTGGCAGGTCAATCCAAGCGTCGTGGATCGGATCAAGGGCGAAACGAAACGTCTGCGCGCGATGATCAAACCTCAGGACGAAACCTTCAGCGCCGCAGCAATAGCAGCACTGGCCTATCCCGATCGGATCGGGCAACGGCGCAGAGGGGATGCGCCGCGCTATGTCCTGTCGGGCGGTAAAGGCGTGGTACTGGAAAACGAGGATACCCTGGCCAATGCGCACTATCTTGTCGTGCTCGACACCGATGGGAACCCGCGCGAAGCCCGCGTACGGATGGCGGTGCAGATTTCCGAACGCGATATCCGCGATCAGTTCGCTGACCAACTGTGTTGGGTCGATACCTGCACCTGGTCCAAGCGCGAACGGCGCGTAATCGCGCGACAGCAGGAACGGCTTGGCGCAATCACCCTGAGCGACCGCCTGTGGAAAGACGCTCCCGATGACACCGTGGTACAAGCTATGCTGGACGGTGTGCGCGATCTGGGGCTGCGCCTGGAAGGCGCCGCCGCGCGTTTTGCCGCGCGGGTCGAACTGGTACGCGCCGATGGGATTGATCTGCCGGATTTTTCAATCGAAGGGCTGATGTCTTCAATCGAAGATTGGCTATTGCCCATGCTGTCTGGCGTGCGCAGCGCCGAAGACTGGAAACGCTTTGACCTACTACCCGCGCTCCGGGCGCGGCTGGATTGGGAACAGATGCAAGAGTTGGACAAGCGTGCGCCGGGGTCTTTCAGCACGCCATTGGGGCGCAAAGTGCCGATTGACTATGGAGGCGACGTACCTGAAATCGCAGTTCGCCTACAGGAGCTTTTCGGGGTTGCGCAACATCCCGTTGTCGCAGGCGCGCCGCTTAAGATCACCCTGCTGTCCCCTGCGCAGCGCCCTATTCAGATCACGCGGGATTTGCCCGGGTTCTGGTCCGGGTCCTATGCGGATGTCCGCAAAGATATGCGAGCGCAGTATCCCAAACACCCGTGGCCCGAAGATCCGACGCAAGCAGACCCTACCCTGCGCGCCAAACGCCGCAGAAGCTGAGGTAAATCGGGGGGATCAACCGCCAAAGCCCACAAAAAGACACATATTTCCTTAAAAATGGGTAAAACATTAATCTTTTGGTCACGGATTTGTTGAAATATCATGACTCAATGGTTACCTGATCGGCCGAAGAATCGAGAAAAGCACCTGATATTTTGACTATGTCACATTGGTTTCGCAACATATGGGAAGAGGTCGCAAAACCCCTGTTTCTGCGCCCGCGTCGGGTGCAATTTGCAGCCCTGTGCACGCGACAAACCGATGCTGGCCCCGAAGTTCTGCTGATTACCAGCCGCGATACCGGACGTTGGATAATTCCAAAAGGTTGGCCGATTGACGGACTGGATGGCGCAGAAACCGCCGCGCAAGAAGCTTGGGAAGAGGCCGGCGTTGAAGCTGACATGGTTGAAAAGAACCCGTTCGGCCACTTCACCTACGACAAAATACTAAAAGACGGTTCAGCACAGCCGGTTCTGACAAGCGTTTATCGTGTTGCGGTACGCGCGCTGGCCGATGAATTCCCCGAAATTGGCCAACGTAAGCGCAACTGGGTGACCCCCAAAACGGCGGCCACTTTGGTCAGAGAGCCAGAATTGCAGGCCTTGCTACTTAAGGTCGAGTAGCACGTGTCGAAGCCAGCCAGAACTCGCTGCCCCGTTACTGGGAAACCACTGGCACTTTAACACCGCGAGCTCTCGTGTCGCCCGGCCGCACATGGTGCTCATTTGAAGGTCTTGATGGGGCTGATTGAAATAGTCGGTTCGGCAATCCATAGGGAGCATCGATCGTTCATGCTGCCGCGGAGATGGTCTAGCAACATAGATCGACGTTGGAAAACACCCGCTGTCAGCGCCCCGGGCAAATCCGCCAGGAACATCAAAGGCACGGTCTTATCCAGACTGATCTACCTGCTTCCGACCGCCTTTGCCCCGGGCCGTATCTCCTGTGGGCGCATGGGTGGCGTGGGTCGCTGTTGGATCAAATCAGAAACTCGAGTACAAATTGGTGCCTTCATGCCCATTTGTTCTGCCAGACGCATAACCTCACCTTGAAGGCTATCGATTTCCGTTTTGCGACCCTGCATCAAATCATAGGCCATCGAAGTGCGTGCGGTTGGGTCAATCGTCAGCATCTTCGACGCAACACGCATAAAGATCGGCGTTGGCAGACGCAGAATGAAAGGTGTCAGGCCGGCGGGTAACGGCGTAGTCGACGCGACCGGCTTGCTCGCAGCTTTCAGCACATTCAATGCCTCAGCCATTTGATCGGCCATCAAGCGGCGCCACTGGCGATCCATCAACTGATCGACAAGTGTTAGTCCGGACAAGGCGTTCAGCGCGTTGTTCAGATTGATGACCAGTTTGCCCCACTGGACCGCTTCGATTTGATCGCTTGCCGAAATTGGCAGATTAGGGCTGTTCAGGCGTTCAGCCAAGTTTCCGGGGCCGGTCTGAACTACGATGTCACCGGATGTGGCACAGTGGTAGGTTGCGGGTTCAGTCGGGACCACATTAAACGGTACCATGCCCGCGCGCACGTCGTAGCCAGGCAATGCGTCGCGCAGGGTTTGGACATTCTGAATCCCATTTTGCCAAGATAGAACGGGCACCCCTTGTGTCGCATGAATAGCAATCAGACCCGCCATTTCAGACGTGGCCCCAGATTTTACCGTCACGATGATCGCATCGGCACCACCGAGGCATTTGGGATCATCGCTTAGAGTCAGCTTCTGCGCGGGCAGATGGCGATGCAGCCCCGCATAGTTGGTAACCGTCAAGCCCTGCTCTCGGATCGGTTCCAATACCCGGGACCGCCCAAGCAATGTGACCTCGTGACCGGCATCAGCCAGCAGCGCGCCGCAATAGCATCCGATACTGCCGGCCCCAGCAATGACAATCTTCATGGCGATCCCTCCGCTTTGCAAAGGATCACCGGGTTCTCAGCCCGGGACAAGCCCATGGCTCAATGACGTCGCGTTCACCGTGCCAGGCGGGGTTTGGTGCGCTCCAATTCCTCTGAAATCGGAATGAACTCCTGATCATCCCCGGGCGGCAGATGGAATGCGCCATTGGCCCAATCTGCGGTTTTCCACTCGCGGGTTGCGGTTTCGATCTTTTCTTTCGACGAGGATACAAAGTTCCACCAAATATACCGATCCTCGTTCAAAGTCGCCCCGCCCAACAGCATGAGCCGCGCGCCAAGAGGCCCTGCTGTAACCGAAAGTTTGTCGCCTGGGCGGAAAACCATCATGCGCCCCGCGTCGAACCTGTCTCCGGCGATCTCAACCTGACCTTCGGTGACATAAACGCCCCGATCTTCATGATCGTCGGGCAGCGGGAAGGATGCACCAGGGTCGAGCTGCACATCCAGATAGAAGGTTTCAGACAGCATGGTCACTGGGCTTGTTTCGCCATAGGCTGAACCCAAGATCAGCCGCGCGCTGACACCCGCATCCTGAATATGCGGCAACGCGCCCTGTTTGTGATGCTCGAAATCAGGGGCCATGTCTTCATGTTGTTCTGGCAGTGCGATCCAGGTCTGGATACCGAACAGACTGTTTCGCTTGCCTCGGGTCTCATCGCTCGTACGTTCTGAATGGGTTACGCCGCGTCCGGCAACCATCCAGTTGACCTCACCCGGATAGATCATCTGGTGGGTTCCCAGGCTGTCGCGGTGCTCGAACTCACCCTGATAAAGATAAGTCACGGTACCCAGCCCGATATGGGGGTGAGGGCGCACGTCGATTCCGCCTTCGGTGATGAATTCCGCCGGGCCCATCTGGTCGAAAAAAATGAAAGGTCCCACAAGCTGCCGCTGAACCGAAGGCAGTGCTCGGCGCACCTCGAACCCGCCAAGGTCACGCGCGCGCGGGATGATCAAAGTGTCCAATGCCGGGTTTTCGGATAGGCATTCGGGGTTGTGGGTCGGATTCCAACTCATTCCTGCTCTCCCAGTCGGGCGGCCCGAGGGGCCATATTGCGTTCACAAATGTGAATATAGGGCGAAACGTGTGCGGTAAAAGCGCATCAACGCACAGTTTGCGTGCAGGGAGATATCAGTGTTGGCAACAGGCACCAAACCTCACAGAGGCGTGAGGGCGAAACCTTGCGATTCCATTCGACGCGACCTCGGAATCGTCCGCGCATGTGCTATCTTTGGATATAGAGGCCATTGAACGAAGGGCTGCATTAGGTTCGACAGGAGAGTATCCATGACCCGCCTACTAATCACGCGCCGGAACCTGATCGCTACCGGAACAGCCGCACTAGCAGGCGGATTTACACCGGCACTGGCGGCTGGCGTTGCTCCTACTCCATCGATGCGAGGTGGGTCGAACAATTATCGCCCGGGCGCTCCGATCGTTGAACGGATCGGTGGCGGCGGCTTTTGGATGACAGGCTCGGTGCGCCGCGCGGGCGATGGGGCTCCCTTGCCGGGTCAACGCATCCAGATCTGGGCCCATACCACCGAAGGGCACGAGCGCGATCCGCAAAGCCATGGCGCGACACTAACGGATGCAAATGGTGAATTCCGGCTGGAAATGCCACAAATCGTTCCAGCCTTTGGTCAACCACATGGTCACCTGGCCTATGACAGTGGCACATATGAGACTGTGTTTCTGCGCCCCGTGATGTCCAGCTCTAAGGATAAAACGCTGGCTGCGCATTTCGTGTTGCAACCGACCTGACCCGCGTGATCCACAAAATCGTACTCTGGGCGAGCCTGTTGGCCGCACTGGCCATTCCTTTGATGGTCGCAGGCTTCAGCCCGTTGCTGGCATGGCGCGACCCTGTCTACATTGCGGCCGGTTTTTCGGGGATCATCGGCCTAGGTCTTCTTTTGGTTCAGCCCCTGCTCGCGGCCAGAGACCTGCCTGGCCTGACACCAATGACCAGCAGAAACCTGCATCGCTTGTTGGGCGTCACGCTGATCATCTCCATTTTATTGCATGTCGGAGGTTTGTGGATCACCAGCCCGCCTGACGTTGTTGATGCGCTGCTATTTGTATCACCGACACCATTTTCCGCCTGGGGTGTTGTTGCGATGTGGGCCGCCTTTAGCGCCGCTGTGCTGGCCCTTTACCGAACGCGCCTACGCCTTCGGTTTCGCATCTGGCGGCTGGGTCATGCGGGGCTCGCAACTATCACCATTCTGGGCAGCGTGATCCATGCGATGCTGATCGAAGGCACGATGGAAGTCATAAGCAAGACTGCACTCTGTGTGCTGGTTGTTTTGGCGACCGTGCAGGCGCTCGCCAAATTGCGGGTATGGGATGTGAAGCGAAGGGCTTAGACGCCCAGACACCAGCGCATTACCGCCTTTTGCGCATGCAGGCGGTTTTCGGCCTCATCAAAAATGACCGAGTTCGGGCCGTCCATAACCTCGGATGTTGCTTCCTCTTCACGGTGTGCGGGCAGGCAATGCATGAACAGCGCATCCTGTTTCGCATGGGACATCAGTTCGGCATTGACCTGATAAGGGCGAAGTAGGTTATGGCGACGCTCTTTCGCGGACTGAGAATCATGCATGGACACCCAGGTATCCGCAACAATTAGGTCAGCCCCTTCAACTGCTCTATGTGGGTCGCGTTCGACGACGACCTTTGAGCCCCGCTGACGCGCAAAGCCCATAAACTCTTCCTCGGGATCGAACTGCGCCGGGCCGGTGAAGGTGAAGTCAAACTCGAACTGCCCGGCAGCATGCAGGAACGAGGCGCAAACATTGTTGCCGTCCCCTGTCCAGACGACCTTTTTGCCTTTGATCGGTCCGCGATGTTCTTCGAAGGTCAGGACATCGGCCATAATCTGGCAAGGATGGGTTCGGTCGGTAAGTCCGTTGATCACCGGCACGTCCGAATACTCAGCCATTTCGGTCAGAATGGTTTCGTCAAAGGTCCGGATCATGATCATATCGACATAGCGCGACAGAACGCGGGCGGTGTCAGCGATGGTTTCGCCATGGCCCAGCTGCATGTCCTTCCCTGACAGAACCATAGTCTGCCCCCCCATCTGGCGAACGCCCACATCAAAGGAAACACGCGTCCGGGTTGATGGTTTTTCAAAGATCAGCGCAACCATGCAGCCCTTGAGGGGCTGTTCATCATCCGGCGCGGCTTTGCGGCGACCCAAACGGGCCTGTTTCATTGCGCTGGCCTGATCGATCATCGCTCTAAGGGACGCGGTATCGGCTTTGTGGATATCAAGGAAATGGTTCATGGCGTATCGCTTTTGGTTGTCGACGGACGGGGGCTCTGCCCCCGAACCCCCGAGGTATTTTTGAACAGAAGAATGGTCAGGCGGTGGCAAGTTGGCCTTCAACCTGTGCAGCAGCCTTGTCGAGGCGGATCAGAGCTTCGGCGATGTCATCCTCGCTGAGGGTCAGGGGCGGCAGCAAGCGGATCACGTTGTCGGCGGCAGGCACAGTAATGAGCTGGTTGTCATAACCTGCGTTGACGACGTCGATATTGGTCACCTTGCATTTCAGGCCCAACATCAGGCCGGATCCGCGCACCTCTTCGAAGACATCCGGATGTGCGACAACCAGACCTTCGAGTTTCTGACGCATCAAGCCCGCTTTTCGGTTGACGCCCTCAAGGAATGCGGGTGTGGCAACCTGATCAATCACGGCGCAGCCAACAGCGCAACCCAGCGGGTTCCCCCCATAGGTCGAACCATGGGTGCCTGCTGTCATGCCGCTGGCGGCCTCTTCTGTGGCCAGCACTGCGCCCAAAGGGAAGCCCCCGCCGATGCCTTTGGCGACCATCATGATATCCGGGGTGATGCCCGCCCATTCATGCGCGAAGAGTTTGCCAGTGCGACCCACACCGCATTGCACCTCATCCAGGATCAGAAGCAGGCCATGGTCGTCGCTAATCTGGCGCAAAGCTTTAAGTTCGGCATCGGGAACAGGCCGAATACCTCCTTCACCCTGCACTGGCTCGATCATGATCGCCGCTGTTTTTTCGGTGATGGCGTTGGTGACGCCGTCGAGATCTCCGAAGGTGAGATGCACAAAGCCGGGCAACAGAGGGCCGAAGCCCTTGGTCATCTTCTCGGACCCGGCGGCGGCGATACCAGCCGAGGAGCGGCCGTGGAACGAGCCGTCGAAGGTGATGATCTCGACCTTCTCGGGCTGACCTTTGTCATAGAAATACTTGCGGGCCATTTTGACGGCCAGTTCACAGGCCTCGGTGCCCGAGTTGGTGAAGAACACGGTATCCGCAAAGGTGTGTTCGACAAGCTTATCGGCCAGCGCCTGCTGCTGCGGAATGTGGTAGAGGTTCGAGACATGCCACAGCGCATGCGCCTGTTCCGTCAGCGCATTGACTAACGCCGGATGCGCGTGGCCAAGCGCGTTCACCGCGATCCCGGCACCGAGGTCCAGAAAACGTCGGCCATCCGCCTCAGTCAGCCAGGCGCCTTCGCCCTTCACAAAAGTCAGGGGCGCACGGTTATAGGTCGGCAGAACGGACGGGATCATCGGATCATCCTTTTAAGATAGCTTAAGCCCTGTGAGTGATACACCGGGGCCATGGTCGTCAACTGATTTGGTGAGATTTGCGGCGCTTTACACGGCGCAATGAGATCAAACGAAGCGGTTACGCAGAAAAGCGTCGGCGTCGGAGGCGCAGGATATGTGCGGTTTTGATCATGCGGGCCGTATAGCGACCCGTAGCGGTTCTGGAAACCCATAATTTGCGTCGTGCAAGAAATATTGCTCAGCATCGCTGCGCCTTGCAGTTACGTCTTGCCATTCTGGACGCGCTGCCCCACCGGTAGACCATGTTCGAACCCAAGGATCAGAATCCGCCACTGGCCGCCCTGCTGATTTTCTTCGCCAGTGCCTTTATTGCTGCAACGACCTTGTTGGCCAAGGCGTTGGGAACAGAAACGCTCGGCCCGCCGCTTCACCCAATGCAAATCAGCCATGGGCGGTTTTTGTTTGCGTTTGTGGTGATTGTCAGCGCAGTTGGCATTCTGCGCCCGCAGTTGCGGCGCCCCCATTGGAAGCTGCATATTGGTCGAACAAGCTTTGGCTGGCTTGGCATCACACTGATGTTTGCCTCGGTCGCGTTCATTCCAATCGCGGATGCAACAGCGATTTCCTTCTTGAACCCGGTCTTCGCAATGGTGCTTGCAATACCTTTGCTGAAAGAAGGTGTTGGGCCGTGGCGCTGGCTGGCTGCTGCTGTATCGCTGGCAGGTGCGTTGATCCTGCTACGCCCAACCCCAGAAAGCTTTCAGCCCGCAGCATTGTTAGCCTTGTCGGCTGCCGCTGTAATAGGAATGGAACTGATTTTCATCAAAAAACTCTCAGGCAAGGAAATTCCTATCCAAATCCTACTGGTTAACAACTCGATGGGATTGGCCATCGCATCCGTTGCTGTCGTCTTCGTCTGGCAAATGCCCAACCCAGCACAATGGGCTGCGCTAATTGGGATCGGTTTCTTGATGGCCTGTGCCCAAGCCTGTTTCGTGAATGGTATGGCCCGTGCGGATGCCTCATTCGTGGCACCGATCAGCTATGCAACACTGATCTTTGCAGCGATCTATGATTTTGCCGTGTTTCGCGTCGTGCCGGATCCGGTCAGCATCATCGGCTCGTCGATTATTGTCACCGGAGCGTTGATCCTGGTCTGGCGTGAAGCGCGGCAGCGTCAGGCCTTGAGCCGGTAACCCTTGCGCAACATCCACCATGTCATCGTACAGACCAGCAGAATTGCCAGACTGCACACAATGGCCCCCAAAACGGGAGAGCTGTCCGACACACCGATCATGCCATATCGCAACCCGTCGATCAGATAGAAAACCGGGTTTACATGGCTGATCGCCTTCAGAACCGGAGGCAGAGCGTCGACGGAATAGAATGTGCCCGACAAAAACGCCAAAGGTGTAACGATGAAATTGGTGATCGCAGCCATCTGATCAAACTTGTTGGCAAAGATACCGGCAAACAAGCCCAACGCGCCCATGAAAGCGCCTCCGAGAAGCACAAAGACCAGTGTGACCAAGGGATTGTGCGGAGCGATAGACAAGAACACCCAAAAGGCCAGGGCCACAACGCAGGCGATCAACGCGCCCCGGGCGATCCCACCTGCCAGATAACCCAGCAAAATCTCAAGCGGTGACAGGGGCGGCATCAACGTATCAACGATATTGCCTTGCACTTTGGCGATCACCATCGAGGACGAGGTATTGGCAAAGGCGTTTTGAATCACCGTCATCATCATGATGCCCGGCGCAAGGAAGGTCAGGAATGGCACACCCATCACATCCGGCCTACTGGGGCCGATAGCGATTGTAAAAATTAGCAGAAACAAACCAGCCGTCACCAAAGGGGCCAGCAGAGTTTGTGTCCAGACCGCCAGAAAGCGCAGAGTTTCGCGTTGCGCCAGCGTATAAAGCCCCATCCAATTCACCGCGCCGAACCGGCGCGTGCCCTGATCCACAAGATTCTGCATGTCTGCCCCATAACTGATTCGAAGACCGCTTGTAACTCGGCCCGCAGTGATTAGAATAGGGCGCTGAAACGAATTCCCAAGGCGGCCCGAATCCGGGGCCGCTTTCCGCTTTTGAAAGGCAAATGATGTCCTGGACTGACGAGCGTGTAGAGCTGCTGAAGAAGATGTGGGGCGAGGGCCAGTCGGCCAGCCAGATCGCAAAAGAACTAGGCGGCGTGACCCGCAACGCCGTGATCGGCAAGGTACACCGTCTGGGCCTATCAAACCGCGCAACTGGTGCGACTCCGGCGAAATCCGAGCCTAAGGAAAAGCCTGCCCCCTCACCAAAGGTCGAGGCCAAGCCCAAAGCTGCACCCAAGACTGAACCCGCTCGCCCCGCGCCAGCGCCTGCGGCCGAGTCAAAACCTGCGGTTCCTGCCCGCCGGCAGATCATCCCGGCCGGTCAGCCGTTGCCGCCGCAGCCTTCAGCCAATGAAATCAGCCCCGAGGCATTGGCCAAGGTCAACGAGGTTGAGAAGAAGGCCAAGAAGCTGACGCTGATGGAACTGACCGAAAAAACCTGCAAATGGCCCGTGGGTGACCCGGCAACCGATGATTTCTGGTTCTGCGGTCTGCCGGTTGAGCCCGGAAAACCCTATTGCGAGGCCCATGTAGGTGTGGCGTTCCAGCCCATGAGCTCACGCCGCGACCGGCGGCGGTAACGGCACATCGGGTGCAATTCAATTGTCTTGGTTTTGCACCTTTCGAACAAACACTGTCTTTGGCAAGCCGTTACCTTGAAAGAGGTTGGCTTGTCCTAAATATTTCAGTCTTCGCCGGGTATTTCGCTTTGAGGCCAGTTTGAAACACAAAGTTTTATTCTTTGCCTATGCCGCACTAATTTTTCTGGCTTACCTACAACCATTCAACAACACGGTGTTCACCCCTTCCGCGTCTGGCAAAGGCCAACCCTTTTGGGTGCAAACTTTATACCTTTCAACTTGGATAGCCCCAATCCTACCTCTGGCAATCGCAGGATTTGTATCAATGGGGGTGCACTACATACCAGCCACTCTTGCCAAGCTTTGTGCTGCAATATCGGCTGTTGCAGGTATCTTTCTGACGCTGGCATCAGGAGTTTTTTCTCTGTTTTCAGAAACCCAGGTAGTTCATGGAATCAGTCTGACGATTGCCGTCTCATCCAGCTTTCTTGTTTGGTCGGGGAGTGACGGAAATCCAAAACCCTCATGGTTAGCCAAAATCGGGGTTTCGATTGGAACAGTGGCAGCGCTTTGGTCTCTTGTGACAGTTCCTATGATCCAAGTTCAAGCTCACATCATCGCTAAAGGGTCACCTTTCTGCATTGCGCATCACTCACCGCGATCCAAAGTCGACAAACTTTATGAACTACGCGGGTTTTCTTTTTACACCGAAGCGACGGGCTACAAATCCACTTCCGATTGGTTCTTTCACGGCCTGATGATCGTGGATCATCCAGACGCACAACGCATTTACAACTGGTCCCCACGGCGATGGCGGTTCGATCTGGTTGAGCGCTCAGACGCATTTGTCGCGACTGTAAGGAATGTTTGCATTCCAACCTGAACCCTCATCGCGCCGGATAGGACGCTTCGTCTGACATCGGCACCCAACCCGGCAGATCCTGAGGCGAAACCGAGACGTGCAGTTGCTCGGACCGATCCTGTCCGACCCTGCGATGCTTGCGTAGCAAGAAAATCTTGCCCCACCCCCGCCACGTGCCCACCGAAGGCGCGCCGGCATCTGTCGGGAACCGGTCCCTCCACCCGTCTGGCAAAGGCAGCCCATGTCGCTCGGCCTTATCCAGCATCCAGATCATCGAGATATTGCTAAGCGGTCGGGCCTGTTCGAACCCGTTCAACTGACCACCTACATCTCCATGGCTGCCGCGGAACCAGACCTGTTCAACATGGCCTTTAAAGTCGGGTTTGCACTGCCAGAGAACGGGCTCATAGACTTCACGCGTCTCATCCAGGGCCATGGCGTGATAGCCATGGCGCGTTGCTTGCCCCAGATGATGGTTGTGAAAAGCGTGCCTGTCTTCTGCCCAGCGCCACAACAATGGCAGACGCAGCCCAAGCGCCTTTACGGTATCCCAGACGCCAATCATCTCGATGGCAAGTTCGTCATGGCAGAACTTGCCCCGGAAATCCCGCGCCGCCGCGCCCGAAGGGTTGCACTCATAGTGGCGGTAGGCCTGTTTGATATTGCGCTCGGTTGCGTGCTCGGCCTTAAGCAGGCCGATCATATCGATCACCCCGGCCAGGCTGCGCACGCCATATGCACCGCGTGAGTAACCCATGAAATAAATACGATCCCCCGGTTTGTACCGCGATGCCAGATATCCATAAGCGCGCCTGATTTGCCGGTTGATCCCACGCCCCATCATCACATCCAGCGAGGATTTCCAGCTGTCCCACTGTACGCCAGCTTCATAGAAAACGGATACTTGGCTGCCCATCTCCTTGCACAGTCGGTAAGTCTGACCCGCGTGGGTTTCGAATCCCGGTTCGAGCGTCGACATGGTCCCGTCCAGAATGATGACATGGCTGATCGGCTCGCGATGCCGCACTTCGGCAGAATGCTCGGACCGCAATGGCCGCCCAAGCCATCCCAGTACCTTTCTGCTTAGCCGCGACAAAACCATATCTCAGCCACTCCTGTACTCTGCAAAGTTGCGCGCGCGTCTCAGCATCGCACCTCCTCTGACCCTGGTCGCATGCACACCAATAGCCTCTGCATCCGCATCTCACCCCCGCAACACCAACGAGCGTCCAGCTTAAGGCGCGCTGATAAACGCGGCATGGAGATAAACTTAAGGATGGGCATCCTGCCCCTGCCGGACAAGGCACCCAACGAAACCGTGAGCCTCTGCACCATCATCTCGATCCTAGTCAGCCATTTGGGCAGCATCATGGCCAAGTCCGTCACCTGCTTCAGCGTCTTCAATTGAACCATCATATGTCTGAATATATTACGAAAGTTCAAAACCAGTGCAAATCTCCAGAAAGCGTCTGTCGCCGGGTCACGAAACTGACAGCAAAGCTGCATCTTGTCCCGCCGCGCGGCCCTGTGACCACACCGTAAGAGTGTGATCGACCCGATCATCCATTGTCTGTGGCGTGGTTCACGGTAGCGATGAACTTCGCCGCTGAGGGGAATTGGCGGCAAAGCCTTCCCCTTTCGCAAACCTTTCGCTATTGCAGGCGCTGACCCTCAATTCGATGACGCAGGACGCATCCCATGGCGATGGAAAAGACATTCAACGCGGCCGAGGCCGAGGCCCGTATTTATGAGGCCTGGGAACAGGCCGGAGCCTTCAAGGCAGGCGCGAACAAAACGCGTGACGAAAGCTTTACCATCATGATCCCGCCGCCCAACGTGACGGGTGCTTTGCATGTGGGCCATGCGTTCAACAACACGCTACAGGACATCCTGATCCGCTGGCACCGCATGCGTGGGTTCGACACGCTGTGGCAACCCGGTCAGGACCATGCGGGCATCGCGACCCAAATGCAGGTCGAGAAGATGCTGGCCAACACCCAGCAGCCCGGTCGGCGAGAGTTGGGTCGCGAGAAGTTCCTTGAGAAAGTCTGGGAGTGGAAGGGCGAATACGGCGGCACGATCATCGAGCAGCTTAAGCGCCTCGGCTCCTCCTGTGACTGGTCGCGCAACGCCTTCACTATGGCAGGTGCGGCGGGCGATCCGCGTACAGGCCATGAGAACTCGGCCAATTTCCACGATGCCGTGATCAAGGTTTTCGTCGACATGTACGAAAAGGGCCTGATCTATCGCGGCAAGCGTCTGGTCAACTGGGACCCGCATTTCGAAACTGCGATCTCGGACCTCGAAGTCGAGAATATCGAAGTCGCAGGCCACATGTGGCACTTCAAATACCCGTTGGCCGGGGGCGAGACCTACACCTATGTCGAGAAAGACGAGGACGGGAATATCGTGCTTGAGGAAGAGCGCGATTACATCTCGATCGCCACAACCCGCCCCGAAACCATGCTGGGCGACGGCGCGGTTGCGGTTCACCCCTCGGATGAGCGGTACGCACCCATCGTTGGCAAACTCTGCGAAATCCCGGTGGGCCCGAAAGAGCATCGCCGTCAGATTCCAATCATCACCGATGACTATCCCGACCCGGATTTCGGCTCGGGTGCGGTGAAGATCACCGGCGCGCATGACTTCAACGACAATATGGTCGCCAAGCGCGGCGGCATCCCGATGTACCGCCTGATGGACACCAAAGGCGCGATGCGGGCCGATGGTGCGCCATACGCGGAAGAAGCGGACAAGGCGCAGGAATACGCACGTGGCAAAGACTTCACCGAGAACGAAATCGACGCGATCAACCTGATCCCCGATCACCTGCGCGGCCTCGATCGGTTCGAAGCGCGCGCGAAGGTGGTTGAAGAGATCACTGCTGACGGTCTGGCCGTGATGACCCGCGCGGACGATCCGCGTCTGGGTTCAACCGCTCTGAAGCCCGATCATGAAGGCGCGGACAAGCTGGTCCCGCTGGTCGAGAGCAAACCGATCATGCAGCCCGTCGGAGACCGCTCGAAAGTGGTGATCGAGCCGATGTTCACCGACCAATGGTTCGTCGACGCTGCCAAAGTCGTTGGCCCGGCACTGGACGCGGTCAAGGACGGCACGGTCAAGATCATCCCCGAGTCGGGCGAGAAGACCTATTACCACTGGCTGGAAAACATCGAGCCCTGGTGCATTTCGCGCCAGCTGTGGTGGGGGCATCAAATCCCGGTTTGGTATGGGCCGGGGGTTGTCGACGCTACTCCTGACTATGTCGAATACACGACTGCCAAGTTTTCCGAACTCTCCTACGAACCGGACGCCGTTGTTGCCTTCTGCGCCCCCTCCTTTGAGGAAGCTGAGAAAGCCGCGATGGAGTATTACCGCTCCAATGGGATAGGTGGCGACGAACTCGATAATGGCGTTGAGGTTGAAAATAGAGCAGCCTCGGAAGACCTTGATGATGTCACACTTGTTGGTCTTTGGCGCGACCCCGACGTCCTCGACACATGGTTCTCGTCCGGCCTCTGGCCCATCGGCACGCTGGGATGGCCCGAGCAGACCGAGGAACTGGAGCGCTATTTCCCCACGGATGTTCTGATCACCGGCTTCGACATCCTGTTCTTCTGGGTCGCCCGGATGATGATGATGCAGCTGGCCGTGGTCGATCAGATCCCGTTCCACACCGTCTACCTGCACCAGCTCGTCCGCGACGAGAAGGGCAAGAAGATGTCAAAGACCACCGGCAACGTGATCGACCCGCTGGAAATTGTAGACGAGTTCGGTGCCGACGCGCTGCGCTTTACCAACGCCTCAATGGCGGCGATTGGCGGTGTGCTGAAATTGTCCAAGGAACGCATCACCGGCTATCGCAACTTCGGCACCAAGCTGTGGAACGCCGTCCGCTTTGCCGAGATGAATGAGGTCTTCACCGACGCCGTTCCGCAACTGGACGTCGCCGACCTGAAACCCAAGGCCGCCGTGAACCGCTGGATCATCGGCGAAACCGCCCGCGTGCGGGAAGAGGTCGATGCTGCGCTGGAAAGCTATCGTTTTAACGATGCCGCGAATGGGCTTTATGCCTTTGTCTGGGGCAAAGTCTGCGATTGGTATGTGGAGCTGTCAAAACCATTGCTGCAAGGCGACGACACCGAGGCACAGGCCGAGACCCGCGCCACCATGCGCTGGGTTCTGGATCAGTGCATGGTCCTGCTACACCCGATCATGCCCTTCATCACCGAAGAACTGTGGGGCCTGACCGGCGCGCGCGCCAAGATGGTCGTCCACGCCGACTGGCCGACCTATGCGGCCGCCGACCTGATCGACGCCGATGCGGATCGTGAGATGAACTGGGTGATCTCGGTGATCGAAAACACTCGCTCAGCCCGTGCGCAGATGCGCGTCCCGGCGGGCCTCTACGTACCGATGCTGGTGACAGAGATTGACGATCACGGCCAAGCCGCATGGGACCGCAACCAAGCGCTGATCAAACGCCTCGCGCGGATCGACAGCCTGACCAAGACGGATGAGCTACCCAAAGGCACCATCTCGATCGCCGCCCCCGGCGCGTCCTTCGGCCTGCCGCTGGCCGATATCATCGACATCGGCGCGGAAAAGGAACGGTTGGAAAAGGCCAAGGGCAAGCTGGCCAAAGAACTCGGCGGTTTGCGTGGGCGTTTGAACAACCCCAAATTCGTGGCCTCGGCCCCGGAAGAGGTGGTTGAAGAAGCCAAAGCCAACCTTGCCGCCCGCGAGGAAGAAGAGGCGAAACTGAACGAGGCGCTTGCGCGTCTGGCCGAACTCGCCTGATCTTCATCTTTCGACAATCGCAAAACTCGAAAACCCCGTCACACGTTATGGCGGGGTTTTCCTTTTCTCTGACGCTTTTGATCTTGTTCCCGGCAGGCTGCGGTTGTTAGCAAATGCAAGTGGCAACCCCTGAGGACGCAATGACACAGCGCTTTCCCCCGATGCAGACCGTTTCAACCGGGTTGGTGGTTGCAATCGTTGGGTTCTTTAGCTCATTCCCGATTGTCTTGCAGGGGTTGGCCGCCATGGGTGCCTCGCCCGCTCAGGCCGCGTCCGGCCTGATGTGCGCGGCCATCGCAATGGGATTGGCCGCCATCATTCTCAGCACAGTCTACAAGCAGCCAATCAGCGTCGCGTGGTCCACGCCGGGGGCTGCGCTGCTGGCTGTTTCGGCCACGCCGGTGGAGGGCTACTCCGGCGCTATCGGAGCGTTCTTATGCGCCGGCGCTCTGACGGTTCTGGCCGGGCTCTGGAAACCGCTGGGACGCCTGGCGGCGGCGATCCCGACTACGCTGGCTCAGGCGATGCTCGCTGGCGTGCTTTTGCCACTTTGTCTGGTGCCTTTCAAAGCAGCGGTAGAGATACCTTGGCAGGCCCTGCCGGTAATCCTGACCTGGTTCATCGCAGGTCGTTTCAATCGACTATTCGCCGTCCCCGCCGCTGTGATCGCGGCGGCCATTGTGGTGACGTTGAATGCCGGGGACGTCCAGTTGCGGCCCGATCAACTGGTAGCCGCCCCGGTCTGGATCATGCCTACGTTTTCAGTCGCGTCCGCAATAGGGATAGGCGTGCCGCTTTTCATCGTGACAATGGCAACGCAGAACATCCCCGGCGTCGCAGTGATGCGCAGCTTTGGCTACAAGCCAGACGCAGGTCGGTTGTTCTCGGCCGTTGGGGGCGCAAGTCTGCTGTCGGCACCTTTTGGCGCACCCGCAACCTGCCTGGCCGCGATCACCGCCGCGATGTGCTCGAACGAAGACAGCCATCCCGACCCTGCTCTGCGCTATTGGTCCGCGATCATGGGCGGCGTGTTCTACTGCCTGTTCGGCGTCTTTGCGGTGGCGATCACCAGTTTCGCCACACATGCAGATCCGTTGCTTATGGGTACTCTGGCCGGTGTAGCTCTGATAGGTGTAATGGCCAACTCAATGCACGCAGCATTGGACGTGCCTGCCGAGCGAGAGGCCGCCATTCTAACCCTGGCTATCACTGCCTCGGGCATCACCGTGTACGGGTTGGGGGCTGCGGTCTGGGGGCTGCTGGCAGGTGGAATCGCGTATCTTGTGTCAATCCGCATGCGCTAGCGACTTTTACCAGCGCTTTATCGCATGTAGACTGCAAACATGTTTGGATCATTGGCAAAACTGGTAGAACACCAGATCAAGAAGGCGCAGACTGAAGGCCAGATGCAAGACCTGGAAGGCGAAGGGGCGCCTTTGCCAGATCGGTCAGGCGAGGCCCAAGGCGATCCCGCCATTGCAATCGGGCATCGGATCATGGCACAGGCCAGGGTACTGCCAGAAGAGTTCAACATCAAGAAGGAACTGGACGCGGCACGCAAATCCTATGCTGATCTCATGGATCCGTTTGAGCGCAAATCTGCAATGGCAAAAATTGCCGACCTCGAGATGCGTTACCACATGGCACGTGACGCACGACGCGCCTTTATGCGCTAGATTTGGTCAGAAAACGCCCGACTAGATACAGAAATCGAATTTTTTGAAGGGTCTTTTGCGTTGGCAAAATCATACCCGTCCGCATGATGTATAGCGCCGAATTCCAAACCATTCTGTTTGGCACGTGCACAGAAGGCCGCGACGTCATCCACATCGAACACCAATTTGATCGCGACCTGTCCTTCGCGCGCAGATTTTGCCGCAGCGTGCAAGAGAAGGCGCAACCCGGTGTTTGGAGGAACCAACTCCACAATGCGATCCCCAGCGGCTTGTTGAGCCGAGTACCCAAAATACGTTTCATAAAATCGGATCATCTCATCCATGCGTTTGGTATAGATAATGATCCGAGCTATCGTGGCGGTAGTCATTTGAATTCCGGCTTTCGACCCTGCATCTGAGCCATGACAACTTCCATCTGGTCGGGCTTTCCGATCAGGTCTACTTGCTCTGAGGATTCGGCCAACAAAACATCCTGGCGGCCCCGGGTTTCGGCCACCTCGATCAGCCGTTTGGCGGCCCGGATTGCAGAGGGGCTTTGACCAGCGATGTTTTCGGCGATTGCCAGGGCTTCGGTCAGCGGATCATCAGACAGCTTTGTCACTAACCCCCAGTCCGCCGCCTGAGATGCGCCGATGGGACGGGCAGTATAGGTCAACAGCCGCAGAACATCCGAGCGAACCAGCCGAGGCAGCAGAACCATGCCGCCCATGTCCGGTATGATGCCCCATTTCATTTCCATCACCGCCAGTTTGGCCTCAGGATGCGCGATGCGGATATCTGCGCCCAACGCGATCTGCAGCCCGCCACCATAGGCCACGCCCTGAATGGCGCAGATCACTGGAACCGGAACGCGGCGCCAGATCAGGGCAAGCTCCTGCATCTCATTGGCGTCTTCGTGGCTGCGGGTCATCAGCCATTCGGTCGGATCCTTATGCGCCATGCTTGCAAAACTGGCCATGTCGAGCCCGGCGCAGAAACTTTTGCCCTCGCCCGACAGGACAACAGCGCGTGCATCGGATGCGGCGACCTCTTGCCCGGCACCCAACAAGGCCTTGATCATCGCGTCGTCCAGCGCGTTCATTTTGTCGCCCCGCGTCAGGGTGACATGGGCAATGTGATTGCGGTATTCGACGGATACGCGTGCCATGATGGCCTCCCAACTCTGTTTGGCCCAACATGACCCAAAATGGGGGTTCAGTTCCACCGCGACGTCAGGGCAATGCACATGCTTGCCCCAACTGTGCGCATACGTTTATCTGCGCCTATGACTGGACCACGCTATACATCGCTTACCCAAACCCTTCCCGCCACCGTGCCGTTTGTTGGCCCTGAAACGCAGGAACGTCAGCGCGGTGCACCGTTTTCGGCGCGTCTGGGCGCAAATGAGAACGTGTTCGGCCCCTCGCCCCGCGCGATTGAGGCCATGCGTGGGGCAAGTGCCGAGATTTGGATGTATGGCGATCCCGAAAACCACGATCTGCGTAACGCCCTGGCGGATCATCATGGGATCGCCCCCGAGAACATCGTTGTTGGCGAAGGGATCGACGGGTTGCTGGGATACCTGGCGCGGCTGATTGTCGAGCCAGGAGATGCGGTTGTGACCTCGGATGGAGCCTACCCGACCTTTAACTACCATGTCGCGGGTTATGGCGGGGTTTTGCACAAGGTGCCCTATGCCGGGGATCACGAAGACCCACAGGCCCTGTTTGCAAAAGCGGCCGAGGTTGGTGCCAAACTGGTCTATCTGGCCAATCCTGACAACCCAATGGGCAGTTGGCACAGTGGCGCAGATATCGTTGCCGCGATGGACGCTCTTCCCGAGGGATGTTTGCTGGTGTTGGACGAGGCCTATGTGGAATGCGCCCCGGAAGGCACCGCAGCCCCTGTGCGAGCCGATGATCCACGCGTGATCCGAATGCGCACATTTTCAAAGGCCTACGGCATGGCGGGTGCACGGGTTGGGTATGCGATTGGTGCACCCGAGTTGATCCTGTCCTTCAACAAGATACGCAACCACTTTGGAATGAACCGTGCAGCCCAACCGGGGGCGCTGGCGGCGTTGGCAGATCAGGCTTGGCTAGGAATGGTGCAACATCGCGTTGAAACCGCGCGCAGTCGTATTGGCGAGATCGCGCGAGAGAATGGGCTGATCGCTTTGCCTTCGGCCACAAATTTCGTCGCAATTGATTGCGGTGAAGATGGCGAGTTTGCCAGGGCGGTGTTGGCGTCCCTCGTGGCGCAAGGCATCTTTGTTCGTATGCCATTTGTTGCACCACAGAACCGGTGTATCCGCGTCAGCTGTGGTACCGAAGATGATCTAACGGCTTTTTCCAGGGCTCTGCCGATCGCGCTGCAGGCTGCACGGTCGAGCGAGGCATCCGGTTGAGGCAGGGGGCTCTGCCCCCGCCGCGCGGCGCGCGCCTCCCCCGGGATACTTATGGCCAGATGAAGCGGATCAGGCCTGGTTCGCCAGGATTGTCGCAGCAGCCTCGAGCGCGCCGTTACCGCGTGGTATGTTCAAGGCCGCCATTGCGGTTTCCACGCCGCCTAGCATCGCCATAACCATCTGGGCGTTTACATAGCCCATATGGCCGAGGCGGAAACAGCCGTCCCAGTCCTCCATCCCCAAGCCGATGCCGAGCGTCAGGCCGAGGTGGTTTTCGGTAAAGTTGCGCAGCGGTGTGCCGCGCCCTTCGGTCAGGCGTAGGGCGGTGACCGCATGGCTGCGATAGGCCGGATCGGCGACATTGAAATGGAGAGCACCGCCCTGCGCCCAGACCTCGCAGGCGGCCCAGATCGCTTTGGCAAGGTGCCGATGACGGGCCCAGACGTTTTCGATACCCTCCGCATGAACCATGTCGAGCGCTGCACGTAGACCGTAAAGGTGATGTGTCGGCGCGGTGCCGTCAAAATATTGGTAGAATAATTCAGGATTCGCGCGCGGCTGCCAGTCCCAATAGAGCGAGACACGAGGAATTGCGGCCCGTTTTGCCTGGGCTTTGTCGTTAAAGAAGACAAAGCCTATGCCGGGCGGTGTCATCAGCCCTTTTTGGCAGGCGGTGACTGTCACATCGACGCCCCAAGCGTCCATTTCGAACCGATCACACCCGAGTGAGGCGATGCAATCCGCCATGAGCAGCGCCGGATGGTTCAACTCGTCCAGAAGCGTGCGCAAGGCTGGGATATCATTGCGGATCGAGCTGGATGTATCCACATGGACGGCAAGAACTGCCTTGATTTCATGCGCTTGGTCGGCCCGCAGAACATCTGCAATTTGGTCGAAATCCCATGGAGAAGATGTGCCGAAATCAATCGTTTTGACCTTGGCACCAACTCCTTCGGCCATCTCAGCCCAGCCATAGGTGAACCTACCAGAGGCCGGAGCCAGAACGGTTTCGCCGGGCGCGATCACGTTCGAAAGCGCAGCCTCCCACGTTCCGTGGCCGTTGGCGATATAGATGGCGACGTTGTGTTCGGTGCAGGCGACGCGCTTTAGATCGCGCGTAAGGGCAGGCATCATATCAACCAACTCGCCGTCATAGATATTGGGCGACGGGCGGTGCATGGCCTGCAGCACCGCGTCAGGCATAACAGAAGGGCCGGGAATGGCCAGATACTCGCGCCCATGCGCGAGGGAGGGTCGGTTTGTCATGAGGGCAACCTGTTTGAATTGAGGCCTACCCTAGCGTTTCGCCCTGCGACGTCAATCCATCAGACCAGCGGCCTCGCGCGCAAGGGATTCGATCCCGGACCAATCGCCGTTTTGGACCATCTGCTGGGGCACAACCCAGCTGCCGCCTGCGCAGATCACGTTGGAGAGAGACAGATAATCACGCGCGTTTGAGGGCGAGACACCGCCCGTGGGGCAGAAAGTGATCTGAGGCAGAGGCGCCCCAATGGCTTTCAGGGCCGGTGCACCGCCCGACGCCTCGGCAGGGAAGAATTTCAGCATGTCATAGCCCTTTTCCAGCAGGGCCATCGCCTCACTCGCGGTGGCAGCGCCGGGCAGAAGGGGCAGGCCTTCGGCTTCGCAGGCGGCGATGAGGGCGTCGGTCGCGCCGGGCGAGACGCCGAACTGCGCACCCGCCTCTTTGGCGGCGCGGACGTCTTCGGGGGTGACCAGCGTGCCTGCGCCCACGACGCCTCCGGGCACAGCGGCCATGGCACGGATCACGTCCAGCGCGGCAGGGGTGCGCAGGGTGACCTCAAGCGCAGGAAGCCCACCTGCGACCAGCGCCTCGGCCAAGGGGCGGGCGTGGGCGGCGTCATCCACGACCAACACTGGTACGATTGGAGCCAGCGCGCAGATCTCGCGGGTGCGTTGGGTTTTAGACATAGGTTAAACTCCAAAAATGCCGGCACCCGTGTCGGCGGAGCCGACATTCTGGCGGAACGCGCCGAAGAGGTCGCGGCCGACGCCGTGCTGGTTGGCAGACAGATCAGCAGTGGCTGGGGTACGGTCGAGGACGCCGGGGTTGAGGATCTCAAGCTCACCCTTGACTGCATCGACGCGCAGCAGATCACCGTCTTGCAGATAGCCGATGGCACCACCGTCCAGCGCCTCAGGGCAGACATGGATGGCGGCGGGAACCTTGCCCGACGCCCCAGACATGCGGCCATCGGTGACCAGAGCGACCTTTTGGCCTCTGCCCTGAAGGATCGACAGTATCGGCGTCAGCGAGTGCAGCTCGGGCATACCATTGGCCTTCGGGCCCTGGAATCGAACAACGACGATGACGTCATCAGTGAACTCTCCGGCCTTGAAGGCGGCTTTGACGTCGTTTTGGTCGTGAAACACACGGACGGGCGCTTCGACCACTTGGTGTTCGGGTGCCACGGCTGAGACCTTCATGACGCCGGTGCCCAGATTTCCGGTCAGGCGCGACAGGCCACCGGTGGACTGGAACGGGTCCTTTGCCGGGCGCACGATCTTTTCATTCAGGCTGTGGCCCGCGCCGTCCTCCCAGACCAACTCGCCGTCTTTCAGCTTTGGTTCCTTGGTGTAGTTGTGAAGGCCCTGCCCCGCGACGGTCAGTGTGTCAGGGTGCAGCAGCCCATCGTCCAGTAGCGTACTGATCGTAAAGCCCAAGCCCCCCGCGGCGTGGAAGTGGTTCACATCGGCCAGACCGTTGGGATAGACCCGCGCGACCAGTGGGACCACTGCGGAGATGTCGGAAAAATCCTCCCAATCCAGCACGATACCACCCGCGCGCGCCATGGCGATCAGGTGGATCAGCAGGTTGGTCGAACCTCCCGTGGCCATCAAGCCAACGATACCATTGACGAAGGCGCGTTCATCGAGGATCTGGCAGACCGGTGTGTAGTGATTGCCCAACGCGCTGAGAGACAGGGCGCGGCGCGCGCCTTCCTCGGTCAGAGCATCGCGCAGAGGCGTGTTGGGGTTGACGAAGCTGGAGCCCGGCAGGTGCAGGCCCATGAACTCCATCAGCATCTGGTTGGTGTTGGCGGTGCCATAAAAAGTGCAGGTGCCGGGGCCATGGTAAGCTGCCATTTCAGCCTGCATCAGGGCGTCGCGACCAACCTCTCCGGCAGCGAATTGCTGGCGCACCTTTGCTTTTTCGTCGTTGGGCAGACCGCTGGTCATCGGACCAGCCGGTAGGAAGACGGCCGGCAGATGGCCAAAGGCCTGCGCGCCGATGATCAGGCCGGGCACGATCTTGTCGCAGACGCCCAGAAACACAGCCGCGTCATAGGTGTTGTGGCTGAGGGAAACTCCTGTCGCCAGCGCGATCACATCGCGCGAGAACAGCGACAGCTCCATCCCCGCCTCGCCTTGGGTCACGCCGTCGCACATGGCGGGAACCCCGCCTGCGACCTGCGCTGTGCCACCTGCTGTTCGGATCGCCTGACGGATCAGTTCGGGATAACGCTCAAACGGCTGGTGAGCCGAGAGCATGTCGTTATAGGCGGTGACGATACCAAGGTTCCCAGCCGTACCGGTCGCCATCGAGTTCTGATCCTCACCGGCACCGGCATAAGCATGCGCCTGACCACTGCAGGACAGATGCGCACGGGCGGGGCCTTTGGATTTGGCCTGTTCCATCCGCTCAAGATGCGGGCCGCGCAAGTCGGTGCTGCGGTCGATGATACGTTTAGTGACGTCCGAAATAACTGTATTGACCATGATTACCCTCCGATCTGACGCCAGCGGCGTCCATCGCGATGCATCAGCATCAATGCTTCTTCGGGCCCTGAACTGCCCTGATCGTATTTTGCGGGCTTGTCGCCACGCTCTTCCCAGCCGTGAATGATGGGATCGACCCAGGCCCAGGCGGCCTCGGCTTCGTCCCCGCGCATGAACAAGGTCTGATCGCCGCGGATAACGTCCATAATCAGGCGTTCATAAGCGTCCGGGGATTGACCATCATCGCCCAACGCGTCGGCAAAGCTCATGTCCAGCGCCACGTCAGACAGGCGAAACCCGCCCTGCCCCGGTTCCTTGATAGTGGTGCGCAAGGTGATGCCCTCATCCGGTTGCAAGCGGATCACCAGCACGTTGCCGTGCAAAGGGCCAACATTCGGGAAAATCGTATGCGGAGGATCGCGGAAGAACACGGCGATCTCAGATTCACGGGCCCTCAGGCGCTTGCCGGTGCGCAGGTAGAACGGCACCCCCGCCCAGCGCCAATTGCCGATATGCGCCTTGAGCGCGATATAGCTTTCGGTGCGGCTAGCCGGGTCACCAACATGATCCAGATAGCCATCGCTGCCCTTGCCCGTGCGATACTGACCGCGCGCGATATCCTTGGGCTCAACGGGTTCCAGTGCTTCGATCACTTTGACCTTTTCATCGCGCACCGCGTTAGGCGCGAATTTCGAAGGCGGCTCCATCGCGGTCAGGCAGAGCAATTGCACCAGGTGGTTCTGGATCATATCCCGCATCGCGCCGGATTGGTCGTAGTAAGCACCACGTCCTTCGACCCCGACGGTCTCAGCCACCGTGATCTGCACGTGATCAACATGCGTGGCATTCCACAGCGGTTCGAACAAGGAATTGGCAAAGCGCAGCGCCATCAGGTTCTGCACGGTTTCCTTGCCCAGATAGTGGTCGATCCGGTAGATTTGATGCTCTTCGAAACAGGCGCGCAACCCTTCGTTCAACGCCTTGGCCGAGGCCAGATCATGGCCAAAGGGTTTTTCCACCACGATCCTGCTGTCGGGCGTGGCCAACCCATGATCGTGCAGCCGTTGCGCGATACCCGAAAACAGGCTGGGCCCCACGGACAGATAGAAAGCGCGCACCACATCAGGTCGCAGCGATTTCGCCAGATCAGGCCATCCTGAATCGCCCAGCGCATCCACCGGGAAATAGTCGACGCGTGACAGGAACCGGTCCAAAATGCCCTTGTCATATTTCGGGGCAAACTCATCCATCGACGCGCGCAGTTGTTTGCGAAACCCTTCACTGTCCATGTCCGAACGCGCCGTACCAATAATACGCGCATCTTCGGGCATCTGACCGACCTCAAAACGGTGATACAGCCCGGGCAAGATCTTGCGTTGCGCCAGATCGCCCGTCGCGCCAAACAGCACGAGGTCAAACGGGTCTACAGGAATTACACGTGAGACCATGGCCTGGTTCCTTTTGCATCCACCTGTGCCAGCCCATCATGCCCCATGATTTGAGAAGGTGACACTGCCGTCATAAGAATGTTATCGCTAACATTTGTGGTTGTAATAAGTAGATAGACCCAAGAAATCAAGCATGGATTTGCGCAAAGCCGCAGGTTTTCCGGTTAGCTCTGGCTGCGCAACCACTCCATCACCGAAGGTCGCACAGATTGCTCGCCCCGGTGGCGTGCATCGGCGATGATCTTGCGCACTTCCTGAAGGTTCGAACGCAACAACAGGCTTTTCACAGGACCAATCGAGGCCGGACGCATCGACAAAGTCCGAATTCCCATCGCCGCCAAGCACAGGGCCTCGACGGGCCGGCCCGCATCCTCACCGCAGAAACTGAGCGGCGTATCCGAGATATCGCAGCGTTCAACCACGCGTTCGATAAAGCTGAGGAAGCTGACATTAAGGGTGTCATACCGCCTGCGCACCAATTCGTTTTCGCGATCGGCCGCAAAGAAGAACTGTTTCAGGTCGTTGCCACCGATTGAAATGAAATCGACCTCGTCAAAGAACTTCTGCGGTGCGAACCCCAAAGACGGCGTCTCGAGCATCGCACCGACTTCCAGCGTTTCGGGCAGCACATGACCCAGTCGCTTTTCCCGCTCGATGGTCTTGTTGACCTCCCATCGGGCTTCACGAAACTCATCGGCCTGCGCGACAAAGGGGAACATAACCGTTAAGGGCCGCCCATTCGCCGCGCGGATCAGCGCCTGCAGCTGCATCCGCATGACGCCACGCTTATCCAGACCCACGCGGATCGCGCGCCAGCCAAGGGCCGGGTTTGGCTCGGCCACATGTTTCATATAGGGCAGCACTTTGTCTGACCCGATATCCAGCGTGCGAAATACCACGCGTTTCTCACCTGCTGCGTCCAGCACGCGTTGGTATTGCGTAACAAGTTCAGACCGTTTCGGCATCTGATTACGGACCAGGAATTGAAGCTCGGTCCGGAACAATCCAACCCCTTCGGCCCCCGAATTATTCAGCGACGGCAGGTCTGCCATCAGACCCGCGTTCATCACCAGATTCATCCGTGCGCCGTCCTGTGTCACGCATGGTGTTTCACGGATCGAGGCATAGCGTTCCTGCGCTTTGGCCTGCATTGCGATCTTGTCGCGGAAGGCGCTGACCACCGTATCCTCGGGGCGCAGGTGCACAACACCTTGGTCGCCATCGACTAGGATATGATCCCCATTGAGCGCCTCGGTCGTGATGCGCCCCACATGGACAACCAATGGGATCGCCAAGGCACGTGCCACGATGGTCGCATGGCTGCCGACAGACCCTTCTTCCAGCACGATGCCTTTCAGCGAGCGGCCATATTCCAGCAGATCGCCTGGGCCAATGTTGCGCGCAATTAGAATCGGATCCGGTGGCAGGTCCGAACTATCAGTTTTACCCTGCCCCGTCAGGATCCGCAGCAGACGGTTGGACAAATCATCCAGATCGGCCAGACGCTCTCGTAGATAAGGATCTGTAACCTGCCCCATACGGGCCCGCGCCTGCGACTGCTCTTTCTCAACCGCCGCCTCGGCGCTGAGGCCCAGCGCAATGTCTTCCTCCATCCGGCGCATCCAGCCTTTGGAATTCGCGAACATCCGGTAGGCTTCCAACACTTTCAGCTGGTCAGAATCCCCGCCCTGAGAAATCTCCAACATCTTGTCGACGCCAACGCGCAACTCTTCGACCGCCTCGACCAGCCGCTCACGCTCTCGATGTGGATCATCGGCAATCGGATTGGTGATTACAACGCGCGGCTCGTGCAGCCAGACATGCCCCTCGGCTGACCCTTCCTGCGCCGGTCCGCCCCGCAGCAGTACGGATTGCTGGTGCAATGGAGACAGCGCCGCACCTTCACCGACGAACGCGCCCAGCTCGGCCATTTCGGCCAACACCATGGCGACAACTTCCAGAGCGTAGACCTCATCAGCAGAATACTCGCGCGCCTCGCGCGACTGAACGACCAGTACGCCTAGGTTTTCGCCCAATCGCTGTATCGGAACACCCAGAAAAGACGAGAACCGTTCTTCACCGGTTTCCGGCATGTAGCGAAAACCTTTGGCCGATGGCGCGTCGGCGGTGTTCACGATCTTGCCAGACTTGGCTACACGACCGACCAGCCCTTCGCCCATCCGCATCCGCGTTTTATGAACCGCCTCGGGCGATAGGCCTTCGGTTGCGCAAAGTTCCAGCGTTTCCTCGTCTCGGAATAGATAGACCGAACACACCTCGGCCCGGATGCTATCGGCGATCAGATGAGTGATCCGGTCAAGCCGTTCCTGTCCGGCGGCCTCGCTCGCCATTTCTTCGCGCAGCCGTCCCAGCAGCTTGCGGGATTCAGTTTCGGTGCCGTCCGCCATGGCCCACCCAAATTAGTGCGTCAGGCAAGACCTTTGGCTGAAATGCTCAGGCCGCCTTGTCCAGTTCAAAGGCATCATGCAGTGCCTGAACAGCAAGTTCCATGTATTTCCGATCCACCAGAACGGAAATTTTTATCTCAGAGGTTGTAATGACCTTAATATTGATCCCCTCATCCGAGAGAACCTTGAACATCTTGGCCGCAACACCGGATTGCGAGCGCATACCGATTCCAACCACCGAGACCTTGCAAACGTCATTATCGGCAACCAGCTCGGCATAGTTCAGCTCGCCCGCATCCTTGATCGCCAGCAGCGCTTTTTCAGCGCGCGCGACCTGATCGGTCGGGCACGAGAAGGTCATGTCCGTGCGACCTTCGTCCGAGATATTCTGTACGATCATGTCGACATTGACGCCCTCATCGCTGAGCGCGGTAAAGATGATCGAGGCGATCCCGGGGCGGTCGGCCACCGAGACCACAGTCATCTTGGCTTCGTCGCGGGAATAGGCCACACCGGCCACAACATTGGATTCCATGATATCCTCCTCATCGCAGACCAGCGTGCCTGCATTGTCGGATTGTTCTTCGAAACTGGACAGCACCCGCAGGCGCACCTTATAGCGCATCGCCAACTCGACCGAGCGGGTCTGTAGAACCTTTGCGCCCAGTGAGGCCAGTTCCAGCATTTCCTCGAACGAGATTTTCTCAAGCTTGCGCGCCTTCTCGCAGATGCGCGGGTCGGTCGTGTAAACGCCATCCACATCCGTGTATATGTCACAGCGCTCGGCCTCGAAAGCGGCAGCAAAGGCCACAGCCGTCGTGTCTGAGCCACCCCGGCCCAGCGTTGTGATACGCCCTTCGGGGCTCAGGCCCTGAAACCCGGCGACAACCGCGACTTTCATGCCTTCCCCGAACTTCTGGTTCAGGTTGTCGGTCGGGATTTCTTCGATCCGCGCCGAAGAATGAGCACCATTGGTCAACAACGGAACCTGCCAACCCTGCCAACTGCGTGCCGGGATATCCATTTCCTGTAGAGTCAACGCCATCAGACCTGCGGTCACATTCTCGCCCGAGGAAACCACAGCGTCATATTCACGCGCATCGAACAGCGGTGAGGTTTCATTCACCCAGCCCACCAGTTCGTTGGTCTTGCCGGACATGGCCGAGACGATGACGATCACGTCATATCCCTTGGCCACCTCAACGCCCACACGCTTTGCCGCGCGGCGGATACGGTCAAGATTGGCAACCGATGTGCCTCCGAATTTCATCACGAGTACGGGCATGAGGCCAACTGTCTCCGTGCCTTGGGCTGTTAGTTCCGTGCCTCATATGCGAGGGGGGGATCAAGGGCAAGGGCGCAATCAGGCTTTGCCTGCGACCCAGGGCTGCTTTACAATCAGCGGGCACAGTGTCAGCCTGTCCTTCGCAATCATTCCAAGAGGTTATTTATGCTCCGCCTTGCCGCCGCCTTCGTCCTTCTGTCCTCTCCCGCCATTGCTCAGGTCGCAAGCGTGGCAGGAACCGATGGTCAGAACGCTTTGGGTACCGTCCCTTGCGCGGTCAATGCCGGTGACCCGCTGCAAAGCTGCAATGCGGAACTGCGCCGTCGCGATGATGGCAGCGCCACCCTGGCGGTGGCCTTGGGCAATGGCGAGGTGCGCAACATCTATTTCACCGATGGCGTGCCGGATTCCAGTAGTTCTCCTTCGAAACTCAGCTACGAAACACGCGGTGATCTGCTGATCATATTCATCGAACCCGGAGAGGTTTATGAACTGCCAAAGGCAGCGCTGAACGCTCAGTAAGCATGCGGCTGGCCATCATAGGTCTCAAAGCAACCGGTATTGTCCAATGAGAGCGCGTCAAAGCGTTTGATGAGGCCTGAAACGGCCTCATCCACGTGAATATCGGCTGACGATCCGCCCATATCCGTCTGCACCCAGCCCGGATGGTAAATCCCGACTGCAATGCCATCTGCCCTTAGATCGGTCGCCAGATTACGTCCCAGATTCAACGCTGCCGCCTTCGAAGCACGGTAGATATAACTGCCACCTGGCGCCCGCGAGTGTGATGCCATTTGTGATGAGAGAATTGCGATTTTGCCGCCAGCAGCCTTTAAATTTGGTAGCAAAGCCTGAATGGTTAGAAAAACACCGGTGACATTCGTCGCAAAGCTCTGTGCCCACATGTCTGCCGGATAGCCATCGAGGCCCTGACCCTTGTCAAGATAAACGCCTGCATTGCAGATCAGCAGATCCAGCGGTTGACCTTCTAGCTGCCGCGCCATCGCCTGATGATGCGCGCTATCTGAGACATCCAACTGTATTTCAGCACTATTGTCGCGGGCCGTGCCGGTGACATTATGACCCTCAGCGCGATATTGATCCGCCAGAGCCTTTCCGATTCCGCGATTGGCTCCGGTAATCAGTAGATGCATGGATCAATTCGTCTTTCTGCTGGGCACAAAGGGCAACGGGGCGACGGGCACGCCATCTTCGATCAGCGCTTTCGCCTCATCTGGCTTAGCCTCGCCATAGATCGATCGTTCGGGCGCGTCGCCCAAATGCATCTTCCGGGCTTCGCTGGCAAAATCTTTACCAACATAGTCCGAGTTCTCCTCGACCTTGCGGCGCAGCTCGGCCAGCGCTTTCTCTATTTCAGGCGCGGGTGTCGCCACACTGATCTCATCGGATCCTGAAGGCGCTGTTGCGTCGGGTTTGGGCGCGGCCTTACGTGCGGGGCGTACCCGTGGTGTCATGATTGCTTTTTCCACTTGCGAACATCCGCAGACCGCACAAGTCACAAGGCCTGCGGCTGCCAGCTTGTCAAACGCTTCGGCTGACTGGAACCAACTGTCGAATGTGTGGCCTTCGACGCATTTCAACGCGTATTGAATCATTTTTCACCCAAAGAAGCGATGGCCGAATAGATACCGACCGGCAAGACAATATCAAGCCCTACAAAAGGATGATCAATGCAGGCCGGACTTAAAGCTACGCAAAATGACGGCAAGTTCGGGTGAAGCCACCTTGGACGCTGCTTTTTTCAGCGAGCACCATTGCCGCTTGCGCTGCCCTTTTTCCGGAAACTCCTGTGCCAGGGATTTCACGTGCAGCGGATACACGTCGACCATACACAAAACCGGCCCTTTTCTGGGTCGCATCTTCACAAAAGGGAACTGTCCCAGCGATTGGTCACTACATTTTCCGACAACACCCGCCTCTTCCCAGGCTTCCTGCGTAGCGGTTTCGGCCGCCGTCAATCCGGGCATCAGCCAGCCTTTGGGGATGATCCATCGCCGGGTTTGCCGTGTCGTGATCAACAGAACCTCCGGCCGGCCCAGCTCAACCCGATAACATAAGGCAGCTGCTTGCGGTAAAATCGCAAGATTTTCCACACCATGCCATAGCTCGGATGAAAGCCGGGCGTTCATCGCGACAATCCCTTTCACAAGAGGTTCAAGCCTGTCTGTCAGGTCGCTGATTTTTGTCCTATTTTGCGAACCTGATAGTTTTTGATACCACATCATGCGGTTCAAGCCAAGGTTGCTGGTCTCAGGCTACATCCTGGACGACAGCATCCGAACCAGTTGATCGTGCGGAATATCGGCATCAATCGCCAATCGGCGCAGACCAAAATGAACATGCGCGATCTGCTGATAGTAGCGGGTGTAGATATAGTTTGTTCCGCCACCTGCGAGTGCCCCCAGCACCGGCACAGACTGCGCTGCAAGTTTTTGCCCCAGAACGATCGATAGCCGCGGCGCAACGGCTGCGATCAGGCGCTGCATAGCTGGTCCGGTCAGCGTCAGGCGCACGGAAAAGAACCCCAGATCAGCCCCATCATCATATGACAATGGGCCTGCAGCCGACAAAACGCGAACGCAATCGAATTTGACGTTTTCCTCAGCCGGGTCAAAGCCTTCGCGCGCGGCCGCACCCTGAATTGAGCGCAACAGCATCGCAGTGGTTGCCGGCAGTTCAACCAATGACGTCGATAGGCCGCCAATACCACCTGCCGCGCCCATCGCGGTTGTGACAGCCGTGTTCACCCATGGCTCCTGATCCGGTACAGCGCGCCTTGAGCCTTGCGCTGCCTGAATGGCTAGCCATAGAGCGCTCTCGGTCGCTCCGGTCAGGCCTTGACGTACGGGTTGAGGCAATTGGTCAATCAGGGATTCAGCCGATCCACCCAATGCATTCAGTAGTCGAACCCCGGCACCGCCCGCAGTTCTATAGTGTTGCGCCAAGCGGTCCAGCTCTGCCTCGGCATCTATGTCTTCGACAAGAACCACGTCCTGCATCTGATCCCTCCGTTCTTTGAACAGATCGGAGTTTGTAGTCAGAGTTTCAATAGGTCAGCGTGTCCATCTTGTGACAGGACCGGTCACATCGGCCCATCCATCGGGTGTCAAATCCAGCCCCAGAATACGATCCGGATTCGTTGGAGGTGGCATCTCGACACCTCTCAACCGGGCGAAGCCGAAGCGAGAGTAATAAGGCTCGTCACCTACCAGCATGACGCGCTGCCATCCCAGATCGCGCCCGGCCTCGAGACCGGCGTGGATTAGATACCCGCCCAAACCTTCACCTTGGCGCGTGGGGTGTACCGCGACTGGCCCCAATAGCAGCGCATCTTCTGTGCCGACATGGACCGGCCAGAACCGGATCGCACCCGCTAGAATGCCTTGCCCATCGCGCGCGACCATAGAGAGCCCGGAAACAGGCGGGACATCGTCGCGCAAGCGATAGGAAGACAGCGCTTCGCGCCCCGGTGCAAAGCACAGGTCATAAAGGGCTTCAACCTCCCACCAATCGTCCGGCTCTTCCGGCCTGATCCCGAATTGCTGCACGCCTGCCCTCTTTTCCTTGCTGGCATTCGCCCTAGCACTTCGATACGCCTTGGGCAAACGCTTGGAGACCATATGTTCTATCGCCCCGAAGACGGCCACGGACTGCCGCATAATCCATTTAACGCCATCGTCACCCCTCGCCCGATCGGGTGGATATCAACGCGCAGTGCTGATGGGATCAACAATCTGGCCCCTTACTCCTTCTTCAACGCTGTCGCCTATAACCCGCCGCAGGTCATGTTCGCCTCGACGGCGTCTAAGCCGGATCAGGATGGAACCAAAGACAGCGTTGCTAATATCGAAGCAACCGGTGTGTTCTGCGTGAACATTGTGGCTCAGGCCCATCAGGATGCCATGAACGCAAGCTCAGCCGCACTGCCGAAGGACACGGATGAGTTTCACCATGCAGGCCTGACGCCCGTTGAATGCCAGACCATTCCCTGCGCGCGAGTCGCCAATGCTCCGGCTGCGCTCGAGTGCAATCTGACCCAGATCGTCACCCTACCAGGCGAAGCAAACCGAGTTGTTTTCGGCGAGGTTATCGGCGTGCATTTACGCGATGACTGTATGAAGGATGGCAAGTTCGACGTGACCTCGTTTCAACCCCTGGCACGACTTGGATACCGCGACTATTCCGTGGTGTCCGAAGTGTTCAGCCTATCTAGGCCCGATGAATAATGCCCCTGCCCCACGCCTTACGCCGATACCCGGTGACCCTGCCCAATGGAACCGAGCATCCGGGTACTGTGTTCCTGAACCAGGCTATCGATCATCCTTGCATTGAAGCAGGTGACTACAGCTATGCCTCGGATTTCGACACGCCAACGGATTGGGCCGCTCGCCTGGCTCCGTTTCTGTTTCCATTTTCCCGCGAACGCCTCGTGATTGGTAAGTTCTGTCAGTTCGCCCACGGTGTTCGATTCATAACGTCATCTGCCAACCATGCGATGGATGGGGTGACGTGCTATCCCTTCCCGGTTTTTGATCCCGAGAAGCTGTTGGAGTATCAGCCAGACACGCGAGACACCGTAATCGGCAATGATGTCTGGATCGGTTACGGTGCCCTGATCCTGCCGGGCGCGAGGATAGGGGACGGGGCGATCATTGGTGCCGGATCGGTGGTGCGCGGCACGATCCCGCCATATGGCATCGCAACGGGTAACCCTGCCGAGGTTCGGAAGTTTAGGTTTCCGTCCGACATCATCGAGCGGTTGCTTGCCTTGGAGTGGTGGAATTGGCCCGCCGAACAGATCAAGCGCGCCGAAGATGCGCTGATTTCAGGCGATGTTGATGCCTTGGAACGTATCGTTCGTTAAGAAAAAGGCGGCCATTGTGGCCGCCTTTTAGGATCAGTGTCCGCCCAGAATTCCGGTGCGGACAGAGTAATCCACGGCCAGACCATAATCCGGGTCATCGTCGCTATCGACCATCAGGTGACCGGCCTTATTGAGCAGCCTGTGGCAGTCACGGCTGAGATGGCGCAGCATGACGCATTTGCCTGCAGCCTCGTACTTGCCAGCGATGTTTTCGATGGCTTGCAAAGCCGATTGATCCACAACCCGGCTCTCGGCGAAATCCACAATCACGGTGTCTGGGTCGTTTGACACATCGAACAGTTCTACAAAACCGTCAGACGATCCGAAAAACAGCGGGCCTTGGATTTCATAAACCTTGGCCCCTTTTTCAGTCTCCGAGTCGCGAGTGACAGCATGGATGCGCTTGGCGTTGTTCCACGCATAGGCCAGTGCCGAGACGATTACACCGACAACCACTGCTACGGCGAGGTCTTCCATCACTGTCACAACCGTCACCAGCACGATGACGAAGGCATCCGTCAACGGCACCTTCCGCATGATCTTGAACGAGTTCCAGGCGAAGGTGCCAATCACCACCATGAACATCACGCCAACCAGTGCGGCCAGCGGGATTTGTTCGATCAAAGGCGAGGCAAATAGGATAAAGATCAGCAGGAACAAAGCCGCAGCGATCCCTGCAATCCGCGTGCGACCACCGGATTTTACGTTGATCATCGACTGCCCGATCATCGCGCAGCCGCCCATGCCGCCAAAAAAACCAGTTACGATATTCGACGCGCCTTGTGCGATGCATTCCTGCGAGGCTCCACCGCGTTTGCCGGTGATCTCGCCAACGAGGTTCAGGGTCAGCAGGGATTCGATCAAGCCGATGGCTGCCAGAATAACAGCGTAGGGTAGAATGATCTCAAAGGTGTCCCAGTTCAGCGGAACCATCGGAATGTGGAAAGCGGGCAGGCCACCCTCGATTGACGCTAAATCGCCAACGCGCGGAACATCCAGACCCAAACCGATCACAAGCGCCGCAACGACCAGAATACCGGCCAGAGGCGCAGGAATGATGCGCGTGATGCGCGGCATCACCCAGATCACCGCCATGGTCAGCGCCACAAGACCCAGCATGGTGTAGAGCTGAAGCCCCGAAAGCCATTCACCGCCACTCATACCGTGGCCGGTGTTTTCCATGGTGCCGGGTACTTTGAACTGACCCATCTGGGCCAAAAAGATCACGATGGCCAGACCGTTCACAAAGCCCAACATCACCGGGTGGGGCACAAGGCGAATGAAGCGGCCCCAGTGCATCGCACCTGCGATGACCTGTAAGATGCCCATCAGAACAACGGTCGCGAACAGATATTCCACCCCATGCTGCGCCACCAAGGCCACCATGACCACGGCCAAAGCGCCCGTTGCACCCGAAATCATACCGGGGCGGCCACCGATCAGGGCGGTGATCAGACCGACTAGGAAGGCCGCGTAGAGGCCCACAAGCGGATGAACGCCTGCAACAAACGCAAAAGCTACGGCTTCCGGAACCAACGCCAGCGCAACGGTCAGACCTGACAACAGCTCGATCCGCAGGCGCGAGACGGTCAACCCCTCATCCGGTACCCAACGCAGATCGGGTTTGGCTATACGGTTGGCAAAGCTTGCCAGCATGGCTCGGGGCATGGGACGGTCCTGTGGGTCGTTATGTTCGCGCGAAAGGGGCCTTCTACCGGGTAAGCCCCGGCTGAGATACCGCATTATCGGGAACCCGCTATGCGCTAGATGCATGGCTTGGTAAGGTTTGCCCGGTGTTGCACACAAACAGTTGACTGCACTTGCCAATTCGCGCGCCGCCCCGCAGAAATCGGGTATCAGAAATTCGCATCGGAGGCCGAACGTGACCCAAACCAAAATCGCCGTCATCGGAGGATCGGGCATTTATGACATCGATGGGCTGGAAAATGCAGAATGGGTCACGGTTGATACCCCTTGGGGTGCCGCCTCGGATCAGATCCTTACCGGATCGCTGAACGGCGTCGAGATGGCCTTTCTGCCTCGTCACGGACGTGGGCACGTGCATTCGCCAACCGAGGTGCCCTATCGTGCGAATATCGACGCGCTGAAGCGTCTAAAGGTGACTGATGTCATCTCGGTCTCGGCCTGCGGCTCTTTTCGGGAACACATGGCACCTGGAGATTTCGTGATCGTCGATCAGTTCATCGACCGGACCTTTGCGCGTGATAAAAGTTTTTTTGGCACAGGCTGCGTTGCCCATGTCAGCGTTGCCCATCCGACCTGCCCACGGCTAAGCGATGCGTGTGAGACAGCTGGCAAGGCCGCAGGCATCACCATCCATCGCGGCGGTACTTATTTAGCTATGGAGGGGCCCCAGTTCTCAACCCTTGCCGAATCCAAGATGTATCGCGAGCAATGGGGTTGTGATGTGATTGGAATGACCAATATGCCCGAGGCGAAACTCGCCCGTGAGGCCGAGCTTTGTTATGCCTCGATTGCGATGGTGACGGACTATGATAGCTGGCATCCGGACCACGGCGAGGTGGATGTCACCTCGATCATCGAAACCCTGACCGGCAATGCCGAGAAAGGCCGGGCGCTGGTCAAAGGCTTGCCCACTTTGCTAGGGGCTGAGCGCGCGCCCTGCCCGCATGGCTGCGACAGGGCGCTGGAATATGCGATCCTGACGGCCCCAGAGAAGCGTGATCCTGCCTTGCTGTCCAAGTTGGATGCGGTGGCAGGCCGGGTTCTTTAGGCTATCAATAACCGTTTCGATCACGCCAGCCTGGCTATTCGATGCGCACCAATTCCCAATCGGCTTTCTTTCGCGTCAACCAGCTGATTCTAAGCACCTGATGTTTGGGCGCAGTCTTAACACACAGCGCACCGCAATCCTTTGGGATAATGCTGGAGCGTGACAATTGCACAAGTGCGGGCTGATCCGGAGTGTCCCGATCAAAATAGACCATATCTACGATGAACACAGACTGATCCGGCATCCGCACATGCTCGATCACGCGGGCCAGACAACTGCGTTCCAGCTTTGAATTCAACTCATCGCTGCGATAGATCTTGTTGAACTCCCAGACGACATCTGCGTCCTCCAGGTTCATGCCAGCCAGAATCTTCTCGCCAACAAACTGTCCAACTTGCGAAATCGCATCATTCAGGCCTTTTCCCCATTCGTTGATGCCAGCAAAACTGACCGGTGCGATCGGGTAGTCATCCGCCATATGCAACGTGCACAGCTTGATCGACGCAAATTCTCCTGTCGAGTGATCAAACGCATATGCATCACCCGGTTTTGGGCTGCCCAGCCAATTGGCCGGGATACTGTTCCGATCATAGCGCAAGTCAGCCTCATCCGCGTCAAGGATCAAGGGTGCGCAGAACGAAAACACCGCGATTATTCCCGCCATAACCACCAAGTAGACCGCGCGCTTGCGTAGGGTTTCAAGTATAGTTGACAGTTTCATGGCTGCACCGTGGGGCAGCATAAATTACCGCCGCAGTCCGAGTATCCCTCGGGACAGCCATCGGCAGCAACATGTTCTGGAACAAACAAAGTCAGGAGCAAAAGCCCCACTGCAAAACGTTTCATACTAAAATCTCCACCTTAAAATAGGAGGCTATTTTAGCATATGTGTAGACAATAGGCGAATCTTGCCCAAACCTGGCTTGGTTTGGCGGGGTTCTTCAGGTTGACTTTGGGGCTAGTAGAGCCCTAGCTGATGCCATTGCTTTCAGAAATAGGTTGATACATGTCCCTAGACCTCTGGCTGGCTTTCGTTGCCGCATCCACCGCCCTGCTTCTTATTCCAGGACCGACCGTGCTGCTTGTGCTCAGCTACGCTCTGTCCAAAGGGCGCAGCGTGGCGGTGGCTTCGGCGACCGGGGTCGCTTTGGGCGATTTGATTGCCATGACAGCATCGCTGTTGGGCTTGGGCGCTTTGGTACTGGCGTCGGCCACGCTCTTTTCCATTCTGAAGTGGATCGGCGCAGCCTATCTGGTTTGGCTTGGTATCAAGCTGCTGCGCAGCGCGCCGTCCAGCGGGTTGGCCCCGATGGAAACGGGCCGCGATGTCACTGCGCGCAGCGTTTTTGGACATGCCGCTGCGGTAACGGCCCTGAACCCGAAATCCATCGCCTTCTTCATCGCTTTTGTCCCACAATTCATACGCCCCACAGACCCGCTGGGTCCTCAGTTTGTCATCCTGATCGCCACATTCGTCAGTCTCGCCGCGCTGAATGCACTGGCCTATGCCTTGCTGGCAGATCGGTTGCGGATGATGGTCGGACGCGCAGGTGTGATCACCGCTCTGACACGATTCGGAGGGGTCGCGTTGATCGGAATGGGGCTGGCGACCGCTGTCTTGCGCCGCCCAGCCTAGGCTAGTCTTCGGCGTTTTCTTTCATGAAACCGCGAATGAAGCGGCGAATTTCGCGTGCGGCCGAGGTGTCTAGCTCTTTGCACAGTTCAACAAACGCATCGCGTTCATCCTTATCCAGACGCAACACTAACTGACTGTTTTTCTTAGTAGAACCTTTACCGTCTTTCTTCGCCACGCGTCTTATTCCCGTCAAAACCTTGATTCTCTACGCGATGCAATGTATATACACAGCATAGAGGTTGTAGATATCGTGCACCTAACAATAAAAAAAGGATTATGGCAATGAACCTTCATACCGCCCAAGCATTTCTTTTGCGAGATCAGCGCAATTGGCGCAAACCACACCTGTCGTGGCTGCCGGCTGCTTTGTACCGCTACTACAGCCTGCCAAACGCCGTTCCTAAAAGCCGCAAATAGGCACAATCGCGCAGTCTTTTCTTGCATGGTTAGCCCTGATAGGCCAAACACCGCCGGGTGTTTTGTCGCCAAAGAGTTGCCTCATGTCCAGAACCAAAACGGTCAAAGATTACATCCGGACCATCGTCGATTTCCCGCATGAAGGGATCATGTTCCGCGATGTGACGACCCTGTTTGCCGACCCACGTGGCTTTCGCATGGCCATCGACCAAATGCTGCACCCTTACGCAGGTGAGCGCATTGATAAAGTCGTCGGGCTTGAAGCGCGAGGGTTCATTTTGGGCGGCGCAATTGCGCATCAGCTGAGCGTTGGATTTGTGCCCATTCGCAAAAAGGGCAAGCTGCCTGGCACCACAATCAGTCAGGACTACAAGCTGGAATACGGCGAGGCCATCGTCGAAATTCACGATGATGCCATCCAACCGGGTGAGAAAATCCTAGTCGTCGACGATCTGCTGGCTACCGGCGGCACCGCTGCTGCCGGAATCAAGTTGGTCGAACGGTTGGGGGGCGAGATCGTCTCGTGCTCTTTCATTATCGACCTGCCCGAACTTGGCGGTCGGAAAGTGCTGGAAGAGATGGGAATGGATGTGCATGTTCTGTGTGAGTTCGAAGGGCTCTGACCCGAAAGAAATCACTTATTTTTGAGTGGAAATTTGAAATGGCGCGGGCTTAGCCCGGGTAAGGCAGTTTTCAAGCCAATTCTTTGCACGTTTGCTGTGATCTTTTTCCTTAGCTGACCGTATCCCGTGTGATGCTACTGAGAGCATCCCAATTTAGGGAGACTACGTTATGTTCCGCAAATTCGCCGCCGCAAGTGTTGCAACAATCCTTTTCAGCACCTCGGCCATGGCCGATGGCCACGGCAAAGACATCGTGGACACCGCTGTCGCCGCTGGCAGCTTTGAAACACTCGTTGCTGCTGTGCAAGCCGCCGAACTGGTTGAAACGCTGAAAGGCGAAGGCCCGTTCACCGTGTTTGCCCCTACAGACGAGGCCTTTGCGGCCCTGCCCGAGGGCACGGTTGCCGACCTGCTGAAGCCGGAAAACAAAGACCAACTGGTGGCAGTTCTAACCTATCACGTTGTACCGGGCAAAGTGATGTCCGGCGATCTGTCTGACGACATGACCGCAGCCACCGTTCAAGGCGGCGATATCACCATCGATCTGGATTCGGGCGTGATGGTCAATGACGCAAATGTGGTTCAGGCCGACATTGAAACGTCAAACGGCGTCATCCACGTCATCGACAAGGTGATCCTGCCGGCGTCGTAAGCGACTTTGGATCACGGCCCGTTCATACCTGGGCCGTGATCATGCCTTGAGAACCGCGCCCGGGTTCATGATCCCTTTAGGGTCCATGGCTGCCTTGATCGTACGCATTGCAGACAATTTGGCTGGATCGGAAAATCGTTCCAGATCATCCGTCTTCAACCGCCCGACGCCATGTTCTGCACTCACCGAGCCCTCAAACGCTTGGACGAGCTCGTGAACGGCCTGTTTGATCACCATGCGATCTTCTGCAAAGTCCGAACGGTTTTGTCCCTTGGGAGGAAACACGTTGTAATGTAGATTGCCATCCCCCAGATGACCAAAACAATTGATGCGGAATGGGCCCAATGCGTTGATGATCTCGGCTCCGTGCTGGATGAACTCAGGGATTGCCGAGATCGGCACAGAAATGTCATGGCTGGACACTGACCCAATCAGGCGATTGGCTTCGGGAATACGTTCACGAACAGCCCAAAGCTCCTGGCGCTGAGTTTCGCTTTGCGCCACCACCCCGTCATCGACCAAACCCCTTGCGTTTGCGGTACTGAACAAGGCTTCCAGCGCCTCAATGGGATCCTGCCCCTTCGGCAGCCCCAATTCGATCAAAACCGACCAATCCGGCGCGGTTTCAAAGGGCTGGCGTACATCCGGCAAAACCTCTGCCAGAAAGTCAAACCCCTGCCGATGGACCAGTTCGAATGTGCTGACCACCTCGCCCACCTGATCCCGCGCTACGGCGAGCAAGTCAATCGCAGCCGCGGGAGAGGCCACCTGAAACATCGCCGTCCCAGTTGCCGCGGGTTGCGGATACAGCTTCAGTGACGCCGCCGTAATGATCCCCAACGTTCCTTCGGACCCGATCAGAAGGTTGCGCAGATCATAACCGGTATTGTCCTTCCGCAATCGGCTAAGACCATGCCAGATCTCCCCACTTGGCAATACGGCTTCAAGACCAAGACACAGATCGCGGGCGTTCCCATAGCGCAGCACATTGACACCACCGGCGTTGGTCGCAAGATTGCCACCAATCCGGCAAGAGCCCTGCGCGGCCAGCGATAAGGGAAACAACCGTTCCACCGCCTCAGCCTCGGCCTGAACATCCGACAAAATGGCACCTGCTTCGACGATCATGACATTTTCCTTAGGATAGACCTCTCGGATCGCGGTCATGCGCTCCAACGATATCAACAGCGGCGCTGGACCATCGCTCATCACCTGCCCGCCAACCAAACCTGTGCCGCCACCATAAGGCAGAACGGCAACTGCCTCGTCAAACGCCAAGCGGACAAGCGCCGATACCTCCTCAACCGTGCGCGGTAACGCCAGCAGCCCCGCCTGCCCGGCAAATCGACCGCGCGGTTCTTCCAGATACCGCTCTTCGATCGGGCGCAGCACATCAATGCCTACAGAGGCCCGGATCAGGTCGGCAATTCGGTCATCGGCGGAGTTCAGGGTCATAGGTTCTACTTGCCCAAGGTGCGCAGCACCCACAAGCCTTATTCCAGATCAATCAGATATTCCGGTTCAAGCACCACAACGGTTGGCCGATCCGGCAACGTGCGCAGCGAGACGGTGATCTCCGATACGCCCTCGCGCACAACCGGGAAATCATCCCGGATATCCACCAGGAACCGATCCAGTGAAAAACCGGAAAACCAATGCATAGGAATGATGACCGAGCTTTCCAGCCGCTTCAGAACCGCAATCATATCCGGCAAAGGCATGGTCGTGCCCCCATCCACGGCAGCCATGACCACATCCAGCCGCCCAAGGGCCGCAAATTGCGCGTCTGATGGTACATGGTGCAGATGCCCCAAATGGCCGATGCAAAGGCCCTCGACTTCGAATACAAAGATAGAATTCCCCCGCTCTTCAACCCCGCCATAGGCAGACCGAATATCGGTAGAAACATTCCGCACAAGCAATTCACCCAGATCAAGGTGATGATCAATGCCCTGACCAAATTCCCCCCATCCCGGCAGGACATGCGGGATTGCAGGATCAGGGTTTGCCGTCCAATGCGTGCTATGCGCATGGTTCATTGTGACGACGTCCGGGATCAGATCGGCGCCACCGATGAAACCAGTGAAGTCGGTGACAGCGTTCAAGCCGCCTCGCGTTTGGATCAAAAACGACGCATGCGCCACATAGCTGATCCGCACCGAATACTCCGGCACAGGGTCCTGCCAGGCGGCCTTGTAAATATATTCAATTCCAGGTGCCGCATCAGCGATGGCGATGCAATGGCTTGGCCGCCGTTCCTGCGCAACCGCCCCGCCTGAAATTACCATCAATGCCGCAACAAACCAGCGCATGTTCCAACTGTAGCGCAGAACGCCACCAAGTCATGCCTTTTTGCAGCGCGGTCCCACCCTCACGAAACACCACCGGCTCCGCGCCATCGATCCCCTGCTTCATCTGGCCAAAAATATCCCGGGGGAGGCGCGGCTTGCCGCGACGGGGGCAGAGCCCCTACCCCGCGTCGGTCTTGCCGCGCCGGTCTGATCGTAAGCTGGCATACAACACATGCGTCCGCCACCGGCCATTGATCTGCAAATACGATTGCGCAACGCCTTCATATTTGAACCCGGAACTTTCCAACAATCCCCGAGAGGCTGCATTCTCGGGCAGGCAAGCCGCTTCAATCCGGCTCAGATCCAGCCGCGTGAAAGCGTGGTGCACCATCGCGCCAATCGCTTCGCGCATATACCCGTTGCGCGCAAAGGCCTGACCTGTCCAATAGCCCAACGTGCCAGCCTGCGCAGGGCCGCGCCGAATATTGTCCAGCGTGATCGCACCCACCAGCACATCATCTTCGCGTCGAAACAAAAACAGCGGGATTGCAGTGCCACTGGCCACAGACCGCTGGGCCCAATAGACCCGGTTAGTAAAGGACTTCCGGCTCAGGTGGTCCTTAGCCCAAATCGGCTCCCACGGCGTGAGATAATCTTTCGACGCCCGGCGCAACGCAGTCCAGGTGCCGAAATCGGAATGCACGGGCGGTCGCAAGCTCAGCCGCTCGGTTTCGAGTTTCAGCTTGCGTCTGCCCAAAAGCATCACGCCGCACGCCTCTCCTGCAGATCAGACAGTGAAGGCGCACCAGAGACAGGACCATACAACGCCAAAGCGGCTGGCGCGCGTGCTGCCATCTGTTCGGCAAAGGCCCGCACGTCCTCGGTGCTGACCGCGTCGATCTTGGCAACAGTATCCTCAAGCGAGGGCACCCGCCCCCAGATCTGCACCAGACGCGCAAGACGCTCAGCCCGGTTCGAGGGGCTTTCCAGCCCCATCAGCATCCCGGCTTTCATCTGCGCACGGGCGCGGGCGACCTCTTCTTCGCTCATATCATCGGCCGCGCGCTTCATCTCGTCTATTGTGATCGTTGCCAGCTCTGCGACCTGATCTGCCGACGTACCCGCGTAAATCGTGGTCGTGCCGGTATCCGCATAGGCCCCGGTCTGCGCAAAGATCGTGTAGCAAAGCCCGCGCGACTCGCGCACTTCCTGGAACAGGCGCGAAGACATACCGCCGCCCAACGCCGTCGAATAGATCTGAGCGGTATAGATCCCGTCATCGCGATAGCCTGGGCTTTCCAGCGCCAACGCAAAATGCGCCTGCTCTAGCTCTTTCTCCTGCCGTGCCTCACCGCCGGTGAACCGAGCGGCTTCGGGGATCAGACCTTTGCGCGGTTGCAGATGACCGAACATCTCTTCAGCCATTTTCATCAGCGCGTCATGGTCGACGGCGCCTGCCGCAGACAGGATCATTTGTTCGGGACCATAGTGCTCGGCCACGAAGCCTGAAAGGTCCTCTCGCGAGAAGGAACTCACCCGTTCCGACGGACCGAGGATGGTACGGCCCAGTGGCTGATCGTGATAGCTTTGTTCCTGCAGCCAGTCGAAAATCACATCGTCGGGCGTGTCATAGGCCTGTCCGATTTCCTGCAGGATCACGCCACGTTCAACCTCGATCTCACGCGGGTCGAAAACCGGGTTCAGGACAATGTCACCGATCACATCCATCGCCAGCGCCACATCGTCCTTCAGAACGCGCGCATAATAGGCCGTCACCTCGCGCGAGGTATAGGCGTTGATGTACCCACCTACATCTTCGATCGCCTCGGCGATTTGCAGTGAAGAACGCCGCTCGGTTCCCTTAAACGCCATATGCTCAAGGAAATGCGCGATCCCGTTCTGTTCGATCCGCTCATGCCGCCCGCCGGCGGTTACCCAGATGCCGATGGCCGCCGATTGCAGCCCCGGCATATGTTCACTGACGATACGAAAGCCGTTCTTCAGCTGGTCCTGTCTGACTGTCACTCAGCGATATGCCTTCTGATATGATCCTCGAGGGCACCCAGATCATTGGCAATCCGCGTCACCCGTTCCGGACGTTCATACAGATCAGACATGCGGGATGGAAGAGGCGGATGTTCCCCGCTCGCCTTCTCGACCGCCGCCGGAAATTTCGCGGGGTGCGCGGTGGCCAAAGTGATCATCGGCACATCCGCTGCGCGGTGATCCTCGGCCACTTTGATGCCGATGGCCGAATGCGGGCAGACCAGCTCGGCACTATGGGCCAGAGTGTGTTTGATCGTCCCAAGCGTCTCATCTTCGGACACGCGCCCCGAATCAAAGCTCTCACGCAGCGCCTCCATCGCGCCTTGGCTGACGTTGAAGCCACCGGCTTTCAGCTCATCCATCAACTGAGCGACCGCGCTACCATCCTCGCCATAGGCGTGGTAGAGCGCGCGTTCGAAGTTTGAGCTGACCTGGATGTCCATCGACGGGCTGATCGATGGGATGGTCTCACCCTTGAAATATCCCTCACCCGACAGACAGCGGTGCAGAATGTCGTTCTGGTTGGTCGCCACGACCAAACGGTCGATCGGCAAACCCATGCGTTTGGCCAGATAGCCTGCAAAGATGTCCCCGAAATTGCCGGTTGGCACGGTGAAGCTGACCTTGCGATGCGGCGCGCCAAGGCTGACAGCGGCCGAGAAGTAGTAGACGATCTGTGCCAGAACGCGGGCAAAGTTGATCGAGTTCACTCCGGCCAGTTTGACCTCATCCCGGAAATCAAAATCATTGAACATGTCCTTCAATGCGGCCTGACAATCGTCAAAATCGCCATCCACGGCGAGCGCGTGGACATTGCTGTCCGCTGGCGTCGTCATCTGGCGGCGCTGCACCTCAGACACCCGTCCATGCGGATAGAGGATGAAAACATCCACCGCATCCAGCCCCCGGAATGCCTCAATCGCGGCCGAGCCGGTATCGCCACTGGTCGCGCCAACGATGGTCACACGGTCGTTGCGGCGTTTCAGGGCCACCTGGAACAGCTGACCGATCAGCTGCATGGCGAAGTCCTTGAAGGCCAGAGTGGGTCCGTGGAACAGCTCCAACAGGAAGTGGTTTTCGTTCAACTGCTTTAGCGGCGCGCGGGCGTCGTGGCCGAAGCCTTCGTAGGCGCGGGCGATGATCTGTTTGAACTCATCCTCTGCGAAGGAGCCGCTGACATAGGGCCACATCACGCGGAACGCGATCTCCTCGTAGGACAGACCGGCCATGGCGGCGATCTCGTCATGGCTGAGCGTCGGGATTTCAGCGGGCAGGTACAGGCCACCATCACGGGCCAGCCCGGTCAGCATCGCCTCTTCAAAGCTCAGTTCCGGCGCTTGGCCACGGGTCGAGATGTATTTCATTGCGGGTCACTCTCAGAAGGTGCGCGATTGCGCCACAGGAAGTATCCGGTCATCGCGGCCCAGACGAGGGCCAGTCCAAACCATGTGATTGCATATTGCAGGTGATCATTAGGAATCCCGGCCGTGTCGACCTGCAGCGGCGTCACGCCCGGATCGGTCTGAGACCGGGCGATCAGCAAGATCGGCTCGGCCCCCAGAGCGACAGCCAGATTGGGCACGTCGCGAGCGAACCAGATGTTGCTGTCGATATCGGCATCGGGCGTATAGCTGTCGATCTCATCGGGCCAATGCAGGTTGCCTGTCACTTCCATAGGGCCGGTCAAACGGTCGGTCTGTTTGGCCGTCGTGGGTACAAACCCTCGGTCCACCAGAATGGTCCGATCCTCGGTGCTGAATGACTGGATGATGCGATACCCGGCCCCGACCTGCTTGACCGAGACCAGAACGTGGATCTCGCCGGGCTGCATTTCCCCAGAAACCGAAACTGGCAGATACTTGTGTTCGCTTTCGGAAATCTGCGACGGCAAGCCAATCGGAGCTGCGGAAATGCGCGCTTCGATTTCAGCCAGCACCTCCTGTTTCCAGGCCAAGCGCTGCACCTGCCAGATGCCCAGCGACAACAGCACGCCCAAACCAGCGAAACCGAAGATCAGCAGAAACAAAGTACGGCGCATATTGGATGATCGCTCATTGCAGGAACCGGCGTCTTGTTAAGGGGCGCGTGCACCGAAATGCAACCACGCAATTGTATGGGGCGCAATCTTGCGCCCCGGATAGAGAAAAAGCCGCCCCAAAGGGCGGCTTTTGCAATTGGATCACCTGGCCGGCGTCACATCAGCGGAGCTTGGCCCCAGATGTAGACGGCGAAGAACAGGAACAGCCAGACAACGTCAACAAAGTGCCAGTACCAGGCGGCAGCCTCGAAACCCACGTGTTTTTCGGGGGTAAAGTCGCCCTTGAGTGCGCGGATCAGGCAGACCGATAGGAAGATTGTGCCGATGATCACGTGCGCGCCGTGGAAACCGGTCGCCATGAAGAAGTTCGAGTAGAACTGATCGCCGCCGAAGACCCAGTCTTCGTGGGCCAGCAACTCGTAATATTCAAACGCCTGCAACGCGGTAAAGGCGATGCCCAGAACGATACCGATGGCCAGACCGTTGATCAGTGCCTTGCGGTCATTGTCATGCACTAGCGCATGGTGGGCCCAGGTGATCGCACACCCGGACAGCAGCAGGACCAGAGTGTTGATCAGCGGCAGATGGAACGGGTCAACCGCATGGATATCCGGTTGGATGTATTCGGTGCCCGCATAGTCATACATCGGATACATCCGATGCTTGAAGAACGACCAGAACCAGGCAAAGAAGAACATCACCTCGGACATCACAAACAGGATGAAGCCATAGCGCAGGCCGATGCGCACGACCGGCGTGTGATCGCCTTGACGGCTTTCGACCACGACTTCGGACCACCAGGCAAACATGGTGTACAGAACAGCCACCAAACCGGCCCAGAACATCCATGGCGTGATGCCATGCATCCACAGGACGGCTCCGAACAGCATCACAAAGCCCCCAATCGCGCCGACAAGCGGCCAGATTGAGGGGTTCAGAATGTGGTAATCATGGTCTTTTGCGTGTGCCATCAGTGTCCCTCACCTAAAGGCGTTAGTTCGTATTTGTATCTGCCTGCGCGTCCAGGGCTGCATAGCCCTCGGGCAGGTCAATTTCGTAGAATGTATACGACAGAGTGATCGTATGCACATACTTTGCTTCCAGATCCTCGACCATTTCAGGGTCGACGAAGAAGGTTACCGGCATCTCAACCCGTTCGCCGGGCTGCAGCACCTGTTCCTCAAAGCAGAAACAAGCGATCTTCTGGAAATACCCGCCTGCTGAATAGGGCGCGACATTGTAGGATGCCTGCCCGGCAATCGGGCGATCGGTCGGATTGTAGGCCTCGTAGAAGGCCAGCCCTGTCTCGCCGATGCGCACTTCCATCTCACGTTCGATGGGCTTGAACTCCCAAGCCATACCCTTGGCTTTGGAGGCGTCAAAGCGCACAGTGATCGTGCGGTCCAGAATGTCATCAGGGGCGGCCTCAGCCACACCCGTTGTACCACCAAAACCGGTTACGCGGCAGAACCAATCGTAGAACGGCACCGCCGCCCATGCTAGGCTGCCCATCAGGATAACGACCCCGACGGTTTGCAAAACCGTTTTCCGTGGACCAGACATCGCCATCAGTTCTGCACCTCCTGCGTGGCCATACCGAAATCAGTACCGGATACTTTCACAACCGTCAGGCCGAAGATGATCACGATAAACGCTGCCAGCGTCAGGCCGACGCCAAGATTGCGGCCAAAACGGCGCTGATGCAATTCGTGGCTTTTGCGCAGACTCATGACCATCCTCCTAAACCGTAAGGCTTCAGAAGCGCCTCAACCAGAATGGCGCCGAAGTGAAGGAACAGATAGAGCAGCGACAGCTTGAAGAAAGAGCGTTCAACCTTGAAGTTGTCCGCCTCGGCATCATCTTCGGTGCGCCGCGAAATCTGCCAGGCACCGCGCAGGAACAACGCGTTGAGGATGATGGCGACCGTCAGGTAAATCGGCCCGCCGATGCCCGAAAACGCGGTGCCGACAGCCAGCAGGGCCAGCAGAACGGTATAGGCCAGGATATGCCAACGGGTCGATTTACGGCCATGGGTCACGGTTAGCATCGGCACGCCCGCATCGTCATAGTCCGAACGCATGAACAGCGCCAGCGCCCAGAAATGCGGAGGCGTCCACATGAAGGTCAGGGCGAACATCAGCCAGGGCTCAATCGACATCGTACCTGTCGCCGCAACCCAGCCAATCACTGGCGGGAACGCGCCCGCAGCGCCGCCGATGACGATATTCTGCGGCGTCGTGCGTTTCAGCCACATCGTGTAAACGACGACATAGAAGAAGATGGTGAAGGCCAGAAACGCGCCTGCAAACCAATTGGTTGCAAGCCCCAGCATGATCACCGACAGGCCCGACAACGTCAGGCCCAGCGCCAGCGCCTCACCCGCATCCACCTTTCCTGACGGGATCGGGCGGCCCTTGGTGCGCTTCATAACGCGGTCGATATCTGCGTCCCACCACATGTTCAGCGCACCAGAGGCACCGCCACCGATGGCGATGAACAGAATCGCACAAAAGCCCACAAAGGGATGTACGGGGGTTGGCGCTGCCAGCAGACCAACCAGAGCCGTGAAGACAACCAACGACATGACACGCGGCTTCAGCAAGGCGAAGTAGTCGCCAAAGCTGGCCTCGTCCGCCTTTGCGGCCGCAATGCTGGCATTGATGCTTGCGTCGGTCATTTCAGGTCCTTTAGGGCGACGGCAGCACGATGGTCCGCGCAGCCTGATCGTTCATGGCGGATGGGCTTACCCCACCCAGATGGCTATCAGTTCGAGGCCACCTGATAAGCTTGCGGCAGCCCCGCATACTCATCAATGGCACCCTTAAGCCACTCTTCATATGCCTCTTCGCTGACCACCTTTACGGTGATCGGCATATAGGCGTGGTCCTTGCCGCAGAGCTCCGAGCACTGGCCAAAGTAGACGCCTTCTTTTTCGGCTTCGAACCACAGTTCAGCCAAACGTCCGGGCACACCGTCCTGCTTCACGCCGAAAGAGGGGATCGTCCAGGAATGGATCACGTCAGATGCGGTCACCTGCATGACAACGATCTTACCTACCGGAACGACCACGGCAGTGTCGGTTGCCAGCAACCATTCGTCATCGCTATATCCGGAATCGGCCAGCTTCGCGCGCATTGCATCATCCAGAACAAACGGCGTGACATCCGCATCTGCGGGGCGAGCACCTTCGTCCAGGGTCGCCGGGTGACCCAGCAGGTAGCTGTCAAAGGCAAAGTCGTGGTCGACATATTCGTAGGTCCAGTACCACTGATTGCCCACAACCTTGATCACAACATCGCCTTCGGGAATTTCCTGCTGTTTGAAGAGAACCGGCAGCGAAAACGCACCGATAAAGACCAGTATAATGATGGGGCCCAAGGTCCATGCAATCTCGACCGGGGTATAGTGCGAAAAGCGCGCCGGGGTCGGGTTGACGCGCGAATTGTAGCGCACGATGCAATAGACAAGCAGAGCCGCCACAAAGATACAGATTGCGGTGATGATCACCAGAATCATGTTGTCCAACCTGTGAATGCCTTCCGCAAGGCTGGTCGCCGCGGGCTGGAACCCAAGGCCGCCATCGACCGGCTTACCAATGATCTCAAGGTCCTGAGCCATGGCGGGAAGGCTGGAGAGGGCTGTCATCAACCCCGAAAGCATCAAAGCATTCTTCATGTTCTGTCCTGATCGTTTGATCTTTGCGTCTCTCGCGAAAAGGTGTGAATCGGTCGCACCTCTCCCGTTGTCTTTGGCCGCGTTAAAAACCATATTCCGTCGGGTAGATAAAGCAAAATGCTTGCGTCAAACAGACGCTATTTTTGATCTGGATCAAACCCGAAAGGTTCCAACCCATGACTCAAGCCCCGTTTCGCCCCTTTGAAAGCGCACTTCCGCAGGACGAAGCGCTGGCAGTTTTGCAATCGGCAACCGCCGGGGCCGAGGACGGAGAGCTATTTGTTGAGCGCCGAAAATCGGAATCGCTTGTTTTTGATGACGGGCGGTTGCGCACCGCATCTTATGATGCATCTGAGGGGTTTGGTTTGCGCGCGGTCCAAGGCGAAGTGGCCGGCTACGCGCATTCTACGGATGTTTCGATCCCTGCTCTGAAGCGTGCAGCCGAGACCGCGCGCCTTGCTGTCGGCGATGGTGGCGGGGCGCTGGCCGAGGCCCCGCGCGCCACAAACACTCGGCTTTACACGGACGAGGATCCGATCGAATCCGCCACCTTTCCTGTAAAGATCGACACGCTGCGCGAGATTGATGCCTTTGCCCGGGGGTTGGACCCGCGCGTTGTACAAGTCAGCGCCACAATCGCGGCAACCGTGCAAGAGGTCGAAATTCTGCGCCCCGACGGCATACAGGTGCGCGACGTGCGTCCGATGACTCGGGTGAACATCTCGGTCATCGTCGAGCAAAACGGTCGCCGCGAAAGCGGCTCAGCTGGCGGCGGCGGACGCGTTGGCCTAAGCGGGCTGATCGATCCCGCCGACTGGCAGAACAAGGCACGCGAGGCTTTGCGGATTGCGCTGGTCAATCTGGAAGCGATACCCGCCCCCGCTGGTGTCATGGACGTCGCTCTAGGACCCGGCTGGCCGGGTATCTTGCTGCACGAAGCCATTGGTCATGGGCTCGAAGGTGATTTTAATCGAAAGGGCAGCTCGGCTTTTGCGGGGCTGATGGGACAGCAGATTGCGTCAAAGGGTGTGACTGTTGTGGACGATGGCACTATCGCAGATCGACGCGGCTCAATCAGCGTGGATGATGAAGGCACACCAAGTTCACGCACGTTGCTGATCGAAGACGGTATCCTTACGGGTTACATGCAGGATCGCCAGAACGCACGCCTTATGGGAGTCGCGCCAACCGGCAATGGACGTCGCCAAAGCTATGCCCATAAACCGATGCCACGAATGACAAACACCATCATGCTCGGGGGCCAGGACGATCCGGCTGCTTTGGTCGCGGATATCAAAGATGGTATATGGGCCGTCGGCTTTGGCGGTGGTCAGGTGGACATAACCAATGGCAAATTCGTTTTTTCGTGCACCGAGGCCTACCGCGTCGAAAACGGCAAAATCGGCGCTCCGGTAAAAGGCGCCACCCTGATCGGAGACGGCCCTTCGGCCCTGAAACGCATCCGAGGATTGGGTAATGACATGGCGCTGGATCCGGGCATGGGCACCTGTGGCAAAGATGGTCAATGGGTTCCTGTGGGGGTCGGACAGCCGACCGTTTTGATGGATGGGCTGACCATTGGCGGCTCTGCCACCTGAGTCGGAATCGTCATTTCCGGCTATTCGAGGTTAATGCAGCCTTCCCGCGTGGCTGCGTATTTTGGGTGGTCAGCTAAATGCGCACTGAATACTCGCATGAATTTGTGGTTTATTATCAAATGAGTAGCGGCGAATTGCGCTAGTAGTTGCGATCGAAACGCAGCAAATTTTCATCGATTTACAGGCTGTTAACCCGTCCTGACGTAAACCAGTTTTGCAATCAGGCGGAGCATCGGATGACCGAAGAGCAGCTTTCTTCCAATCACCCCCCACTCCCACCCACCACGGAAGAGGACCGGTTTTCCTGGCTTCGTCTGTTGCGCTCACGCAAGGTTGGCCCCGCAACATTTCGTCGGCTGCTGCGTGAACATGGCTCGGCGCAGAATGCGCTGGCCGCGCTGCCGGAAATGGCACGCGCTGCCGGAATAGACGGGTATGAAATCTGCCCCCCCGGCGTGATTGAGGCGGAGCTCAAGGCCGCAAAGGCCGCCAAAGCGCGGCTTTTGTGCCTTGGGGCCGCTGATTTTCCAGAGGCATTGAACGATCTGAACGATGCCCCGCCGGTGCTATGGGCAATTGGCGATGTTTCACTTTTGCATAAACCCGCAATTGCGATGGTTGGGGCCCGCAACTGTTCATCACTTGGCGCGCGGATGGCGCGCGGATTGGCGAAAGAGCTTGGGCAAAAAGACCATATTATCGTGTCGGGCTTGGCGCGCGGCATCGATACCGCAGCGCATATAGCAGCGCTTGAAACAGGGACAATCGCTGTCATGGCCGGGGGTGTCGATGTCGTCTACCCGGCAGAAAACACGGAACTTGCCCAAAACATTGCGGCCAAGGGTCTACGACTGTCCGAGCAACCCGTCGGCGTCACACCACAGGCGCGGCACTTCCCGCGCCGCAACCGGATCATATCAGGGCTGGCTCAGGCTGTTGTTGTGGTCGAAGCTGCTGCAAAATCCGGCAGCCTGATCACGGCCCGGGACGCGTTAGACCAAGGCCGTGAGGTTCTTGCAGTGCCCGGGCACCCGTTCGATGCACGTGCCGCCGGATGCAATCTGTTGATCCGAGACGGGGCGACGCTGGTCAGATCCGCCGAAGATGTGATCGACGCGCTGCCGCCACAGCAACCCAAACTGTTCCCCAAAGACGAAACAAGGGGCGAAACAATCCCCACTGCCCCCGCCAATTCAGCTGCCCTGCATGATGAGGTATTGCTGCGCCTGGGCCCGTCCCCCATAGCCGAAGACCAGCTGATCCGCGACATCGCCGCAAGCGCGGGCGAGATTGGCCCGGTCCTTGTTGATCTGGAGCTGGAAGGGCGGATTCAACGCCAGCCCGGCGGGCTGTTGTCATTGGCCAGTTAACCGACGAACCTGCTGGCTCAGACCGTGTGGGGCGATGAGAAACCGCGCATCAGCCTAGACGCCAAAGGAACGCATTGACAATTCGATATTGTCGCACACATCTTGCACGGCCATAAAACGCGCAAAGTCTGTCGAGCAAGGATTCATCTTAAATGCCCGTAGTTGTTGTAGAATCTCCGGCCAAAGCCAAAACCATCAATAAGTATCTTGGTCCGGACTACACGGTTTTGGCCTCGTACGGGCACGTTCGCGACCTGCCACCAAAGGATGGATCGGTCGATCCGGACCATGAGTTTTCTATGACATGGGAAGTCGGCAATGACAGCCGCAAACATGTCAAAGCCATCGCCGACGCCTTGAAAGAAGATAATGCGCTGATCCTTGCCACTGACCCGGATCGTGAGGGCGAGGCGATCAGCTGGCACCTGCAAGAAGCACTGACCAAGCGCCGCTCGATCAAGAAAGACACGCCTGTCAGCCGGGTAACCTTCAACGCCATCACCAAAGAGGCCGTGACCGAGGCAATGCAGAACCCACGCCAGGTCGACATGCCGCTGGTCGAGGCCTATCTGGCGCGCCGCGCGCTGGACTATCTTGTGGGGTTCAACCTATCTCCGGTTCTGTGGCGCAAACTGCCGGGTGCCCGGTCGGCAGGCCGCGTGCAATCTGTCTGTCTGCGCCTGATCGTCGAACGCGAGATGGAGATCGAAGCGTTCAAGCCAGTCGAATACTGGTCGGTCCGGGCGCTGTTCGAAACCCCACGGGGCCAGACCTACGAGGCGCGTCTGGTCACCTTAGCGGGTAAAAAGCTCGACAAACACGATCTGGCCAATGCCACGCAGGCGGAACTGGCGGTTCAGGCGATCACCAGCCGTGCACTCAGTGTGACCTCGGTCGAGGCGAAACCGGCAGCCCGCAACCCCAGCGCGCCCTTCATGACCTCGACCCTGCAACAAGAGGCCAGCCGCAAATTCGGCATGGGTGCGCGTCACGCGATGCAAGTGGCGCAGCGGCTGTATGAGGCGGGCTACATTACCTATATGCGGACCGACGGCATCGATATGGCCCCCGAAGCCGTGGCTGCCACGCGCGACACCATAGCCGAAAGGTATGGCAGCGAATACGTGCCGGACAGCCCACGTATGTATAAAAACAAGGCCAAAAACGCACAGGAAGCGCATGAATGTATCCGACCAACGGATATGACGCGCGATGCCAAGGCTCTGAAAGTCACCGACGAGGATCAGCGCAAACTGTATGATCTGATCTGGAAACGCACGATCGCCTGCCAAATGGCGGCGGCACGCCTTGAACGAACCACGGTTGAGATCGGCAGCGACGATGGACAGGTGGGCCTGCGCGCCACCGGTCAGGTTGTTCTGTTTGACGGCTTCATGCGTGTTTATGAGGAAGGTCGCGACGACGTTGCCGATGATGACGAAAAGCGCCTGCCACAGATCATGCAGGGCGATCCGGCGCCATTTGCCAAAACCTCGCTAAAAGGTCAGGCTTCAAAGGCAGAAGACAAGGCTGCCATCCTGTCCGATAACGAATCCGTTCTGGCGCTGCAGCACCACACCCAACCTCCGCCACGTTATACCGAGGCCACATTGGTCAAGCGCATGGAAGAGTTGGGGATCGGGCGACCCTCGACTTATGCCTCGATCGTGACCACGATTCAGGACCGCGAATATGTGCGCAAAGACAAGAACCGGCTGATCCCCGAAGAAAAGGGCCGGATCGTCACAATCTTCCTGCTGAACTTCTTCCGCCAATATGTGGGTTATGAGTTCACGGCCAATCTGGAAGAGGAACTGGACGACGTCAGCGCAGGAGACCGCGACTACAAGGACCTTCTGGGCAAGTTCTGGCGTGATTTCTCGGCTGCGATTGGCGAGACGTCAGAGTTGCGGATTTCCGAAGTGCTGGACAAGCTGGACGAAGCGCTTGCGCCTCAGCTGTATCCACCGCGCGAAGACGGGTCAGATCCGCGTATCTGCCCAAAATGCGGGACTGGGCAATTGCATCTGAAAACCTCTCGCACGGGCGGGTTCGTTGGATGTGGCAACTATCCCGAATGCACCTACACACGACCCATCGCTGGTGAAGGCGCAGAAGGTGATGAACGTTTACTGGGTGAAGACGCAGGTGATGAGATCTGGCTGAAATCCGGACGGTTCGGCCCTTATGTTCAACGCGGCGAACCGACGCCTGAGAATAAGAAGCCCCCGCGCGCCTCTCTGCCGCGTGGATGGAGCAAGGACGACATGGACCTTGAGAAGGCCCTGACGTTGTTGTCCCTGCCCCGCCAGATCGGCGAGCACCCCGAGGGTGGCATGATCAGTTCAAACTTCGGTCGCTTCGGACCATATCTGATGCATCAATTGGCCGATGAGGCCAAGCCGGTCTATGCCAATCTCAAAGACCCAAATGATGTGTTCGAAATCGGCATGAACCGTGCCGTCGAACTGTTGGCCGAAAAGCGCGCCAATCCGGGTCGCGGGCGCCGCGCCGCTGCAAAACCGCTGAAAGAGCTGGGCGAGCACCCCGATGGCGGTGTGATGCAGGTGCTGGACGGGCGCTATGGTCCATATGTGAAGTGGGAAAAGGTCAATGCGACAATCCCCAAAGACATCAAGCCCGAAGATGTGACGCAAGAAATGGCCGTTGAACTGGTCAACGAGCGCGCAGCCAAGAAAGGCACCAAGAAAAAGGCGGCACCCAAAAAGAAGGCCGCCACCAAGAAGACCACCAAAAAGGCGGCCGGGTAGGTAGAAATACCACCACCCCCTTGGTTTCATTGACTTCCCAATGACGTGGCGGCACAACCTGCCCATCACCATGTCATTGGGGGAGTTTTCCATGAAGAAAGTCTATGCCAATGCCTCTGAAGCGCTCGACGGAGTGCTGTCGGATGGCATGCTGATTGCGGCGGGCGGATTCGGCCTGTGCGGCATTCCAGAGTTGTTGCTTGAGGCGATCAAGGATTCGGGTGTCAAAGACCTGAGCTTTGCTTCGAATAATGCCGGTGTGGATGATTTCGGAATCGGCATCCTGCTGCAGACCAAGCAGGTCAAAAAAATGATCAGCTCGTATGTCGGCGAGAACGCCGAATTCATGCGCCAATATCTGAGCGGAGAGCTGGAGCTGGAGTTCAACCCCCAAGGCACGCTAGCCGAAAGAATGCGCGCGGGTGGTGCTGGCATCCCCGGTTTCTACACTAAAACCGGCGTGGGCACCGTGATCGCCGACGGGAAAGAGCACAAGGACTTCAACGGTGAGACATATATCCTTGAAGAAGGCATCTTTGCCGATCTGGCCATTGTGAAGGCCTGGAAGGCAGATGACACTGGCAATCTGGTGTTCCGCAAGACCGCTCGCAACTTTAATGTTCCCGCCGCAACCTGCGGCAAGATTTGTGTGGCCGAAGTGGAAGAGATTGTTCCGCGCGGCTCACTGGACCCGGATTCTATCCATCTGCCCGGCATCTATGTGCATCGCATCATTCAGGGCAGCCACGAAAAGCGCATTGAACAGCGCACCACCCGCAAGAAGGAGGACGCATAATGCCCTGGGACCGCAATCAGATGGCCGCGCGCGCAGCGGAAGAGCTGGAAGACGGCATGTATGTGAACCTCGGCATCGGCATTCCGACGCTGGTGGCGAACTATGTGGGGGATAAGGACATCACCCTGCAATCCGAAAACGGCATGCTGGGCATGGGGCCCTTCCCATTTGAGGGTGAAGAAGACCCAGACCTGATCAACGCAGGCAAGCAGACGATCACCGAACTGTCCCGCACATCCTACTTCGACAGCGCCACATCCTTTGCCATGATCCGAGGCGGAAAAATTGCCGCGGCGATCCTGGGCGCGATGGAGGTGGACGAGAAAGGCGATCTGGCCAACTGGATGATCCCTGGCAAGCTGGTCAAGGGCATGGGCGGCGCGATGGACCTCGTGGCCGGTGTTGGACGTGTCATCGTTGTGATGGATCACACCAACAAACACGGTGACTCGAAAGTTCTGAAAGAATGCACCCTTCCGCTGACCGGGAAAGGCGTGGTTGATCTCATCATCACCAACCTGGGCGTTCTGGACGTTGTCGAGGATGGTTTGAAGATCGTCGAACTCGCGGATGGTGTGAGCGAAGACGACATGCGCGCTGCGACTCAGGCTAAAATCGTCGATTAAACAATCGTGTTCAGCCAAGGGCCCGCTCGGAGTGGCGGGCCTTTTTAGTTGGTGGTCTGAAACACGCAACCGTCAGAGATCAGATCAGGTGGTGTCGAACAAAGCGCACGCGCGATCTGAAACGCTGCCAGAACTTTAGGCACATAGTCCCGTGTTTCAGCATAGGGCGGCACACCGCTGTGTTTTCTAACGGCACCCTCGCCCGCATTGTATCCAGCAAGAACCAGAATCGGATCATTGCCGAACTCTTCCATCAGCCAATTCAGATACTTCACACCACCAGAGATGTTTTGATCCGGCTGGAAACTGTCATTCACGCCGAAACGCGCTGCAGTTGCGGGCATCAGCTGCATCAATCCCTGCGCCCCAGCGGAACTGACAGCATCCGCACGACCCGCTGATTCAACTGCAATCACAGCTAGCACCAAGGCTGGCGAGACATTTGTGCCAACTGTCGAGCGCAGGATATCCACGCCCTGTTGTTGTGCAATGTTCTGCAAAGTCTGAAGCCTGGGGGATTTGATACTCGTTGCTGACAGGGCCTGGATAGCGTCCTCCAATCGGCCAGCCCGAGCCTGCGCCAATTCCGGCGATATCCGATCCCAGAATGCTTTGTATGAACCTTTGGGGTTACTTTTGACACCTGCATCCGGCGTGATCGCTGGCGGAACTTTGGCTTTCTTGATGACTTCGGGCACGATCAGTTCGGCCCCTGTACTTGGCGCGGATGGTCTGGCGGCATGCTCTTGTGGAGATATCTGCACGGTCACGCGCGGGCGTTCACCGGGTTTCGGCGCCTTGATCCGTTTATATACACCGCGTGGTTCGCGTTCAGTTGCCCCTAAAGGCGCAACACTAACGGTTAAGAACACCAACACACCGGCGCATTGAAGTGCGTCCCGGAGATTCATTTGCCTGCCTCATGCTCTCTTTTTTCGGAAGTTGAACCGCAAAACGTCTCGCAAGGCCAGAAAAACAAAGCGAATTGGGGCAATTTCGCCTCATTTGGCGTTTTTTTGCACCGCCCGCCACGGTGAAAAGGGTGCCAATAAATATTTTTTTCATTTATTATCTGATAGTTACGTAATTCGTATCAAAAAAGTTAAATCAAACGGAAAAAAATATCGGTTTGGCCCAATTCCTGCCATGCGTACCCGTCAAACATAAGCCCATACCGAGACGGACTGGAGCGGACTGAGAGAGAAAGCTCTGAAAGACGCCAAGGTTCAACAGACTTTATTAGATCCTTTAGGAGGGACGTAACATGATCAAGTTCATCAAGAACTTCCGCAAAGACGAAGACGGCGCAGTAACAGTTGACTGGGTTGTTCTGACCGCAGCAGTCATCGGCCTGGCAGCCGTTGCATACCAGCAGATTTCGGCTGGCGCGACCGGCCTGGCGACTGACGTCAACACCGCCCTGAACGGCGCAACCATCTCGACCGGCAGCAACACTGCCGCAGGTGGTGTGACCACAGCAGGCAGCAACTAAGCGAACGCTTAACATTTGATTTAGAACCGCGCCTGTCCAGGCGCGGTTCTTTTTTGTTTTTGAGGTTCTTCCAGTGGATTCCGGTCGCGTAGCAAAAAGCCAGATGCTGATTGCCAGTAAATTGCATTCGCAGCTTGCCAGAACAACCATCCCCCAATTATAGCCTGCAGTGTTACTTTGGGCGGCAATCCACAAACTATGGCGCTATGCGCAATCTTTGGCCCTATTTCCGCCATTGATGTCACGCAAAAATGATCTCAGAACTGCAGCATATGCGGCCTGCACCCATGCTTAGGCTGCGCTAGACCACGGACTCGGAGAGGTGAGATGTACAAGTTCATCAGACGGTTTTCACGTGACGAAAACGGCGCCGTCACAGTTGACTGGGTGGTATTGACGGCCCTGATAATTGGAATCGGCTCGGCCTTGTACTTGGCGATCGCCTCAGCGACGAACAGTTATGGCGGAAACGTGAATACTGCGCTTACTTCCTCAACCGTCAGCACCGGTGACAACAACAACGCTGGCGGCCTCACGGTTGCTGGTACGGCTGGCGGCTCCTCTTCAGGTGGATCATCGTCCGGTGGGAGTTCGAGTGGCGGTTCGTCTTCCGGCGGTGGTTCCTCATCAGGCGGAAGCTCGGGCGGCGGTTGAACCTAATAGACGGTATTCATTAATACAAAAAAGACAAACGCCGTCGCATACTGCGCGCGGCGTTTTCGTTTCAAAGAGAGACTGAATTTCTACGGCAGGTCTCAGAACACTTCCAATGCAACAGTGTTAAGATTCCCGAGCGATTGGCCAATTTGTCCCATATTTCGACACAATTGCTCTGTAGGGATTATGCTGTTTAAAATTAGTGATACTGTCGCCAACCAGTCGACCGGCAAAAAAGTGAGGTACAAATATGCGAGCGGTATTCGGACTTGTTCTGATTGTCGGGGTGGCTCTGGCAGGGGGTGCCGTCTACATGGCGCGCAACTATATTGCCGAGTACCAGAACGAGCTTGCCCGTCAGAAGCTGGCGGCAGCCGAGGCGCTGGCCAATGCTCAGGTTGATGTCATCCCCACTGTAACTGTTTACGTGTCGAATCGGCCGCTGAAGTACGGCGAAGCTCTGACACCAGAGGACGTTCGCGCCGTCGATTGGCCCGAAAACGCGATTCCCGAAGGCACCTTCACCGAGATGGCGGTCCTGTTTCCGGAGATCGGACCGCAGGAGCGTTTTGTCCTTCGCACCATGGAAAAAGACGAGGCGATTCTGGCAGTTAAAGTTACTGAGCCGGGCGAAAAGGCTGGCCTGACATCGCGTTTGGAAAAAGGCATGCGCGCTTTCGCCATTAGCGTTGACGTGGCATCAGGCGTATCCGGGTTCCTGCGCCCGGGCGATAACGTTGATATCTACTGGACAGGTTCAAGCGGCACTGCCGAGGGGTCAGCCGGTGGTATTACACGTCTGATTCAATCAAACATCCAATTGATTGCTGTCGACCAAACTGCGGGTTCAGACGTGTCGCAAACGACAATCGCGCGAACCGTGACGGTTGCTGCCACACCCGAGCAAGTCGCGGCGCTTGCCCAAGCTCAGAACACGGGTCGTCTATCATTGGCACTTGTTGGCGTGCAGGATGAATCAGTCGCATCTGCAATCGAAGTTGACCAAAGAAAGCTATTGGGCATCGAAGAAATCGCGCCTGCCCCGGAAAAAGCGAAAGAGCAGGTCTGCACCACGCGCATTCGACGCGGTGGCGACACGTTTGAAACCCAGATTCCCTGCACAAACTAACGTCAATTCAGAACGTTACCGGTTCAGGCCGCGCATAAAGCGCGGCCTGAATTTTTCCATTGTTGCCTATTGTCCACATAAACAAAATTCCAGAAACCATTGATTATTGCAATAAATTCGGTTTTCGCGCACTGTCTTAGCCATAGGGCATCAGACCCAAAAAAACGAGGCGTGATCGGAGAGGCAGGTCACATGACAATACGTTCCTGGATCAGCGCAACCCTGCTGGGGTTATCGCTTGTTATGGGCCCGGTCGGCGATGCCGCCTGGGCCGAAACCCTTCGCGTGGTGAAAAAAGGCACAGTGGAAACACTGGATGTTCCGATGAACCGCGCAATCGTTGTGGAAAGCGAACAGCCGTTCGCCGAACTCAGCATTGCCAATGCGGGCATTGCGGATATCTCGTCGCTTTCAGACCGGACCATCTATGTTCTGGGTAAGACACCGGGCATGACAACTCTGACGCTGTTTGACGGCGCCGGCATGCTGTTGGCGAATGTGCGCGTTCGCGTTGCACCCGATGTGACGGAATTTAAAGAGCGTCTGCGTCAGATCCTGCCGTCAGAACCGATTGAGGTTCGCACAGCCAATGACGGCATTGTATTGTCGGGCACAGTTTCAAGCTCAGCTAAACTGGCACGCGCCCTTGAACTGGCAGAGCGCTACGCACCTGAACGCGTTTCCAACCTGATGTCGGTTGGCGGCGTTCAACAGGTTATGCTGAAAGTCCGTTTTGCCGAAATGAACCGCTCGGTTGCGAAACAACTTTCCTCATCGCTTTCCTTCGCGAGCGGAGACGTTTCAGGTGGTTTCAACCCTCAGAACCTTGTTCCTCCTGTTGCGGTGCAAGACGGTACGTTGCTGTTCGGCTTCGGTGTGGGTTCGGCACAGGTCAATGTTTTGCTTCAAGCGCTAGAAACAAAAGGCCTGGTGCGAAATCTGGCTGAACCCAACCTGTCGGCACTATCCGGGCAGGAAGCATCCTTCCTTGCGGGTGGAGAGGTTCCAATTCCGGTACCCCAAGACGATGGGGTCGTTGCAATTGAATTCAAACAGTTCGGCGTTGAGATGAAGTTCACTCCGCGCGTTGTGGACGGTGACCTGATCAACCTGGAAATGGGTACGGCTGTTTCGGCGATTGATACAAGTTCGAACTTCACGATCAATGGTGACATTGTGCCCAGCTTTATCACGCGTCTGGCGAAGACAACCATTGAGCTGCGCGATGGCGAAAGCTTTGCAATCGCAGGTTTGCTTCAGGACAACTTCACCGATCAAAACAACCAGATCCCGTGGTTGGGTGATGTTCCGATCTTGGGCGCGCTTTTCCGCAGTGCTGATTATCAGCGCGAACAAAGCGAGCTTGTCATCATCGTGACTGCGCATCTGGTCAGCCCGACACGCGGCGAAGCCCTTGCGTTGCCAACTGATCGCGTCAAACCACCCAGCGACTTTGACCTGTTCGTCACGGGCCGTGTTGCGCGTACGGAACGCCAAGGTACAGGTGCTGCATCCGAGGTTGCCAAACAGGATTTTGGCAGCTCTTACGGCTACGTTCTGGATTGATGAGGAGGATAGACCAATGAACAAGTGGATTATCACCCTGGGTCTCACAGTCGCCATCTCGGCCTGTACACGCGAGGCGGGATATGAGCTCGACCAGGGCGCATACGGCAACGCAACGCTCAACAATATCCAGGTCATGAATGGCGAGTTGACCTTTGCACAGATCCTGAGCCGCCGATTCGCCTCAGACGTTCCGGTTCAGATCAACTTTGCCTTCAACAGCGCACAACTGGACGCGTCGGCACAGAGTGTTCTGCAGCGTCAGGCCGATTGGATCAAACAGTTCCCCGAGGCGCGTTTCCGCGTCTATGGCCACACCGACGCCGTGGGATCGACCAGTTATAACCAAAGCCTTGGCCTGCGCCGTGCGCAAGCTGCTGTTAACTATCTGGTGCAACAAGGAATTTCGCGCTCACGGCTTGAAGCTGTGGTATCGTTTGGGAAAACGCGACCCCTGATTGACACGCCGAATCGTGATCGGCGAAACCGCCGTACAGTGACCGAAGTTTCTGGCTTTGCAGATGGCAGATCACAGCTGCTGGATGGCAAATATGCCGAGGTCATCTATCGCGAATATGTCGAAAGCGCGACGCGGCCGAGCTACATTGAAGAGACGTCCAGCACCTCAGCCGACGGTTGATAATACACCCGAAATAGGCGACATCGTCGCCTATTTCCCTACAATTGGTTCTTTTGCGCCAAATTCTTGCCCAACTTCACAGCGACATTGTCAACAATTGGGTGACCTGCGGCCTGAATTGACCGCTTAGGGGCGACAGCAAATCAATCGGCGTGATCTCGTCCGCAAGAGATGCTGGCCTCTCTCAACGAGGGTAGTTTGTATGACCAGCGCGACGCCGCAAGACAACAACACCGGTATCCTGGCCTGCACGATCAGCCGGGACGTCCAAAACTTCGATCTGCTGATCGAAGATATGGAAGCCGCTTTGGGTGAGCGTTGGGGCGATCTTGGTTTTGCCGAAGCCTTGGCGTTTTTCGGTCAGCCCGAAGCAGATTCCATGCAATTCGTGGCTTTGGCCATCGACGGCGAAGACGAAGACAACCTTTCTCTGATGGGTGAAATCATCACCCAGGCGAAGGAGAAGAAGATCAAAGTGGTGCTGATCGCCGAGGATGTGACACCCGCATCGCTCCATCAGCTTTTGCGCAAAGGCGCGGATGAGTTTGTGCCATACCCTCTGCCCGAGGGTGAATTGCAAGAAGCAATTGAGCGTATGAACCAGCCAGATCCGGTTGCTGCTGCACAAGCAGCGGCAGTTCCATTGGCGGGGGGCGACGCCAAAGAAGGCGCGATGTTCGTTGTCCATGGTCTGGCCGGGGGTGTCGGCTCAACAACCATGGCCGTGAATCTGGCCTGGGAACTTGCTAACGTATCTGACAAGGACGCACCGACGGTTTGCCTGATCGATCTGGATCTGCAATTCGGTACAGTTTCAACTTATCTTGACCTGCCGCGCCGCGAAACTGTGTTCGAGATGCTGTCCGATACAGCCGCTATGGATGATGAAGTCTTCTCGCAAGCACTTCAGACATATGAAGAAAAGCTTCAGGTTCTGACCGCACCGGCAGACATGGTTCCACTGGATTTGATCACACCGGAAGACATTCAGCGCGTCATCGACATGGCACGCAAGCATTTCGACTATGTCATCGTGGACATGCCGAAAACCTTGGTTCACTGGTCGGAAACTGTATTGCAGGCGTCCCATGTCTATTTTGCCATGATCGAGTTGGACATGCGGTCCGCTCAGAACGCGCTGCGCCTGAAACGGGCCTTGCAAGCCGAAGAACTGCCATTCAACAAGCTGCGATTTGCATTGAACCGGGCCCCGAAATTCACCGATCTGAATGGTAAAGGTCGCGTAAAACGCATGGGCGAAAGCCTTGGAATTTCCATCGATTTGCAACTGCCGGATGGCGGGAAACCCGTGATGCAAAGTGGCGACCACGGTCTGCCACTTGCCAACGCTGCGGCCAAGAACCCGTTGCGCCGCGAAATCGCGAAGCTGGCAAAATCACTCCACAGCCTGGGCAGCAGCGACGCTGAGGCCGCATAAATCATCCCAAAGGGGGGATCAGCCGTGTTTTCAAGATACAAGAAATCGTCCGAAGCGCAGCCGGTGCAGACACCGGCTAAGGCGCCCGCACCGGCAGCACCTGTAGATACCCCCGCACAAAATGCCATCGCAAGAAAACCGGTTCAGAAAAAAGCGGCAGAGGCGAACGGTGTTGATCGCGATCGCAAGCGCAAGGAACGCCTGGGCGAAATCAAGATCGAGCTGCACCGTGAATTGCTTGAGAACCTGAACCTTGCTGCACTGGAAAACGCTGATGAATCTGAACTGCGCTCAGAGATCAGCGCGATTGCCAGCGAAGTTCTTGAAGCGCGTAGTATTGTTCTGAACCGCGAAGACCGGACCCAACTGAACAAAGAACTTTATGACGAAGTCACAGGCCTTGGCCCATTAGAAACGCTGCTTCAGGACGACACTGTCAACGATATTCTGGTGAACGGCCCGCAACAGATATTTGTGGAACGCGCCGGCAAGCTGGAAATCAGCGACATTACCTTCAAGGACGAAAAGCACCTGATGCGGATCATCGACAAGATCGTATCCGCCGTGGGTCGTCGAGTTGATGAATCCAACCCCTATGTTGACGCCCGTCTGGCCGATGGATCGCGCTTCAATGCTATGGTGCCACCAATTGCGGTGGACGGTTCGCTGGTTTCCATCCGTAAGTTCAAAAAGGACAAGCTGGGCATTGACGATCTGGTCAATTTCGGCGCGTTTACCGAAGAGATGGCCGCCTATTTGCAGGCCGCAGTGTCGACCCGACTGAATGTGATCGTATCGGGCGGTACGGGTTCTGGTAAAACGACCACTCTGAACGCGCTATCCAGCTTTATCGACGATGCCGAACGCATCCTTACCATCGAGGATACGGCGGAACTTCAGCTGCAGCAGACCCATGTGGGCCGGATGGAAAGCCGCCCACCCAACGTGGAAGGTAAGGGTGAGGTCAGCCCGCGCGACTGTCTAAAAAACGCCCTGCGTATGCGCCCTGACCGCATCATCGTTGGCGAGACGCGTGGCGCCGAGGTGATCGACATGCTGCAGGCCATGAACACCGGTCATGATGGGTCAATGACGACGATTCACGCCAACTCGGCACGGGACGGCATCTCGCGTCTAGAAAACATGATCGCAATGGCCGGCATTGAGATGCCGATCAAAGCGGTCCGCAGCCAGATCTCATCCGCTGTGAACCTGATCGTGCAGGCCAGCCGCCTGCAGGACGGCTCGCGTCGCATGACATCAATCACCGAGATCACCGGTATGGAAGGTGATGTTATTTCGATGCAGGAAATCTTTAGATTTCAACGCGTTGGATTGACACCTGACAACAAGATTATCGGTCACTTCACTGCAACGGGTGTACGCAGCCACTATTCGGAACGGTTCCGTTTGTGGGGCTTTGACCTGCCTGCGTCCATCTACGACCCAACCACAGTGTAGGAGAGCTTAGTATGAATGTGCCTATGGAGGCGATCATCTATGTCGCCATATTTGTGGGGGTCCTTGCCCTAGTTGAAGGCATCTATCTTGTCGCGTTCGGCAAATCCATCAGCCTGAACAGCCGGGTCAACCGTCGACTGGATATGCTGGAAAAAGGCGCCGGGCGCGAACAGGTACTTGAACAGCTGCGCAAGGAAATGCAGCAGCATATGAAATCGCAGAGCATCCCTCTGTATTCATTGCTTGCAGACAAAGCGCAAAAGGCGGCGATTGCGTTCTCGCCACGGCAGTTGATCATGATCATGTGCTTGGTCTCTGTTGTCGCGTTTATGGGGCTGAGCATTGGTACCGCTACAGAGATCACCCTGCGCATCGCGATTTCAATCGCGATCGGTATTGGCGGTGTCTACGCTTGGGTGAACCACAAAGCCAAGAAGCGGATGAGCCTGATTGAAGAGCAGCTGCCAGATGCCGTCGAACTGATGGTCCGATCCCTGCGTGTGGGCAACCCGTTTGTTTCGACAATTCAGGTGGTTTCTAACGAAGTACAGGACCCGCTGGGAACTGAATTCGGTGTAATCGCAGATGAATGCGCCTATGGCCGCGATGTGGGCGAGGCGCTGAAAGACATGGCAGAACGATTGGATATGCAGGATTTGCGCTTCCTCGCCGTTGCTGTCGGCATTCAACAGCAATCGGGCGGTAACCTCGCAGAAATTCTGGCCGGTCTCGCACAGGTTATCCGCGCACGTTTCCGCCTGTTCCGCCGGGTCAAAGCCATCACGGCCGAGGCGCAATGGTCTGGTAAGTTCCTGTCTGGTTTCCCAATCGCCTGTCTGGTGTTTATCCTGGTGAAAGACCCCGGCTATTACGACGAGGTTCTGGATCACCCCTGGTTCATTCCGGCCTGTTTCGTCGTTGGCATCCTGCTGACGCTGAATCTGATCGTCATGAAGATCATCACCAACATTAAGGTCTGAGGGCGGTATCATGGAATTTCTGACCAGTATCAACGATATGCTCACCGCGAACCTTGGTGAGTTTGGCCCACTGATCGTTGTGGGCATTCTGGGCCTTGTGCTGATCGGCGTCGCCGTTTCGCTGATGTTGAGCCAGCCCGAAGACCCGTTGAAAAAGCTTCAGCGCTCGACCGCCGCCCCCAAGGCTGCGAAGAAGGGTAAAAAAGACAAGCTGCGGCATGGCAGCCAGAACGAACAACTTGAAAAGTTTGCCACTTTTCTGGAACCCAAGGACCAGGAAGAATATTCCGCAGTTCAGCTGAAACTGCGGCAAGCCGGTTATCAATCAAAAGATGCTGTTCGCTTCTTTCACTTTGCGCAGTTCGCACTTGGAATCACTGGTATCGTTCTGGGCGTCCTGCTGATCACGGTGTTGGCAGGGGATCAGGAATACACCAGCCAACAACAGATCATCCGCGTACTTTTGCCTGGTGGCATTGGCTACATGATCCCAAAGTACTGGATCACGCGACGGGTCGCCGAACGGCAAGAGGCGATAACATCGGGTTTCCCCGATACGCTTGACCTTATGCTGGTCTGCGTCGAGGCCGGGCAATCACTGGATCAGGCGATTGTGCGTGTCGCAGCTGAGATGAAATCCTCTTACCCGGACATTGCGCAAGAATTCGAAGTCGTTGCGTATGAGATGAAAGCCGGTAAGGACAAGGATACGGTCCTGCGTGATTTTGGTACACGCTGCGGAGTTCAGGATGTCAGCTCTTTTGTTACCGTTATGATCCAATCGGCAACATTTGGTACTTCAATCGCCGAAGCCCTGCGGGTTTATGCCGGCGAGATGCGCGATAAACGGGTAATGCGCGCTGAAGAGGCTGCAAACAAGTTGCCTACGAAAATGACTCTGGTCACAATGATGTTGACGGTGCCACCGCTGCTGATCATTTTGGTTGGCCCCTCTGCAAATGTCATTTCGAGCTTTGGCCGCGGATAAAGCGCTAATGAATACAAAACCCAGGTGCGTCCGATCTGGACTTCGCCGACTGCTTCAAGCCACGGTGGTGATAGCCACCGTGGCTTCTTGTGATCAACTTGGTAAACCCAACGGATTGGACGCGCCGGGCATCGACCCCGATGGTCAAACAAGCGACAACATCGCGACGGGCAACAGGTTGATGGCCGCAGGGGAATATGAACTTGCCCTGCAAAGTTTCAGCCGCGCCGCGCTTGAACAGGGGATGACGCCGCAAGTCCTGACATCGATGGGAACCGCCAATCTTGGATTGCGGCGTTTGGGTCAGGCAGAACCTTTGCTACGACGCGCGGTTAAAGATGATACCGAATGGCCTGTGGCCTGGAATAATCTGGGCGTATTGCTGATGGAGCAGCAGAAATACCCCGAAGCCGCGCAGGTCTTCCAACGTGCCTTCGCCCTGGACAATGGCGAAAGTGACGCAATTCGGGACAATCTGCGCTTAGCACTCGCAAAAATGGAAAATCCTGTTAATACTACTCCACAAGAACAAGAATATACGCTGGAACAGCGCGGCGACGGGCAATTTACGCTGCGCAAAATCCAGTAACCGAGGCAAGAGCAGTAAAGGACGCAAAAATGCGCCAACAATTCTTGATTCCGTCACTCATTCTGAGCGGGCTTATTCTATCCGCATGCGAAAAAGAATCTGCCGAAGAGCGGGTTGAACGCACGTTTCAGGAAGTGAACGTCATTGACGAAACCAACCTGAACGACGTTCTTCTGAACGCCTCAGATCCCAACGAAGCGGTGACCTATTTTCAGGGTGCCGCCGCCAAGAACCCCAACCGGATCGATCTGCAGCGTGGACTGGCCGTTTCACTGGGTCGGGCAAAACGTACCACCGAAGCAAGCGCTGCCTGGAAACGGGTAACGACCATGAAGGGAACCAACAGCTCAGACAAAGTCGAATATGCGGACGCTTTGGTTCGAAATGGCGATTGGGCGCAGGCCAAATCTGTGTTGGATTCAGTTCCCCCGACCTATGAAACCTTCAAGCGCTATCGTCTTGAGGCTGTTGTGGCCGATTCCAGAAAAGAATGGAAACGCGCTGATCATTTCTATGAAACAGCCATGGGTCTGACGACTCGTCCTGGCAGCGTCATGAACAACTGGGGCTATTCTAAACTGACCCGCGGCCAGTATGCGGAAGCAGAGCGCCTGTTTTCCGATGCCGTTCGGCAGGATAGTTCGTTGTTTACAGCAAAGAATAATCTGGTTCTTGCCCGCTCGGCACAGGGGAACTACAGCCTGCCTGTTGTGCCCATGTCGCAGATCGAACGCGCACAATTGTTGAACACGATGGGCATTTCAGCTGTCAAACAGGGCGACATCAATACCGCGAAGAACCTGTTCCGCGAGGCGATCTCGACTCATCCACAGCATTTTGACGAAGCGGTCAGATCTCTGCGCGCGCTTGAGAGTTCCACCTAAATGGAAATTCCTGTTCGCGCGGCGATCTGGTTCTTGCCGTTCATCCTACCGATCTGCCTGTATGTCGCCTTTACCGACATGCGCGATATGAAAATCAAGAACCATGCGGTTGTGGCTCTGGCTTTTGTCTATGTGGTTGTTGGGTTGATTGCCCTGCCCCCTTGGTCTACCGGCACAATCAGTGGCTCGCTAGGCCCCTTCCCGGTCGCCCTCTCTCCATATATCTGGCAGTTGCTGCATCTGCCCATTGTGCTGGTTGCGGGCATTCTTTTGAATGCCATCGGTGCCTTCGGCGCGGGTGATGCTAAGTTTCTGGCCGCGGCAGCACCCTTCGTCTGGATACAAGACCTGGGCGTTCTGATCGCGATTTTGCTGGCAACAGTGCTGGGCGCCGTTGCCACTCACCGGTTGGCCCGCCACACCAGACTGCGCACCATCGCCCCTCATTGGGAAAGCTGGGATCGCGGTAAGAAGTTCCCGATGGGCCTCGCTCTGGCAGGGGCTTTGGTCATGTATCTGATTTTGGGCACTGTTTACGGTTCGTAAACTATCATCTGTGCGCCATGTCGCTGCCTTGGTCCCGCCACAAAGCTGAGCCAGATTTCCCACAAGTGGCCCCTATGGGGGCATGTGTGTGATTTCAGGATAGACGAGCGCCGCGCATGAATATGCAAACCTCCGCCGTGATGGCCCCTCCTGCGCCTAAGGGATTGGGCGAAATGCAGCTTCCGCTGGTGATGATGCGGGACATCCTGCTGAAAACAGTCTTTCGCAAGAATGCCAGCACCGTGTCGGAAGTAGCCGAGGCAATCTGCCTGCCCGGCGCTGTCACACAGGAACTAATCGACATCGCGCGCGAGCAGAAACTGCTGGAAGCCACGGGCACCCTGAACGCGAACAGCGGCAACGAGATGGGGTACCAGCTGACCGACGCAGGAAAGGCCCGTGCGCTGGATGCGCTGAGCCAGTCGGAGTATTTCGGCGCGATGCCCGTGCCGCTTGATGTGTACCGCGAGCAGGTCAAACGCCAGTCGATCCGCAACATTCAGGTCACGCGTGAGCAATTGGTCGGCGCGATGGGCCATCTGGTCCTGCCTGACAGCCTGTTGGACCATCTTGGCCCTGCGGTCAGCGCAGGCCGCTCGATCCTGATGTATGGCCCTCCGGGCAATGGTAAATCCTCGATCTCGAACGGTATCCGCGATGCATTGGGCGACAATGTCTATGTGCCCTATGCCATCGAATATGCTGGTCAGGTAATCACCGTCTATGACCCGATCGTGCACACCGCGATCGAGCAGGAAGCCGACGATCCCAACAGCTTGCGCCGCCGCAAGCGGTTTGACTCGCGCTATGTACAATGCGAACGCCCCACCGTTGTGACGGGTGGTGAACTGTCGCTGTCCATGCTGGATCTGGTCTACAACCCCACCGCACGGACCTATCAGGCCCCGTTGCAGTTGAAATCGACCGGCGGCATCTTCATCGTGGACGACCTTGGCCGTCAGGCGGAACCGCCGCAGGCTCTGGTCAATCGCTGGATTGTTCCTCTGGAAGAGAACAAGGATATTCTGGGCCTGCAATCGGGTGAGAAATTCGAGGTTCCGTTTGACACGCTGGTCATCTTCTCGACCAACTTCCACCCGAACGAGATTTTCGACCAAGCGGCCCTGCGCCGGATCTTCTTCAAGATCAAAATTGATGGCCCGAACCAAGAGAACTTCCTGAAAATCTTCGCCATGGTGGCCCGCAAACGCGGCATGCCACTGGATGAGGCCGCTCTGGTTCACCTGTTGAAGGTCAAATACCCGACCATCGACAATATCTATGCGAACTATCAGCCGATCTTCCTGATCGATCAGATGATTTCGATCTGCGAATTCGAGGGCATCCCCTATCAGATGAGCCCCGACCTGATTGACCGCGCCTGGGCCAACATGTTCGTCAAGGACGAGAAAATCGTCAAATAACGCCGTGCCATTCCGGCACGAGGGCGGTTAATCTGCACCTATGACGCAGATTCCCGCCCGGATCGCCGATTGGTTTTCGGCCAAAGGCTGGTCCATCCACCCCCATCAGCAAGACATGTTCGACCGGGCGCGTGATCCGGCGACGCTGCTGATCGCCCCTACCGGGGGCGGCAAGACAATGGCCGGGTTTTTGCCGTCTCTGGCTGAGCTGGCCGTAGGCGCACATAGCGGGTTGCACACGATCTATGTCTCACCGCTGAAAGCCTTGGCGGCGGACATAAAACGCAACCTGCGTTCCCCGGTCGACGAGATCGGCCTGCCTATCCGTATCGAAGATCGCACCGGCGACACCTCGGCCACGCAGAAGAAACGCCAGCGTGCGGACCCACCGCATATTCTGCTAACGACGCCGGAAAGCCTAGCCTTGCTAACCTCATATGAGGATGCGCCGCGCATGTTTGATGGGGTGCAACGTGTGATCGTCGATGAAATCCACGCCCTCGCCGAAAGCAAGCGCGGAGATCAGTTGATGCTGGCACTGGCGCGGTTGCAAACCCTGTGCCCGGACCTACGTCGCGTGGGCCTATCTGCAACGGTTGAGGACCCTCAGGCTATTGCCCGCTTTCTGGCGCGTCATCCCGGCCCGTGTCGGATCATTCAGGCCGATCCCGGCCCGGATCCCGACATCGCGATGCTGGAAACAGACGAAATGCCCCCCTGGTCCGGCGGTGGGGCAGCCTATGCGATCCCGGCTGTTCTGGATCAAATCCGCCAACACAAAACAACTTTGATCTTTCACAACACCCGCGCGCAGGCGGAAATCTTCTTTCACAATCTCTGGCTTGCCAACGCAGACAGCCTGCCCATCGGCATCCATCACGGTAGTCTGGACCGCCAACAGCGCGAACGTGTTGAGGCTGCCATGGTACGCGGTGATTTGCGCGCCATTGTCTGCACCGGCTCTCTGGATCTGGGGATCGATTGGGGCGATGTTGATCTGGTCATCCAGATCGGCGCACCCAAGAATGTCAAACGGTTGGTGCAGCGGATCGGACGGGCAAATCATCGCTACAATGCACCGTCCAAGGCGCTTCTGGTGCCCGCCAACCGGTTCGAAGTGGTGGAATGCATCGCCGCGCTAGAGGCTGCGAAGGCGCATGAACTGGACGGCGACCCGCGCGGCGCAGGGCCCCGCGATGTGCTGTGCCAACACATCCTGATTGCGGCCGCCGCGGGCCCATTCGATGCGGATACGCTGTTCACGGAAATGACGTCCGCCGGGCCGTTTTCCGATCTGAGCCGCCCGGAATTCGACGCCTGTCTGGATTTCTGCGCCACCGGGGGCTACGCCCTGCGCGCCTATGACCGCTGGCAGAGACTACAACAGCGCTCTGATGGGCGGTGGCAGTTGCGCGACCCCCGCGCCGCTGCACGTATCCGCATGAACCTTGGCACCATTCAGGATACCGATACGCTCAAGGTTCGGCTGAGGCGTAACAGGGGCGGCAAACCTCTGGGCGAGGTTGAAGAGGCGTTCGCAGCTTCTCTCACCCCCGGCGATACTTTTCTGATTGGCGGTCAGATCGTGCGTTATGAGGGGCTGCGTGAGATGGTGGTCGAGGTCAGCCGTCGTGCTGATAAGAAACCCAAAATTGCCACCTTCGCAGGGACGAAATTTGCTACCTCCACCCAACTGAGCGACCGCATCCTGCGCATGTTCGCACAACCCGATTGGCCTCAGTTGCCTCGTCACACTGCAGACTGGTTGGCCTTGCAGAGGGACATATCCCGATTGCCCCAACGTGATCGCCTGTTGATTGAGAGCTTTCCAAGCGACGGACGAGAGCACCTATGCGTTTACGGCTTCGCTGGACGCAATGCCCAGCAGACTTTGGGCTTACTGCTCACCAAACGCATGGAAGAAACCGGGTTCGCGCCCTTGGGTTTTGTTGCAACGGATTACGCAACTTTGATCTGGGGCTTGGATGCGGTGACCGATCCCAGCCCTCTTTTCCAACTCGACGCTTTGCGACAGGGATTGGACACATGGTTGGCTGGCAATGCCGTTATGAAACGCACCTTTCGTGCCTCGGCCACAATCGCCGGCCTGATCGAACGCAACACCGGCGGGCAACGCAAAAGCGGACGGCAGGCCACGTTTTCGTCAGATATCCTCTACGACACGCTATTGAAATATGACCCCGACCATCTGCTGATGCAGATCACCCGAGAGGAGGCTATGCGCGGGCTGGTTGATTTTGGACGTATCGAGGCAATGGTCGCACGGATCGGAGATCGGATTGATCTGCTGCGGCTTGACCGTATCACACCGTTGGCTGCGCCTCTGTTTCTGGAGGTTGGAAAGATCCCGGTCAAAGGCGCGGCCGAGGAACGGTTGCTTGCAGAAGAAAGCGCACGGCTGCTGGAAGCTGCCGGGCTGAACCAGCTGTAACCCCTTGCGCATTGAACAGAAACAGGCAAAGAACGTATCATGAACGGCTTGGATTTTCTGTTTTGCGGTCAGGCGCTGCGTGCCCTTCCCTCTGGCGCACTTTGGTGGGCCGATCAGCGGATGCTGTGTGTCTCGGACCTGCATCTGGGCAAGTCCGAGCGGCTGGCACGGCGCAGCGGATTGACCCTGCCCCCCTATGACGGCCGCGAAACGCTGGATCGGCTTTCGGCTGATCTGGATGCGTCAGGTGCTGAAACAGTTTTGTGCCTGGGCGACAGCTTCGATGACCTTGATGCCTCAAACGCCTTGGCAGCGTCCGAGAAACTGCAGATCACCAGGCTGCAGGCCGGTCGGAAATGGATCTGGATAGAAGGCAACCACGATCCCGGCCCTATCGAACTGGGCGGCACGCATCTGGCGGAATGGGTCAAAGGCCCTCTGGTGTTTCGCCATATCGCCGAGGCAAATGCCAAGGGCGAAGTCTCTGGGCATTTTCACCCAAAGGCGCGCCTATCGATCCGGGGTAGATCAATCTCTCGCCCGGCGTTCTTGGTGGATCAAAATCGGCTTATTCTGCCAGCCTATGGCACCTACACAGGCGGATTACGCAGTTCCGAGCACGTTCTGTCGGACCTGATGCAGAGCGACGCTATGGCCATATTGACCGGGCCAAACCCGCAGATGATCCCGATGCCGCGCACGGCCTAGATCAGCCCGTCTTCTTCCAGCATCGGCTTATATTTGCGGCTGACCGGTACCAGATCACCATTGACCAAGCGTAGGAAGGTTTTGCTGCCGGTCTTTTCAACGCCCGCAATGGATGCATCTGTGACCCAATGTGAGCGGTGAGAGCAGTGGCCCGGAACAGGCTCCATCTCGGCAATAGCGTCTGTAAAACGTGATCTGATCGAAAACACGCCTTCTGAGGTAACAACATCCACGTTGTGATCCCGGACTGTCAGCCGGTAGATCTGACCCTCAAACCCCTCAGGCAAGCGTTTTGACAAGCGCGGCAATTCCGGCGGCTTAGGCCCCACGCTATCAGCATGAAGATCACCGCGACGCACAAGCACAAGGCCTGTGGCAAACAGCACGCCATACGCTGCTACCGATTTAACCTCGGGCACCATCTTTCCGGTATACGTAAACAGACCCCAAGCCAGCAGCCACAACAGCGGTGTTAGAAACACCAGGATCACCGCCGCGAAAGCCAAATCGCGCAGCGGCAGTTTCAGTAGTATCAGCTTGTCTCGCAAAAGCATCCGGGTTGCCCAGATCGCGCCCAACGCGATCGTCATAACTCCGACCCAAAACAACAGGCGCAATCCATAGGGAACATCAGCATCCATGAAGGGGGGGAAGGCATATGACAGCAACGGAAGAAAAATGAACGCGGCGCACATGCGCTGAGGGGTAAGTGCCGTTTTGAGTTCACTGACTTCGGTATTCATACTTATCTTCAGATGCACCCCGCCAAATCAACATCAGACATATTGGCAAAGATGCAGACTAACTTAGTAACCATCTGGAAAATAATAGTTATCACGATTTACTTCACAAGGAAAGCTTTTCAAAAAAATACCGCGCCCGTGGTCATGCGGGCGCGGTAAATCGTATCTTAAGCTAGCTGATTCTGGTTCAGTTCCAGAACGCAGAATTATGCGGTCAGACCTTCTGGTTCTGCCAATTTGTTCGCGCGGCATGCGGCTGTGAGGGTGTTTGCCAGCAGGCAAGCGATGGTCATGGGGCCGACCCCACCGGGAACCGGGGTGATCGCACCGGCACGCTCGGCTGCGCTGTCATAATCCACGTCGCCCACAAGCTTGTTCTTGCCATCGCGTTCGATCCTGTTGATGCCCACGTCGATCACGGTGGCACCTTCCTTGATCCAGTCGCCCGGCACCATTTCAGGGCGGCCAACGGCGGCCACAACGATGTCGGCGCGTCGCACGACATCGGGTAGATCCTTGGTGCGGCTGTGCGCGATGGTCACGGTACAGCTGTCGCCCAGCAGCAGCTGTGCCATCGGCTTGCCAACGATGTTCGACCGCCCGATCACAACCGCATCCATACCGGACAGCGAGCCATGGTGGTCGCGCAGCATCATCAGGCATCCCAGCGGGGTGCACGGCACCATCGACTTCTGGCCGGTGCCCAGCAGACCCACATTCGAGATATGGAACCCATCCACATCCTTGGCCGGATCAATCGAATTGATCACGAGGTCTTCGTTCAGATGCTTGGGCAGCGGCAACTGCACCAGAATGCCATGCACAGCCGGATCGGTGTTCAGCTTGTCGATCAGCGCCAGCAGGTCGTCTTCGGATGTGTCGGCGTCCAGCTTGTGCTCGTACGAGTTCATGCCGACCTCAACGGTCTGCTTTCCTTTCGAACGCACATAGACCTGACTCGCCGGGTCTTCGCCCACCAACACCACGGCCAGACCGGGTGTGATGCCGTTTTCTTCCTTCAGCTTTGCAACTTGATCAGCCACCTGCGCGCGTACTTTTGCTGCAAAGGCTTTACCGTCGATAACCTGGGCTACCATTCTTCAATCCCCTCTTCCAAAACGGATCAGGCGCACAAGGCGCCTGTTTGGTCAGTCAGCGCCGATCACGCGTTCTTCGCGGGCAATCGACCAATCAATCAAAATGCGCCAAAGCTTTTCAGCAAGATCGGGGTCCATGCCCAATTCATCCGAGCTCTTGCGCACACGCTGCACCACCTCTTCGACGCGATCCGGGATACGGGCGGGCAGCCCCTCGCCGGGTTTCAGCTGAGACGCACGGTCAATATAGCCTGCGCGCGTTACCAACAATTCGATCAATTGGCGGTCCAGCTTGTCGATCTGAGGCCGCAATTCCTGCATCGAGCGACAGTCTTGCGGCGGTATCAGAGTGGGCATGTTTCTCTCCTCATGGCCCGGGGGTATCCCCAGACCACGAGATGTATCATTCAGGCGCTTAGAACAAGCCCTCGATCTCACCTGCGTCGTTAAGGCAGATGGTCTCGGCCGCAGGTTTGCGCGGCAGGCCAGGCATGGTCATGATCTCGCCGCAGACTACCACAATGAAACCTGCACCAGCCGACAGACGAACCTCGCGCACCGGAACCGAATGGCCGGTGGGCGCGCCGCGCAGGGTTGGGTCGGTCGAGAAGGAATACTGAGTCTTGGCCATGCAGACCGGCAGGTTGCCATAACCTGCGGCTTCCCATTCCTTCAGCTGGTTGCGGATCTTGTTGTCAGCCAGCACCTCGTCTGCGCGATAGATGCGCTTGGCGATGGTTTCGACTTTCTCGAACAGAGGCATATCGTCGGGGTAGATCGGCGCGAAATTCGCGCTGCCACCTTCAACGATTTCGACAACTTTCTCAGCCAGAGGCGCCGAGCCTTCCGAGCCCAGTTCCCAGTGACGCGACAGAACCGCCTCAACGCCATGCTCGGCGCAGTAGCTCTTGACCGCTTCAACTTCGGCGTCGGTGTCGGTGACAAAATGGTTGATGGCGACAACAACCGGTACGCCAAAGGACTTCACGTTCTCGATGTGACGGCCGAGGTTGGCACAGCCAGACTGAACCGCATCCACGTTCTCGGCGCCCAGATCGGCTTTGGCAACGCCGCCGTTCATCTTCATCGCGCGCACGGTGGCAACCAGAACCACAGCCGACGGAGCGATGCCCGCCTTGCGGCACTTGATGTTCATGAACTTTTCGGCACCCAGATCGGCACCAAAGCCCGCTTCGGTCACGACATAGTCAGCAACTTTCAGAGCAGTTTTGGTCGCGATGACCGAGTTACAGCCGTGTGCAATGTTTGCAAACGGGCCGCCATGCACAAAGGCCGGGTTGTTTTCCAGCGTCTGCACCAGGTTCGGCTGCATTGCGTCTTTCAGCAGAACGGTCATTGCGCCTTCGGCCTTGATGTCGCGGCAGTAGACCGGGGTTTTATCGCGGCGGTAAGCCACGATGATGTCGCCCAGACGCTTTTCCAGGTCTTTCAGGTCGTTCGCCAGGCAAAGGATCGCCATAACTTCGGACGCAACGGTGATGTCAAAGCCTGCTTCACGCGGGAAGCCGTTCGACACGCCACCCAGCGAAGCAGTGATCTGACGCAGCGCACGGTCGTTCATGTCGACCACGCGACGCCATGCAACGCGACGGATGTCGATATCGCACTCGTTGCCCCAATAGATATGGTTGTCAATCATCGCCGACAGCAGCGAATGGGCCGAGGTGATGGCGTGGAAGTCACCCGTAAAGTGCAGGTTCATCTCTTCCATCGGAACGACCTGAGCGTAGCCGCCACCTGCAGCGCCGCCCTTCATCCCAAAGTTCGGGCCAAGCGAGGCTTCGCGGATACAGATCATCGCGTTCTTGCCAATGCGGTTCAGACCGTCACCCAGACCGACCGTGGTGGTGGTCTTGCCCTCACCCGCCGGGGTCGGGTTGATCGCAGTGACCAGGATCAGCTTGCCGTCTTCACGGCCCTGCACCGAGTTGATGAAGTCTTGGCTGACTTTGGCTTTGTCGTGGCCGTAAGGCAGAAGATCCGCAGAGTCGATGCCTATCTTGGCACCGATTTCCTGGATCGGCTTCTTGTTCGCTTCGCGCGCGATTTCGATGTCGGATTTGTAGCTCATTGGGCAGGGTCCCTGATTGAATGCCGTGCAAATACGGCGCGGCGCGCCGATGCTGAGCAACCCATACCGTTGTGTACAAATCCAGTGGCTATGGATTCCGACATATTCATGCCGCGAAACGGCGTTAGATCGACTTCACCGTTTCTAATCGGAAACCCTGGCCACCTATGGCGCCCAAATCGGTTGATCGGGAACAAACAGTTTCATCCTGTCGCCAATGCGTAACTCACCGGGCCGCTCGACCCAGGCAGTCACCCCGCGACGCCCTTTCGCAGCAGGCTTGAACCCTGCCCCGTGGCCGGCGTGCTCCGCTTCAATCTCACGCCCCGGCAAGATGCAGGGGGCGTTCTCCATATCGACTGTGAGCGTTACATCACCGTCGCCCTTTAGCCGGGACGAAGGTGGAATATGCGAAAAGTCAGGGATTCCCTTGAGGACAATCGAAGCGCCGAGATAAGACGGATCCAACTGATCAAGCCTCATCTCGGCGGCGATCTCGTCCAGTTCTTCAACAGACAAAATCGAGAGCTGACGCACATTTCGGATTTCAGTCCCCTTTGGGTAAAGGTTCCCAACCCGGACACAGGATGCGCGATTGAGCCCTTCATGGCGCTCACCCTGAACACCCTCAAATTCAAGCCTCAGCGCTTCGACCGCCTGTGCACGCAATGATGCCCCTGCAGGGACATACCCCAACCAGATCACCTCGGCTGAATACTCTGTTTCGCGCAAAAACGGCATGGGCTATCCTTCTCTATCGTGCCACGCGCGCATAATGCGCATGCGTGCAGCGATGGAAAGAAAAACCCGGAGGCGGGCTCCGGGTTTTCTGATTATGCGGTTGGTTCAGGCTCCATACCACCTTCGGGTGGGGATTTCTTGGCCTTGGTCTTGGGGATCGCCGTGACACTTGGGGCGCTGCCCTCATCCGGCTTATCGCCCTCGTCGTCACTTTCGCTGGGCGGCTCGCCATTCATGACGCGCTTGATCTCGTCCCCGGTTAGGGTTTCGTATTCCAGCAGACCCTGGGCCAGACGCTCCCACGCCTCATTCTTGTCGGTCAGGATTTTGTAAGCGTGCTCATATCCCTGCTGGATCAGACGCTTCACTTCTTCCTCGATCAGCTCTTTGGTATGCGCGGACACCGAGAATCCGGCTGTATTGCCCGAGTACCCTTCATGCGCTTCGGCATAGTCAATGTTGCCGACCTTGTCCGACATACCCCAGCGCATCACCATCGCGCGCGCCAATTGGCTGGCCTGCATGATATCGCCCGCGGGGCCGTTCGAGACATGATCCTCACCGTATTTGATAACCTCGGCAGCTTTACCTGCCATAGTCATCGCCAGCTTTTGTTCACACTCATCCCGGTGATAGTTCAGACGGTCCATTTCCGGCAGCGAAACAACCATACCGAGCGCTCCACCGCGTGGAATGATCGTCGCCTTGTAGACCGGATCGCACAAGGGCAGTTCCAGGCCAACAACCGCGTGACCGGCCTCGTGATACGCGGTCTTTTCCTTCTGGTCCTGAGTCAGCACCATAGAGCGGCGCTCGGCCCCCATCATCACCTTGTCTTTGGCGTTCTCGAAATCTTCCATCGTGACAAAGCGACGACCCACGCGAGCGGCCATCAAAGCGGCCTCGTTCACAAGGTTTGCCAGATCGGCACCTGAGAAGCCCGGAGTACCCCGCGCGATGATCCGCAGATCGACGTCGGGGCCCAAAGGTGTCTTGCGCGCATGCACGCCCAAGATCTTCTCGCGGCCTTTGATGTCGGGGTTCCCAACAGTCACGTTCCGGTCGAAACGGCCCGGACGCAGCAGAGCCGGGTCCAACACGTCCTTGCGGTTCGTCGCGGCCAGAATGATCACGCCTTCATTGGCCTCGAACCCGTCCATCTCGACCAGCAACTGGTTGAGTGTCTGTTCGCGTTCGTCGTTACCACCGCCATAACCGGCACCACGATGGCGGCCCACAGCGTCGATCTCGTCAATGAACACAATACAGGGCGCGTTCTTCTTCGCCTGTTCGAACATGTCACGGACACGAGATGCACCGACACCCACGAACATCTCAACAAAGTCAGAGCCCGAGATAGTGAAGAACGGCACGCCCGCCTCACCCGCAATCGCACGGGCTAGCAGCGTTTTACCAGTACCCGGAGGACCAACCAGCAGAGCGCCCTTCGGGATCTTACCGCCGAGGCGCGAGAACTTCTGCGGGTTGCGCAGGAATTCAACGATCTCTTCCAGCTCTTCCTTGGCCTCGTCAATGCCTGCGACGTCGTCAAACGTCACGCGGCCATGCTTTTCGGTCAGCATCTTGGCCTTGGACTTGCCAAAGCCCATCGCGCCGCCTTTGCCACCGCCTTGCATTCGATTCATGAAATAGACCCAGACACCGATCAGCAGAAGGAAGGGCAGCAGCGTGATCAGGAACGATTGAAAGCCCGACTGCTGTTGTTTCTCAGCGCGCACCGGGATGTTCTCGTCAATCAGCAGCTTGGTGACCTCGGCATCGCCGGGTTTGATCGTCACGTAGGTTCCGCCGGTTTCGGTGGTGTAGCGGATCTGCTCACCATCCAGTGTTACGTTCTTGACTTCACCGTTCTGTACGGCGCTGACAAAGTCGGAATAGGTGCGTTCATTGCTCTGAAGTGTTCCGCCCGGTCCGCTGAACAAATTGAACAGTGCAAGGATCAGCAAGAACAGAACGACCCAGAAGGCGATATTGCGAGCGTTGCCCAAGGAAATTCTCCCAAAAGATTTCGGCAAACGGGTATTTGCCGGGTTGCTTCTTAAAATAGAGAGGATTGGCGCAGGTTCAATGCGATAAAAACGACGCGTAAAACTCGGGCCATTCCGGTGCGAGTTCTGCGCTCCAGCCATTGGGAAAGCCTGCCAAAGGCGCCGCCTGCAATTCATCACCGTGCCAGATCGCTGGTGAGGATTGTAATGCAAGGCGCGGACGCCCCGTTGCACGCCAATCGGGAACCGAGGCAAGCCCGGCCTCACCCAGCGCACGGATTTCAAATCCGTTGGTCCCCGGCCCGGACAGAACCCAGCGCCCATCCCAGCGCGCGTCGGGGGGCGCTTTCAGGTTGGCAACGGCCTGAAACTCTCTGCAAATCCAAGTGTTCGCGGCTTGAGGCGCCAGCAAACACCCGCTTAGCGATCCCGCTTCCCCATTGTCCAGCGCTTCTACGGCTTGGTCCACAGCGGACTGACGCGGGGGATATCCTGGCCCTGAAATCCAGCCGAGGATACCGACAAGCAGTCGACGCTTGATCTCGGCTGGCAAGGTTTGGAACGCGGCCCGATCCACACGAACATCCCCATCGATAGCAACCGCGACCTTGCGGGCGGATTCCTGCGTAAACAGGTCCAGCGCCTCACGCGCTTGGGCAAGGTTGCTGGCGACGCGCGACAAGGTTTCGGGCGTGATCCCCAGCGGAGACAGGTCAGCAAGTGCTTTTCGGGCTTTGATCCGGTCAAATCTTTTGTCCTGATTCGATGGATCCTCGATCCAGTTCAGCCCCTTATCCGATAGATAGTCACGCAAGCTATGGCGGGTGATCCCAAGCATCGGGCGCAGAATGGTGATACCCGCCCGGGCATGCGAATTTGGCATCGCTGCAAGGCCTGTCACCCCTGCGGAGCGGGCCAGCCGCATCAGCACGGTTTCTGCCTGATCATCCGCAGTATGACCCAACGCAATCGCAGGGATACTATTGGCATGCGCCCATTGGGCCAGCAATGCATACCGCGCCTGCCGCGCTTGATCCTGCAGATTACCTGAGCCGTCCCAGCCTTGCCACTTCAGGATATCGTGTTTTAGCCCCAAATCAGCCGCCTGCCGCGCTACAATTTGGGCCTCTTCGGCCGCTTCTGGTCGCAACCCATGGTCGACCGTGGCTGCACATAGCTCAGTCCCTTCATCTGCGGCGATTTCAGCGAGGAGGTGCATCAATGCCACCGAGTCGCCACCGCCCGAAACAGCAATACCCAAACGTGGCGGCAGCCGTTCAGGCAGCCGGGCGCGAATATCGGATGTGAGGCTGTTCGGGGTCCGGTTCAAGAACACCCCAGTGAGGCCATTTCCTGCGTGGCATTTGACGCAGGGCCAGAAGATGGGAACCGAACACCGACTTCACCGAGGGTGATACAGGCCTGATCGGTTTGACCCAGACGGCCCAGCGCCGCGCCGAGCTCATACAACGCCTCGGGCGCAACCGCCCCTTCGGAATCGCCGGTGAAGCTGGCAAGAAAGGCGCGTGCCGCTTCGCGCGTGTCACCCAAACCTTCTAGCGCTTGCCCGCGTTTCAAATGCGCCTCGGGCGCCAAAGGGCTGCCGGGATAGGATGTATCGAACTGCGCAAACTTGGTCGCGGCGGTCTGGAAATCACCATCGGCCAGCGCTTGCGACGCATCGTTGAAATCCGCCTGCTCACCAATGGCGAGTTCTACCTGCTCGGTCGCAGGAGGTGTGGCAGGTGTTATCACCGCCGTGCCCGAACCGGTGTCTTCGCCACCCAGTGTACTAGTTGGTTCGCCAGAGATTTCACAATTGGCCTCCAACTCACAAAGGCGGAATTCAAGATCCCCGATCCGGTTGGTGCCATCGGTCACAATGTTTTGCACCCGCTGGTTCAATTGCTCAGTCTGACGCGTCAGGCGTTGTAGCTCGGCCTCAATCGCGTCGACGCGTTCAAGGACAGAACTGCCGGAAAGGTTCGGCGCCGGAGAGCCGGTGGTGGAAAACTCGCGCTTCAAGCGCTGTATCTCCACATGCAGCACAGTCAGCTCCTGCCGGATATCCGCCAGCGTCTGCTGATCCTGCGCTTGCGCCACGCCCGCTGTTGCAACAACTGCGGCCAAAACCCATCCTGCAAGTCTCATCGTCTTACCCCAAGGTTGAACCGGTCAGCACTGTTACCGCACGGCGGTTCTTGGAATAGCATTCCTCGGTGCTACAAATTTCAATCGGGCGCTCTTTGCCATAGCTGACAGTGGTCAGTCGGTTGCCCGCCACCCCACGCGAAATCAGGAACTCACGCGCTGCATTGGCGCGGCGTGCACCCAGTGCGAGGTTATATTCGCGCGTGCCCTGCTCATCCGCATGGCCTTCGATCGTGGCCACATAGTCAGGGTTCGCCATCAACCACTCGGCCTGCCCTTGTAGAACCGTCTGAGCCTGCGGCGATAGGGTCGACTGATCCACTGCAAACAAGACGCGATCGCCAACCGTTTGCTGGAAATACGCAGGCGAGCGCGGATCACTGGGTGACCCCGCGACAATCGAACCGCTGCCACCGGGACCGCCACCGCCCAAAGCCGAAGGATCATTGTTTGCGCAAGCTGCAACCACGCTCAGCGCGCCCAGCGCCAGGATTTTGCCCAATATGTTCATCTCAAGTGCCTCGTTGTTTTGTTCGTTGCCGCCTGTCTACCACAGGGGCGGTTTCTTGTGAACGTTCCCGCACATCTGCAGCGATCAATTCTGTAAAGGACCCCATGACGGGTCGCTGCCACCGTCCGGTGTTCGTACCGGCCTTAGGTTCCGCCCCGAAATATCCACTGAGTAGAGCGTCGCCCGACCGCTAGCACCCTGTGTCTCCCGGGTGAACATGATAACCCTCCCGTTCGGGGACCATGTTGGCCCTTCATCCAGAAAGGACGATGTGAGCAGGCGTTCTTCGTCCCCGTTGGTGCGCATCACACCGATATGGAACCGGCCTTTGTTTTGCTTGGTGAACGCGATCAAATCTCCGCGCGGCGACCAGACGGGCGTGCCATAGCGGCCCTGACCAAAGCTGATCCGCGTTGCCTCGCCCCCATTTGCGGGCATGACATACAGTTGTGGTGTACCCGAACGGTCGCTTTCAAACACGATCTGGCTGCCGTCTGGCGAATAGCTGGGCGCGGTTTCAATCGCTGGCGTATTGGTAAGCCGTGTACTTTGTCCCGAGGCCAGATCCATCTTCCAAAGGTCGGTGTTACCGCCCTGGATCAGCGAATAGACAATTGACCTTCCATCCGGTGAGAAGCGGGGCGAGAAACTCATGGTGCCACCCTGCGTATTCAACTCCTGTCGCCGCACGCTTCCCACATCCAGCACGTAGATACGCGGGCTGCCCGTTTCGTAGCTGGTGTATAGCAACCGATCCCCGGTGGGCGAAAAGCGCGGGGCCAAAACGATCGCGGAACTGTCGGTCAGGTACTGAACATTTGCCCCATCATAATCCATGATCGCCAGACGTTTCAGACGCTGGTTTTTAGGGCCGCTTTCCGAGACAAACGCCACGCGACTGTCGAAATATCCACCTTCGCCCGTAATCCGGCTATAGACCTGATCCGCAACCTTATGCGCCATGCGCCGCCACCCATCGGTGGTTCCGGCCAGCTGCAGCCCGTTGCCCAGTTCTTGACCTGAGAACACATCCCAGACCCGGAACCGTACCGTTAGCCGCTTGCCCGAGACATTGACCGCCCCGGTTATCAGTGCCTGCGCATTGATCGCTTTCCAATCGGCAAACTGCACTGGTGCATCAAAGCTGCTGACGCGGCTGATGAATGCGTCCGAGGAGATTTCGCGGAACAGCCCCGTTCCAGTCAGGTCCGCCGCGACAACGCGGGAAAGATCGGCGGCGTATTGCGTCGCGGACGGTCCATCAGGCACAAAATTCGGAACCGCAAAGGGCATCGGCTCAATGATCCCCTCGTCGATTTCCAGACGCAGGGGGCCGCTCTGTGCGTAAACCGGGGCCGACATCACGGTCAGACCAAGGACGAGGCTGGTCAGAAGTTTCATCATTTGATCCGCATCCTCTCGGGATTGAAGGTAATCTCAATATCCTGCCACTGATCGAATTTGTCAGCAGGCAGATCGTATCCGCGTGCGCCACAGCGTAATATTGCCCGTCGGGCGGCCTGATAAGCCTGATTTTCAGCCCCCGCCGACCCGCCAGAGCTGTCCAGCAAGCGAACACTTCCGCCTACAACCGTTCCATCACGATTGAGTGAAAACCCAACCACAACAACGACGTTCAACGCATCCGTCGACAACGAGCCGACATTCCAGCATTGCGATACGGCCACACGCATCGCATCCTTTTCACCGCTGGTCAGCGGCGGGCCGGATGGTGCGGCGGGTTCGGACAAAGCCTCGGCCAGCGCGTCGTTGATTGCATCATCATTGTTCTGCGCTGGCGCCTCAGGGGTCGGTTCCGGAGTTTCCGCCACCTCTGGTTCCGGAGCAGGCGCAGGGCGATTTGGGCGCACACGTGGACGTGGCGACGTCAGCGGTGCTTGCTCCTCGGTCTCTTCGGCCTCGGTCACAATTTCAGGCGCAGCCTCTTCCGGAGCGGTTTGATCCTGCTGTTCCTGTTGGGTCTCTGCACCTTCATCCAACGAAACGGGGGGCGTTTCCACCTCATCCGGCTTCGCCTCGGGCGGTGGTGGCGCGACGGGTTCGGGTGCGATCCGCTCAGACGGGCTGGGCTGTGCCTCGGGGCCCGGATGCGCAACCAAAGCGGTCGTTTCCGGTTCCGTCAGTGTCGGGGGCTCTTCGGGCAGTTCCGGTTCGGGTGGAACTTCAACCGTTTCTGGTTGAACCTCGGGCTCGGGCTCAGATGGCATTACGGGCTCGGGGCGCGGTTGTTCTTCCGGTGTCACCTCGGGCGCGTTGGCTTCGGTCTCGGGCTCTGGCGGCTGTTCCAATGTACCCGGTGAGGTCGGCACTTCGGGCGCGTTGGTCTGCGCGGTCATCGCCACAAAGTCCTCAGCCGAAATCACGGACACATCCTGCACAGCCATCGGCAACGGTTCGGACCGGAAGGTGCCGCCGAACAGCGCCCAGCTGATTAGCCCGACATGCGCAATCGCCGAGATTTTGGTGCCGGTATCCACCGCGCGACCCCACCTTTACCCATCGTCCAGCGTCGGCCCGCCGGTATCCGTCACTAGACCCACATTCGAAAATCCACCCGCATTCAGCGCACCCATCACCTGCATCACCTGCGCGTAGGGAATGGCGCCGTCAGCGCGCAGAAAGACCCGATCGCTGCTGCGCTCGGCTGCGATGGCACGTAGCCTTCCGATCAATTCCTCGCGCTGAATATCGGTGGTCTGAATTTGAATACGGCCATCGGCAGTCAGCGTGACAGTCAGCGGTTCTTCACTGTCGCCGGGCAAAGCACTTGCGGCAGTCTTAGGCAGATCGACAGGCACCCCAACCGTCAAAAGGGGCGCTGCCACCATGAAGATGATCAGCAACACTAGCATGACATCGACAAAAGGCGTGACGTTGATCTCGGCCATCGGTTGCGCGCGACCACGCCGCCGTCCGCGTCTGCGACCATTGCTGCCAGAGTTCTGCTGAACCGCCGCGCCCATCGCTCAGCCGTCCAACTGACGCGACAGGATAGTGGCGAATTCATCTGCAAAGGCCTCGTAACCGCCAACGATCCGATCGCTATCGGCACTGAGCTTGTTGTAAAAAATCACCGCCGGGATCGCGGCCAACAGGCCTAGACCGGTCGCCAACAACGCCTCGGCAATGCCGGGAGCGACAACGGCAAGGTTGGTGTTCTGCTGCTCGGCAATCTCGATAAAGGCGTTCATGATGCCCCAGACCGTACCGAACAGACCTATGAACGGCGCGGTCGAGCCGACGGTCGCCAGAATAGGCAGCCCTTTCTGCAAGGTCTCCGCCTCCTTTGCGATGGCGACATCCATCGATCGATCAATCCGGGCCGTTGCGCCTGCGATCAACCCGCCATCGGTGCGATGCGATCTGCGCCATTCGATCATTCCGGCGGCGAATATCTTCTCGGAACTGCCGTCAGGCTGCGAGCCGATCTGCTCGAACAGCTCATCCAACGGGTTGCCAGACCAGAAATGTTCATCAAACACCTGCGCTTCGCGCCGAGCCGCGCGATAGTTGATGAGTTTTTGGATGATAATGCCCCAGGACCAGATCGATGCCGCGATCAGCATCAACATCACCAGTTTGACGATAAAGGTCGCGCGGGCATACAGCCCCCACATGGAGAAATCGATCTCCTGCGCCAGCGCCAGCGTTTCAGCTTCCATGAACCTGCTCTTTGTTTTTGCCTGAATGGCCGTTGATTTGGCCTTGTTTTGCCAAACGCTATCGCAGTTGGGGCTGAAAAGCCAACAGAACCACCCCAGGTCCACAAATTGTTACATCAATGCGCGAATCTCTGCCGGAAGGCGCACGGGCTTGCCCTGCGCATTCATGCACACCGCGGTAACCTCAGCCCGGAAAATCTCGGTCTCACCCCGTTTCACCAGCTGCGACATGGTCAGCCGTGCGCCAGAGAGCGAAACCATCTCGGTTTCCACAACCAGCTCATCCTCGAACCGCGCTGCGGCCAGATAGTCCGCCTCGACGCGCCGTACGACCCAAACAATGCCCTGTTCCCGCATCGCATTCTGGTCATTGCCCAGTTTTCGCACCCAATCGGAGCGGGCGCGCTCGATATATCGTAGGTAGTTTGCGTGATAGACGACACCGCCCATATCGGTGTCTTCATAATACACGCGAACCGGGTAGGTGTGTTTCATTGCAATGTCTCCAACCGGGCAAACAGACGTAAAGCATGCGAGGCATCCTGCGCCGACCCCGGCAAAATCGGGTCATACGCGGCGCGGATCAGTGCAGCAATATCCGGCCGCAGGATCGTGGCCCCTGCCGTAATTGCCAGCGGCGATTGCGCCCGAAACGCGGTATCCGACCACAACAGGATCGTCTGCACCACCTGACTAAGCGCAAGGGTTTCCGCAGGCACCTTGGACAATTCCTTATCCATGCGAAGGAAAACAAACGCGGCGCGGATCGCGCCATCCTCTTCGAACCGGAATATCCGGTATTGATTGGCCTCAGCGGCCAACAACCGGTCGACCAATGGCCCGAGGCCGGGGATCAGACGATCCAGATCCGGCACCTCAAGCAGTTCCTGCCAGTCGCGGAAAAAGAATACCATGCAATTGGCACCCAGTTCTGGGTCAGTTTCAGCCATCTTGTGACCGGCCAATGTCACAACCGCCTCAAACGCGCCTTTGACGGTGGACAGGGTTTCATCCTCAACCCCAAACACGATGGGCACGATGGGTCGCCCCCAACGCGCAAACAGAAACTCGCCGCTTTCACGGGTAAACAGCGCTTCGATCTCGTCCGGAGTCACGCTCAGCCCTTTTGTCTTTCTGAAAATACTCTCACTGAGAGGCATAAAATCTTAAGTGCGTCGCTTCAACAAAACAGATCGCTCTGGCCGCGAGGCGGGGCAATTCCCAGATGTGTCCACGCTTTTTGCGCCAACATCCGCCCACGCGGGGTGCGTTGGATCAAACCTTGCTGCAACAGATAGGGCTCGATCACCTCTTCGAGCGAATCCCGGCTCTCTGACAGCGCAGCCGAGAGCGTTTCGATACCGACCGGACCACCCGCATAGTTCTCGGCGATTAGCTTCAGATACCGCCGGTCGGCCCCATCCAGCCCCAGATTATCGACCCCCAAACGCGTCAACGCTCCATCGGCCAATTCCCGCGTGATCCGGCCATCGCCTTCGACGATGGCAAAATCGACCACCCGGCGCAGTAACCGCCCAGCGATCCGGGGTGTCCCGCGTGACCGGCGTGCAATCTCACGTGCGCCGTCCTCATCCGCCGGAGCGCCCAGTTTGCGGGCGTTGCGGGTGACGATCTCGTGCAATTCATCCACCGTATAAAACTGCAAGCGTGTCGGAATGCCGAACCGGTCCCTAAGCGGTGTCGTCAGCAAACCCATCCGTGTAGTCGCCCCGACAAGCGTGAACGGCTGCAACTCGATCCGAACCGTCCGCGCAGCGGGGCCTTCGCCAATGACCAGATCCAGCTCAAAATCCTCCATCGCGGGATAGAGCACTTCTTCAACCGCCGGGTTCAGACGGTGTATCTCGTCGATGAACAGCACATCGCGCGATTCCAGATTGGTCAAGATCGCCGCCAGGTCACCTGCTTTGGCCAGAACCGGGCCGGATGTCATGCGAAAGTTTACGCCCAACTCACGCGCCATGATCTGAGCCAGCGTGGTTTTCCCTAAGCCCGGAGGGCCATGGAACAACGTATGATCCATCGCCTCACCCCGCTGCTTGGCCGATTGGATGAAGATGCGCAGGTTAGCGCGTGCCTCGGCTTGCCCGATGAACTCGTCCAAACCCTGCGGGCGCAATGCGCGGTCATTATCCTCGGGCAGAGGGTCGGGGCGCAGGGTGGGATCAGCGTCTACCATTCACTCAGCCCTTTGGTGCCAGCAATTTCAGTGCTGCGCGGATCAATTCAGCCTCACTCGCTTCCGGCAGGCTCGCCGCCGCTTCGGCCACGGCCGAGGCGGCCTCGGACGGGCCATAGCCCAGATTTGACAGCGCAGACAGCGCGCCCGCAGATGCCGCTGCTGACCCCGAGGCCGGTTTCGCCACGCGTTTCGGCGCAGGGGCGGGTTCAGTCAGTTCAACCACCTCAAGCGCGGGGCCATCCATCGCCTCGGTTACCGTGCCGCCCATGGCCATGACGCCCGGGGCCTTGTCTTTGAGATCTAATACAATTCGCTGCGCAGTCTTCGGTCCAACGCCCTTGGCTGCTTTCACTGCCGCCCAATCGCCCAGGGCAATCGCGCGGCTGACCCCATCGGGACCAAGCGCCGACAGAATAGCCAAGGATACCTTCGCCCCAACGCCCTGAACCGAGCAGAGCAACCGGTGCCACTCCTTTTCGACCATAGATAGGAACCCATAGAGCTGCATCAGGTCCTCGCGCACGACCATATCGGTGTAGATCGAGACCGCCTCACCCACCCCCGGTAGGGCTGCCATGGTCCGGTCAGAGCAATAGACGATGTAACCGACCCCACGCACATCGATCAGGACATGATCCGCTGCGCGATAGTCCAGACGCCCTGTCAGCTTGCCGATCATGCGCCCACCTCTTTCAATCGCGATTGCTGCGTTTTGCCGTAATACGCATGACAAATCGCAATCGCCAGCGCATCCGCCGCATCTGCGCCTTTTGGTGAACAGCCGGGCAGTTGCAGTTTGACCATGTGCAAAACCTGCTCTTTCTCGGCATGGCCGACACCGACCACCGTCTTCTTGACCCGGTTGGGCGCGTATTCCCCTACCGGCAAACCGGCCTGCGCCAAGGTCAGCAGCGCGACCCCCCGCGCCTGGCCCAGCTTAAGCGTCCCGGCCCCGTCCTTGTTCACAAAAGTCTGTTCGATGGCCGCCTGATCCGGCTGATGCGCGGCGATGACTTCGACAATCTGGTTGTGCAGCGATAGCAGTCGTTCGCCCAGATCGTCACCATCCGACTTGCACAAACCGTTCGCAACATGGCTCAGGCGGCTGCCATGCGATTCGATGACGCCCCATCCCAAGGTTCTCAACCCCGGATCAATGCCCAAAATTCGCATGTTGTGCCTCGGCCTGCTCGGGTTATGTGATCTTTTTTCAACGCCTAGCACGAAGCGTGAACATTTTCCAAGCGAATTGGTCCATGGACAAAAACCGACAGCTTTGTCCTGCCAACGACACCACACGTCGATTGCGACTTCGCATAGTCTGTTTTCGACCAATTTATGAACGCGAATTAACCAATAATTTAAGCGAATTACGGCTTAAACATGTTGAAGATGAGGCTTGCAGTTATTGCATAGGAAATATGCAAAAAACGATCTTGTGCGGGCGATTTGGCAGCACTAAATGCCCGGCAGATCGCAAGATCGAAATGAAACACAAACCAGAAGGAAACAGGATATGGCTGCACTGGACACCACCCGCATCGCCACCACTGGCTCGTTCGGCCTCGTTGGCCGTATCGGCGCGCTTTTTGCATCGGCATTCAATGTCGTTGCTGAATGGAACGACGCCCGCGCAACACGCAAAGCGCTGACTGGCCTGACGGACCGCGAGCTGGAAGATATCGGCCTGTGCCGTGGCGACATCGATATGATCGCCGAAGGCCGCCGTTAAGACGACGACAACATAACTGCCCCTTCTCCTCCCTATGGGGCAAAAAGAAAACACCGCGTGCTGATCAGCGCGCGGTGTTTTTCTATTCTGGACGTCTAAAGCAGGGCTGTATCAGTAGAGAACCTTGTTCAACTGAACCGCCAGCGCTTCGGACAAGGGATCGATCTGCATGACCCAGGCACCAGCCTGTTCAACCGATGTGCCCTGATTCAGGCTATCGATCCGAAACTGATAGCCTGTCGGCCCGAGGCTGGAGAGCAGGAACGCTTTGAATCCGAAAAAGCCAAGCAAGCAAAAGACTAACACTTTAGCCGGAACAGCTGATCGAACACGCTGTGGTTTCATAACAACCAAGCCATCCTTGCGCATCGTCGCGCGATAGCCTCGGCTCATCTTGTGATGCTTCTTGTTCAGGCGATGTACGCGCTGACTAAATTCCAGTTGTTTTGTCGTCATGGCAGCCTCCACAAAACCGCCCCCCATCGAGTTGATCAAAAAACGGTAAGTAGAGAATGCGACAAAACCGTGGCAAAAATCCACAAAACTCCTGCAAATGGTCTAAATTGGGCCCTGTTTGCTTAAGATTAGCGTCGTCCATTCACCAATCTCACTTCTGTCAGCCAGATTAAATCCATTCTGGGAATAAACGGACACGACATCATCAGCCTGTTCATTGAGGATTCCCGACAGAATTGCGTACCCTCCCGTACAGAGATTCGCGGCAATTTCCGGTGACAAGGCCACCAGCGGGCCCTTGAGGATATTTGCAAATATCAGGTCATAAGGCGCGGCAGATTTGAGCTCAGGATGGTCAAACCCCGCTGCCTCGACACAGCGAACGGCTCCGGCCATGCCATTGGCCTTTAGGTTGGCCTCGGCCACATCAACCGCCACCTGATCAATGTCGCTGGCCAGAATCTCGCCATCCCACACACGTGCTGCGGCCATGGCCAGAACGGCGGTGCCACATCCGATATCGGCAACTTTCATCGCGCTGAACCCGTCATCCAGCAAACGATCCAGCGCTTTCAAACACCCAAGCGTGGTGCCGTGATGGCCTGTGCCAAACGCCATTGCGGCCTCGATAAGCAAGGGAATCCGATCCTCGGGCAGCTTGTCGGCATCGTGGCTGCCGTAGACAAAGAAGCGGCCCGCTTCAACCGGGGCCAACTCACGGCGCACATGGGCGACCCAATCGGTTTCGGGAAGCTCCGAGACAACAAAGGGCTTGGCCTCAAAGGCAGCCGCCAGCACCGCCAAGGCGGTTTCATCGGGTGCTTCGGTAAAATAGCCCCCGACTTCCCATAGGCCCGAACCGTCTTCGACCTCAAACACACCAACACCGGTGGGTTCCGGGTCCAAACGCTCCATCGCCTCACCCAGACCTTCGGCGGCAGTTTTGCCTGTCAGCGTCGTTAACGCGGTGAATGTGGGCATGGGGACCTCCTGTCTTGGTTGAGACAGCGCCTATGGCTTGGGCCCGCCAAGGTCAAGCATAGGCGCTCATTCAGCAGGGGCCGCGGCGTATTTGGACAGGATGGTTTCGTTCCCTGGCTCAGGATGGCGCGGGATGAGCAGTGATAGCAGCAGCGAGATCATCGCCATCGCAGCCGCCAGACCAAAGACGGCTCCGGGCGACACGACCCAAAGCAGGCCCAGCAGCGCGGGCAAGAACACCGCCGCGATATGGTTGATGGTGAAGGCCACTGCAGCTGTTGGAGCGATATCCGCCGGGTCCGCGATCTTTTGGAAATAGGTTTTCAGCGCCAGCGCCAAAGCAAATAGAACATGGTCGATCACGTACAGGATCGCCGCCAGCAAAACGCCCCAGCCAAACCAATAGATGCCGCCATATGCTGCGAAAACAATCGCCAGACCGCTATATTCGAAGATCAACGTGCGGCGCTCGCCAAATGTGGCCACTGCTTTGCCCAGCATCGGAGCGGCGGCCATGTTGATGACGAGATTGATCAGGTAGAGGCTAGTCAGTTCGTGCACCTCGAACCCGAATTTCTCGACCATCATGAAGCCCGCAAAGACGACAAAGATCTGGCGCCGGGCCCCGGCCATGAATTGCAGCGCATAATACAGCCAGTACCGTTTGCGCAGGATCAGCTTTTTGGTCTGAGGAGTCGGCGCGTCGAACTGCGGATACGCAAGCAAGCAGAACAGGGCCAACAAGGCGGTTACACCCCCGGCGGCCAAAAACACGGTATTGTAGGACAGATCGAACCGATCCCATGTCAACACAATCAGCCCATAGACCACCGCCGTTGCAGCCGACCCCATGGCCACCAGCCAGCCCAAAACCTGAGGGGCCCTGTCTTTGGGCAACCATTGCAGCTGAAGCGACTGGTTTACCGTTTCGTAGTAATGAAAGCCGATTGAGCTAAACAAAGTCACGAATAGCAACCCGCCCAGGCTGGGGAACCATGCCGTCACCGCGGTCGCCACACCCAGCATCATCAGCGAGATCATGGCCAGCACTTGCTCGCGGACGAAAATGATCACCGCAATCACGCCAACCGCCAGAAAGCCCGGGATTTCGCGTACCGTGTGCAATAGACCGATATCTGCGCCATCAAAATTGGCCACTTCGATGACGAAATTGTTCAGCAAGGCACTCCAGCCATTGAACGCGATCGGCATCGTCATCGCCATCACAAACAAAAGCGTGATGGGGCGACGCCAGAATGGCAGGCTTTGCGCCTCGGCAAGGGGCATGGGTTTCAGCATGAGAGTCCCTCTACGCCCATTTATCAGGTTTGGCGAGAGGAAAGCACTGAGCGCACAATGGGTCTGCGCAGGTGCAGAGATCAGTAGAAACTTTGCGGGTCGATATCGACCGTCAGGCGAATATCACCTTTCAGCCTCAGCGGCGCGATCCAGCGCACGATACCGTCTTGTATCGGAGCGCCTTTCGGGGCCTTAACCAACAGACGCACTCGGTGACGTCCGCGAATACGCGCTATTGGAGCCGGAGCCGGGCCATAGACCTGCGCCCCGATCTCGCGTAGTGGCCCATCATTGCGGGCCATGGCATTGCCGATATCGAACACCGGACCAACCTCGGGTCCGGACAAGACGATACCCGCCATGCGCCCATAGGGCGGTACACCTGCGGCTTGGCGCGCGGCGGCTTCGGTTTTCCAGAACCCTTCCTCGTCCCCCGACAAGATCGCCCGGATCACCGGATGTTCGGGTTGAAAGGTTTGCAACAAGGCTTGACCCGGTTTATCCGCACGCCCTGCTCGGCCCGCCACCTGTCGCATCAATTGAAAGGTGCGCTCGGCGGCGCGCAGGTCGGCCCCATGCAGGCTAAGGTCTGCATCAATGACACCGACCAATGTCAGCTTGGGGAAGTTATGCCCCTTGGCCACCAGTTGGGTGCCGATGATGATATCCGCCTCCCCTGCGGCAATCTCCTCGATCTTTGCCTTCAACGCCCGGGCCGATCCGAAAAGATCCGAACTCAGCATGGTGATGTTGGCGTCAGGAAAGGTGGCTTCGGCCTCCTCCGCCAGCCGTTCGATCCCCGGCCCCACCGGCGCCAGTTTGCCCTCGACCCCGCACGATGGACAAACGTAGGGCATCGGTTTGGTCTCACCACACTGATGGCACATTAGGCGTTTGAGAAAACGATGTTCCACCATCCGTGCATCGCAATGATCGCATGCAATTTGGCTGCCGCAAGCTCGGCACAAGGTGACCGGCGCATAGCCGCGGCGGTTTATGAACAGCAGGGACTGTTCACCATTCTCGATCCGTTGTTGCACGGCCTGCCGCAAGGACGGTGAGATCCAGCTGTTGGGTTGCAGCGGTTCGGCCCGCATATCAATTGACCTCATTTCGGGCAGCATCGCCGCGCCAAAGCGGGACGTCAGGTCCAACCTTTCATACTTGCCCGCCTCGGCATTTGCCCAGCTTTCTAGCGAGGGCGTCGCGCTGGCCAAAACCACGCGCGCGCCGCAAATGGCGGACCGCAAAACCGCCATATCGCGGGCGCTATAGTGCACCCCGTCTTCCTGTTTATAGGATGTGTCGTGCTCTTCATCGACCACAACAAGCCCCAGATCGCGGAAGGGCAGAAACAAAGCTGATCGCGCGCCCACGACCAGTTGCGCATCACCCTGACCAACCATGCGCCAGACCCGGCGTCGTTCAGTCATGGTTGCACCCGAATGCCATTCGGCGGGGTGGGCGCCGAACCGGGCCTCGACGCGGGTAAGGAATTCGGCGGTCAGCGCAATCTCAGGCAGCAGCACCAGAGCCTGCCGCCCCATGCGCAATGTTTCTGCGACGGCCTCCAGATACACCTCCGTCTTGCCCGAACCCGTCACGCCTTTCAGCAAAGTAGTGCCGTAATCACCTGTGCGCTGACCATCTTTCAACGAGGCGACCGCCGCGGCTTGGTCGTCCGTAAGCTGTTTGCTCGGCAAATCCGGGTTCAGATGCGGATAGGGCAGGTCACGCGGGCTGTCCTCTTCTCGAACAGCGCCCAGTTTGACCAACCCTTTGACGACAGAGGTCGTTACGCCGGCCTGCTCGGCCAGTTCTTTCAACGTGAAGGCCAGCCCGCCGTATTCTTTCAACACCTCAAGCACCCGGCCCCGAGCGTCGGTCATCCGATCCGGCTCGGCAACACCCAGGCGATAGACCTTCCGCATCGACGGCGGATCACCCAGCCCCGGTGCGCGAGTCGCCAAGCGTAACATCGCAGGCATCGGTGTCAGAGTGTAGTCCGCCACTTTCCCTAGAAACACCCGCATCTCTTCGCGCATGGGTGCAACCTCTAGCACCCGGATCACCGATCTGGCTTTGCTCAGATCGAAACCGCCCTGCCCCGGCCCCCAGACCACGCCCAGCACCTTGCGCGGCCCCAAGGGCACCTCGACAAACGCCCCCAGAAAACACCCGCCCTCGGGCGCTTTGTAGTCGAGCGTCCGGTCCAGCGGTTGCGTGGTCAGCACCGCAACCAACTCTCCTTGGTCGAAAAATCCGTTAGCGCTCACGGCGTATCCTTCGAAAGGGGTTCCAGCATGGGTCTCTTTGAGGTAAAGCCATCCGCGACCAAGGCCAACCCATCAAAGGACTGCCCGCATGAAATTCTTCGTAGACACCGCCGAGATCGACGCCATCGCTGAACTGAACGACCTGGGCATGGTGGACGGCGTAACCACCAACCCCTCGCTGATCCTGAAATCAGGCCGCGACATTCTGGAAGTGACCAAAGAGATCTGCGATCTGGTCGACGGCCCGGTCTCGGCCGAAGTTGTCGCGACTGAGGCCGATGATATGATCGCCGAAGGCCGCAAGCTGGCCAAAATCGCGCCGAACATCGCCGTGAAAGTACCCCTGACATGGGCCGGCCTGAAAACCTGCAAAACCCTCAGCGACGAAGGCCAGATGGTCAACGTGACGCTTTGTTTCTCGACCAACCAGGCTATTCTGGCGGCCAAGGCGGGTGCCACCTTCATCTCGCCCTTCATTGGCCGCCTCGATGACATCAACCTCGACGGAATGGACCTGATCGCCGACATTCGTCAGGTCTATGACAACTATGGGTTCGAGACCGAAATCCTTGCCGCATCGATCCGCACCGTCAACCACGTGACCGACAGCGCCCGCGTCGGGGCCGATGTGATCACGGCACCGCCTGCCGTGATCAAGAAACTGGCCGACCATCCGTTGACGGACAAAGGTCTGGAAACCTTCCTCGCGGACTGGGCCAAAACCGGTCAGCAAATCCTCTGATCCTTTTGCACAACCGCGCGGTGCCGACAGGCACCGCGCCCGGCCCAACTGTGCGGGGCTGATCTCTGATCAGCGCCAAACAGGCGGGAGCGCTCGCCACACGGGCCAATTATTCCACCAAAAGATGTATTTTTCCCAAGGCAAAACCGGTTCGTCATGCTATAACCCGCCAAAACAAAAAATACCGACCGGACGGGACATGAGCAGCAACCCAAAACTTGAAGACAGCCTTCGCGCTGCGATTCTGGCCAAACCAGACGCCTTGCTGGATGACAAAGACCTAATGCAGGCATTGGTCAGCGCCAATGAACAGGCACGCGGCGAAAACGTGATCGACCTGCGTGGCATTGCCATGCAGCGGCTCGAAGCGCGGTTGGACCGGCTGGAAGACACGCATCGTTCGGTAATTGCGGCAGCGTATGAAAACCTGGCCGGCACCAATCAGATCCATCGCGCCATTCTGCGGCTCCTAGAACCCGTCGAGTTCGAGGATTTTCTGCGCATCCTGGGTAACGAAGTTCCCGAAATTCTGCGCGTCGATCGGATCACTCTGGTTTTGGAAACCGCCATCCTGCAAGACGACCCCGCGATCGACACGCTGGGCGGTGTTCTGACGGTCGTTGAACCCGGTTATGTCAACAGATACCTCTCACACGATCGCGGCAGCACCGTGCGCGATGTCACCTTGCGCGAAATCCGTCAACCCAACCCGCGCATCTTTGGCAGCGACGCCGACCATCTTCGGTCCGAGGCATGCCTCAAGCTGGATCTGGGTGCAGGCCGCCTGCCAGGCATGATCGTGATGGGTGCTACAGATCCGCGCCATTTCACGCCTCAGCTTGGCACTGATCTTCTGGCCTTCTTCGCAGGCGTATTCGAACGCTCGATGCGCCACTGGTTGTCGTGAGCCTGATTTCACCGGCGTGCGCGGATGCCCTGCAGCATTGGTTGGAAAGCCTTGGCGCGCTAGCCGGACGATCAAACAACACCCAATCCGCCTATCGTGGCGATGTCACTGATTTTCTGTCCTTCATGACACTCCATCAAGGGGATCGTCAGGGGCTTGCCGCACTTGAGCGCATCTCGATCTCGGATATGCGAGCCTGGATGGCACAACTGCGCGCGGATGGGGTTGGTGCGCGGTCGCTTGCGCGCAAACTCTCGGCTGTCAAAAGTTTCTACCGATGGCTAGCTGAACGGGAAGGGTTTGAACCCACGGCCGTCCTGACCACCCGCGCGCCCAAGTTCACCAAGAAGCTGCCGCGTCCCTTGGCCGAAGACGCAGCCCGGGCCATGATCGACACGGTCGAATTGCAAGCAACATCGGATTGGGTCTCCGCGCGGGATGTGGCCGTCGTCACCTTGCTTTACGGCTGTGGGCTGCGAATATCCGAAGCCCTTACTCTGACCGGGTCAGATGCCCCATTGCCGCAAACCTTACGCATCATCGGTAAGGGTGGCAAAGAACGCATCGTCCCCGTAATCCCTGCGGCGCGTGAGGCTGTTGACCGGTATCTCCGCCTCTGCCCACATCCTCAATCGTCGGAGGCACCGCTGTTCCGCGGTGTTCGCGGTGGCGCATTGAACCCGCGCGCCATTCAGGGGGTGATGGCCAAAGCCCGGATGCAATTGGGTCTGCCGTCAACGGCAACACCTCATGCCATGCGGCATAGCTTCGCCACGCATCTGCTGTCTGCCGGCGGCGATCTTCGGGCCATTCAGGAACTCTTGGGGCACGCATCGCTTTCGACGACCCAAGCCTATACAGCCGTTGATACCGCGCGCTTGATGGAGGTCTACAATCGCGCTCATCCCAAGGCCTAACACTGACGAAACAGGTTTCTTGGGCAGTAGGTCATGCAACTGGGCTTTTGGTTTGCATCTTGGACACGCATCGTACATGACACTCGCATGACACTCAGATTCAAAGCCTTAGCCGTCCATCTTTTCACTGCAACGGGCGCCGTTTTTGCCATGTTGGCCATGCTGGCCGCCGTCGAAGGGAAATGGAGCCTGATGTATCTTTGGCTGGTGGTTTCGTTCATCGTCGATGGGATCGACGGGCCGCTGGCGCGGCACTATCACGTTAAGAAGAACGCACCTGAGTTTGATGGCGTGCTTCTGGATCTGATCATCGACTATCTGACCTATGTCTTCATCCCGGCATACGCCCTGTTCAAATCGGGTCTGATGGACGGATGGACAGGCTGGTTTGCGATCATCGTGATCACCTTTGCAAGCGCGATGTATTTTGCCGATACCCGAATGAAGACAAAAGACAATTCGTTCTCGGGTTTTCCGGGATGCTGGAACATGGTTGTGATCGTGATCTTCGCGCTTGAACCCAACTTCTGGTTCAGCCTTGTCCTTGTCACACTGCTGTCGATCGCGATGTTCCTACCGCTCAAATTCGTACACCCTGTACGGACCGAGCGTTGGCGCAGTCTGACCCTGCCCATGGCTTTTGCCTGGACCTTCTTTGCTGGCTGGGCGGCCTGGGTTGATTTCCACCCCGAAAGCTGGGCGCATTGGGGCCTGGTGATAACCAGCCTCTATCTGGTTTTTGCCGGGATCGGACAGCAGATCATACCGCAGCGCAGGGCTACATGACGTCCTGCACCTCGAACTCAGCTCCGTTATGCGTGAAGACATCACCCGCTTGAAGCCCTAGCATGGCGAGGTAGATGGGGCTTTGCGTTGAAATACCCATATAAGTCTTTCCATCCACATCGAAACGGGTTGTCGAGACGCAAACAACGAAACGGCGATTGTTGAACTTGATGACAGCCCCCGGCTGAACCGTATCGGTCAAACCAAAATCAGTGTTTTCGATCACATCAATCTTGGCGTGATGGGCGTGGACAGGAGCGTCAAAAGCAGCGGCCAAATCCGCATTCTCGCGCGAGGCCGCGATATCATCTTTGTCATGCGCTTCGCGGTCGTCCAGCTGAGCATCTTTCAGAAAGGCGTCATAGTGCGCCTGTGCCGTAGCAAGCTCCTGTGCTTCCAGCGACATCAGCTTATCAACAATTGATTTCTTGCGAGCGGCGCGGTCGGCCTCGGTCATCATAAAATCCCTTCAACTGCGGTATCTTGTATAAGTTGTGCGCCTGATCACAGGATTGCAACTGAAATCCGGTTGTCAGATCAGCAGGCCAGCCGCCTTTTCGTGGCGCAAGAGGGCCACCTTTGTTTCGACCCCACCATCGCCCGAGAACCCGCCCAGACCCGTTGCCGATAGAACCCGGTGGCACGGGATAATCACCGGGATCGGGTTGGCGCCACAGGCTTGTCCGACCGGTTGGGCCGGGTGTCCAAGCTGTTTTGCGATCTCGCCATAGGTCATGGTTTCACCCATTGGTATCGCGTACATCAGATCGCAGACCTGCCGCTGAAACTCTGACCCTTCGATGTGATAGGGCAGATCAAAGCGTGTCAGCGCTCCGGCATCATAGGCACGCAACTGAGCGGCCGCCTCGCGCAGCAAAGGCGTAGCTTCGCCCTCATCCTGCCCATTCCAGACCAGCCGCGTGATCGCCCCGTCCGCCTCAACAACGCCCAACCTTCCGAATTGTGTTTCAACTGCGATCATGGCCATGGATCAAGGCTTTCAGATCAAGGCAACCAGCGCAAGAGCGTCCGTTAGCGCCTGCTTTGGGGTTTTGGCGATTTCGTGCTAAGCTTGCCCCATTGTTAAAGGAATTGGAGTTATTGGTATGGGACGGCATTTGGTCCTGACAGTCCATGGCATCGGCGAACAAAAACCCGGTGAAACCGTGGATCAGGTGGTTGGTGCGGCGACCACATGGTTGGACGGGAAATCCCAACCCCCCATCGAAGTCGAGCGTGAGATGATCGAGTTGGCCGAAAGAAATTTCGATGACTCACACCGCAATGCCAAGCTGTTCAAGGTCAATCTGCGCAAAGTGTCCAAACCCAATGACACAAGGGATCAGGCCTTGTTTGCCGAGGTGTTCTGGGCAGATCGCTCGCCTGCCCCCAAGGGAGCCATCAAAACGGCAATCGACCTGATCTGGGTGGTTCTGGCACTGGGCTACCTGGCGATGGACAATGTGGAACAAACCCATAGGCGCAAAGGAGTAAACCCGGGTGAAGAGCATGGCCGGAACACCTATGCGGCCAAAATCGTTCACCTGTTCACTTGGGTTTTCTTCGGCGCGGTTGCGACATTGAATTCATATCTGCTGATCGGCGCTGGCGCGGTGATGATCCGATCGCTGAAAACAGAGCTGGCCCAAGGCTGGGGTGTGTTGTTCACGCTGTTGCTCCTGATCTATTTGGGCGGAACGCTGGCCGGGTATCTACGGTTCAAGACCGCCCCGACCTACCTGCGACGCGTGTTCTGGTGCGGCATCGGATGGGTCGGCCTTATACTGACGGCCACTCTGATATCGGGGCCTTATGGCCTCGAGCTTTGGGCGTTGCCGTGCGACGAATACGGCAAGGGGCCGGGATGCGGCTCTGCGCTGGAGCAACTTGTCGTCTTTCAACTAATGATCCTGGGCGGCATCTGGGCGCTGCTGATCCTGTTGACGGTCATCCTGTATCTGATGTCCCTGCTGAAGCTTGAGGTCCCGGATGGCCTGGACGGACATCGGCGGCTCTATCCCAGCATCTGCGCCGGGATGCTGGTTTTCTGGATGTTTTTCATATCCGGGCTTTGGCTTGCATTTGAAAAATTGCTCGAAACGGTGCCCAGTCTTTCAAATCCGACGCTTGAGGGGCTGTTCGCCGGTAACCTGAGAAACTCTCTCGACACGCTCAGCATCGCATTTGGCGCTATTGCCCTTTTGGTCGCGCTGGGGATTGGCCTATTTATCGGGCGCAAGCTGGGCAAGAACGGGCTCCACGAGAAGCATCATTTTCTAAGCCGGGCCATTCTGAACCAGTTGGCACAGGCGGTGTTCTTCATTGCGGCCATAAGCCTGGCCGTGGTTGCGGTTAGTGAGTTGTCCCTCGTGATCTTTGACTACGACCTCCATTGCACCACTACGACGAACGCCGAAGGGGCGGCGCAAGCAGGCAAAGATAGTAAAGCCTGCAATGCCATCGGCAACGGCCTGAGCAAGCTCACCGTAGCGCAAGGCTGGATTGGTGTGATCGTGCTGGGCGCCACCGCCACCCTTTATCGTTTCTCGAACGTCGTCGCCGCGGGTCTGGGCGTGGCCCGCGATATCGTGACTTACGCGATCCGTGACAAATGCGCGTTGCGGTGGAAGTTGGAGGATCGACGCAGCAACTACCCGGACCGCCACGCCATTGATGAGCGGTTCTACAGAACGCTCTACTATGCGCTGGATATCTTCCCGGCCGACCACATCACGGTGATCTCACATTCTCAGGGCACCGTGATCGCTACGCAGATGCTGGCGGATGAACGGGTGCAAAAGCGCATCAAAGGCCGCCCTGTCACTCTGATCACGATGGGTGCGCCGGTGACGCATATCTATCAGCGCTATTTCCCTGAAATGTTCACTGTCGACCCACAAAAGCTGGGGGCGACATGGTTCAATATCTTCCGCCAGGATGATTTCGTCGGCACCCGGATTGACGGAAACCTCATTCCCAATGACAGGAATATCGACGTTCCACCCGGCGGGCATACGGGATACTTCACCGACTATAAGGTCTGGACAAAACTGACCGGAGATAAGATCGGGTTCCACCTGTTCAATCCCAAAAGACATTGAATAGGCGTGCCCCCTCTGTGTCCAGAGGGGGCAAGAGGATTTATCCAAGTGCCTCGTTGCAGCGGCCGCAAACGCCGGGATGGGCATGCAGCCCAACGTCTGGCAGGATTTTCCAGCAGCGTTGGCATTTTATTCCTTCGGCTTTTTCAAAAACCACCGAGACACCTTCGATCTCGGGCACCCGGAAAGCCTCGGCCGGGGATGGGTCTCCGGTGACGGTCAACCCCGAGGTGATGCACATGTCGTCAACATCAAAGGTTGCCAGCAAGTCACGGGTTTCGCTGTCTTCCACATGCACGACCGGCGCGGCCTCAAGGCTTGAGCCGATTACTTTGTCCTGACGTTGCACCTCCAACGCGGCAGTCACGGCGCGGCGGACGCGACGAACTTTGGCCATGTTGGCTTCCAGCTCTTCATGGCGCCAGTCGGCTGGCGTTTCCGGGAAATCCACCAGATGGACCGAGCTGTCGTCGCCGGGGAACCGCTCCAACCAGACCTCTTCCATGGTGAACACCAGAACAGGGGCCAGCCATGTGGTCAGGCGGTGGAACAGGATGTCCAGAACCGTACGGGCCGAGCGGCGGCGCAGGGTATCACCGTCGCAGTAGAGCGCATCCTTACGGACGTCGAAATAGAAGGACGACAGATCGACCGTGGCAAAGGTAAACACCGCGCTGAACACGCCCTGGAAGTCGAAGGATGCATAGCCCATGCGTACCTGTTCATCCAGTTCCGCCAGTCGGCTGAGCACCCAGCGTTCCAGACGCGGCATGTCCTGCGGATCGACCCGGTCGGCTTCGGTGAAGTCGGCCAGCGAACCCAGCATGAACCGCATCGTGTTGCGCAAACGGCGGTAGCTGTCAGCGGTGCCCTTCAGGATTTCCGGCCCGATCCGCTGATCGGTTGTGTAGTCGGTCTGAGCCACCCACAGGCGCAGGATATCCGCGCCGTACTGTTTGATCACTTCCTCCGGCACGATGGTATTGCCAATGGACTTCGACATTTTCATGCCCTTTTCGTCCAGCGTCATGCCATGCGTGATCACATTGCGGTAAGGCGCGCGTCCCTTGGTGCCGCAGGCTTGCAGCATGGACGAATGGAACCAACCACGATGCTGGTCGGTGCCTTCCATATAGACGTCGGCGATACCGTCTTCGGTGCCGTCCTCTCGGTCACGCAGAACGAAGGCGTGGGTGGACCCTGAGTCAAACCACACGTCCAACACGTCAAACACCTGATCGTAGTCGTCCGGGTTGGCGATGCCGTCGAGGATCTTCTCTTTGAACCCGTTGGTGTACCAGATATCCGCCCCATCTTTCTCGAACGCGGCCTTGATACGCGCGTTGAGGTCTGCGTTGCGCAGAAGATAATCCGCATCGGTGGGCAGCGCGCCCTTCTTGGTGAAGCAGGTCAGCGGTACACCCCAGGCGCGCTGGCGCGACAGAACCCAGTCCGGGCGCGTCTCGATCATGGAATACAGACGGTTACGACCGGTTTGCGGCGTCCATTTCACTAGTTCGTCGATCGAACGCAGGGCGCGTTCGCGGATGGTATCCCCCATCTCGCCCATGCCGTCATCCAGCTTGCGGTCCACGGACGCAAACCACTGCGGCGTGTTGCGATAGATGATCGGAGCCTTCGAGCGCCACGAATGCGGATAGCTGTGCTTGATCTTGCCACGCGCCAGCAACCCGCCGACCTCGGCCAGCTTGTCGATGACAGCTTTGTTCGCGTCACCTTCGCCGCCCTTGCGGGACAGGATGTATTTGCCACCAAAGAACGGCAGATCAGCGCGGAACGAGCCGTCGTCCATCACGTTGTAGGTGATGACCTGCTCGAGCATGCCCAGATCGCGATAGAGTTCGAATTCTTCCATCCCGTGCGACGGCGCACAATGGACAAAGCCGGTGCCTTCGGTATCGGTCACGAACTCAGCGGCGCGGAAGTCGCGGATGTCGTCCCATTCCCCATTGCCGCCCTCGGCCCCGGCCAGCGGGTGGGTCAGTTGCACGCCCGTCAGCTCATCGCTGGTCACGTCGCGGACACGGGTCCACTGGTCGTCGTTCAGACGCGCGCGGCCCAGCACATCGGCTGCAAGATTGTCGGCTAGCAGGAATTTGTCACCAACTGCGGCCCAGCACTCATCAGGCGCACCGGTGACTTCATAGAGGCCGTACGAGATGTCCGATCCATAAACCACGGCTTTGTTAGACGGCATGGTCCACGGCGTCGTCGTCCAGATTACAACGTAAGATCCGTCAAGATCGCTAAGTGGTTGCACCCGCCCCACTTCGCCGGTGACCGCAGGCGTGGTTTCATTGATCAAGACCTTGAATTTCACCCAGATGGTGAAGCTTTCCTTGTCGTGATACTCAACCTCGGCCTCGGCCAGCGCGGTTTTCTCAACCGGCGACCACATCACGGGCTTGGACCCCTGATAGAGCGTGCCGTTCATCAGGAATTTCATGAACTCCTCGGCGATCACCGCCTCGGCGTGGTAGTCCATGGTGATATAGGGATCGGGCCAGTTGCCGGTGATGCCAAGGCGCTTGAACTCTTCACGCTGGATGTCGATCCAGCCCTCGGCAAACTTGCGGCATTCCTGCCGGAAGTCGACGATGTTCACCTCATCCTTGTTCTTGCCCTTCTTGCGATACTGCTCTTCGATCTTCCATTCGATCGGCAGGCCGTGGCAGTCCCAGCCGGGCACATAGCGCGAGTCAAAGCCCATCATCTGATGGGACCGTACGATCATGTCCTTGATGGTCTTGTTCAGCGCGTGGCCGATATGCAAATGGCCGTTTGCATAAGGCGGGCCATCATGCAGGGTAAAGGGCTTGCGGCCCTGTTTCTCGCGCAGGCGGTCATAGACGCCGATCTTCTCCCAGCGTTCCAACCATGCAGGCTCGCGCTTGGGCAGGCCAGCGCGCATTGGGAAGTCAGTTTTGGGCAGGTTCAACGTGTCTTTGTAGTCAGGTGTTTGGGTCGTGTCGGCGCACATTTGGGGCGTCCTCAGGATGGTCTGGTCGTGTGTAGATCGAAGCGGTCAGTGCGATAGCTCAAGCACCTTTGCCCGGCGTCTCGCGATATCAGAGCGCCGGGGATATAATTCGAATAATGATGGCCAAACGGTCAAACATGGCCGCGCTTATAGGACGCCTACGCCTAATGGTCCAGAGGGTCCTGCCCTTGCATCCCGTGGCGCAGTTTTGCCCAGCGGTTGAGCCATGCCAGACCGGACAACGCCAGGCCCAGTGCGAGCAGTGAGAACACCCGGATCAGCCCCCCCAGGCCCGCGATGTCGATCAGGAAAACCTTGGCCACAGCCAGCCCGATCACTGCCAACCCCGCCTTGCGCATCAAGTCGGACCGACGCGCCAGAGATTGGTAGAACAGCGCAGCGCCTATCAACAATAAGGCCATGGTATAGGTATATAGCTCTGGCTGGGTGACCCCGTTGCCCTCAAACATGCCATCAGCCCCTTGCCAAACATGGCGGATCATCAGGCCTAGCCAAACAGCGGCCAACGCGATGCTCAGGCCATAGCAGGAGCGTTGCAACCAGAGCGGCATCGCAGGAATTCGCCATGCCGAGAACCCAATCGCCAGCGCAGGCAACAGATAGGCAACGGCCAGCGTATTCAGCACGGGCGGGCCGAGAACCGGTTCGGCGAAAGGGTTCAGCAGCGGGTTGCTGATCTCCAACGCTTCGAACAAGCGCATCAGGCCATGCCCGGCAAAAAACACCGCCAGCGCATAACGCAGATAGGTCAGTTTGCCGCCCAGTTCGAACCGTTGCACCTGCGCAAAAGCCAGCAGCAACCAGATGACCGACAGCAGACCTAGCCCCCAATGGCTGTTCTGCGCGCCGCCTTCGCCAAAGGTCTCCAGCCAGCGCAGCAAAAGCAGTGACAGCAGGATACCCCCGGTCGCCCAAGCGGCGCTTTCCAGCAGCATCTTGGCAATCGGGCGGTCCAGCGGTTTGATCAGAATCCAGCCCGCGACGAAACCAGCCGTTGCAGCGCCATAGACCAATGTCATCTCCAACAATGGCGCGGTATCTGCCCAACGCAAACCGGGGTTCAACACCAATCGCACGGTTACCGTGAACACTCCGGCCCAAATGAACCAGCTCATCTGCGGCAGGGTGAATCGGCGATCCAGCGTGGCCGCCACAACAATCGTTGCGACCAACGCGATGGTCAAAGCGGCCGAGCTGAGGACAATGACACAGGCAAAGGCCAGGCAGGACAGCGCGGATAATGTGGCCAATGCTGGCCGCAATCGGTTATCCGCATCAACCCGCGCGAACCGTTCTGCCAGCCCAACCATCAACGCACACAAAACGATAGCGTGCAATGCCCAAGGGTATGGGCCGATCACGGTGGCGGGTTTCCAGCCTATTTCCAATGCTATGGCCATTGCTGGGGCAAACAGCACCGCTGCCCCGGCCCAGAAAGCGGCATATCGCCCAGCGCCAAAGGAGCGCCGGGCGGCAAGGATGGAAATCAACGCGGCGAGCGCCATCAAACCAGTGGCCACCATCGGGGCGTCTGCTTCAATGGTTTCGGCATAGGTGGCCGCGAAGGTCTGCGCCACAATCCCTCCGTCCAGCCCGTGCATCAACACATAAGCGATCAAACCAATCGCAGGAAACACGGTCACGTCTTGCAAAGCAGGCGCATCTTTGGCCCACAGGATCAGGCCCAGCAGCAGCCCTGTTAGTAGGATGATGCCCAGCCAGAATTCCCCAGACGAATCCGCCCAGTGCAGTGACAGGATTGCCGAACTGACCGCGACTGCAGCAAAGGCCACACGCGTCGGAAACTCAGGCCAGGGCTCCCCTTTTTTGCGTCGTATCAGTTCGGCCACCATCGGGCCGGAGTGATCAGGCCAAAGGCGCCGTGCGGGGACCGCAATCGCCAGCACCGCCAGCGCAGTAGCACAGGTCAGATATCCGGGTTCCGTCAACGGCGCAGACAATACCAGCAGCAAGCTGGACGCATAGGCCGCGAACAGGGTCAAAACCGTGATCCATGCCCAGCGGCGCACAGTATCGATACCCAGCCCCAGAAGGGTCAGAATGAAGAAATACCCATACAGCCAAGTTGGATCATCCGAAGATCCGCCGACCATAAACGGCGCTGAAAAACCGCCCAGCAAGCCAACGGCGGCCAGCAAGGGACCATGAAACCAGCCAAGAACCAATCCCAGAAGCGCGATTAACACCATGCCGGCCAGTGCGGCTTCGGGTGAGATCAGGTCGTACAGCTGCCGGGCAGCCAGAACACCTCCGAATAAAGTCACCAGCCCTGCACCAGAGAAGACCGATGGCAGATAGGCGGTGCTGGCGTCTTCATCATCGCCAAACTTGCGACGGACAAGCTCACCCGCGGCGATCAGGGCCGCGCCAAAGGCAAATGCGGCGGCAACACGTGCTGATGGTGGTAGCAGACCGTTCTCAACCCCGTATTGAACCAAAAAAATCCCGGCCAGCGCCAAGGACAGGGCTGAGACGGCATAGAACCAGTTTTCACGCAACCAGCCCCAAAGCGCGGCAAACCGATCCTGCCGAAAGACAACAGCGCCTTGCGTGTCCTCTACTTCGCTTGTCTCAGGTTCGATCTTGGCAGCGGGCCAGGGCGATTGAGCGGGCTCTGCGGCAGGTGCAGGTTCCTCTGACTCAATCTCAGGTTCTGGCGGCAGAGCCTCTTTCGGTGTTGGTGACACGGACTGAAGCTGCTTTTCCAACTGCTCGACCCTGCGACGCAATCGTGTTTGCCCAACCAACAGCACAATGATCGTGACAGGTATCGCTAAAACAATCAGGCCAAGAAGAACAAGCAGCGATTCCAATTGAAGCTCCGTAGCTGTTATCGGCGCAAGCTACACCGCCTGAGCCCCAGAGCAACAGTCAGGAATTCCGGCCACAACGGTCAGGGATGAAACAGCGAGCCCACCAGATAGGCAATCGCTGCCGCTGCGCCGCCGATCAGCAGCGTCTCAAACCCGGATTTCCACCAACGCACCAACGACCATCGGCTTTTTAACGCACCAATGGCAAAGAACACACCCATCGTCATCCATGCCGAGATTGCAAAGGCATTCTCCAGTGCGATTAAAAAGGGCAACAACGGGATCAACCCAGCTACCAGAAAAGCAAAAAACGTAGCCAGCGCTGCCTTGATGGGATGCGGGTCGACGCTGCCCAGTCCGTATTCACCCTCGATCATAAGATTGATCCAGCTTTCGTGGTTCGAGGTGATGGCAGCTGTTGCATCGTCCAGCACTGGCCCTGACAGACCTTTCTGCGCCAGAATTTCACGCACTTCGTCCTGTTCCCCTTGGGGATAGAGCGCGATGTGGCGTTCCTCGATCGCACGGATGCGTTCAATGTTGTCCAGTTCAGCCTTGGTGCCCGAGTAATTCCCTGCCGCCATAGAGAACCCATCGGCCAGAACATTCGCCAGCCCAAGCGCCACGATGACAAACGATGACAGCCCAGCCCCAGCGACACCTGCAACGATGGCAAATGTGGTTACCGAACCGTCGATACCCCCATAAACCACATCGCGCAGAACGCCGCGGCCCGGTGGTGCGTTGATCCGCTGTGCGATCTCCTGCTGGCTGTGACCGTGATCTGTCATGGCTGGCCCTCCCTCCCGTTCAGTGTGACGAAGGGCTGTCAGATGCGCTTTGCGTCAGATCAACCCTTGGAAAACAGCCCCTTCAGGGCGCGCTTGATCACGGCCCTGGTCGACGGTTTGTGACGTTCCGAGAAGGGCAAGGGTCTGCACACCTCCATCGCGGCAACGCCAACCCGGGCGCTAAGCGCGCCGTTCACCAACCCCTCGCCAAACCGGCGGGACAGTTTGCTGAGGACCGAGCCACCGAGCACCGGTTCCAAAAGGTCATCACCCACCGCAACCGCACCAGTTGCGACCAGATGCACAAACACCGCACGGGTCAGACGCCAACTGCCCAGAAATCCAGCTCGTCCCCCATATATCTCGGCAATCCGCCGGATCATCCGCAATGAGGCTGCAAGCGCCGTCGCCACATCCGCCAGGGCCAGGGGCACCAAGGCTGTCACCGTCGCCACCTGACGAGCTGCGGCCTCAACCTCGCGGCTGGCTGCGGCGTCCAAAGGGGCCAGCAATTCATCTTCAGCCAAAGCCAACAGGCCGGACGCATCCAAGTGCTCGGGCATCCGCTCAGACAATCGGTCGCGACCCCATTGGGTTTCATCACGACCCTTGTAAAAGGCAATCAGGCGGGTCGTGACAGCGCGGGCTTTGGCTAAATCGGCGTCGGCCAGCGCCTCATCGGCAGCGCGGCGCAAACCATCGACGCGGGCCAAGCGACCAATCGCTGCCAGTTCCCGGATAGCGATGATCAGTACGACGAAAACCAGCGCCGCGATCAACCCGGTGACAATCCACCCCAGAACAGGGGCACGGGCCATCAGTGAAGTGGCGAAATCCCAAGCGGCAACCGAGATTGCAGCACCAACAACCGCCAGCGCCAGCCCCCAGAACCATCGCGCCAAGGCCGAGGGTTTGCGGGCGGCAAATCGCGCCGCGCTTTGCATGGCCTGCCCTTGCGGCGGCACCAGATCGGGCACCGGAGGGGCTTTGGCCACGTCAGCGGTGGGTTCGTCTGTTTCGAGATCGATCAGAACAGGGCCTTTAGCCATTCTCTGCCCCTTCACTGCGCCAGACATATTTGATGTCAGGCAGGTTTTCATCGTTGTCCGCCCCGTCGCTTCGGGCGACCTCGGCAAAGCCGTTGCGTTCATAGAACCTGCACGCGCCAGTGTTTGCATGAAAGGCAAACAAGGAAAGGTGCGGGTGCTGCGCCTTCGCATGATCGAGCAACCGCTTGCCGATCCCTTGCCCGCGCACTGCAGGCGCCAAATACAGTGAATGCACATCCGATCCGTTCAGGGCCAGAAATCCAACCACTGTGTCCGAGACCTCAGCGACTGTAACCCAGCCTTGATCAATCATACGGCCACAAAAGGCGATGGTTTCGGCGCTACTGTGCAATTCCGGCATCCAGTCATTCTCACATGAAAACCCGTGCAGGATTTCCCCGGTCGCACCGGCATCGGTGCTGCGGGCGGGGCGCAAAGTGACCATCACAGCCGGTCTCCAATCAGGAATTGTGCGGCCCGATCCAGCCGGATATGCGGCGGTCCGTCGCCCGGGCGCAGCGTCAACTGGGCCGGAGCGAAGGCCATGAAACCATAGTCGTCGCCAAGCCACGTCTCGGCTCCGTTCCGGGCAGGGCCAAGCAGATGGGATGGATCATCCGGAAGCTCTCCGGGGTAGAACGCGGCTTTTTTGCCGCTGTCCAGCAAGGTGCCCCGGACGCAGGGAAGCTCAGTTCCGTTATGGCTGCGCATCTCTTCAGTCGTGGCACGCAACGAGGCCAGCGACAGGGCCGCCGTTTCAGCACCAGCGAAGCTCGCCCGGTCCCGCGCCTCACGGGTCAGTGCCTCCATGATCGCGGTCAGGCGCGGGTGTTGCGTGTGGTGCAGATGGTCGGCCTTGGTGGCCGCAAACAGAATGCGTTCAACCCGTTTGCCCAGCAACAACTGGCTGAGCCACGCGTTGCGCCCCGGACGGAAGGCCGAGAGGATATCGCCCATGGCGCGGCGCATATCCTCGACCGCTTGCGGGCCTTTGTGGATTGCGCCCAACGCATCGACCAGCACAACCTGACGGTCGATGCGTGAGAAATGATCGCGGAAAAACGGCTTCACCACTTGGGACTTATAAGCCTCGTAGCGCCGCTCCATCTCGCGGTGCAGGGTGCGACGGCGCGAGGGATCGGACACCGGCAAAGGCGCAAAGGTTAGAACCGGAGAGCCTGCCAGATCGCCAGGCAAGAGAAAACGACCCGGCGTGCAATCGTAGAAACCAGCGTCCCGCGCCTTATTCAGATAGGTCGTGAACGCAGCGGCCAGAGCCTGCGCGGTAGGCTCGTCATGCGTTGCCGTCAGATCGGTGCCACGGGCCTGCGCCAGAAACTCGACCGCCTCGGGGCGGTTTTCGATGCGCGACAGCGTCTCCTTTGACCAGCCGGCGTAGGATTTGTCTAGCAGCGCGAGGTCCAAAAGCCACTCGCCGGGATAGTCAACGATGTCCAGATGTACGGTGCGCGGTCCCTGAAGCCCTGCCAGCAATCCGGCCGGTCGCGCCTTGAACGACAGGCGCAGCTCGGACACGGCGCGGGTGCTTTCGGGCCAGTGCGGCTGCGGGCCTGCGAGGTCGGAAAGATGGGATTCGTAGTCGAACCGCGGGACCGTGTCGTCTGGCTGCGGTTGCAGGTAGGCCGCGTTGATCCGCCCCTCTTGCTGCGCGACAAGGCCGCTCATGCGGCCCCGGTCCAGCAGGTTTGCCACCAGCGACGTGATGAAAACCGTCTTGCCGGAGCGCGCCAGACCGGTGACGCCCAGACGGATGACCGGCTCGAAAAACGTCTCGGACACGCTGTCGCCAATGGTTTCGACGCCGCGCACAAGACTGTCTGCCAGGGATGAGATGACCAAACTGTCGCCCCGCAATTATCGTTTTGCCCAAGATAGGTAGCCGCTGCCGGACATGCCAGCGCTTTCGCCCCCTTGCCCGTTCGCGCGCCGCGCGCTACCAGCGGCCCATGCCCAGATATGCGTTGAAAGTTGAATACCAAGGGGAACCGTTTGCCGGATGGCAGCGCCAGAAAGAGCTGCCCTCAGTTCAGGGGGCCATCGAGCACGCCTTGTCCCGCATTCAACCGGGCGCGCATACCATTGCCGCAGCGGGGCGCACCGATGCGGGTGTGCATGCGCTGGGGCAAGTGGCGCATTGCGATCTGGTCAAAGACTGGGACCCCTTCCGCCTGTCCGAGGCGTTAAACTATCACCTCAAGCCGCAGCCGGTGGCGATTGTTCAGGCTGCTCGGGTCGATGATGACTGGCATGCGCGCTTCACGGCGGTTGAACGGCAATACCTGTTTCGTATCCTGATGCGCCGCGCGCCTGCGACACATGACAAAGGGCAGGTCTGGCAGATCAATCACCAACTGGATGTCGCAGCCATGCAGGCCGGTGCGGATATGCTGATCGGAAGGCATGACTTCACCACGTTCCGATCCTCGATCTGCCAAGCAGCCAGCCCGGTCAAAACGCTGGATGAGTTGCGGGTTGAACAGGTGCAGGGATTCTCGGGCCCCGAGGTGCATTTCCACGTCCGCGCGCGATCCTTTCTACACAATCAAGTGCGCAGCTTTGTTGGTACTTTAGAACGTGTTGGCGCAAGGTCGTGGTCGCCCGAGGATGTGCTTAGCGCGCTGAAGGCTGAAGATCGCGCTGCCTGTGGGCCAGTTTGCCCGCCGCAGGGGCTGTATCTGGCGCGGGTTGGGTATCCCGATCCAGTCTTCTAGATCGCCCGCAACAGCAGGCCGCTGGCAATCGCGACAATCACCAGCCCAGCCACCAGTTCAATGGTCGGGGCCAGTACAGATGCAAAGCGCGTTGCCGATGCTGAAGCCAGCAACCCTCCTCGCAATCCAAAAGACGTCCAGCCTACCAAGGTGGTGACCAGTGCGGTGCCCAGTGCCATAGCAAAGGCCCCGGCGATTCCGACCCAGGCGATACCCATCTGCCAAGTCAGAATCAGGACAAACAGCGCTCCGGTACAAGGTCTTGCAGCGATGCCTGCGATTAGGAACATCGCCTCGCGAACACTACCAACATTGGCAACCTCCTCCGCGCTGGGGCCGTGGCGATGGCCACAATCCGAGCAGACCTCACCCTTGTGGTGATGGTGGTCGTGGTGGTGGTTATGGTCGTGGGCATGACCATGCGTGTGATCATGAGCCTGCGCTGGCTCGGCCGCAATACGTGATCGCCTTGCAAAACTGCGAACGCCCCTGAAAACAAGCCAAAGCCCGATTGCGGCAATTGCTGCGTAGCTGATTGGGGCCATAACCTGTTCGGTCGTACCTACAAGCGCCTCGCGCGACGTCTGAAAAACAAGGACCCCAGCGTAAACCAGAACCACCGCTGTCACCGCTTGCCCAAGGCTCGACAGCACACTGATGGCTGACAGGCGCCAGAATGCAACGCGCCGGCCCAAGCCGTATCCGCCGATCAGAACCTTGCCATGCCCTGGTCCAATCGCGTGAAAAAACCCATAGGCAAAGCATACTGTCAGAAGCGTTGCGACGGCCTCGGGCTCTCCGGCCCGGGTGGCGCGCAGCGCGCGGGCGATCTGGTTCTGGAATTCGCGCTGCTCTCCGGCGGCCCAGGCCGCGAGGCTGTCAAATCCACCGCTGCCCCAGAACCACAGCAATAGACCACATGCAAGCGCAACAGGTACAATCAGGTATTTGGACATGAAATCAGGATTTCGGTTGCAAAGCTTTCCCCGACCAACGGGATATCATTCTCTTCCAGATCGTATTCTGCATCCAAGGTCAGCAAGAACGCCTGCATCTGAGCCAACTGCCCATCAATATCCGGGTCGATCCGTTCCATCACACATGATGCAGGCCCGGTAACGGTCACCGGTCGGTTCACCTCGTAAGCGGTATAGTAGGTCTCATCAAACGGTTTGGCCGATAGGGCGGCCGCCGAAACAGCGCCCCCTTCGACCGCGCGCAAATGTGAGGTGATAATCCGCCCGTTCTCCGCCGTGGCGTGAGGTTCCAGCGGGCCGGACAAGGTAACCGGAGCACCGCCGGCAGTCACTACAAGATCTCCGTTATACCCTTCGATCCATTCCGCATCAAAACCTGTCAGTGTGGCTTCTTCGCGTTTCGTCAGCGCACCATCGCCATCCTGATCCAGCTTCATATCCTCAAGCTGCAGCAGCGAGAAAAATTCGTCATAGGCCCAGGTCACGCGGATATGAGTTAAATGGCCAGTCTCATCCACGATAAATTCCAATCCGGTGTCGATGAAGACATGCGGATGGGCCAAGGCCGGTAATGGCAGGCAACAGGTCAGGAACGGGATCAGACAACGCATGCGCGCAAGATAGGGTGCCGACCTCATAGCGGCAACGCGTTTCGCACGCATCATGCAAAAACCAGCCGATGTGATTAGGTTGGTGGGAACAATATGAGTGTCTGCAAGGCCGTTCCAACTGGGCCTTCGGCATCAAACAGAACAGATTGCGACATGCCAACACCCGACGGCTGCCAATGTGACAGCGACTCGGACGCCAACCAATCCGACGCAGGCTCTCGATGGATGTTCACAGTCAGGTCCGTGTTCATGAATCCCATTTCAGATGTCGGCGCATTCCAAGAAATGCCATTACCACAATCCGCAAGCGCGCAGATCGATTGAATGGGCGATTGAGCTTCACCTTCAAGCAATTGAGGCGTACGCATCCAGACGGTTTTCGGGCCGGGCCCATGCTGCGTACACGCAGGGTATTTCACATCGCTGAAATGTGCGAAACCGGGTTTTTCATGACGAATTTCACCAATCGGAAATGGGCCATCAACCGCCGAGTCATAAATTGGCCCGGTGATATCGACATTGGGCACAGCTCCGAGATCACGCCGCACCAGATGCATGGTCGAGGCAGTTGCACAGAGCGTGTCATCCAAATCGTGAACCGTGACCCGCGTTGTTGCCAACGTCTTGGTGTGGCGTGTCGTCTCTGCCGCCACACGCAACCCGGCCAAGGGTAGTGGACGCAGCAGATCGACCGTCAACCGGGTCAACATCTTCTCGGGGCCGACCTCGGTTTCGGCGGCGCGCACGATCAGTCCCGCGACCGGCCCGGCATGGCAGTGATCAGGGGACCAAGGCCCACGGGCCGGATCATTGCCGACAAAGGCTCCATCTTCGACCTGACGAAAATAGGCCAAACCTTCGAAATCCAGCGCTGCGGCCATCAGGGATCAGACCCTTTCCTGCGTATGTTTTTTCAGTTCCGCACGTGCGACCTGACGACGGTGTACCGCATCCGGCCCATCGGCCAGCCGCAAAGTCCGCACATGGGTCCAGGCGGTTGCCAGCGGCGTATCCTGACTGACCCCTTGACCGCCAAACATCTGTACAGCCTCATCGATTACCTTGAGTGCCACACGCGGAGCAACAACCTTGATCTGGCTGATCCAAGGGGCCGCCGCACGCGCATCGCCCTGATCCATATACCAAGCCGCTTTGAGACACAGCAGGCGGGCCATCTCGATCTCCATCCGGCATTCAGCGATGATGTCGTAGTTGGCCCCCAGCTGCGCCAGTTTCTTGCCAAACGCCTCGCGCTGCATGGAGCGTTTGCACATCTGTTCCAGCGCGCTTTCCGCCTGACCGATGGCGCGCATGCAGTGGTGAATGCGCCCCGGCCCCAAGCGACCTTGCGCAATCTCAAATCCCCGGCCTTCGCCAAGAAGAATATTCTCTGCAGGCACACGCACATTGGCAAACCGGATATGCATATGGCCATGCGGGGCGTCGTCGTGACCATACACTTGCATGGGCCGCAAAATTTCGATCCCCTCTGCATCTGCTGGCACCACGATCATCGACTGGCGCTGATGCTTTGGCTGATCCTCCCCGGCCGTCTTGACCATCACTATATATACTTTGCAGCGCGGATCGCCTGCGCCTGATGACCACCATTTCTCGCCATTCAGGACATAGTCATCACCGTCCCGCACGCAGGACATCGAGACATTGGTCGCATCGGATGAAGCGACATCCGGTTCGGTCATCAAATAGGCCGAACGGATCTGACCATCGAGCAGTGGCTTCAGCCATTGCTCTTTCATCTTCTCGGTCCCGTAGCGTTCGAAAACCTCCATATTGCCTGTATCCGGCGCGGAACAGTTGAACACCTCAGCCCCCAGCGGGGTTTTACCCATCTCTTCGGCGAAATAGGCATACTCAACGGTCGTTAGCCCAAACCCCTTGTCGCTGTCGGTCAGCCAGAAATTCCACAGCCCGGCCACCTTGGCCTTAGCCTTCAGCCCTTCAAGGATTTCAGCCTGACGTTCGGTGTACTGCCAGCGGTCGCCTTTGTTGATCTCGGCCTGGTATTCCTCTTCCAGTGGCATGATCTCATCGCGGACCATATCGGCGACACGTTGCAAAAGGGCGCGGTTCTCTTCGCGCAGACCAAAAGACATATTCATGAGAATCCCTCCTGCCCCGTGAAATCCGGGCTGTACCTTGTGCCCCGAGGATGGCTTAACTGTCGGGACTCTGTCCAGTTGGGTGACGGGACGTCATCCGTCATTTTCAAACGAAGGAAACACAATGGCGCTGTTGATAGATACCGGGCTGACCAACTGGATCAGTGATGCCGAGATCGCCAATGAGATTCGATCCGCGATACCCGGTGCCGATATTCGCACACCCGACGCGATCGGCAACGCTGATGAGATTACGATGGTCGCTGTTGTTGGCATGCAAGATGACCACCTGCGCCTATTGCCGAACCTGGAACTGGTGCAAAAGCTTGGGGCCGGTGTGGAAACAATCGTTGGCAATCCAAACCTACCCAACCATATGCGGGTCGCACGTCTGAAACCCGATGCACCAGCCCAGGGCATCGCTGAGTGGTTTCTTGCCTACATCCTGCGTGCCCAGCGCCATATGGCGTTTCACGAGGCCGCACAGGCGCGTGGCGAGTGGCTGCCGAAAGAGCCGACCTTTACACCCCATACGACCGTAGGCGTTCTGGGTCTGGGCCATATCGGGGATCGTACGGCGCGAATGCTGCGCGCCGTCGGGTTTCAGGTCTTGGGTTGGAGCCGCTCACCCAAACAGATTGAAGGCGTCACCTGCCTGCATGGTGATGATGCCCTGCCCCAATTGCTGGGTCGGTGCGATTTCGTCTGCGCCATTTTACCCTCGACCCCGCAAACGGTGGGTCTGTTCGATGCGCAAATGCTGACTGCGATGAAGCCTGGTAGTCAGTTGCTGAACGCAGGTCGGGGCGATCTGATCGACGAAGACGCGCTGATCACCGCACTGGATCGGGGCACGCCAGGCCATGCGGTTCTCGACGTCACTTGCCAAGAACCCCTGCCTACCAGCAGCCCGTTGTGGCACCACCCACATGTCACGATCACACCTCATGTATCGGGCTGGCACCTGGGCGATGCGCTGTCGGATGTGGCCGAGAATTTCAAAAGACTTAGCTCAGGCGCGCCCTTGTTGAATGAGGTCGACCGCGCACGCGGCTATTAACGGGATCAGGGGGCCATCACCCAATTGCCTCCGGCATCTTTGCACTGGCGCGTTCTAACCCCGCGCGAGGCTTCCTCGCCTTGTGGCTGAATATCGTGTTCCAAACGAACACAATTGCCTTCGACCGCAATGATGCGGATTGTTCCCTGTGATCCGGTTTGGCCATTCGCCCAACCCATCTCTTTGCCGACACTCGGCGTGCCATCAGTCAGCAAGGCGCGCGAGGTTTTGCTCGCCACCTCGAAGTCCGACGGCGACAGCCCCATCTCGGCAATGATTCGGGACAGCGGTTTAGCCGATGCGGTCATGCCGAACCCCATCGTGCTGAGAATTGACAAAACGAATATGATCCGGGCTTTCATGAGTGCCTCGCTGAACTGAGATAAATGCCGCTCAAGGATATACCTGCGCTGAAACGGGGCCAACCCCCGCTTGGCCGGACCTTCAAATTATCACGAACAAACCTATCGTCAGCCCAGCGCTAGAGGCTGCTCAATCTTCCCCTCATAGTACCAAAAAGACAGCCCGAGGCATTCCATGACCCAACCGACCTATTTTGCACCCACTGGCGGACATCCCGGCCAGGATCAGTTGTTGACCGACCGCGCCATGTTCACCGATGCCTATGCGGTGATCCCCAAGGGAACGATGCGTGACATCGTCACCAGCTATCTGCCGTTCTGGGAAGGTACGCGCCTGTGGGTTCTGTCGCGTCCGCTCAGCGGATTTGCCGAGACATTCTCGCAATACATCATGGAGGTTCAGCCGGGTGGCGGCAGCGACCAGCCCGAGACCGATGCTCGGGCTCAGGCGGTTCTGTTTGTCGTCGAAGGCTCCCTGCAAATTACCCTGCATGGTCAGGAATATGATTTGGAAACAGGGGGGTATGCCTATATCCCACCGGGTGCGGATTGGACCTTGCACAATCGGTCTGACGACGTGGCGCGATTCCATTGGGTGCGTAAAGCCTATGAGGCCGTACCTGGATTGCCCGCGCCCGATCCGATTATCACGAACGAGCGCGACGTTGCGCCGGTTGAGATGCCCGGAACCGAGGGTCGCTGGTCCACAACCCGCTTTGCCGACTCGCAAGACCTGCGCCACGACATGCATGTCAACATCGTCAATTTCGAACCCGGCGGCGTGATCCCTTTTGCCGAAACCCATGTAATGGAGCACGGGCTTTACGTTCTGGAAGGCAAGGCCGTCTATCGCCTCAATCAGGACTGGGTCGAGGTCGAGGCAGGCGACTACATGTGGCTGCGCGCCTTCTGCCCTCAGGCTTGTTACGCGGGTGGGCCGGGGCGATTCCGCTATCTGCTGTACAAAGACGTAAACCGGCATATGCCGCTCTCCGTGGCGCGCTAAAGCGGGTTTAATCGCATTTTATCCCGGCAGGGGTTCACACTCGCCCCGGAATTTGCTGAAATCCCTTCATATTCCACTGTTTTAGTACTGGAGACTGGCCGATGAACCTGCGCACCCCCCTGATGGCACTGGCCACAATCGCCATGGTGGCCGCTTCGGTTTCCACGCCAGTCGCAGCAAAAGACGAAACCAAATCGGTCTTTGTCATGAGCCGCACCTGGGCCGTGACCAAAGTATCTGATGAGCCAGTCATCTACCGTGCCACGCGCGACAACAACAACCTCAACCCCTTTGGTCCGCCACCGCGCCTGCGTACCCTGCAGGCCATTGCAGCAATCCAGCAGGCAACGGGCTGCAAACCGATCGTGACCAGCATGTATCAGAACATCTCGGGGCAGTTTTTCTCGCAGGTCAGTTGCGGCTGAAATTGGTACAATACTTTCATTGAGATCGCCTGATCTGCCTGCCATAGCTTGCGCATGAAACTCGCGATTAACGGATTCGGCCGCATCGGCCGCACGATCCTGCGGCAGGTTCTGGCCCAGCCGCAAGGATCAGATATCGAACTGGTGCTGATCAACGATATCGCGCCGCTCGATACCTGCGCCTATCTGTTCAAATACGACAGCACCTTTGGCCCCTATGCCGGTGACGTCGCCGCACACGACAATGCTCTTGTCATCGACGGACGCAAAGTGCCTATGACGCACAGCTCCGATCTGACGAACGTCGATCTGACCGGCGTTGATGTTTTGCTCGATTGCACCGGGATCGCGCGCACATCTGATGTGGCCCGCCGGGGTCTGGCTTCCGGGGCGCGCAAAGTTCTGATCTCGGGACCCTCGCCCGCTGCCGAGTTGACGGTGGTTCTGGGCGCGAATGACGATCAACTCGGTGATGCCAGCGTCGTCTCGAACGCGTCCTGCACCACAAATGGCCTTGCGCCGTTGATCCGGGTTTTGGATCAGATCGGTGGCATCGTGTCGGGGCACATGACCACCATTCATTGCTATACCAACAGCCAGCCGATGGTCGACGCACCCCGCGGCGACCTTGCCCGGTCGCGTGCGGGGGCACTGTCGATGGTACCGACGACCTCCAGCGCGACGCATCTGATCGATGTTGTTCTGCCGCATTTGGCCGGGCGCATTTCAGGCGCGGCGGTGCGGGTTCCGACAGCCAGCGTATCTGCCGTAGATCTTGTTGTGACGCTCGAACGCGGGATGAGCGCGCAAGCCTTCGATACAACATTCCGCGATGCGGTAGAGGCCTCGGACGTGCTCGGCTGGACCGATCTGCCGCTGGTCTCTTCCGACCTTAGAGCGCGCCCTGAATCGCTGGTCATTGCGGGCCCTGAAACCCGTATGGTGGGCGAAAATCAGGTCCGCGTTTTCGGCTGGTATGACAACGAATGGGGCTTCTCAGCTCGTATGCTCGACGTCGCCCGATTGATGGCGACGGGCTGATACAGACCAGCCGCAGTGGGCGGGCCTGCCCGCGCGCTGCCCGGCCCAACGGGTCATGGTGCATCTTTGATGCGCCCTGACCGGGCGGGAGCGTGCCGGGCTCAGCCAGCGATCACCTCATAAGGAGTGTCGAACCAATGCTCCTCAAGATTTGTACCCTCACCGATACGGTCAACCACAGCAAACAAACCGGGGTCATGTAGCGGGGTCAGCACGCCGTGCCAGGTGCCCCGATGGTAGTTCACCGCTTGCCCCGGCTCTGTTAGGAAAGCCCGAGGAATACCGGGCAAACCATCGCGATCGGGTGCGACGATCACTAGAAAGGGTTGATGGGTCATCGGGATGAAGGCCTGGCTGCCATCGGGATGACGCTCAACCATATCCAGCGCGTAGGGCAGTTTGCGCGGATTGGCGTTGAACAGGCTGATTCCGGCGCGCCCGTCGGTGAACTCCAGAAAGGCACGGTCATGATACCGTCCGCATTGCCCTTGATTGATGATCTTGTCCGGATCACCGGACAGCTCAATCACATCCCCAAACGGCGCGAAAGCTGTGGCGGTTAGCGGCGTGGCGACGATCTGGCGGCTCATGAGGGCAATATGTCCCGCAATCGAAACTCGGCGATACGTTCCACCTGGCGGCAGGCTTCGGCAAACTCCGCGTCTCGCTCCTGTTCGATCCGCCGCTGAAACGCGGCAAGAATCGACGCCTTGTCATGATCCCGCACCGCAATGATGAAGGGAAAACCGAAATTCTCGGTGTACCGCTTGTTCAAATCTGTGAAGGCTGCGCGCTCCTCATCCGTCAGCGCGTCCAACCCAGCAGAGGCTTGCTCGGACGTGCTTTCAACGGTCAGCCGCTTGGCCTGCGCCAGCTTGCCCGCCAGATCGGGATGCGCAGTCAAAACCCCCAACCGTTCAGCCTCAGAGGCAGAACGAAACATACGCGTCAGCGCATTGTGCAATCCGCCTGCAGTGTCGTGCGCGGGCCCAAGCTCCAAATCATAGGCCCGGTCCGCGATCCAGGCCGAGTGTTCAAAAATGCCCCCGTAAGTTTCGACAAACGCGTCCCGCTCCATCTGCGATGGCTTCGGATTGGATTGCGGCGGGTGGGTCTGCGCCCAGAGTTCAGCGATCTGCAACCGTGTGGCAAACCACACATCCGCATGACCGCGCGCATAGTCCAAAAACCGTTTCAGCGCCATGACACGCCCTGGTCGCCCGATCAGACGGCAATGCAGGCCAATTGACAGCATCTTGGGGGCGCCGGCCTCACCTTCGGCATAGAGCGCATCGAAACTGTCCTTCAAATACGCATAGAACTGATCACCTGAATTGAATCCCTGCGGCGTTGCAAACCGCATATCGTTGCAATCCAGCGTGTAGGGCACGATCAGCTGATCCCGGCCGCCGATCTGCATCCAGTATGGCAGGTCGTCATCATAGGTGTCGGCGACATAGGCGAACCCACCTTCTTCGCTGACCAGACGCACGGTGTTGTCGGAACATCGCCCGGTGTACCAACCGCGCGGGCGTTCGCCGACAACCTCGGTATGCAGGCGAATTGCCTCAGCAATCTGGGCGCGTTCCTGCGCCTCGGGCATGTCCTTGTGTTCGACCCATTTGAAACCATGGCTGGCAATCTCCCAACCGGCATCCTTCATGGCGGCAACCTGATCCGGGGATCGTGCCAGGGCAGTAGCCACACCATACACCGTGATTGGCAGCTCCTTCATCAGCCGGTGCAACCGCCAGAACCCGGCGCGCGCGCCGTATTCGTAGATCGATTCCATGTTCCAATGGCGCTGAGCCGGCCATTGGGCAGCACCTACGATTTCGGACAAAAATGCCTCGGACGCTGCATCCCCATGCAATACACAGTTCTCGCCACCTTCTTCGTAGTTCAGGACAATCTGAACCGCGATTTTCGCCCCGCCCGGCCATTTGGCATTCGGCGGGTTGGCACCGTATCCGATCATATTGCGAGGGTATCGAGGAGGTTGCATGAGGTCTTCCGGGCTTTGAACTGTTTCGACAGGCTTATCCTAGAAACTCGCCGATGATTATCAAATCAAACCGAACGCTGTTTCGGGTTCTTTCGGCATTTCCCCTGTTTCGATGTTTGCGCCACACTGTCACAAAGCGAAGTTACGCACCTGAAGGAGGCTCACGTGGCAGGCTATCTGACTACCCATGTTCTGGACACCGCCCGGGGTTGCCCCGCCGCTGGTTTGAAAATCGCACTCTACCGGGTATCCGGCAACTCGCATCGAAAGCTGGTCGAGATGGAAACCAACGCGGATGGGCGAACCGACAGCCCCATCCTGCCGCCCGAAAAATTCAAGACCGGCACCTATGAGTTGATCTTCTTCGCCGGGGACTACCTGCGTGCAACCGGCCAGGATGGGGACGATCCTTTGTTCCTGGACCAGATTCCAATCCGGTTTGGCATGTCAGACGCCGCGGCACACTATCACGTGCCGCTGCTTTTGTCGCCTTACGGCTATTCGACCTATCGCGGCAGTTGATCTGTCAGGTTTCGGCGCTGCGCACAAAGCCACTGATCCGCTCGATCATAAAATCCATGAACAACCGGGCCTTGGGGTCCTGATGACGCCGATGGGTGTAAAGGCAGGCCATCTGAACCGGTACAGGTGGCGTATCCTGCGCGACCGAGACGAGACGCCCCGCAGCCAAGTGCTCTGCCACTTCAAAAATAGGCTTCATCGCAATGCCCTGGCCTGACAACGCCCAATCGGTCAGCACATCCCCATCATCACATTCAAACCGACCAGACACGGCAAACCGTTTCGGGCCTTCTGGGGTTTCCAGCATCCACTGAAACTCGGTCGCACCTGGAAAGCGAAGGTTCAGGCATTCGTGTTGGCCTTTGATCAGGTCCTCGCCGGATTGCGGCATGCCCCGCCTCGCGACATAGTCGGGTGCGGCACACAACACCCTTTGACAATCCGCGATCTTACGAATGCGTAGGGTGCTGTCTTCTGGTTGCCCGATGAAGAAGGCCAGATCCAGCCCTTCGGTCGTCAGATCAACAGACCTATCCGTTAGGCGCAAACGAACATCAATCTCGGGGTAGTCCGACAGGAATTCAGGTACATGCGGTGCCAACAACCGCCGCCCCACCCCCAGCGGAGCCGCCACAAATAAGGACCCGCGCGGCGCTTCGGTCAGATGCGTTACCTGCGCCTCGGCTTCATCCACCGCATCCAGCACCGCCACCGCACCGGGATAAAACGCTTTGCCCTGCTCAGTCGGCGACAGGTTGCGCGTTGTACGCTGAAACAAGCGCACGCCCAGATGATCCTCAAGCTGCGAGATTCGCGCCGATGTCACCGCAGGTGAAATGCGCAAATCGCGCCCGGCGGCGGACATACTGCCCAAATCATAGACACGAACAAAGGTGCGGATATTGTCGAGATAGGACATCTTATCGTTTTTTTTGATACAGTTTGACAATATACGGGAATACCGAAGAAAACCCCGTTTGCCTAGTGTGGCGGCACCTTATCGGAGACTTCTGAAAATGTACGACTTCGCCGTGTTCTGGGATTGGATGGCCTTTGCCGTGCGCTGGCTGCACGTGATCACGGCCATGGCCTGGATCGGATCGTCCTTTTACTTCATCGCGCTGGATCTGGGCCTGAACCGCAATATCCCCGGCCCGGCAGATGGCGAGGAATGGCAAGTGCACGGCGGCGGGTTCTATCACATCCAGAAATATCTGGTCGCGCCCGAGCGGATGCCTGACCACCTGACCTGGTTCAAGTGGGAAAGCTACTCGACCTGGCTGAGTGGTGCTGCGCTGTTGATGATCGTCTACTGGGTCGGCGGAGAGCTTTATCTGATCGACGCGGAAAAGGCTGATCTGGCGCTGTGGCAGGGCATTCTGATCTCGGCAGCCTCGCTGACTGTTGGATGGCTGGTCTATGATTTCCTGTGCAAATCCGGGCTGGGTGAACGCCCGACCCTGTTGATGGTGCTGCTGTTCGTACTGCTTGTGGTCATGGGCTGGGGGTACAATCAGATTTTCACCGGTCGCGCGATGATGCTGCATCTGGGGGCCTTCACCGCTACGATCATGACGGCGAATGTGTTTTTCATCATCATGCCGAACCAGCGCATCGTTGTGGATGACCTGAAGAACGGGCGTACACCGGACCCGAAATACGGCAAGATTGCCAAGCTGCGGTCGACGCATAACAACTATCTGACTTTGCCGGTTCTGTTTCTGATGCTGTCGAACCACTATCCCCTGGCGTTTGCGACCGAGTACAATTGGATCATTGCGGCATTGGTGTTCTTGATGGGCGTCACGATCCGGCATTACTTCAACACCCTCCATGCGCGCACTGGAAACCCCACCTGGACCTGGCTTGCCACGGCACTGTTGTTCATCGCCATCATGTGGCTGTCGACAGCGCCAATGTACAAGCCCCTGGAAGAGGCCGAAGCCAAACCGCTGACACCGTATGAACAGCGCTTTGCTGCCGCAGACGGGTTTGCCGAAGCGCATGATATCGTTCTGGGTCGCTGCTCCATGTGCCACGCCCGCGAACCGGTTTGGGAGGGTATCCTTTGGGCCCCCAAAGGTGTGCTGCTTGAAACCGAAGCTGATGTCGCGCGGAATGCGAAACAGATCTACCTTCAAGCCGGTATCACCCATGCGATGCCCCCGGCCAATATCACCTACATGGAGCCCGATGACCGCAGCGCGATCATCCGTTGGGTCCGCAACGCCGGGCTTTGACGCGCGCGGGAGTTCGCGCTGGCGAATGTTTCCCCCTTCCCCCGGGGCGCTCCAAATGTTCTAACTTAAACTTAATCAGCCGCGTCATTTAGGCGGTATAAGTGATTTCGAGTTTGGGGGCAGTTGGAGCATCTGATGCAGGGATACAAGCCGCGGCGCGGTCTTACATGCTGGCTATTTGGTGCGCTGATGGTTTTTGCGCCTGCGATTGCCGAAGCATTGGAGACCACGCTGACCGTGCCCGGCGCCCCGAAAGAGGTGGTCGAGCGGCTAAAAGAAACCTCCTCAATCACTACGGCTGAAGAACGGGGTCTGGACACGCCGCTCGAAATTCTATCTGCCGCGCTTTCTGATTATCGAACACTGGTTCAAATTCTTTATGACGAGGGGTATTTCAGCCCTGTCGTCAGCATCAAGCTGGATGGGCAGGAAGCGGCCGAGATGAGCTCGCTCACCGTGCCGTCCCAAATCAAGCGCGCGGTGATCACGATTGAGCCTGGACCAACCTTTACCTTTGGCACCGCAATCGTGCAGCCGCAGGCGCCGGATACCGAACTGCCCGAAGGCTTTGCCACCGGCAAACTGGCAACAACTGGCGCTATTCAACAAGCGGCCTCAGCCGGCGTGCGCGCTTGGAAAGATGCAGGCCATGCAAAGGCCGATGTCGCAGATCAGCGCGTCATCGCGCGCCATGCTCAGGCGAGGCTGGACGCGGAAATCGACCTTGATCCGGGGCGGCGGCTGACCTTTGGCAAGATGTTTATCAAGGGCGATACAGACGTACGCCAACGGTCGATCGAAAAGATCGCCGGGTTTCCCACGGGTCAGGTCTATTCGCCTGCACAGGTGCAGAAGGTTGGAACTCGCCTGCGCCGCACAGGCACTTTCAGCACGGTCTCACTGCAAGAACGTGAAACCCCAAACCCGGACGGAACGCTAGATTTTGATGCTACCTTTGAAGACCTGCCCAAACGCCGCCTGACCCTGGGTTTTGAGCTGGCATCGCGAGACGGCGTCGACCTGAGTGCAACCTGGACCCATCGTAACGTCTTTCGCCGCGCTGAACGGCTGCGGTTCGAGGCCACCCTACGAAACATCGGAGGGTCGGAAGATCTGGATGGCCGGATTGGCCTGAGGCTGGATCAGCCCGACCGGCTGGGCCCCGATGACAATACGTTCTGGAGTGCGCTCTTGGAACGTCGCAATACCGATAATTACAACGTCTCGGTCGCGTCACTGGCATATGGTGCTCGGCGCACGTTCTCGGATCAGCTCTACGCAGAAGCCTCGGCGGGCTTTCAATGGTCTGACGCGGATGACGCCTATGGCGACGGGCGCAAATTTCGCTATTTCATTTTGCCCCTCCGGTCAGAATGGGACCAGCGCGACAGTAAAGTCAGCGCAACGAAAGGCTTCTATCTCGACGCACAGGCTATGCCGTTCATCGGTCTGTCCGGCAGCGATACCGGGCTGCGGCTATTCTTTGACAGCCGAGCTTATACAAGCCTTGGAACCGGGGGCAGGCTGGTGCTGGCAGGCCGGATTCAACTGGGCTCGGTCATCGGGCCGCCCGCCGATGGGGTAACGCCAGACTTCCTTTTCTTCTCTGGCGGCGCTGGCACTGTACGCGGCCAACCTTATGAGAGCCTTGGGATTCCGGTTGGCACCGGTGTCGCAGGTGGCAAATCCTTCCTTGGTTTCTCCGGAGAGGTGCGGGGCAAGATCACTGACACCATCTCTCTGGTTGGGTTTTACGATTACGGTATCGTCGATACATCATCCTTCGTAGGCTCAGGCGCCGAAGACCATGCCGGCGCCGGGCTTGGTGTTCGGTACGATCTGGGTGGGTTCGGGCCGCTGCGCGTTGATCTGGCGGTACCGGTACAAGGCGACACCGGCGATGGCCTGCAATTCTATATTGGGATCGGACAGGCCTTTTGATGCGACGTCTCTCATATCCACTTCTGGTCGGCACCCTGATCGCCGTTCCGTTGGCCACTGGTGCCCAAGAAGACGACGGCGGAAGTATGATCGAACGCTTTCTTCAGGACACTTTGTCCGGAGACAACCAGAACGTCACTGTCAAAGGCCTAGAGGGCGCGCTGAGCTCGCGTGCGACGATTCAGGAAATCTCGGTCGCCGATGATGAAGGAGTGTGGCTTACCATCAAAGGGGCAGAGCTGGACTGGAATCGCCTCGCCCTGATCCGAGGACGGTTTTCAGTCGATGCCCTGACCGCGCAGGCGATCGATGTCGCGCGTGCGCCTGGCACCACAACAACCGAAGACCCTCCGCCTTCGGCTGAAACGCAACCCTTTCAATTGCCTGAGCTGCCCGTTTCGATTGAAATCGGTGAAATCCGTGTTGACGAATTGGCGTTGGGGCAACCGCTGATCGGGGTCGCAGCAGAGCTGAAAGTGACCGGGAACCTGTCTTTGGCAGATGGGACGCTGGATACTGATCTGGATATCACGCGGCTCGATCGCGCAGGGGATGAGATCACGCTTTCAGCCGGATTCCAGAATTCAAACAGCCAGATCGATCTGGATTTGAACGTGACCGAAGCCTCGGGCGGTCTGATCTCCACCGCTTTACGCATTCCCGATAGCCCGCCTATCGGGTTGAGCGCCAAGGGCTCGGGCCCAGTTACGGATTTCACCGCCGATATTGGTTTGAGCAGCGACGGCCAGCAACGTGTTGGCGGACAGGTCAGGCTGCGCGCCGCCCCTGATGTGGATGATACCGCCGCGGACGGTATCGCCTTTACCGCAGATATCAGTGGCGACATGACCCCGTTTGTTGCCGATGACATGGATGTTTTCTTTGGTCAGGACACACGCTTGTTGGTCGATGGCCAAACGCAGCCCGAAGGCGCGTTGATCGTCAACGATCTGGCCTTTATCTCACAAGCGCTGAAACTGGAGGGTAAGCTGGAACTGGCAACCGGTGGGGCACTACAGCTGGCCGCGCTGCAAGGACGGATTACACCGCCAAATGGCGAAACCGTTGTCTTACCTGCCTCGGGTGGAGAAACCTCAATCGAAGCGGCCCAGATTTCGGCGCTGTTTGATCAGGCAAATGGAAACCTTTGGGACCTAAGTTTGACGGCGGATGCGTTCAAATCCCCCCAGATTGCCCTGGAGCGCGCGCAGATTACCGCGCAAGGTTCGTTGGAACAAGGGAATGTGACCAAGGTTGAGGGTGATGTTCAGGCTGCGCTTGACGGTATTGATCTGGAAGACCCTGCGCTGAACAGCGCATTGGGGGATCGGGTCACGCTGGACGGGCTTTTCGATTACAGCACCGATGAATCTTTGAACCTTTCGGGGTTTGAGCTGGTCGGGACCGACTACACACTGGGTGTTGACGCATTGATCAGCGGCTTGACCAGCGGTTTGAACATTGACGGCACTGCCACGCTGGATGCAACCGATCTGTCCCGATTTTCCGACCTTGCCAAACTGGACCTTGGGGGTCAGGTGTCGGCGCGGCTGACGGGCAGCGGGTCCCCGTTGGAGGGGAGCTTTGACGGCAAGTTGGACCTTCAAGGCAATGATCTATCCACCGGGCGTGATGACATAGACCCGCTTATTCAGGGCGAAACAACGATAACCGTGGACGCCAAGCGCGGAACAGATGGCATCACGCTGCGCGATTTCACCCTGATCGCGGATGCTGCACGGGCACAGTCCGACGGGACCGTCACAACACCTGATGGCAACCTCTCGATCGATGGTCAGGTCAAACTATCCGCCCGTGATCTGTCCGTTTTCTCAGGGCTGGCGCAGCGGGACCTAGGCGGGTCGCTACAGGCCAGTTTGGATGGCAAGGGAACGGTACAGACCCTTGAATTCGATGGCACCGCAAGCGTCACAGGTCGAGACATCAAAACCGGGATGGACGAGATTGATCCGCTGCTGAGCGGCGAAACCTCGGTCGTGTTTGACGGGGCGCTGTCGCAAGATCAGATCACGATCCGGCAGGCTACGGTGAATGGCCAAGCTGTCTCTGGTCAAGTTGCCGCCACAATCGACGATCCGACCGGAGAGATAGCGGTCGCCGGAGAGGCTAGCTTGAACATCCCGGACCTGTCTCTCTTTTCAGGGCTGGCCAAGCGAGAATTGGGCGGCTCCGTTGATGCAAATGTGCAAGGGAATGGGGCTGTCGGCAGCAAGGCTTTCGACGTGAAGGGCACAGTTGCAGCGGACGATATCCGCACCGGAATCGACCAGTTGGATGGGCTGGTTCAAGGTCGAACAACCCTGAACGTAGACGCGTTGAACGGTGATGAAGGATTGAACATTCGCACCTTACGCCTGCAGGGCACGGCCCTATCTGCGAATGCATCGGGCCAACTGAGCCGCGATGCGGGTGGGCTCAGCTTTACTGCCGCGCTGGACAATCTCGGACGGCTTTCAAACACACTATCCGGCCCGCTAAGCCTGGATGGCAACGTTGCCCCTACTGGTTCGGGGTTGGAGGGAAAGCTCAACCTAAATGGACCAGACAGCTCGTATGCAAGTCTGACAGGCACGGTCGACACAGATGGCGCAGCCGATCTTGATTTTGATGCCAAGTTAAACCGGATCGAACGCTTTGCCCCCGATTTCCCCGGGACAGTTGCCGCGACCGGCAATGCAAAACGGGCCAAGGGCGTTTGGACCATCGATGCCAAAGCCGAAGGGCCTGCGGGGATCAACAGCACCGTGGCAGGGACGTTTGACGAGACCGCAGGCACTGCTGATCTGAGGGCTCAGGGCGGGCTCAACCTGGGGATCGCCAACGTCTTCCTCACACCCAACAAAATCGAAGGTTCGGCTCGGTTCGACCTTGCATTGCAAGGAAAGCCAGCGCTGGAGTCGCTGCGGGGGTCGATCACCACATCCGGGACATCCTTCGCCATTCCCACCGCAGGTCAAACCGTGACCGGGATCAGCGGATCGGTCGATCTAGCGCAAAGCCGCGCCACGATCTCGCTAAATGGTGGCATGCGTGCCGGTGGTGGATTCTCCGTCACAGGGCCGGTCGATCTGAAACCACCCTTCAATGCACAAATCACCACCCGGTTGGACAACCTCGTATTGACGGATCAATTGCTGTACGAGACCAAGCTAAACGGCCAGATCGCCATGACCGGGGCCTTGGCTGGAAATAGCAGCCTGGCCGGGCAGATCACCTTTGAAGAAACCAATATCAATCTTGCGGCAGCCTCTGGCGCGGTGGGTGCAGCACCGATCCCCGAGATCACGCATATCGGCGAAAGCCGTGCGCAATACATCACCCGAGAGCGCGCGCAGCTGGTCACAAAAGACCGACCCGGCCAAAGCGCCTCCAGAATTGCGCTGGACATCATCTTATCTGCCCCCAAAGCCGTGTTCGTGCGCGGGCGCGGCGTTAATGCTGAACTGGGCGGGCGCATCGCTATTGGCGGCACCACGCGATCTGTAGTACCATCGGGTCAAATCGAACTGATCCGGGGGAATTTCGACATATTGGGGCGCCGCCTTGCACTGACCAAAGGGATCGTAACCCTGCAAGGCGATCTGACCCCGTATATCGAATTCGCCTCCTCAGCCAGCACACCCGATGGAACCGCAACGATCGAGATCGCAGGTCCGCTGGATGCGCCAGAGGTTGATGTCTTTTCCGACCCCGAGCGGCCAGCCGAAGAAGCCCTGGCCATGCTTCTGTTTGGAAATCGCTTTTCGGAACTGTCCCCCTTTGTCATCGCGCAGATGGCAGCATCGCTGGCACAGCTAAGCGGTGCCGGGGGGAATGCCACCAAAGGGTTGCGTGAATCCACCGGTGTGGATTCAGTCGATATCGGGGCGACCGAAGGCGGCGCAGGCCGTCTGGGCGCCGGTGCTTATCTGGGGGACAATCTGTACACGGATTTCACCGTCAACACCGAAGGAGATACCGAGGTGAACCTGAACTTGGACATCAACGACAACTTCACCGTCCGGGGGACTGTAGACGGACGCGGTGAAACCGGGATTGGTCTATTCTTCGAGCGTGACTACTGAAGGTTCACTTGAAGCAAAGTTGCCAATAGGACAAAGGCCGATCCAAAAACCGGCCTTTGTCCTGTAATCTGGGGTTCGATCAGAAGTTGAACTGAACACCAAAGTCAGCGATGGTCTGAGCTTCGCCCGCACGACCGACCTTTTCTCGACCAACTGCACCGCGCAGCGTTGCGCCGTTGCCTAGATCATAGATCGCGCCAACACCATATTGCTGCGTGTCACCTTCGGCCGAACCATCACCGTAAGCCGCTGTAATGGTGGTGGCGGCACCAAGGTTATAGGCAAGCGACGCACCATAAACAGTGCCGTCGGTATCTTCTCCAAAATCATTGACCGGCGTGTCACCATCACGTCCAACGAACAGTGTTCCGCTAAAGTCTCCGAGCTCAGCACCCAGAGCCAGAACAATCAGATCCTGTTTGTCGCCGCCAGCAACGGCTTCGGTCTGACCGTAGATCACTGTGGCAGAATAATTGTCGAAGATGTATGTCGCACTGACGTCCCAGCGATCTGCGCCATTGATGGCATCGGTGTCATAGGACGCACCAAAGGCCAAGTCTCCAACCGCATATTGGAAGAACACCGCATTCGAACCTGCACCGGTCGATGAATACTCCAGGAAATCATAATCGACACCGGAATATTGACCCAGAAACTCTTCTAGGCCCGGTTCGTTACCAAAGTACAGGTCCGAGTTGTCAAACGCGCCAGAGACGTTGCCCGCATCGACACGCAGACCGCCAAAGATGACCGAGAAGCGGGCACCGTTCAAACCGGCTGTGTTTGCCTCGCCGGTATCGCTGTCTTCATCGGCCTGCAATCGAACCCGCGCCGAGAATCTGACCCCGGTATCCGTTTCCACATCCCCGTCGATGTTTAGACGAAAGCGGGAAACCAGAATTGTGTCGCTCACATTCGTGTCGGTTGATCGATCTTCCTGATAGCCGATACCAAAACGGCCATAACCGCTGAATTTCACCTCTGCTGCCGCGACACTAGCAGTCGCGATTAGCGCTGTTGTTGCGAAGAGAACATGTTTCATGTCGTTTTCCGTAAATGTGTGAATAGGCGAGCTAAGAAATTTCGCTCGAGCCCTAATCGAACAGATCAGTTCAGTTCACAAGATGCTCGGAGCAGTTTTCACCCAGCGCTTTCTTTGACCCGCCTTCTTTCAGGCTGCTTTGGCGGCAAAACACCTCATCAAAGGGGCGCTTTTGAGTTTACCAGGCGGTACACGAACATGGTGTGTGAACTTGGTAACCTATTGTTAGAAATAAGCATATACTCCATGTGCCTGTCTCTAGACCTTCGCAGTGCCGTAGCGGAACAGCGTAGTGAGCCTTTTGTGCGGATCAGGGGCACACGTCCCAAAAGCCACAGTTTCAAAACTCAAATATTTGTGATCCAGCGCAGCCCTTGTAAAGTTTCTTTCTGATACCTAATGCGCCCAAGGCGAGTGGCATGTGATGCCTGCACCGAAGTTGGCACCACGTTATTCTGGGCAAATACACCGCCAACTTGGACGAGTATCGATCAGGCCTGAAATTCAAGCGGAACGGGGTGTCCAGTTGAACATTCCTAATCCCGAAAAGACCAACAACCATGATGGGGACTTAGAGACTGATCTGGAGCAGTCTATTGACCTCAATTTCATACGTGATTCAGGACGACAAACGAATTGAGGCCGAACCGTTCACGCCCAAACCCTCAGGAAACGAGAACAGGGTATCTCGTTCATCGTGATGAATTCCTAGCGGCCAGAAACAAATTAAAGACTTGGAATCAATATATTAAAGAACATGTCGCGAAATTCACTGCGCCCGCAACTCGTGCGACATGAACTGCAGGCCCCATTCGTTACGAATTTTCGACGTTTCGTACCAAGCTCGTTGCCTGTTTCAGGCATTTGTTCGAAAAGGTAGCGTGCTGCGGTTGTTGCAGCGCATTTAACCAGTGTGTTTGGTGACGAGTAATGCCTGATGAAGGAGGGGGTTAAATCCGAAATCGGGGGAAACGAAAGTGGTACTAACAAACCGTTTCAGCATTCAAGCATTTGATACGTTCACCTTCCTGCGTGCCGCTATCCAAGTCAGCGAGAAACGCGGGGAGGTGTTCTTTTTTCGCTAACGTCAGCGAAAACCTGTCCCTAATAAATAGCCTTGGCGTGATCAGGCTTCGACACTCTGCAGCCCTTCGGAGCAGGCGAGGCTTGCCAACCAATCGCGTACCGCACCGGTGCGGCTGCGGGCAACGGTCAATTTCTCACCGTTGCACAGAACGACATGTCCGATCTCATTCAAACTACGTGCGATGTCGACGCAGGAGTTGGCAACCCAACACGAACGATGCACCTGCAACCCTGCCCCTGTGGGCAGCTGGGTCAGAATCCCCTTGAACGTAGAGCGCACCAACACTTCACGATCATCAAGCTGCACTGTCACATAGTGCTGGTTTGCCTGAACAAACTTGATGTCCTTGATCAGGAAGCTCTGACCATTTGCCGTCACCACCCCGGTCGCATTGTTTTCGGGCGTATCCTCGATTGGGCCCTCGCTTTCCCCTAGCCGGTCCAGATAAGGTGGTAAAACCCAAACGATAACAATGCTCTCAATCCCGACAATCAGAAGGTACTGCGGCAGGAGCATAGGCATATACATGAAATCTGATGTCTGAAATAGATTGAGCACCCAGTTCGTCGCAAGCTCGGCGAACGTCATCGCGCCAAGCGCCACGGGGATACATGTGACAGGCGAGAAGAATCTTTTGATGCCCAAAAAACTGCTGCCGCTGGCTTGAACCAGGATCATGACAAAGGCGGATCCCATGTATCCGATCAACATCGACAACCAATAAACCGCACGACCAAACCCGCTTAACCGGTCAGCAAACAAAGACGATGTCGCGCCGATCAGCAACAGCATCAAAGGCACCAGAAATAAGATAAAATTCCTGGAAAGAAAGAAACTGAGCAGGGTGTTCAAAGTTGCACGAACCGTCACCCGCGGTAGCACGACATATGTAATGTCGGCCTGTTTCAGTCTGAGATACACATCGTTGAGTGTCATATCGCCCTGCTACTCTGGTCGCGCCCAAGTCCTTCCCTTTGGGCAATCCCCTTAGATTTGATGCCTTTGCTTCTCCTTGCCCTGCGGCGAATGGAGGCGTTCTTATGACGTTTTCGCATTCGGGGATGTGTAGAAACAGACAATTGTGGCGCAAATGGTGCAAAGAAAGTCCAAAATGATGCAGCAGGGAGTGACGTAGCGGCACTTAGGAAAAGGGCGGCCCCATCGGACCGCCCTTTCAGATTCATCGCTGCCTAAGATCACTCTGCCGCGATGGCGTCTTCAATCTTTTCGACACGGATCGCCGAGAACTTGAATTCGGGGATTTTGCCATAGGGATCGATGGCCGAGTTGGTCAGGATGTTCGCGGCAGCCTCGACATAGGCAAACGGGATGAACACCATATCCTCCGCAATCGCCCGGTCGGCGCGCACCATGATCTCGATCGAGCCGCGACGCGTCGTCAGACGGATCGTCTCACCCGGTTCGATGCCCATCAGTTTCAGGGTACGCGGGTTCATCGAGCAATTCGCCTCAGGCTCCACCGCGTCCAGAACAGTGGCGCGGCGGGTCATGGACCCGGTGTGCCAATGCTCCAACTGACGGCCAGTTGTGGCGATCATCGGATAATCCTCATCCGGGGCCTCATCGGGTGGGATGATGCTGGCTGGCGTGAACTTGGCCTTGCCATCCGCACGCGGGAAGCCGTCCCCAAACACGATGGATTGGCCCGGATCAGTTTCGCTGAGCGACGGGTAGGTGATCGTCTCGGTCTCAAGCCGTTCCCAGGTGATGTTGTCGAGAGACTCCATCGTCAGCTTCATCTCGTTGAAGACCTGAGAGACATCCGTGTAGTCCCAGTTCAGCCCGATGCGCTGCGCCAGATCGACGGTGATCGCCCAATCCTCACGCGCTTCCCCCGGAGGGGCCACAGCCGGACGCACTCGCTGCACCTGACGGTTGGTGTTCGACACGGTGCCGTTCTTCTCATACAGCGCCGAGGCCGGCAGGATGATGTCGGCATAGTTCGCCGTTTCGGTCAGGAAGATATCCTGAACGATCATCAGATCCAACTTGGCCAAGGCCTCGCGCGCGTGGTTCACATCCGGGTCGGACATGGCCGGGTTTTCACCCAGAATGTACATACCCTTGATGTTGCGCGCATAGATCTGATCGATGATCTCGGTGACAGTCAGGCCCTTTTCATTCGAGAAGTCATCCGAGCCCCAGACATCCATAAACTGCGCCCGAATGCTGTCATCCGTAACCGTCTTATAGTCCGGTAGGAACATCGGGATCAGACCGGCATCGGATGCCCCCTGCACGTTGTTCTGACCGCGCAGCGGGTGCAGACCCGCACCGGGCTTGCCGACATTGCCCGTCATCAGCGCCAGGCTGATCAGGCAGCGCGAGTTGTCGGTGCCGTGGATATGCTGGCTGACGCCCATACCCCAGAAGATCAAGCCAGCTTTGGCCTGCGCAAAGGTGCGGGCCACACGGCGCAACTGATCGGGTTCGATGCCACAGATCGGTGCCATCGCCTCGGGCGTAAACTGGCGCAGGTGCTCTTTCTCGGCCTCCCAATTCTCGGTCCAGCGGTGGATGTACTGGCTGTCGTAGAGTTCCTCTTCGACGATCACATTCATGATCGCGTTGAGCATCGAGACATCCGCACCGGGGCGGAACTGCAGCATCTCATCGGCAAACTTGCGCATGCCAACACCGCGCGGGTCCATCACGATCAGCTTGCCGCCGCGCTTGGTGAACTGCTTGAAGTAGGTCGCGGCCACAGGGTGGTTTTCGATCGGGTTGGCTCCGATGATAATCGCCACATCCGCGTTTTCGATCTCGTTGAAGGTCGCAGTCACGGCGCCCGATCCCACGTTTTCAATCAAGGCCGCAACGGACGACGCGTGGCACAGACGGGTGCAATGGTCGACATTGTTGTGCTTAAAGCCCTGACGGATGAACTTCTGGAACAGATAGGCTTCTTCGTTGGTGCATTTGGCCGAGCCAAAGCCTGCAACGCTGCGCGGGTCTTCCTGACGCAGAGTTCTCAACTTGGAGGCCGCCAGATCCATCGCTTCTTCCCATGTCGCTTCGCGGAAATGGGTGTCCAGATTGCCGGGATCGACGTTCAGCCCCTTTTCAGGCGCATCCTCGCGCCGGATCAGCGGCTTGGTTAGGCGGTGGGGGTGGTGGATGTAGTCAAAGCCAAAGCGGCCCTTGACGCACAGACGACCTTCGTTAGCGGGGCCATTGATGCCCTCGACATATTTCACCTTGCCGTCTTTGACCTTCAGCGAGACCTTACAGCCCACGCCGCAGAACGGGCAGACGCTTTCGGTTTCGCTGTCATAGTCCTTGCTGTCACCCTTCTGCTGGTCGTCCAGCACGGTAGCAGGCATCAGCGCGCCGGTCGGGCAGGCTTGAACACATTCGCCACATGCCACGCAAGTTGATGCGCCCATTGGGTCGTTCTGGTCAAACACCACCTGCGCGGTGTGGCCGCGACCGGCCATGCCGATCACGTCATTCACCTGCACGTCACGGCAAGCGCGAACGCAGAGGTTGCAGTTGATACAGGCATCCAGATTGACCCGCATCGCAACGTGGCTGTCATCCAGCAGAGGGATTTTCTCGGCCTCTTTCGCCGGGAAACGGCTGTCGCTGACATCGTTCAGCTTGGCCATGTCCCAGAAGTGGCTGGAGGCGTCATGTGCCTCTTCCGGCTGATCGGCGACCAGCAGTTCCATGACCATGGCGCGCGATTTCTCGGCCCGATCGCTGTCGGTCTTAACGACCATACCGTCTGCGGCGGGGCGGATGCACGAGGCGACCAGCGTGCGCTCGCCTTCCACCTCAACCATACAGGCGCGGCAGTTGCCGTCCGGGCGATAACCCGGCTGCGGCTTGTGGCACAGGTGCGGGATGGTGAACCCCTGGCCCTTGGCGGCTTCCCAGATGGTCCAGCCCTCAGGCACGGTGACATCTTCGCCGTTCAGGTTGAAGGTGACGGTCTTGGTTGGGCTTGCGTCTAGCATGGCTCTGTCTCCCCTCAGATTTCGTCAGCGAAATGTTTCATGACAAGGCGGATCGGGTTCGGGGCCGCCTGCCCCAGACCGCAGATCGAGGCATCGCCCATGACCTGACACAAGTCCTCAAGCAGGTCCTGATCCCACTTGTCTGCCTGCATCAGTTTGACCGCCTTTTCGCAGCCTGCCCGGCAAGGCGTACACTGGCCGCAGCTTTCGTCTTCGAAGAAGCGCAGCATGTTCAGCGCCGCATCGCGGGCGGTGTCCTGATCGGATAGAACCACCACAGCGGCCGAGCCGATGAAGGTGCCATGCGGTTGCAGCGTGTCGAAATCCAGAGGAATGTCATCCATCGACGCGGGCAACACGCCCGAAGACGGGCCGCCCGGCTGGTACGCCTTTAAGGTCTGGCCCTCGGCCATGCCACCGGCAGCTTCGATCACGTCCAGAATGGTCGAACCGGCGGGCAACAGGTAAACACCCGGCTTCGCCACACGGCCAGAGACCGAATAGCTACGCAGTCCTTTGCGACCATTCTTTTCGGTGCTGTTGAGGCATTCAGGTCCTTCACGGCACACTTTGGTGACCCAATACAGTGTCTCGACATTGTGCACGAGTGTCGGGCGGTTAAAGACCCCAACCTGCGCCACGAACGGAGGACGATGACGCGGCAGGCCCTTCTTGCCTTCGATCGACTCGATCATCGCGGATTCTTCGCCGCAGATATAGGCACCGGCACCCCGGCGCAGGTCGATGTAGCCTTCTTCGACGATCCCTGCCTGCTCCAACGCGGCGATTTCGCGACGCAGGATTTCCAGCACGGCCGGGTATTCGTCGCGCATGTAGATAAAGCAGGTTTCCGCTTCGACCGCCCATGCGGCGATCAGCATGCCTTCGAGGAAGACATGCGGCGTGCGCTCCAGATAGTAGCGGTCTTTGAAGGTGCCGGGCTCGCCCTCGTCCCCATTCACGGCCAGATAACGCGGGCCTTCGTTCATGCGAACAAAGCCCCATTTCTTGCCCGACGGGAAACCAGCACCGCCCAGACCGCGCAGGCCCGAGGACAGGACGTCTTCCTGCACCTTCTCCCAATCGCCGCCCTTGCGCAGCTCTTTCAGCTTGGCGTAGCCGCCTTCGGCCTCATAGGTCGCGTAGGTTTCGTAGTCAGGCAGATGTGCATGGGTGTCATCGGCAGCAATTGCAGCCTGCACCTTTTCGGGGGTCGCATGGTCAATGTGGTTGTGGCCGATCTCAAGCACCGGAGCGGTGTCACAGCGGCCCATGCAAGGGGCGCGGACAACACGAACCTCGGACGGGTCCAGTCCGTCTTGCAGCGCTTTTTGCAGCTGTTGGGCACCGGCCATCTCGCAGGAAAGGGAATCACAAACGCGGATCGTCAGCGCGGGCGGAGGTGTCTCGTCTTCTTTCACTACGTCGAAATGAGCATAAAAGGTCGCGGTCTCATAGATTTCAGCCTGTCCAATCCGCATCTCGACCGCCAGCGCAGCGATGTGGTCGGCGCTGATATGGCCATGTTCGTCCTGAATCAAATGCAGAAATTCGATCAGCAGGTCGCGGCGACGCGGGCGGTCGCCCAACAGGCGCGCGATTTCGGCCTGCGCCTCGTCCGAGAATTGACGGCCTTTGGGCGTGTGCCGCCCTTTGCCTTTACCTGACTTCCAGACGCCCTTTGGTGCGCCTGATGGCTTGGTATCTAATGGTGCCATGATGCCCTCCGATTAAGGCCCCGTGTCTCATCAGACCAGCATATCGTCAAATCGCATTTGGCTATCGCACGATAACGACACCTTATCACCGCAAAGAGGTCACCACAGAGCGCAGCGCTTGTATGGTTGGCAATTCGGGATCTCGGCTCAGGGTCGCCAGACAAATCGGCTTACTGACCACCGGATCGACCAAGGGCAGCACTTTTGTACCCTTCAGTTCGCCCAGCGCACGCACCAGAACCCGTGGCACAACGGTCGCCGCTAACCCTTCACGAGCCATCACCATCGAGGCCGTGAAGCCGCTCGTTTCAGCCACGACATCCGGATGCAAACCTTGGTCCGCGAAAATTCGATCCAGAATACGACGGTTCTGCATTTGTGGCTCCAACAGGCTGAGCGGGAACTCGGCCACGCGCGCCCATGGTATCGGGTCGGTTTCAGCGGTCATATACGACGGCACCAACAGCACATAGGTTTCTTCGTATAATGACTGCACCTGCCGCAGATCGGTACCGATACTGTCGCCATAGGTGATGCCCGCGTCCAGACTGCCCTCATCCAGCCGGTGTTGAATGGCGGTGGCTGACATGGTTTCGATACGTGTAATGATGCGGGGATGCGCGTCGCGCAGCCGCTTGATCAGGCGGCCCGTAAAGGCAATGGCGGTCGGGATCACGCCCAGGATCAGCGTCCCGGTAATCTCGCCCTTTGCGGCCAGCACCTGTTGCTCCAAAGCTTTGGTATCGTCGAGAATGCGCCGGGCCCGCAGGACGATCATCTCACCCTCTTCGGTCAGACCCTGAAACCGGTTCGCGCGACGTACAATCGAGACGCCAAGCCGATCCTCAAGATTTCGGATTCGCATCGAGAATGCAGGCTGCGAGATCCCGCATTCCTCGGCCGCTTTGGCAAAGTGACGATGCCGCGCAAGGGCGCTGAGCAATTGCAGGTCGCGGATTTCAATCATGTAGTGCAGTCTCGGATCATGGCTTGCCCCTTACACTAGCGGGCTCTGCGCCCGAGCGGAATGCATGATGCGTTCAAGCCATAAGCAAGCAATTCCATCAGACCGATGTTACGGGCATTCCATATCGTGACACACTAGACAAATACGTGCGTCCGTAAGAACCTGTGCGCAAACAATATCCAGGGAGATGCTTCAATGAAACTGATTGCGGGCACGGCACTAGCCGTCATTCTGTCCTCGCCCCATGCGTTTGCAGCAGGGGAATGCGCGACAGGTAAGACCTTGACGGATGGCACCTTGACAATCGCCACCGGAAACCCGGCTTACTACCCTTGGGTGATGAATGACGCGCCCGAAAGTGGTGAGGGGTTTGAAGCTGCCGTTGCCTATGCCATCGCCGAGAAGATGGGCTTTGAGGCCGACAGTGTCACTTGGGTGCGCACCAGCTTTGACGAGGCCATTCAGCCCGGGGCAAAGAACTTTGATTTTAACATGCAGCAATATTCGATCACGCCCGAGCGCGAGGAGATGGTCGATTTCAGCCTGCCTTATTACACGTCCGCAATGGCGGTTCTGACCACGCAAGGTGTGGTGGATGCAGGAGCCGAGGCGACGCTGGACAGCTTGAAAGGCCTGAAATGGGGCGCAGTCGCTACGACCACTGCGATACCGATGTTGAATGACGTGATTCAGCCCACAAGCGATCCCCTGCTTTACAATGACAATGCAGATGTGAATGCCGCGATCATGGCCGGCCAGATTGATGCTGCCCTCTACGATCTGCCCACGGCCTTGTATCTATCAGCGGTCGTGGTTGAAAACGGGGCATTGCTGGGGCAGTTTTCGCCCGATCAATCAAAAAGCCCTGATCAATTCGGCCTTTTGATGGAGGACGGCAATCCACTCAAAGAATGCGTCGACGCTGCCATCTCGGAATTGGTTGATAGCGGAGAGCTTGCCGCCATCGAAACCCAATGGCTGTCCGAAGCCACCGGAGTTCCGGTTATCCAGTAAATGAACGACGCGTCACTACAAAATCCACCCGAACCCCAAGGTTCGGGCCCAACACGCCGCGAGCTCTATGAGGCTGGGGTCAGGCGACGCTCCAACCGTATCGCCCTGATCTCAACGATCAGTGTGGTCCTTGCGCTGATCATCCTGATCCCGCTTGCCCCCGGTTGGGAGGCTGTTCAGCGCGCCTTTTTCAACGGCAGGGTCTTTGCAGCGACCTTTCCCGGCTTGCTGGAAGCCTTTGTGCTGAACGTGATGATCTTTGCCTGGTCCGCACCGTTGATCGCAGTGACGGGTTTGATGATCGCACTTTGCCGGGATACGCGCGCACCCGCGCTGTTTCCTTTGCGCCTTTTCGGGATCGCCTATACCGACATTTTCCGCGGCTTGCCTGTGGTTCTGGTGATCTACATTATCGGCTTCGGCGTCCCTGGGCTGGGCCTACCGCGGCCATGGAATAGCCCTTATATCTGGGGCACCCTGGCGCTGGTTCTGGTGTATTCGGCTTATGTGGCCGAGGTGATCCGGTCAGGTATCGATTCGATCCACCAGTCGCAACGCTCTGCCGCAGCCTCGCTGGGGCTAAGCGCGCAAGACACCATGCGCTTTGTGGTGCTGCCACAGGCCATCCGCAACGTTGTGCCTGCCAATATGAACCTGTTCATCGCGCTGCAAAAAGACGTGGCGCTGTTGTCTTTCATTGGACCGGTCGAGGTGTTTCGTCAGGCTGGGGTCTACAAATCGCTCTATGCGAACTTCACACCCTATGTAGGGGCCGCGCTGATCTTCCTTGCGCTGACCATCCCCGCAACACGCTATGCCGATTACCTCATGAACAAACAGAACCGGGCGCGAACATGACGGCGAAGCTGAGTTTACGAGGTGTGCGCAAACGGTTCGGTGATCATGAGGTTTGCAAAGGCATCGATCTTGATGTGGCCGAAGGGGAAATGGTCTGCCTGATCGGGGCGTCCGGGTCTGGCAAATCCACGCTGCTACGCTGCATGAACCTGCTTGAGCCTGTCGACGACGGCACGATCTGGCTGGACGGCAAGGATATATCGGAACCCGGGCTGGATCCTCAGCCCGTGCGCCAGCAGATTGGCATCGTGTTTCAAAGCTACAACCTGTTTCCCCATATGACGGCGGTTGAGAACGTGATGCTTGCGCCACGCCGCGTGCACGGCCTCAGCCGGGACAAGCTGCGCCCAGAGGTCACGCAGCTTTTTGCCCGCTTCGGGCTAGAAGACCGGATGCAGCACTATCCCGATCAGCTTTCAGGCGGACAGCAGCAGCGCGTAGCAATCATCCGGGCGTTGGCAATGCAGCCGCAGATCATGCTGTTTGACGAAATCACAAGCGCCTTAGACCCCGAACTTGTCGGCGAAGTGCTGGACGTACTGCGGGACCTGCATCAGCAGGGTATGACCATGGTGCTTGCCACCCATGAGATGGGATTTGCCCGAGAACTGGCAGACAAGGTCTGTTTTCTGGACGCAGGTCGCATTCTGGAACAAGGCACACCCGAACAGCTGTTTTCCCAACCACGCGAGCCGCGCACCAAGGCCTTTCTGTCGCGCGTCCTATGACCCTATGCATCATGATGCGCTGGGTGATCTCAGCACCAATCGCAATGCCCGTTGCGAGACTTTAGGTGTTGAACAGAAAGTGCATCACATCACCATCTTTGACGATGTAGCCTTTGCCCTCAGCCCGCATCTTGCCCGCCTCTTTCGCACCCTGTTCGCCATTCGCGGCAATGTAGTCGTCATAAGCAATGGTCTCGGCCCGGATAAAACCCTTTTCGAAATCGCCGTGGATCACACCCGCGGCCTGCGGTGCGGCAGTGCCGGTGCGGATGGTCCAGGCGCGAGCCTCTTTCGGGCCAACGGTGAAATAGGTTTCCAGTTTCAGCAGGTCGTAGCCCGCGCGGATCAGACGGTCGAGGCCGGGCTCTTCCAGACCCATTTCCTCAAGGAACATCTGCGCCTCGTCGTCTTCCAGCAGGCTGATTTCTTCCTCGATCTTGGCGCTGATAATGACATGCGAATTGCCCTGCGCGGCGGCCATTTCGGCAACCTTGGCCGAATATTCATTCCCTTCGGCCGCTTCTTCTTCGGACACGTTACAAACATAGAGCACAGGCTTGGTGGTCAGCAGTTGCAGCATCTTCCAGGCCTTGGCGTCCTCGGCAGATACCGCGACCAAACGCGCAGGTTTGCCGTTTTCCAACATCTCTTGCGCCTCTGCCAGCAAACGGTCTTGCTGCTGCGCCTCTTTGTCATTGCCCTTCAGCTTGCGCACCAGATTGGCGCGGCGCTTTTCGATGCTTTCCAGATCGGCCAGCATTAACTCGGTCTCGATGGTGTCCGCGTCGGCCACCGGATCGACGCGGCCATCCACGTGAGTCACATCGCCATCTTCGAAACAGCGCAACACATGGGCGATGGCGTCCGTCTCACGGATATTGGCTAGAAACTGGTTGCCCAGCCCTTCCCCCTTGGAGGCACCCTTCACCAAACCAGCAATATCCACAAAGGTCATGCGCGTTGGGATGATCTGTTTCGACGAGGCAATCGCTGCCAGCTTATCCAGACGATCATCCGGCACGGCCACATCACCAACATTGGGCTCAATCGTGCAAAACGGGAAGTTCGCAGCTTGCGCCGCAGCTGTTTTGGTCAGCGCGTTGAACAAGGTCGACTTACCCACATTCGGCAGACCCACGATTCCCATTTTAAAGCCCATGATGGCCTCCTGAAGCGATGTGACGGCGTCTTCTATGCACCTGAGTTGGAATGCGCAAGCAATAGCTCGGACCCACGAGACATGGGGCCGATAGGTCACATCACAAAACTGTTCCCCAATCGTGTTCTTGTACCAATTGAAAAATACGATTTAGGGTAGCCACTTAGCGCATGTAGACATAACAACTGAAGAACTTCGGCTATGAAGACTTTCCTTTTCGCGTCCTTGATTGCACTTGCCAGCCCGGTAGTTGCGCAGGCTCAGACTGTGATCTTTGGGGCCGGCTATGCAGATTATTCTGACAGTGCGTCGGTGGATCAGGGCATTGTATCCCTTGAATATCAGCATCGCCCCTTCCATCAGGCGACCCGGTTCAGTGCGACCTGGGGTGCAGCCCTTTCGGTCGACGAAGACGGCGATACCCATATCGGCGCAGGCCTGGTAGGCATCTACAATCTAAATGAACGCTGGTTCGTCGAGGGCAGCGTGATGCCCGGCTATTACAGCGAAGGCAACGATCTGAACGATCTGGGCGGTAATTTTCAGATCCGAAGCTTGCTGGGGCTGGGCTATACCTTAAATGGCGGGAACAAAGTGTCGGTGGCGATCACTCACAAGTCCAATGCCAGCACAGAGGAATTCAACCCCGGCGTAAACGCGGTGCTCGTGCGGTATCATCTGGGCTTCTGAGCCGATCAGACCCGGGCGGGATTGATTTTCGGGTAAAGTTTCTGCACATCAGGTTCAAACCTGACTGCTAGGACACCCGATGACCCGTATCGACACGAAGTTCGCCGCCCTGAAAGCCGAAGGCAAGAAAGCATTTGTTGCCTATATCATGGCGGGCGATCCCGACTATGACACCTCGCTAGAGGTGGTCAAAGGCCTGCCTGCGGCAGGCGTCGACGTGATCGAACTGGGCCTGCCCTTTACCGACCCGATGGCGGATGGGCCCACCATTCAGGCCGCGGGTCAACGGGCGCTGGATCAGGGCATGACGCTGAAGCGCACCCTCGACCTGGCCCGCAGCTTCCGCGAAACAGATGACACCACACCGATTGTTTTGATGGGCTACTACAATCCGATCTACAGCCACGGTGTTGATGCCTTTCTGGGCGACGCTAAAGCTGCAGGCATTGATGGGTTGATCGTCGTGGACCTACCGCCGGAAGAAGATGACGAGCTCTGCCTGCCGGCGCAGGCTGCGGGCCTGAATTTCATCAGGCTCGCCACACCCACAACCGATGATAAACGCCTGCCTCGCGTTCTGCAAAACACCTCTGGCTTTGTCTATTATGTGTCGATTACCGGAATCACTGGCGCGGCTGAGGCTGAGGCTACTAATGTCGGCCCCGAGGTCGCGCGGATCAAATCCGCAAGTGACCTGCCCGTGATCGTGGGTTTTGGGATCAACACACCCGAAAAATCGCGCGCCATAGCTTCGGTTGCAGATGGGGCTGTCGTGGGCTCAGCGATTGTAAGCCAGATCGGTGCGGGAAAACCCGTGCCTGAAGTGCTGGAATTTGTAAAAACGCTGGCGGATGGTGCGCATTCCGTCTGACTTTAATCACCAAGAACAAAACCGAAGCCGCAGTCAGCCCCTACTGACTGCGGTTTTTCGTTGTACGGGCATGTCCATCAACCGCAATTATCCAGCGTTGCGATCTTTGATGCGAATTGGTAAAGAAAACGAACCAATCCTTCAGGGGCCGGACAAATGCCAGTCATCACCACCATCGACGACCTAAAACGTATCTACGAACGGCGCGTGCCGCGCATGTTCTATGACTACGCCGAAAGCGGCAGCTGGACCGAACAGACCTTTCGCGAAAACAGCTCGGATTTCGAACAAATTCGCCTGCGCCAGCGGGTCGCTGTGGATATGGTCGGGCGTTCAACCGCGTCTCAGATGATCGGGCAAGATGTCGCGATGCCCGTAGCGCTTGCGCCGGTAGGTCTGACCGGAATGCAGCATGCCGATGGCGAGATGAAAGCGGCCAAGGCAGCCGAGGAATTCGGTGTCCCGTTTACGCTATCGACGATGTCCATCAATTCGATTGAAGATGTGGCAGAATACACCAGCAAACCCTTTTGGTTTCAGCTCTACACCATGAAGGACACCGACTACGTCAATCGGCTGATCCAGCGTGCAAAAGACGCCAAATGTTCGGCGCTGGTGATCACGCTGGATCTGCAAATCCTGGGTCAGCGGCACAAGGATCTGAAGAACGGATTGTCCGCCCCGCCAAAACTAACCGCAAAAACCATTGCAAACCTGATGACCAAATGGTCCTGGGGCATCGAGATGCTGCGCGCCCAAAGGCGTGAGTTCGGAAACATCGTCGGCCATGTCGAAGGCATCTCGGACGCCTCCTCACTGGGCGCTTGGACCGCTGAACAATTTGACCCCAGCCTGGATTGGTCAAAGGTTGAAAAGCTGATGGAACAATGGGGCGGCAAGGTGATCCTCAAAGGCATTCTGGATGCCGAAGATGCAAAAATGGCCGCCAAGCTGGGGGCGGATGCTATCGTTGTCTCGAATCACGGCGGTCGCCAACTGGACGGCGCGCTCAGTTCAATCCGGATGCTGCCCGAGATCATGGACGCCGTCGGTAGCGATATCGAGGTGCATCTGGACAGCGGCATCCGATCTGGGCAGGACGTCCTGAAGGCGTTGGCCCTGGGCGCAAAAGGCACCTATATCGGGCGCGCCTTTGTCTACGGACTGGGCGCAATGGGTCAAAAGGGTGTGACAACAGCGCTCGATGTCATTCAGAAAGAACTTGATACAACCATGGCCTTGTGCGGAGAGCGCAACGTTTCGGATTTGGGTCGGCACAATCTGCTGGTGCCTCAAGACTTTGGTGGCCGCTGGCAAAACTGACGAGTGAGAGGAGGCTCTGCCCCCGTCGCCCTTACTGGGCGCCTCCCCCGGGGATATTTATAGCCAGATGAAGTCTGGATTCTTCATTCACCTGGCTAAAAAATATCCCGGAGCGCGAGGCAAAGCCTCGCAAGAAAACAGACGCTGCAAAAACCCCTTTCCAAACCCAATGAATCAAGCTAAGGACGCGGCTTCACGCGGGCATACAGCCTTGGAGGATGCCCGCCCTAACATTGGAGAATTATCATGGCTGGAGAGATTCCTGATCTCGTAGCTCTGGAACGGACGGGGACAGGCAAGGGCGCCGCTCGTCAGGCGCGCCGCGATGGCATGGTTCCGGGCATTGTGTTTGGTGGCGATAAAGAGCCGCTGCCAATTCAGATCCCGTTCAACGAACTGTTCAAACGCCTGAAGGCTGGCCGGTTTAAGTCGACCCTTTGGAACCTGAAGGTTGACGGCCACGAAGACGTTCGCGTGATCTGCCGTGACGTTCAGCGTGACGTCGTCAAAGACCTGCCAACCCATCTGGACCTGATGCGCCTGCGCCGGACCACTAAGATCGCACTGTTCATCCCCGTTGAGTTTATCAACGAAGAAGCAGCCCCTGGAATCAAGAAGGGCGGCGTTCTGACCGTTGTGCGCCCGGAAGTCGAACTGATGTGTACCGCTGGCGAGATCCCCGAGAAGATCACCGTTGATCTTACTGGCATGGAGATCAACGACGTTGCCACCATCTCGTCGGTTGACCTGCCCGCAGGCACCAAGCCGACAATCGACCGGGACTTCGTGATCGCCAATGTGTCAGCGCCGACCGGACTGTCGACCAGCGACGATGAGGAAGAAGGCGAAGAAGTGGCCGCGGACGAAGTAGAAGTCGTCGGCCAGGAAGAAGCTGAAGAGTAAACCCGGGCCCAAGAGTTCGGACTTGAAACGGGGCCCTTTGCGGGCCCCGTTTTCTTTTGGTCGGGCTGGAAACACGTGCAATTCCGTGCCATCAACCCACTGCGCTGTACAAGGACGAGAAAATGAAACTGTTTGTCGGACTGGGGAACCCGGGCTCGAAATACGCCCGCAACCGACACAATATAGGTTTCATGGCTTTGGATCGAATTGCCGAAGATCATGGCTTTGGTCCTTGGAAATCAAAGTTCCAGGGTGAGATCGCCGAAGGACGTTTGGGCACAGAGAAAGTACTGCTGCTAAAGCCGCAGACGTTCATGAACCGTTCAGGCCAATCGGTTGGCGAAGCAATGCGCTTCTACAAACTTGAATCCACGGATGTGACCGTCTTTCACGATGAGCTGGATCTGGCCCCGGGCAAAGTCCGGGTCAAGGCGGGCGGCGGTCACGCTGGTCACAACGGATTGCGGTCGATCCACGATCACATTGGGGCGGCCTATGACCGCGTGCGCCTGGGCATCGGCCATCCTGGTCGCAAAGAGATTGTATCGCCTTACGTACTATCAGATTTTGCCAAAGCTGAGGCCGAATGGCTGGACAATGTACTGCGCGGTGTCTCAGACGGGGCTGAACATCTGACAAAGGACGAGGGTGGCAAATTCATGAACGCCGTTGCGCTGCGTACTGCACCGGCACGATCCTCCAAGTCGCCTCCGGCCGACGACCCCACATCTAAGCCCGTTGAAAAACCCGAACCAGTTGCAGATGACCGGACGGCCATGCAAAAGCTGCTGGATAAATTCAAATAGTCCTGATCGCGCTTTCCGTTACGTCTTGATTGCGCAATGCGCCCTGCAACGCTCCTATGTAACCGAAACAGGGAGGGTTGCATGAGAACTGTGATCAAATGGCTGCTGCGCATCACTTTGGCCTTGGTGCTGGCTGCAATTGCGGTTGGGGTCTGGAAGCGTGAAGAGATTCAACGCTTGATGGCAGTGAACTCTTTGTTTTCCGAAGAAAAAATTGTTCACAACTTCTCGCACATGGATGAGGCGTTTCTGACCGCCCCCCTGCCCCGTGGAAACGGACCAACCTGGGAATTGCCCTATGGGGCTGGCTTTGACCTTCCCGATGGCACAGATGAATGGGTCGACGAACGCGCCGTGACCTCTCTGCTGGTCATGCAAAACGGTGAGGTTCGCTTTGAAGAGTACTATCTGGGCACCGGCGCAGATGACCGGCGGATATCTTGGTCGGTTGCAAAAAGCTATCTGTCGGCCTTGTTCGGCATCTTGCTGAGCGAAGGCGCGATCACCTCGCTGGACGATCCTGTCGTGCAATACGCCCCGCAGCTGAAGGGCAGCGCCTATGACGGCGCAACGATCCGGAATGTGCTGAACATGGCCAGCGGTGTAACCTTTGACGAAGACTATCTGGACCCCAATTCAGATATCAACCGCATGGGCCGCATCGTTGCGCTTGGCGGGGAACTGGATGATTTTGCCGCGTCGCTCAATGAGAGTTTCGCCCCTCCGGGGGAAACCTATCAATATGTTTCGATCGATACCCATGTGTTGGGCATGGTGATCCGCGGGGCCACTGGGCGCAGTGTTACCGACCTGCTGACCAAAAAGATCATTCAGCCCTTGGGCCTAGAGCATGACGGCTACTACGTGACTGACGGCGCTGGCGTGGCCTTTGTCCTGGGTGGGTTGAACTTCACCACACGTGACTTCGCCCGTTTTGGACAGATGATCTTGCAAAACGGCGTACACAATGGGCAACAGCTGGTTCCGGCGGACTGGATCGCCGTATCAACAGCGGCATCATCGCCAACCAAACCGGGCAAAATCGGCTATGGCTACCAATGGTGGATCCCTGTCGGTGCCGAAGACGGTGAATTCATGGCGCGCGGCGTTTACGGGCAATACATCTATTTTGACCAGGCCCGCGACGTTCTGATCGTCACGACCGGCGCAGATCGGCGATTCCGCGATCCCGGCGTCAGCGAAGAAAATATTGAAATGTTTCGCAGCATCGCCCGAAGCCTGTAAGGTGGCCCTATGCAGAAACAAGACAGCATCAATGTTCTGGGGGGCGTTCTGGCCCCCTGCTCACGCGATCCTCTGACCGGGTTTTTTCGGGACGGGGCTTGCAACACATGCCCCGAGGATCAGGGCAGCCACACGGTCTGCGCCGTCATGACGGCTGAATTCCTGGCCTATTCCAAGTATGTAGGCAACGATCTCAGCACGCCGCGCCCCGAGTTTGATTTCCCGGGCCTTAAACCTGGTGACGGCTGGTGCCTTTGTGCAAGTCGTTTCCTGCAGGCCTATGACGAAGGCTGTGCCCCGATGGTGCATCTTGAAGCAACACATCAGCGAGCTTTGGAGATCGTTCCGCTCAAGGTATTGGAAGCCAAGCGCGCTGACTAAGATAGTTATATCGCCACTGCGCGATATCCACGGGATGTGCGCGAAGGCGGGCCGGTTGGAAAACCGTGCTCTGCCTCCAAACCCCACCCTGATTGTGCCAGCAATTTTGCCACCACATCCGGACGATAGGTCCGGTGGCGCCACTGCAGCCATATGATCGCATTGCACCAATGCGGTTTGCTTACGACCAGCCACAGCGTCGCTCCCGGTGCAGCCAACTCGCGCATTTGACGCAGTGCATCGACCGGATCAGTACAGTGTTCCAGAACATGCGCCGCTAGGATACAATCATAGGGCTGAACGGCCTTGAACTCTGACAGCCAGTTTCTCGCGACCGCTGCATCAATTCCGCGCCGAGCGAGGGCACCCTTTGCCCGAAACAACATGTTCTCTGATGGCTCAAGCAACGTGACGGAACCGTGCGGTTGTTCAACGGCACGCGCCTCGGCAAAGGCACCGGTTCCGCACCCAACGTCCAACGCATTGTCGCCTAGATTCGCCGCCGGGTCCGCCGATAGAAACCCGAGATAGGCGTCGAAATAGCCAAGCAACCGCATCTTGTCCGCCCATCCGGGCGCTGCGGCATCATACTTCTGACCAAGCTGTTCGGACTTGATGGATTGAGACGGGTCGCGCATGGGCGCAACCTGACACAATTCAATCGAGTCTCATAGCTCCAAGGCTAGTCCGCCGTGCGGCCTTCGGTATCCGACATATCAAAGTTCAGATACTTGGCCACGGTCTGTACGTCCTTGTCTCCTCGCCCACACATGTTCATGCAGATCAGGTGATCTTTGGGCAGGTCGGGCGCGATCTTCATGACATGGGCCAGTGCATGGCTAGGCTCCAGCGCAGGAATGATGCCTTCGGTCGCGCAGCACAGCTGGAACGCCTCTAGCGCTTCTTTGTCTGTGATAGCGACATAGTTTGCACGACCGATATCGTTCAGCCATGAATGCTCAGGTCCGATGCCCGGATAGTCGAGACCAGCCGAGATCGAATAGCCTTCGAGAATCTGACCATCGTCATCCTGCAACAGATAGGTGCGGTTGCCGTGCAGCACGCCCGGACGTCCACCAGTGAGTGAGGCGCAATGTTCCATCTTTTCGTTCACGCCTTTGCCGCCAGCTTCGACGCCAATGATGTTGACGTCCTTGTCGTCGAGGAACGGGTAGAACAGGCCCATCGCGTTCGAGCCACCGCCAATGGCGGCGATGATCGTGTCGGGTAGGCGGCCCTCAGCCTTCATCATCTGCTCTTTCGCTTCCTTGCCAATGATCGACTGGAAATCGCGCACCATCGCCGGATACGGGTGCGGACCGGCCACCGTGCCAATGCAGTAGAACGTGTCGCGCACATTAGTCACCCAGTCGCGCAGTGCGTCGTTCATCGCGTCTTTCAACGTGCCACGACCTGAAGTCACTGGGATCACTTCGGCGCCCAACAGACGCATCCGAAACACGTTCGGGGCCTGACGCTGCACATCATGCGCACCCATGTAGACGATGCATTTCAGGCCGAACTTGGCGCAGACGGTGGCGGTAGCCACACCGTGCTGCCCGGCCCCTGTTTCCGCGATGATCCGGGTCTTGCCCATGCGCCGCGCCAGAATGATCTGGCCCAACACGTTGTTGATCTTGTGCGCGCCGGTGTGGTTCAGCTCATCACGTTTCAGGTAGATCTTCGCGCCGCCCAAATGCTCGGTCAGGCGTTCCGCGTAATACAGCGGCGAGGGGCGGCCTACATAATTGGCCCACAGATCATCCATCTCGGCCCAGAAGGTCGGATCATCCTTGGCCTTGTTGTATTCCTCTTCCAGCGACAGGATCAGGGGCATCAGCGTTTCACTGACGAACCGTCCGCCGAAGATACCGAAACGCCCCTGTTCATCGGGGCCGGACATGAAAGAGTTGAAAAGATCGTTGGCCATAGGTGTCTCCACTCGTCGTACCCGTTGTTCATAGGAGGTGGTGGCAGGATTTGCCATGGGCAAAACGCATCATTCGGCTGCTTGAACCTGTTGTCGCCAGTGTTGAAGCGCTTGTTCGGCTGTTGGAACCCCTACGCACGAGAAATGGCAGAATCGGTTCACGTTGGCGAGGCGATCAGCTGCCAGCATGACACGGCGATGCGGGCCAGTGCGCGCAAACGCCATCATCGCCTCGATATCCTGCCAGACGCTTAGCGAGAAATAGAGGTCGTCCAGTGGGAACACCTCGGCGTGCAGGCACAAAGGATCCCGGCGTGCTTGCCGCAACGCCTGACCTGCGCGCCAGAAAAACTCTGGCGTATGGTACCAATGCCGTAGGGAAACGCCGCCAATCGATGCAAACATAATCGAACCCTCCTCTTTGGAGGTACGGCGCGCATGCCTTTTCAGATCACTGTGCCGAGTCGATAAATGCCTGAATCAACGCCGCATCCTTGACGCCGGGTGTGCTTTCAACCCCTGATGCAACATCAACCTGACGCGCACCCGTCATACGAATAGCTTCGGCCACGTTGGCGGGATTAAGCCCACCGGCTAGCATCCAAGGCCTACGCCAGTATTTGCGCCCAGCTAGCAGGCGCCAGTCAAACGCCAAACCATTGCCGCCCGGTAAGACAGCGTTTTTCGGGGCCTTCGCGTCGATCAGCAGTTGATCGGCTACACCACTGTAGGTGTCGATTGCCGAGAGATCTTTCGCATCAGCAACACCTATAACCTTCATCACGGGCAGGCCATACCGATCCTTGACCTCTTGCACCCGCTCGACCGTCTCGGCTCCGTGCAATTGCAGCATGTCGAACGGTGCAGTTTGCGTGATGCTGTCGAGCAATTCATTCCTGGCGTTCACAACCAGCGCGACCTTAGCGACACCAGCGGGGACACCTGTCACCAACCCGGCGGCCTGTTCTGGGGAAACATATCGTGGTGATTTTGGGAAAAAGTTAAACCCTAAGTACCGCGCACCCGCATCTACCGATGCGCGCACGTGATCAGGGGCGGTGAGACCGCAGATTTTGACGGATACCTCGGCCATGGCGTCGGCTCAGCTCGCCTCGTCCAGAATGGCCAGAACTTCGTCTTTGTCTTCGTTCTGCTTTTTCTTGAGCTTCTTGACCTCGCGCTCGAGCTTGCGCACTTCGCTTTTCTTGACCGAGGCGTCTTTGCGATGCTTGTGCTCTCGCAGCCATTCCCACAGAAACCCGATGACCAGCCCCGCCACGACGCCGCCCAAAACGACGATGAACAGCGGCAATGAGGTGGACAGGTTAAAGCCCAGCAGTTCTGCCAAGGTGTCAGGCATCAGCTTCAGCTCGACCGAGCTGACATTGGCCAGTGAAATCGAGATCAGAATGATCCCCAAACTCGCCAGAAAAGCATATCGAAGGTAGCGCATCATGGGATCAGGCTTTACCGTTCAATCGATCCCTTAGCAACTTGCCGGTTTTGAAAAACGGAACTGATTTTTCTTCGACCTGAACCGTCTCGCCGGTTCTTGGGTTACGGCCCACGCGAGCGTCACGCTTTTTCACCGAAAACGCACCAAAGCCGCGCAGTTCGACACGGTCGCCGCGCGACATCGCATCGGTGACTTCTTCAAATAGGGTATTCACGATCCGCTCGACATCACGCTGGTAGAGATGTGGGTTTTCATCGGCAATCTTCTGAATCAATTCTGAACGGATCATTCGCGTTACCCTCCCAGGCGGCCAATATGTCAGGTCTATTGTTCTGACAGTATAGGGAAAAAGCCGGATCAGGGGAAAGCAAACTATGGGCGCGGGTGCCTGAATTTGGCACAGACTCACGCGATTTTTTGCCAGTTCACCCGCTTTACACACCTAATGCGCGAGCAATCAGCCGGATAGATCGAAGAATCGGAACATATTGATTCGCAACAAAAACGGCCCCGCGCGGATGCACGGGGCCGATTGTCATGTTCAAGCTTGCGCCCTGAGTTTAGTCGCCGGATTTCAGCGCTGCACCCAGGATATCGCCCAGCGATGCGCCCGAGTCGGAGGAACCGTACTGTTCCACGGCCTCTTTCTCTTCGGCGATCTCGCGTGCTTTGATCGACAGGCCCAGACGGCGGGTCTTGCTGTCGACATTGGTGACGCGGACGTCGACCTTGTCGCCGGTGTTGAAGCGCTCAGGGCGCTGCTCGGCGCGGTCACGGCTCAGGTCCGAACGACGGATGAACGACTTCATGCCTTCGTACTCGACCTCGATGCCGCCATCTTCGATCGCGGTAACTTCGACAGTGATGACCGAACCACGCTTCACGCCGCCCACGGCTTCGGCGAACTTGTCACCGCCCAGGGCTTTGATCGACAGCGAGATACGCTCTTTCTCAACGTCCACTTCCGAGACAACGGCCGAAACCATGTCGCCTTTGCGGTAGTTCTGGATCGCATCCTCGCCACGCTCGTCCCAGGACAAGTCGGACAGGTGAACCATGCCGTCGATGTCGCCTTCGAGGCCGATGAACAGACCGAATTCGGTGATGTTCTTGACTTCGCCTTCGACCTCGGTGCCCTCGGGGTGTGTTTCTGCAAACACTTCCCACGGGTTGCGCTGAGTCTGCTTCAGGCCCAGAGACACGCGACGCTTGGCGCCGTCGATTTCCAGAACCATGACGTCGACTTCCTGGCTGGTCGAAACGATCTTGCCGGGGTGGACGTTTTTCTTGGTCCAGGACATTTCGGACACGTGCACCAGACCTTCGACACCGGCTTCCAGCTCGACGAACGCGCCGTAGTCGGTAATGTTGGTGACGCGACCCTGATGGACCGAGCCCAGCGGGTATTTCGCAGCAACCAGATCCCATGGATCTTCCTGCAGCTGCTTCATGCCCAGGCTGATGCGGTGGGTCTCTTTGTTGATCTTGATGACCTGAACCTTGATGGTTTCGCCGATCGTCAGGATTTCGGACGGGTGGTTCACACGACGCCATGCCATGTCGGTGACGTGCAGCAGACCGTCAACGCCGCCCAGGTCAACAAATGCACCGTATTCGGTGATGTTTTTGACAACACCTTCGACGGTCTGACCTTCGGACAGGTTGCCGATAACTTCGGCACGCTGTTCGGCACGCGATTCTTCCAGGATGGCGCGACGCGACACAACGATGTTGCCACGGCGGCGGTCCATTTTCAGAATCTGGAATGGCTGCTTCAGACCCATCAGCGGGCCAGCGTCGCGCACGGGGCGAACGTCAACCTGCGAGCCGGGCAGGAACGCAACTGCGCCACCCAGATCGACGGTGAAGCCACCTTTGACGCGACCAAAGATTGCACCTTCGACGCGCTGGTCGTCGGCATATGCTTTTTCCAGACGGTCCCATGCCTCTTCACGGCGGGCCATCTCGCGCGAGATGACGGCTTCGCCACGGGCGTTTTCTGCGGCGCGCAGGTAAACTTCGACCTCGTCACCTACAGCGATTTCAGGGGCTTCGCCGGGATTTGCGAATTCTTTCAGATCAACGCGGCCTTCCATTTTGTAGCCTACGTCGATGATGGCTTGGCCGGCTTCAATCGCCAGAACCTTACCTTTGACGACAGAACCCTCTTCGGGTGTGTCCATTTCGAAGCTTTCGTTCAGGAGGGCTTCGAATTCCTCCATAGATGTATCAGCCATGTGGCGTCGTTTTCCTTTACAGTACGTTTTTGCTGGCCGAGCGGTTGTCTCCGCCGGTCTTGTTTCATGATGTCGTCGGGCGTGATCCGGTGCGCCCCTGAGCAAACAAACACAAAGGGCCGAGGTAACCCGGCCCTGCTCAGAAACGTCATCCGGGCGTTGACCGCCCATGTATCGACAGCGCGCGTATAGGCGGATTTCAGTGCGGACGCAAGGGCAAAGCCCATATTTTCATGGCCCAGGGGAATCCGGGCGCCCTTGTGCAATCAGACAGACTGGGTCCAGACTTTCGAATCCTTTTGCAGCATCGCCTGCTCGACCGCGTTCAACCGTCCAATCGCAGCTAAGGGGTCTTTGGCACCGTCAATTCGGTTCCAGATTTTCAGGGCCGAGCTTGGGCTCCACGGCAGACAGGCCTGTGCCAGCCAGCGCCGTAACGGTTGCGGCAAGTTATCATAGGTCTGCATAGGCGACGCCTGTCGGCGACGCCGTTTCAAATCACTCCGCAGATTGCGGCCTGCGCCGGGTCGGTATTGGGGTCTCGGTTGCCTCATGACGTAATGATATTACATTTCTCATCACAGGCTGCAACACGGATTGATCACCTTACCAAGTCATAGAGTGGGGCACTTGGCGCTCAGAGCACCAGTGCTTGACAAATGCCCCCTGTCACCCGCCGCAAACACCCTAGAAAAGCTGCAAATCCTTGCTGCCACTTTGAATTTCGGCAAGATTCGGCATGTTCTGGATCGCCACAGGCGCAGGCACCTGCCCGGGCATTGCCACCGTCGCCGCAGCAACGGCCTTGTCAAAGGCGGGTTTATCCAGTTCTCCCCGAATATCGCGCAACAGAGTTTTGTGGTCTGGCATGGTGCGCAGAATCTGCGCAAGGTCCACCTTGGCCCCCTTCCACCATTGGAACCAGATCGGCTTTTTCAGCGGGCGTATCCGGTCGCGTATCCCCGCGCCATAGCCTGTATCGTAGACCTGCTTGCCTAGCAGAACCGTCTGATAGACGCGGAAATTGAACAGGGTTGCGAACTCGATATCATGTTCCATTGGCAGGCGGTGTTGCCACAGCTCAAGGTTCTCGGCCAAACGGTCCGGTATCTTCATCTCGGTGCGCGCATCAATCCAATATTGGTCATCTGTGCGATTGCCCAATCGGTAATGCAGGCAGATGAAGTCCAGAACCTCATCATACAGCTTGTTCATCTGGCGATTATATCGCGCCCGCAAAAACGGCTCGATATCGCGCGTGGGCAGATGCTCGGCGAACCAGCGGATGGCATGGTCGATCATATGGATCGCGGTGCTTTCAAGCGGTTCGATAAACCCACCGGACAGACCAATCGCCAAACAGTTCTTAACCCAGGCATTGCGCACCCGCCCGATGCGCATCGGGATAACACGTGGTGTCAGACCCTTGCCGCTGTCGCCCAGCCATTCCAGATACTCATCCGCCGCCTGATCATCAGTCCGATGCGCCGATGAGAACACATAGCCCGTCCCAACCCGATTGTAGAGCGGCACGCGCCAAGTCCAGCCCGCGCCCAGTGCGGTCGACCGCGTGACGCTTTCGATCTTTTCCGGATCGGGATGTTCGATCTGTAACGCCATGGCGCGGTCATTCGGCAAATAGTCCGAATAGTCCATGAACGGCTCGCCCAGAGCCTGGTTGATGATCAATCCCCGGAATCCGGTACAGTCTATGACCATCTCAATGTCGTGCCGCCCTTTGCGCTCCAGCATCAGATGGCTGACATTGCCCTGCTCGTCCAGCTCGACCGACTGCACCTCATCCTGAATGTGCTCCACACCACGCTTGGTGCAGACCCGCGTGAGCATGCCCGCAAACTTTACCGCGTCCAGATGATAGGCATAGCCAAAGCGCTGTTCGAACTCAGGCGCACCCAAAGGCCGCGCACCTTTGCACAGGCGGGCCAGATCATCATGAGGCGCGATTGACTGCGTAAAATCACGATCCCCATTGCCGAACCGCAGAAAGTATTCCGCGGCCTCGAGCCCTTCCAGCAACTGCCCATGGGCAAAGGGGTTCACGTAGTCGATACGGTTTCCCTTGGCATCCTTATTCCAGTTGCAAAACTTCACGCCCAGCTTGAACGAAGCGTTGGTTTCACGAAAGAAATCCCGCTCGGAGATCCCCGCCTGGCGCAATGTGACCGGCATGCGCGGCACCGTCGCCTCGCCCACACCGACGGTCGAAATATTCGGGCTTTCGATCAGGCAGATACGCGGACGATCCTTGGTTGCGGAGGTGCGTGAAAACACCATGTCCAGGATCAGCGCAGTCATCCAACCCGCCGTACCACCACCGACGATGGTGATCTTACTCAAACGATTATTCATATTTTCTGTCCCTGTTGGCTTTTGGGATTCTGTAACCGCCTCCCCATTTATTGAGGTTGTTTGGCGGCTTTCCCATTTAGCTTGCAGGAGACTATAGCAGCTTTCCTGCATCCAGCTAGGGTCTTTGGGATGGGGCCATCAAAGAGGATGGGGGATCGCCAATTGCGTTCAGATTTCTTCGCCCTTCTTCAACAGCTCTTCGAGCAACTCGCGCTGCAAGTCATGACTGTCGCCGCCACCGAACTCGGCCGCACCACCTGTGTACAGAGTGCCATAGGTGATTGCGATGTTCACAGTCTGGGCCAGACCCGAAATCAACTGATCCTTGTCCAACCGGGACAAGGGATGGATGAACGCCGCCCAGAGTGTGCCATTGGCAATGGCGTAGCGGGCATCCAACGTGCTGTCAAAATTTGCCTGCATCATGCGCTGCAGGTCTGCGTGCGACAAATCTTCGGCGCTGCCAATCGCAACCAAAGCCCGCATCCGATCCAATGTCGTATCGGTGACAACCAGCACTGTCTGTTCTGATATCGTCAGCTGAAACCCCGGTCCAAACGGCTGTGCCTCGGGGTCGAGCGCAAAGAGGATCTTGCCCAGACGCTCATATGTCATGGCAGGTTCGACATCTGGCTGCTCGGGCTGAGCCTCCTGCGCCATCAGGCTTCCGGCGGCGAGGAACAAAATCAGGGCTAGTCGGATCATGGCGTCTCTCCTGCTGGCATAGGGTGAACATATGGCCAGATGTTTCGCATGACCAAACAAAGCTTGGTGAACAGCACAAGCCTGCAATCCGACAAGTTGTACGATCTGCAAGTAATCGCGACCTATCTGCGATTAAACGTCCGACCACCCTTGCCTAGCTATGTTTCATCGGTCGCCACAGTGATCGACTTGAACCCAAAGCAACAAGGAAACGCACAATGAAAACTCGATTTTTGACCGCCCTCGCAGCTGCCATTGCCCTCACCACACCGGCCTTTGCGGCGGATGAAATCAATGTCTCGAACGGCATCTCAGCCGCAGGTGCGCCGCTGGCTGCCCACGGCGTTGATCTGGTCGCACTGGTCAATAACGGCAACCCGGTCGAAGGCTTCGCGACCCATACAGCAACTTATGATGGCGCATCATACTATTTTACCACCGCCACAAACCTCGAAGCATTCGAGGCGAACCCGACGGCGTATCTGCCGCAACACGGCGGTTTCTGTTCGTTTGGCGTATCGGTCGGCAAGAAGTTCGATGGCGATCCGGATCAATACCTGATTGCCGATGGCAAGCTGTACCTGTTCTTGAATGCTGATACCCGCACCGCCTTTTTGAAGGATGTTGCTGGCACCGCAAAAACGGCGGACGATCAGTGGGCAAACATTCAAAGCATCGCAGTTGGCGATCTGTAAACCGCGCCTTGCTGCCCGCGGCTTTAGTCAGCCGCGGGCAGTTTCGCGTTGATCGCGGCCAAGGCTTGGTTCAAAGCGGCCTCGATGCTCAGATCTGTGGTATCCAGCATCACGGCATCTTCGGCCGGTTTCATCGGCGCTGTACTACGCTCGGCATCGCGCGCATCGCGTTCTTTCACATCCGCCAGAACCTGATCACGGGTCACGTTAGCGCCTTTGGCTTGTAGTTCAAGAAACCGACGCTCGGCCCGAACCTCAGCACTTGCGGTGACAAACAACTTCACCTCGGCACGCGGGCAAATCACAGTCCCAATGTCCCGCCCATCCAGGACCGCCCCGCCTGCCCGCCGGGCAAAGGCGCGTTGAAAATCGACAAGTGCAGCGCGCACTTCAGGGATCACAGCGACTTTAGACGCTGCCTGCGCTATCTCAGCCGTGCGCAGGTCGCCTTGATCTAAATCCTCGGCCGTCAATGTCTGTGCGGCTTCCACCGGATCCACACCCAGCAAAGTCCGCCGCCCGACCGCGCGGTAGAGCAGACCCGTATCCAAATGCGCAAACCCAAAATGCGCCGCAACCGCCTTTGAGATCGTGCCCTTTCCTGCTGCTGCCGGGCCATCAATCGCGACAGTGAAGCTGTAGGTCATCGCCCGGCTCACTGGTTGTTTCTGACAAGCCGCGCCCCAAGGCCCGCCATCAGTGGCTCGAATATCGGGAAAGAGGTTGCGATTGGGCCAGCGTCATCAACTGTCACAGAGGTCTTAGCACCCATACCGAGGATCATAAACGACATGGCGATGCGGTGATCCAGAAAGCTCTCGCAGGTTTTGCCGCCGGGCACGTTACCGATGCCCAACCCTTCAACCGACCACCAATCATCGCCGTCTTCCACAGTGACGCCATTCGCGCGCAAGCCGCGGGCCATTGCGTCGATCCGGTCGCTTTCCTTCACGCGCAGCTCTTTCACGCCGCCCATCATCGTGGTTCCAGTGGCATTGGCCGCAACCACAGACAGAACCGGATATTCATCGATCATCGAGGCAGCGCGTTCCGGCGGCACCTCGATCCCCTTCATATTTGGCGAATACTTGGCGCGCAGATCGGCAACGGGCTCGCCCCCTTCTTCACGTTCGTTCTCATAAGTCAGATCAGCCCCCATCTCGCGCAGCGTGGTGAACAGACCCGCACGGGTTGGGTTCAAACCAATACCAGGCACCAGCACGTCTGAGCCGGGCGTGATAAGCGCCGCACAAACTGGGAAAGCCGCGCTGGACGGGTCGCGTGGCACGGCAATGACCTGAGGTTTCAGCTCGGGTCGACCGGTCAGAGTGATCACGCGCCCCTCATCGGTATCCTCAACTGTGATTTCGGCCCCGAAACCCGCCAGCATCCGTTCGGAATGATCGCGGGTGGCTTCTTTCTCGATCACCACGGTCTTGCCGGGCGCATTCAGCCCCGCCAGCAGCACCGCCGATTTGACCTGCGCAGACGGCATCGGCACTTTATAGCGCACCGGAACTGGCTCGGCCGCGCCCACGATTGTCATCGGCAAGCGCCCACCGGAACGGCCCACAGATTGCGTGCCAAACAAGGCAAGCGGATCAGTAACCCGTGCCATTGGGCGTTTGTTCAGGCTCGCGTCTCCTGTGAACGTGGCCGAGATCGGACAGGTGGCCATGGCCCCCATGATCAGCCGCACCCCGGTGCCCGAATTGCCGCAATCGATCACCTGTTCGGGTTCAGCAAAGCCACCAACGCCGACGCCGTGAACCGACCATTCGCCACCGCCGTGATCTGTCACCTCGGCCCCAAAGGCGCGCATCGCCTTAGCGGTGTCCAGAACATCCTCACCTTCCAGCAGACCGGTGATCCGCGTCTCGCCCACAGCCATCGCACCCAGGATCAAAGACCGATGCGAAATCGACTTGTCGCCGGGAACCTCGGCCGTGCCTTGCAGCGGGCCGCAGGGATGCGAGGTCATCGGGATGGGCGTGCCGTGTCCGGACATGGGAGCTCCTGTTTTCGCTATCAATCCTCAGGCCGATTAGCGAATTGGGCGTGCAGGGTCCAGCGCCAAAGCCCCGGGTTGCAAGCTTGTTTCTTCGATTCTGTGCTAAACACCTGATTTGTGGTATACTGAAGCCATTCATATTCAGTGATTTATTTTATCTATGAAAGCTCAGGATTTTACCATGAACAGAGCACCAAACATGTTGGAGCGCGGGCCAACTCAGCTTTTCCACCCCGCCGATCCCACGCGCACAGAAAGCAAACTGGAACAAAGGCTGGCGTTTCTGGTCGGACTGGTCGCCTTTGGCCTGCCGATCATTCTGGCAGTCGGGGCCAACTTCGGCGGAAGCTGTTTCCGTGACAGCATCAGCCATTTCTACTATGCCCAGTTTCTTGGCACAATCTTCGTTGGCCTGCTGTATTTCATTGGCGGCTTTCTGATCGCCTATACTGGAGATACGTTTTTCGAAGACACCCTCAGCAGCGTTGCAGGTGTCGGCGCATTCATCGTCGCCTCAATCCCAACACTGGGCACCGGGTGCGAGGATCGGACAACTTTTCTGTCCCGCGTCTTTGTCGAAGTGACCAGCGGCCCGCCGATCATAGTTGCAGAGGCACCGCATCAAGGGTTTTTCAACCTGTTCAGCAGCGCCAGCAACTGGCACCTGATCGCGGCTGGTATCCTGTTTGTTTATCTTGGCCTATACTGCCTGATCGTGCTCAAGCGCGTGGTCCCCGAACGGCATGAAAAAGACGGCGTGCTGATCGAAAGCAAGCGCAAGCGGAACCGGCTGTATACCATATGCGGGATCACTATTCTGGCCTGCGTCGCAGCGCTTTATGTTAAAGACAAGTTCGGAACAGATTTCGTCGACTGGTGGAACAGCCTGAACTTGACCTTCTATGTCGAAGCCCTCGCCCTGTGGGCCTTTGGGATCGCATGGTTCGCCAAGGGACGTACCTTCCCGAAGCTGAACGACACCTAGCCCAACCGCCGGAAGGTCAGATAGTGCGGGGTCCTGCCTTCGCGCAGGGCCTTTTGCTCATATCGGGTTGAAATCCAATCCCCCCAAGGCTCGCGCCAATCCGCGGGTCGTTCCGCCAGCCATTCGAAGCCCGCGCGCGGAACCTCTTCCAGCGCTTGGCGCACATAGTCGGGGATATCCGTCGCAACACGGAAAATCGACCCTGGCTTGAGCGCGCGCGCCAGTGGTTCCAGATGCTCGGGTGTGACAAAGCGGCGGCGGTGATGTCGTGTTTTGGGCCATGGGTCAGGATAAAGCAGGAAAGCGCGCGAGATGCTGGCCTCAGGCAACACATCAAACAGGTCGCGTGCATCGCCGGGGTAAACGGCAAGGTTCTGAACCCGCGCCTGTCGGATTTTGCCAAGCAACATCGCAACGCCGTTGATGTAAGGTTCAGCTCCGATGATCCCGATATCCGGGTTGGATGCGGCCTGATGCACCAGATGTTCACCACCGCCAAAACCAACCTCAAGCCAGACATCCTTGCCACCGAACAGGGCATCCAAGTCTAACGGATGGCGTTCCGGGTTTACATCCCAATCCACTTCCCCCGGCGACAAAGCATCGAGGTCTTCGTCCAGATACGTCTTCTGGCTTTGCTTTAGGGTCTTACCCTTGAAGCGACCATAAAAGTTTCTGCGGGGGCGTTGCGGTGTCTGGGTGCTCATGGCCGTGCCCATACTGCGCTCATGATATTGTTGCAATAGATGGCAAGGGCGGAAGCGGGGGCCAACCCCAGCACCCCCGGGGTATTTTCAAACAGAAGAAGAGCGCGCCCGTCAGGGCGCACCTTCGGATTAGGGTCGTTAGACGGCCTTTTTTAGATCGTCAGTCAGATCGGTGCGTTCCCAGCTAAAGCCGCCATCCGCATCCGGTTCACGACCAAAATGGCCGTAAGCGGCCGTGCGCTGGTAAATCGGCTTGTTCAACTGCAGATGTTCGCGGATGCCACGCGGGGTCAAATCCATAACCTGCCCAACCGCCTTTTCGATTTGCGCATCCTCAATCTGGCCGGTTCCGTGGGTGTCTGCATAGATCGACAGAGGTTTGGATACGCCAATCGCATAGCTCAGCTGGATGGTGCAGCGTTCGGCCATGCCGGCGGCGACCACGTTCTTGGCCAGATAGCGCGCAGCATAGGCGGCTGAACGGTCCACCTTGGTTGGATCTTTGCCCGAGAATGCACCACCACCATGGGGCGCAGCACCGCCATAGGTATCCACGATGATCTTACGACCAGTGAGACCAGCATCCCCATCCGGGCCACCAATGACGAATTTGCCGGTCGGGTTCACATGCCACTCGGTCTCGGTCGACAACCAGCCATCGGGCAAGGTTTCGGTGATATAGGGCTCGACAATCGCACGGATGTCATCCGAACTCAGCGCTTCGTCGAGATGCTGGGTCGATAAAACGATCGAGCTGACGCCAACTGGTTTACCATCGCGATAGACAACCGACAGCTGCGATTTTGCGTCCGGGCCCAATGCAGCCTCAGCTCCGCTCTTGCGCACCTCGGCCAGACGCCGCAGGATCGCGTGCGAATACTGGATCGGCGCAGGCATCAGCGCAGGGGTTTCGGTCGTGGCATAACCGAACATGATGCCCTGATCGCCCGCGCCCTCATCCTTGTCGCCCGAGGCATCCACGCCCTGAGCAATATGGGCGGATTGTTCGTGCAGCAGGTTCGTCACCTCGACTGTTTCATGATGAAACTTGTCCTGCTCGTAGCCGATATCCTTGATACAGTCGCGCGCAATCTGATCGATGCGCCCCATGTAATCGTGAAGCTTTTCCTGATCAGACAGACCTACTTCGCCACCGATGACGACACGATCGGTGGTCGCAAAGGTTTCGCACGCCACGCGTGCTTCGGGTTCTTCATTCAGAAATGCATCAAGGACGGCATCCGAGATCCGGTCGCAAACCTTATCCGGGTGCCCTTCGGAAACCGATTCCGAAGTGAAAGTATAGTTCTGTCTGGACATAAAATTGCTCCATTAAGATTTCTCTGCCACGCCAGGAAGCCGTTGTGACAGGCTTTTGCGGGGATACGCGCGTTGTTACACGGGGTCAATCGGTATTTCTGAACGACCCCGGTAGGCCGTGAAGCAACACCCGGCAAACAGGAACAATAAAAAGATCAGAACCGGGTTGTCCCCAAATCGCGAATAGACCGTCGGTGCGTGCGGCGCAGGCAGTATGGCATCCACGAATCCCGCTTCTCCCAAAGGCAATGAATCTGTGATCTGACCCAGCGGGTCGATCATTGCAGAGATTCCGGTATTGGCGGATCGCATCAGCGGCAAACCCTGCTCAATGGCCCGCATGCGGGCCTGCGCCAGATGCTGATAGGGGCCCGAGCGGGTGCCAAACCACGCATCATTTGTGATCTGCAGAATGAAATCTGCCCGATCCGGTGCGCCGTTGACATCTTGTGGAAACACGGCCTCGTAACAAATCAACGGTAAAGCGCGGCCGAGCTTTCCAGCCTCCAACAGCGATGGACCGGGCCCCGCACTGAACCCGTGGCCGGTCGTGGCAGCCAGGCCATGAATGCCAAAACGCCCGAGCAAATCGCCAAACGGGACGTATTCCCCAAACGGGGCAAGGTGGTGTTTGTCGTACAATCCCCGTTGGGCACCGGTTTCATCCAGAAAGATCAGCGAGTTGAAAATCTTCAACCCATCCGCGCGCTGGATGCCGAACACAACAGGCGTGCCCTGCGCTGCACTGGCAATCGTTTCCAACCAAGGGCCAGCACGGCTCAACCATGCTGGCACTGCGGTTTCGGGCCAGACAATGAGATCAGGCCGTGGCGCGGCGGCGGTAAATTCAATCTGCCGCGCGAAGAACAGCGATGCGTAGTCCGGGTCCCATTTCTGGTGCTGCGGCGCATTGGGTTGCACCAGCCTTACGACACTATCGGTCTGCTCCACGGCGGGCCTGAGGCCTGCATAGACGAACGCGAAAGCCACGCTGGCGATGGCAAATATACCCGGAGCAACCAAGCCCTCCCCGCGTATCAGCGCCGCCCCTAAGGGGATGGCCACCAACAGGGTCAGCGCACCCAGACCATACGGCCCGATTAGAGACAAAAGCTGCGCCACAGGTGTATCGACCCAGACCTGCGCAAAGCCCGCCCATGGGAACCCGGTCAACACATATCCGCGCGCAAACTCAGCAAGCGACAAAGTCAAAGCCAGCAGAACGGCCTGCTGCATGGCCGTGCCGCGCATACGATGAGCGGCCCAAAACGCCGCAACCCAGAACAACGCAAGCCCGCCTGCCATAAATACCAAAGCAAAGGGCGCCATCCAGGCGTGGCGTTCGGGATCCACCTGAAACGGTTCAATAATCCAGCCCAGCGCATGGGCGAAATAGCCGGTTGCAAAGGCCCAGCCCAGAAATCCAGCACGCCAAGCAGTCTCGGAAGCCAGAAAAAGCGGCGCGATCAGAACCAGAGCGACAAGCGTCGCGCCCCAATACCCAAATGGAGCTAGACCAAATGCGCCCAATGCGCCCAATGCTGCCGCGAATATGATCCTCAGGCTGAATGGCCAGCCCCGGACAAGTGTCATGCAGTCAGTTCCGGCAACATGACACGCAAGCGCTTGATGCGGCGCGGATCGGCATCGATCACTTCAAACTCGGGACCTTCTGGATGCAGCACAACCTCACCCCGCGCGGGAACACGACCCGACAGCATGAAGACCAGACCTCCCAAGGTGTCGATCTCTTCTTCATCCACATCCTCGTGACTGGTCAGAGAACATCCGATTTCAGCCTCAAAGTCTTCCAACGGCACACGGGCCTGCACCACGTAACAGCCGGGTTTTTCCTGGAACCAGAGCTGATCTTCGTCAGCGTCATGTTCATCAGCGATTTCACCAACGACCTGTTCGATCAGGTCCTCGATGGTCAGCAAGCCGTCAACGCCACCATACTCATCGATCACCAATGCCATATGCCGACGTTCGGTCTGCATCTTTGTCATGAGAACACCGATCGGCATCGAAGGCGGCACAAACAGTAGCGTGCGCAGCATCGAAACCAGATCGAATTCGGCCGCACCGCCATTGAACCCGTGGGTAAGTGCGAAATCCTTGAGGTGAACGAAACCGAGAGGCGTATCCAGAGTGCCTTCGTAGACCGGGATACGCGACAATCCACTGTCACGGAACACCTGCGCCAGTTCATCCTTTGAGATGGTTGAAGGAACCGAAATGATCTCGGCCGTTGGGATCGCTACATCTTCGACCCGCATCCGGCGCAGATTGATCATTCCACGGGGTTGAGCGGCCATAGTCTCTTGTCCGTTCACCACCTCTTTCTGATCATCGTTCTGACCAGAAAATGCGTCAAATATCCTTGAAAAGAAGCTGCCCTTCTCTTCGATTTCAATGCTGCTGTCCTGTGGTTGCGCGCCCTGCGCCGCCCTAGAACTGCCGTCCGTGTCGCCCATTGTCCTGTTCCAATAGTCCGGGTGAATGTACCCGCTTCATCCATTATATGGGTTATTGATACCCATTTTGCCAAGTATCTTGACCTCAACAGCCTCCATAAGGGTGGCATCAGGGTCACGAATGTGATCATAGCCCAACAAATGCAACGTGCCGTGAACGATCAAATGCGTCACATGATCCGCCATAAGTTTGCCCGCATCGGCTGCTTCGCGGGCGCAGGTATCGTACGAAATCGCAATGTCACCCAGGGCAATTTCACCCGTGAAATCCGGTTGTGGAAGATCGGGCGTAGCGCCTGCCGTTTCCGGGGACAGGTCCTCGGCAGGCCAACTCAGTACATTGGTCGGGGCAGGTTTGCCGCGAAACTCAGCGTTCAGTTCTGTGATGCGGGTATCATCGCAGCCTAATAGGCTAACTTCGCATATGTCGGGATCGAGGCTCCGAAAGCGCAGCACCTCAGCAATGGCTTTGGTGGCAAGAGGTTCCAGATCTTGCCAGCGCGAGTCTTCAATCGTTAGTTCCAGGTTCATTTCACCAGTCCAAAGCCCGTTTCGGGGCCCTGGTTCTAACCGGTCTCACGGCCCGCATCAGCCTCATATGCTTCGATGATCGCGGCGACAAGCGGATGGCGTACAACATCCTTGGACGTAAAGTAGTTGAAGCTGATATTCGGGATCGTCTTCAGCAAACGTTCGGCATCTGCAAGCCCCGACTGGACCCCGCGCGGCAGGTCAACCTGCGACCGGTCGCCAGTGATGACCATGCGGCTGCCTTCGCCCAGACGGGTCAGGAACATCTTCATCTGCATGGTCGTGGCATTCTGCGCCTCATCCAACACAACAAAGGCATTTGCCAGTGTCCGCCCCCGCATAAAGGCCAGCGGCGCGATTTCGATTCGCTTTTCCTCGATCAGTTTCGCCAGTTGTTTGCCCGGCAGAAAATCATTCAGCGCATCATACAGCGGCTGCATATAAGGATCGACCTTGTCCTTCATATCACCCGGCAGGTAACCCAGTTTTTCGCCCGCCTCGACGGCTGGTCGGCTGAGGATGATCCGGTCCACATGGCCGCCAATAAACATCGACACGCCAACGGCTACGGCCAGATAGGTCTTACCTGTGCCCGCTGGGCCGATTCCAAAGGCCAGTTCATTGTTGAACAGTGACTGCACGTAAGCCTTCTGCGCATCGGTGCGTGGTTCAACCAGCTTTTTGCGAGTTTTGATCTCGACAGAACCGCCCTTGAACATCTCAAGCTGATCACCGTCGCGACTGCCGGTATCCTGCTCAGCATTGCCCATGCGCAGCTCTCGATCCACATCCGCAGCTTCGACGTCGCGCCCCCCTTCCAGACGCGTATAGAGTGCCTGAAGCACCTCAATCGCGTTTTTTTGGGAATCTTCGTCGCCCATGACAACCAGTTGATTGCCGCGGCGCACAATCTGCACGGACAGCTTTTGTTCAATCTCTGTTAGGTTACGGTCATATTCGCCGCAAAGATCGATCAGCAATCGGTTGTCTGGAAATTCTACAAACGCCTCGCGCGCGGGCATTTCATTTGGCGGTGGGGTTAGGGCACCGGTGGCCAATCCGTTCTCCTGTCTTGGCGTTACACCCCGAGCGTAGACAAGATGTCTTGGTAGGTGCAAGCCACAGTTTTAAAATTTCCACTGACGTCGACAAAACCGCCAGCAAACCTGCTTTCAATCGCCAGAAACTGTGCTCAGAACGTGTAGTTCAAACCAAATCTGAGGCCGCGATATCCTGGCGTCGACTTGGTCGAAAAGCCTGAACCAAATTCGACGGTCTTGGATTCGAACTGAACATATTGATACTCGCCCGTGATCGACCAGTTTTCGTTCAATTTATGCTCAGCCCCAATGCTGGCCGTGTACCCACCACGCCGATCCGATTCTTCGAACAGCTGGCTGGAGAAGGTCGAGGAGATGCTGCTGGTCGTATCAACCTGACCCCAGATATATCCAACGCTGACAAAGTACAGCACCCGACCGCTGCGGTTTGTCAGGCCGTTGCGCAGTTGCACATAGAACATGTCGGAAATTTCGGTTCTGCCCGTCACCGTGTCACCACCGATCTGGGTCGAGACCGTATCGCTTAGGTTTCCGACGTCATATCCCAGTTCGATCCCATAGACATAGTCGCGGCCAAGGCTGGTGGGAACGACACCACGCCAGCCCCCCCGCATGCTGAAATAGCCACCGCGGACATCCTGATCCCCGATATCGAACACACCGGTGGGAGTTCTAAGACCAAAGCGATCGCTGCCGTTTGCGCCATAACCGGCACCGAACCCAAGATAAAAGGCGCTGACATCGCGGCTGAAACGCTCTGCGCTAATCACATCGGGCTCTGTCACCTCACCTTTCAACTCAGCTGCCAGCGTAGTGCCGGCAAAAAGTGCTGAGACACAGACAACCCACGCTGCGCGCCAAAGGTTCGACCGTTTCAATCCCCGAATAACTTCCACTCGTACCCTCCATCACACGCCGACCACGTTTTCAGGGTAGCGCAATATACGGCTTTTCAGATGCTCAGATATACGCCGAACACATGGTTAGCATTGGTCCGAGCATAGTTCGAGGCCATAAATCAAGGGTAAATTTTGGAAACAAAATCCAGAACCGGTACCGTATCTGCGATCAATCACCAAACGAGAGTAGTTCTCCTGCCAGAGAATTTGCACCCGAATCAGTGATGCGAACCTCTCGCAGATCGCCAACTTCAATCCCGGGGGCCTTAACGTGGACCGAATGCAGATATTCGGATTTACCAACCATTTGCCCTTCGAGACGGCCGGTTTTTTCGAACAGTACGCGTACCGTGCGGCCCACCATCGAATCCTGTATCTCGCGCTGATGCCGGGTGATCAGGGCTTGCAGTCGCTGCAAGCGGTCATCTGCAGCATCCGGATCAACCTGCGCTCGTTCAGCTGCCGGTGTGCCCGGACGGGTCGAATATTTGAACGAATACGCATATCCGTATTTGACCTGCTCGACCAAATCCATCGTCGCCTGAAAATCCTCTTCGGTTTCTTCCGGGAAACCGACGATGAAATCCCCGGACATCACGATGTCCGGGCGCGCCGCGCGAATACGCTCGATCAGTCGAAGGTAGCTTTCAGCCGTGTGGCTGCGGTTCATCCGCTTGAGAATCCGGTCCGATCCGGATTGTACGGGCAAATGCAGATACGGCATCAGTTTCTCGCAGGTGCCATGCGCCTCGATCAGGTCATCAGCCATGTCATTGGGATGAGATGTGGTGAAACGGATGCGTTCCAGCCCGTCAACCTTGTTTAATTCCCAGATCAGAGAGGCCAGCGTCATATCCCCGTTCGGACCCGCGCCGTGATAGGCGTTGACGTTCTGACCCAACAGGGTGATTTCACGCACACCACGTTCGACCAAATCTTGCGCTTCGCGAATGATCCGATCCGCCGGGCGGCTGACCTCGGCCCCGCGGGTATAGGGCACGACGCAGAAGGCGCAGAACTTGTCGCAGCCTTCCTGCACGGTCAGAAACGCCGTCGGGCCACGCTTGGCCTTAGGCCGGTTCTTCAACTTCTCGAACTTGTCTTCCTCGGGAAAATCCGTGTCCAGCGCCTTGGCCCCGGTACGAGTCTTCGCCTCCATCTCAGGCAAGCGGTGATAGCTTTGCGGGCCAACCACCAGATCGACCAACGGCTGGCGGCGCATGATTTCTTCGCCTTCAGCCTGCGCCACACATCCTGCAACGCCGATCTTTAGATCGGGTTTTTCGGCCTTCAGCCCCTTGAACCGACCCAGTTCGGAATAGACCTTCTCGGCCGCCTTCTCCCGGATGTGGCAGGTGTTCAGCAGGATCATATCCGCGTCATCGGCTGACTTGGTTTCGACATACCCCTGCCCGCCCAGTGCTTCGGCCATACGTTCACTGTCATAGACATTCATCTGACAGCCATAGGTCTTGATAAACAGCTTCTTGGATTCTGACATGGGGCGGGCCTTTGCATTCGCTGGATCGGCGTCGTCTATACGCTTCGAACGCCGCTTGCAATGTGGGCGCATTTACCTGAATTTGGCAGGACTTTCCAGCAGGACACAAATGAACGCGCGATGACCTACGATTCCTTGGACAGCTTCCTGAAATCCGGCCAAACCGCCTTGTCCAAGGGACCGGTTGCTCTGATCTTTGCCGAAGATGATGCCGAAATTGAAAGCACGCTGCACCATCACCTATCACTTGGATTTCAATCCGTCGTTGCGTTCATGCCGGCCGAGTTCGACCTGAGTGAGGAGCTCAGCGTGCGGGTTCATCGGATTACGTTCAATTCCGCGCCCAGATCAGTCGTATTCGATGCGTTGAATCTCATCATCAAAGCCGCTCCGAGCGTCTGGATGTATTACTGTTACAACGCCGAATACTTGTTCTATCCGTTCTGCGAAACGCGAAGCATCGGTGAGGTGCTGGCCTTTCACACCGAGGAACGCCGCAGCGCGATGCTATGCCATGTGGTCGACATCTACGCCGATGATCTGGCCAAGTTCCCAACCGGTGTCGCACCGGACCATGCCATGCTGGACAGCACCGGATATTATGCGCAGGCGCGCCACGATGCCTCGGGGCGGCCGCTGGAACGCCAGCTGGATATGTCAGGTGGCCTGCGGTGGCGGTTCGAGGATCATATTCCGTACGAACGTCGCCGGATCGACAGGATCGCCCTGTTCAAAACGCAGGCCGATTTGCTTATTCAGCCGGATCACACGTTCAACCAGCCGGAATACAACACCTATTCCTGCCCGTGGCATCACAACCTGACGGCTGCCATCTGTTCGTTCCGCGCTGCCAAGGCACTGAAAAGCAACGCCGGGTCGACCTTTGACATCCCCAGTTTCCGCTGGAGCCATTCTGTGTCTTTCGAATGGAACTCGCATCAATTGCTGGATCTGGGCCTGATCGAGCCTGGCCAGTGGTTCTGACACTACCGTCGCAGCAGAATAGGGAACCAATCCTCGCGCAGGCGCTGACCCGGCACCATCTCATGCCCTGGAAACGGGGGTGAGGTCGGGCCGGGGCGTTCCACATACCGCGCATCATCACCGACCAACCGTAGCGAGAATGCCCGACGTCGGCTGTCCGACTGATTGCCCCGCGCGCCGTGCAAAGTGCGATAGTTAAACGCCACCGCGTCCCCCGGTTCCATCTCGAACTCAACCACTTTCATACCCTCGGCATCGGGGTCTGGCACGGGGATGTATTGACCTTCATCCGCAAAGAACCCCTCTTCAGAGACCCAGCGGGTCGGCAGTACCTCTTTTTCCCAGCGATGCGATCCGGCAACGCAACGCAGCGTGGCCTGTTTCACCGCATCCAGCGGCGACCAGAAGCTGATCGTTTGCTGCCCTTCGACAAAGTAGTACGGCCCGTCCTGATGCCACGGCGTCGCCATCGAAGTTCCGGGTTCTTTGACCAGAACATGATCATGAAACATCTGCACAGTTTGCGACTGCATCAAATCAGCAGCCACGGCAGCAGCCGGAGAGGTCTTGATCACCTCCCGAAACTGGGGGATTCGCGTCCAGTTGCAATAGTCATCGAAGAATAGGCCGGTTTGACCCTCTTTTTTGTTTTCTGACGCATAAGGCCCCGGCGCGTCCATATTGGCCGCAACACCTTCGCGCAGTTGTTCGACATGATCGGCAAACAGCCCTTTGACCAAGACAACACCCTCACTCTGATACGTGTCGATCATCTGCTGCGAAACAAGAGGGTGCGGCATGTCAATCTCCGTTCGGTTACCTTTGAATGCGTCCGTTAGAGACCACCTGGGTATTCTGTTCAAATCATATCTTTCGAAGTTATAATTAGCTTCATGTTATATATTTCACTGCGTCAGTACGAATACATATGTGCGATCGCGCGGCAGGGCAGCCTATCTGCGGCGGCCCAGGCGCTAAATGTCTCGCAACCCGCGCTGTCCAACGCGCTGACCCGGGTCGAATCAAATATTGGATACCCACTGTTCGTCCGCAGGCGCGGGGCTGCTATGGTTTCAACCCCGCAGGGGCGCCGGTTTGTCGAACAGGCCGAAGGGTTGTTGAGTGCTGCTGCTCAGATTGAAAACCCTGGGTTCGTTCCGCAAGGTCTGGATCATCTAACTGTCGGCTGCTTCGTCGATTTGGCCCCGTTCCACCTTGCCCCCGCCCTGCGCTGTTTGCACGCGACGCTGCCAGATGTTTCGGTGTCTTATTCGGTCGAAGATTTTCAGGGATTGCTGGACAGCTTGGTCGATGGTCGGATCGACCTCGCCATTACTTATGATCTTGGTATGGATGCCAGTTTTGTACGGCAAAAACTGTTCGATAGCGTCCCGCAGGCATTGCTGTCGCCAGAACACCCACTGGCTGGGGCACGTCAGGTTACGCTAACCGAACTAGCGAACGAACCCTTGATCCTGTCAACCGAAGGGCTGTCTGCACAACACATACTTGGCCTCTTCAGACGCCATGGGTTAAACCCAACAGTCAGACACCGGGCCGCCACGCTTGAGATTCAGCGCAGCCTCGCCGCACATGGCGAAGGGGTAGCGATCAGCTATGTCAGCCCAAAGAACGAACTGAGCTACGACAACAAAAGCCTTGCAAGCCTGCCCATCGCCGACAAGGACGTAGCCGAGGCCGTCGTGCTGGCGCGTCACGGCACCGGGCCTGTCGACGCAACAACGAAGGCCGCAGAGCGTGCTCTGCTTGATCTAATGAAGGATCTGTAAATCAGGTGGTTTTCTTGCGCAGACGGATCACCACATCAACCGATGCGATCTCGACCCCTTTGGGGGCCTCTGGCAGGCGCTGGATCACCAATTCCTCGGACGGAGCATCGCTGAGCCGCCCTTCATCTTCCCAAAAGAAATGAGGGTGATCATGCGTATTGGTATCGAAATAGCTTTTTGATCCGTCCACCGTAATCTCTTGCAGCACTCCGGCGTCGCAAAAGGCACGCAAGGTGTTGTAGACTGTTGCCAGTGACACGGCGTCGCCTTTTGTCTTGGCGGACTCAAATAGGCTTTCTGCTGTGACGTGGCGATGGCGACCATCACCGATCAGAAGCTCAGCCAGCGCCACGCGCTGACGCGTCGGGCGCAGCCCTGCGCCTTCCAGCCAATTTGTCGCTATCTTTCGGCTCTGAGGTGTCATGAATCCGATACCCGTTCTTGCTGCCTTATATATAGGGGCGCTCTTACCCAGATTTCAAATGAAATTCATTCGCAAACAGCCATATGCTGCAACATCTTACGGCCCGCGCTCTTGCAGGACCTTGCATACGGGTGCTAGGTGAGGCCAGATATAACGAACGGACCCAAGGCAGGAGAGGCGGCAGAATGGCCCAGTTCCCGAGCAGTTTTGACAAAGACGATCTGCTAAAATGTGCTCGTGGCGAATTATTTGGCCCTGGCAATGCACAACTGCCTGCGCCGCCCATGCTAATGATGGATCGCATCACCGAAGTGTCGGCGGATGGCGGGGCCCATGGCAAAGGCCACATTCTAGCTGAATTCGATATCACGCCAGACCTTTGGTTTTTTGACTGCCACTTTCCCGGGAACCCGATTATGCCCGGATGCCTCGGGCTAGATGGCTTGTGGCAATTGACAGGCTTCAATCTGGGCTGGCGTGGTTGGCAGGGTCGCGGCATGGCCGTGGGTGTCGGCGAAGTCAGGCTAACAGGGATGGTGCGACCGGACCGCAAGATGTTGACCTATAAAATCGATTTCAAAAAGGCGATCCAGACCCGCCGCCTGACCATGGGCGTCGCAGATGGTATCGTCGAAGCGGACGGCGAAATGATTTACGACGTCAAAGACATGAGAGTTGTTCTGTCGGACGCCTAAGGCGGACCAGCCTGAAATAAGGAGCACGCACATGCGTCGAGTAGTTGTCACCGGTCTGGGGATCGTATCCTCCATCGGGAACAATGCCCAAGAGGTTCTGGCCTCACTTAAGGCCGGTAAATCCGGTATCGAAGCTAATGAGCAAATGGTTGAACATGGCTTTCGCAGTCAGATCGCCGGAACGCTGAAAATCGACGTGGCCGAGCATGTGGACAAACGCACTTTGCGGTTCATGGGCCCCGGCGCTGCCTATGCCCATATCGCCATGAGTCAGGCGATAGCCGATTCCGGGTTGGGCGAAGACCAGGTGGTCAATCCTCGCACGGGTCTGGTGGCAGGTTCCGGTGGGCCATCCACAAGCGCAATGCTGACAGCGCACCAGACCGTGCTGAAAACCGGTGCGACTAAGCGGATCGGGCCATTTGCTGTGCCGAAATGCATGTGCTCGACCATTTCCGCGAACCTAGCGACGGCGTTCAAGATCAAGGGGATCAACTACTCGATCACCTCGGCTTGCTCGACCTCGCTGCACTGCATCGGCAACGCGGCAGAACAGATCATGCTGGGCAAACAGGATGTCATGTTCGCAGGCGGCGGAGAAGAACTGGACTGGACGTTGTCCTGCCTGTTCGACGCGATGGGTGCGATGTCATCGAAGTATAACGACACACCCGAAAAAGCCTCGCGCGCGTTCGACGAAAACCGCGATGGGTTCGTGATTTCCGGCGGAGGCGGAATTGTCGTGCTGGAAGAACTGGATCACGCCTTGGCCCGTGGTGCAAAAATCTATGCCGAAGTGACCGGCTATGCCGCCACATCGGATGGCCATGATATGGTGGCCCCGTCCGGCGAGGGTGGTGAACGAGCGATGCGGCTGGCTCTGGCGACAGTTCCTGAAAGCCGCAAGGTTGGCTATATCAACGCCCATGGCACCTCGACCCCGGTCGGGGACGTGGGTGAGGTCGAAGCCGTGCGCCGCATTTTTGGCGAAGGCAGTGTGCCGCCAATCTCATCGACCAAATCGATGACCGGCCACGCACAGGGGGCTGCGGGCGCGCTAGAGGCGATCTTCTGTCTGCTGATGCTGGATAATGATTTCATTACGCCGTCGATCAATGTCGACACTTTAGCCGAAGGCATTCTGCCCGGTGAAATTGCAACGGAAACGGTTGAAAACGCAGGCTTGGACAGTGTCATGACCAACAGCTTCGGCTTTGGCGGCACCAACGGGTCCATGGTTCTGTCGAAGTATAACGGGTGAATGTGATGTCGGATATTCTAAAGGGAAAACGCGGGCTGATCATGGGCGTGGCCAATGATCGCTCGATTGCATGGGGCATTGCCAAAGCCATGCACGAAGCAGGCGCGGAACTGGCATTCACCTATCAAGGCGAGGCATTCGGCAAGCGGTTGGAACCGCTGGCCCAAAGCCTTGGCAGCGATTTCATGGTGGATGCGGATGTCACCGATGACGCATCGTTGGATCGCGCGTTCGGAGAACTGGCCGCACGCTGGCCAACCATTGATTTCGTGGTCCACGCGATTGCCTATTCGGACAAATCCGAACTGACGGGCCGGTTCCTGAACACCTCACGGGCCAACTTCAAGCATTCGATGGATGTTTCGGCATATTCCTTCATCGAAGTCGCGCGACGCGCCTATCCGATGATGAAGGAAAATGGCGGCTCGCTGCTGACACTGACCTATCAGGGTTCGAACCGCGTTGTTCCAAATTACAACGTGATGGGTGTTGCCAAGGCGGCACTGGAGTCTGCGACCCGCTATTTGGCCAACGATCTGGGCCCTGAAGGCATCCGTGTAAACGCCATTTCGCCCGGACCGATGAAGACACTAGCAGGCGCAGCCATCGGCGGTGCGCGTAAGACCTACAAGTTCTGCGACCTGAATGCCCCTATGCGCTCGAACGCGACGCTTGAGGCGGTCGGCGGAACCGCCGTCTATCTGACATCGGATGCGGGCGCCTGCACGTCGGGCGAAATCATCCGTGTGGATGGCGGTTTCCACGTGCTCGGAATGCCACAGCCCGATTTCATGTGACCATATCTTTCCCTGACGCCGCCCAGATTTAACCAAATTTCAGCGTCAGGGTTTGCGATATGAGCAAACTTGACCAGATCATCGCAAGCAATGCCCGCACGGCACGTCGCAAATCCGGCTTTCTGAGCCAGCGCGCCCGTATCCTGCTTTTGACCCTGACCACGTTGCTGGTGCTATTTGTGTTCTTCACACAACCTCCAGTGCGCAGCGCCATCGAAGCGTTGATCGGATAAGGGCAAAGCCGGGTTCATTGCGTTCAAGAACAGCGCAGGCCCGTGCAGGTCCTGCGATGGTACTGCGTAGATTTCAACCGTTCTGACTGAAACACTCGGATCGATCTTCAATTACACTAGTTGATTGAGGCAACCTCAATCTCGAAAATCAAATCCTGACCAGCCAGCGGGTGATTGGCGTCCAGCGTTACGGTCGCGTCATTTGCGTCAACAATCGTGACCGGCAAAGCCTGACCATCCGGTGTCTGCATTTGCAATTGTGTCCCGGGGTCCAGCGGGATGTCATCCGGAATACCCTCGCGCGGTATTTCCTGGCGCATGGCAGGGTTGATCGGCCCATAGGCATCAACGCAGGCAATCTCGACCCGTTTCTTATCGCCCACGGCAAGGCCGGGCATCGCGCTATCAAGCCCCGGGATGATCTGCCCGGACCCCACAACAAACTCCAGCGGATCGCGCCCGTCCGAGCTGTCGAAGACAGTACCGTCCAGCAGCGTACCGGTATAGTGGATGCGAACCCTGTCGCCTTGTTTGATGTCTGTCATTTGGGGCCTCCGGGCCGATAAGTGTGTGAACCGCCAACCCTAGGGGCCTACACAATGATGTAAACCCTTCGCCCTTTCATGCCCTGCCCTCTTATGCCAACTTGCGCAGAAATGTCGGAGGCGTAGATGACAATCACAACCTGTATTTTTGATGCCTATGGCACATTGTTCGACGTCGCCGCCGCCGCCCGTCAGGCCGCGTCCGAGCCAGGCTTTGAGGCGCTGCGCGACACCTGGCCCAAGGTCGCGGGACATTGGCGTTTGAAGCAGCTCCAATACACCTGGCTTCGGGCCGTCGCCGATGCGCATGCCGATTTCTGGGATGTCACACAGGATGGTCTGGATTGGGCGCTAGAGGCCGCCGGGCTGCAAGGGAACGCCAAGCTGCGCCAACGCCTGCTGGATCTGTATTGGGAGCTACAGGCCTACCCCGAGGTTCCGGACATGTTGAAGGCCTTAAAAGACGGCGGACTGCAAACCGCGATCCTTTCCAACGGATCTCCGCCAATGCTGGACGGGGCTGTTGAATCTGCCGGGATTGGCGACCTGCTGGATGATGTTCTGTCCGTCGAAAGCGTTGGTGTCTTCAAGCCACATGTTCGGGTCTATGATCTGGTGCAGCAACGGTTCGGCTGCGCCCGAGAAGAAGTGTTATTCGTCAGCTCGAATGGTTGGGATGCCGCTGGCGCCAGTGGTTATGGCTTTGTCACCGCATGGGTAAACCGCGCAAACGAGCCGATGGATCGTCTGCCTTGGACACCGGCGCATGTGCTGGCGGACCTGACCACGATCCCTGATCTGGCGGGGGTTTGATGTCTGATTTTCGAACATCAGACGGCAGACGCCTGTATTTCCAACAATCCGGCTCTGGTGATCCTTTACTCTGTCTGTCGGGTTTGACACGCAACAGTGGTGATTTCTCATTTGTCCAGCCCCACCTGAGTGGCATGCACCTCATCATGATGGATTACCGCGGGCGCGGGCGATCAGACCATGATCCAGACTACATGAACTACAACATCTTCCGTGAATCACTGGACGCGATTGACCTGTTGGATCATCTGAACTTGCCCAGAACAGCAATTCTGGGCACGTCGCGTGGCGGGTTGATCGCCATGGCCCTTGCCGCCAGCCACCCCGAACGGCTGACCCATGTGATCCTGAACGACGTCGGGCCCGTGATCGAACCGGCAGGCATCGCCAAGATCATGGATTATGTTGGCAAAGAACCCGCCTCAAAAACTTATGAACAGGCGGCAAAAGCGCTGATGTCAGGGATGGCAACGCAGTTCCCTGATGTTCCATATGACAGATGGCTGGCACAGGCTAAGATTCAGTATAATGCCGCAGATGACGGTTTGACCCTGCGCTATGACCCTGCCCTGCGCACCGCGTTGCTGGAACAGGCTGCAACCGGAGCGATCCCCGATATGTGGATGTTCTTCGAAGCGCTAAACGGCATCCCAACCGGCGTGTTGCGCGGTGCAAACTCGGATGTTCTAAGTGCGGAAACCCTGGCTGAGATGCACCGACGCCATCCCGGTTTGATCTCAGCCGACGTTCCGAACCGGGGGCATGTTCCGTTTCTGGACGAACCTGAATCTTTGGCCCTCATACACAAGGTATTGAGTACAACATGAGCAGTATTGAACTGATCGAAGCCGCCGCAGACCGGTTGCGCGGGCATGTAAGGGAAACGCCCGTTCTAACCTCACCCTTTCTGGATAACATCGCGGGCCGTCGCGTTTTGGTTAAACCCGAATGTCTGCAACACACCGGCAGCTTCAAGTTTCGCGGCGCTTGGTCGGCGATATCTGCGCTGAACCCCAAGCAGCGACAGCGCGGTGTCATCGCCTATTCCTCGGGCAATCATGCGCAGGGCATTGCGATGGCGGCGGCGAAGCATGGCGTTGCGTCAGTGATCGTGATGCCGTCGGATGCGCCACAATTGAAGATCGACAACACACGCGCTTTGGGTGGCGAAGTGGTCCTCTATGATCGGTCCAGCGAAAGCCGTGAGGAGATTGGCGAGGCTTTGGCCGCTGAACGAGGCCTGACCCTTATCCGGCCCTATGATGAACCTCAGGTTATTGCCGGTCAGGGCACAGTTGGCCTTGAACTCGCGCGACAGGTCGAAGCGTTCGGTGTTGAAAAGGCAGATGTTCTGGTCTGCTGCGGCGGTGGTGGGTTGACCTCGGGTATCGCTCTGGCTTTGGAAAAACATGCGCCCGGCCTGCGCGCCCGACCGTGTGAGCCGGACGGGTTTGACGACGTCAAACGTTCGCTGGCCAGCGGTCAGATCCAGAACAACAACGCCTCGTCCGGCAATATCTGTGATGCGATCCTCACCCCGCAGCCGGGCGAGATTACCTTTCCCATTCTCCAACGGCTCTGCGGACCGGGCCTGTCGGTGTCTGAGGATGAGGCGTTGAAGGCAATGGCTTTGGCATTTCTGCGCTTGAAACTCGTATTGGAACCCGGTGGGGCCGTTGCCCTGGCCTCGGCCCTGTTCCGCAAGGATGAGATCGAAGGCGACGATGTAGTAGTGGTTGCATCCGGCGGCAATGCCGATCCGGAAATGTTTGCCAAAGCATTGGAGCGGTTAGACGCATAGTGGTCAGCTTGAATGAAGCACGTGTTATGACCCAAAGGACCTTAACGTGACTCACGTGACTATCGGGAACGTGGACCTGAACTACAGGATTGATGGCTCGCCAACCGGCGCACCCATCGTGTTTGCCAATTCACTGGGCACAGACCTGCATCTATGGGATGGGGTGATCCCTCACCTGCCCGACGGTCTGCGGATCATTCGATTTGACAAGCGCGGCCATGGTCAATCCTCGGTTCCACCTGCTCCTTATTCGATGGGATCGCTGATCCGAGATACCGAGGCTTTGTTAGATCATCTCGACGTGCGCGATTGTGTGTTCGTGGGCCTGTCAATCGGTGGCATGATCGCCCAAGGCCTAGCCATCAAACGTCTGGATCAGGTGCGCGCCTTGGTCCTGTCTAACACGGCCGCCAAGATCGGCATGCCCTCGATTTGGCAGGATCGGATGCAGGCTGTTCGCGATGGTGGGATCGAAGCCCTGGCTGATGCCACAATGGAACGCTGGTTCTCGCGTGAGTTTCGAGCCGCACAAAACCACCTGCCCTGGCGCGAGATGATGGTGCGGCAGCCAATTGAAGGGTATCTGGGATGCTGCGCCGCTATCGCAGGCACGGATTTCTATACGCCAACGTCGGGTCTGCGGCTGCCCACACTGGGCATCGCTGGCAGCGAAGACGGCTCGACCCCACCAGACCTTGTGCGTGAAACGGTCGAACTGATCCCCGGCGCGAAATTCAATCTGATGCGAAGGGCAGGACATTTGCCTTGTGTTGAAAAACCAGACGAGTTTGCCGCTATACTTGAAGCGTTTTTGAAAGATATTGGACATATTTAAGGGAGCCTTTCGATGGCTGATTTCCTTCTGATTCATGGTTCTTGCCACGGCGCCTGGTGTTGGCGCGACTTGATTCCCGCGCTGGAAAACTTTGGGCACACAGCCCGTGCCATCGACATGCCCAGCCACGGTGCTGACCCTACGCCGATTGCCGAGGTCACCCTTGATGGCTGCCGAGACGCCATCCTTGCCGCATCGACGCCAGATACGATCATCGTAGGGCATTCCTGGGGAGGGTATCCGATTAGCGCCGCCGCCGAAGCGCAACCGCAAGCCATGCGCGCCCTGGTCTATCTGAGCGCCTATGTCCCGCAAGACGGGGTGTCTATGGTCGAGATGCGCCGCCGTGGACCAAGCCAAACAATCGCGAATGCAGTAGAAAAATCGGCTGATGGATTGTCTTACACCGTCCGTCCAGAGCACGTAAAAGAACTGTTCTACCATGATTGCGCGCCCGAAATCACACCGTTCGCCTTTGCGCGCCTTTGTCCGCAGGCCATACGCCCGCAAGATACGCCCTTGGCACTTAGTGAGCGCTACAAAAGTGTCGCGCGCGCATATATTGCAACCAGCGATGATCACACTGTTCCATTCGCGTATCAAAAGAAAATGGGCAGCGAAATCCGCACGGATTTGCAACGCACTATTGACAGCGGCCACTCCTCGTTCTTTTCCCATCCGGACCAATTGGCGCGTGCGCTGACAGATCTTGAGAAACAGCTTTGATCAGGCGCCTTTGCGACCCTACGTCAAAGAACAGCCCTCTATCCTAACGAATTGGCCCCGCCTAGGGTGCTGGGGACGAAACTTTGTGACGGTTCTGATGCGCCTGCCCTTTGCCTTTGTTCTATGTACGGTGATGATCGATGCGATGGGGATTGGCCTCGTGATGCCAATCATGCCGCAACTGATTGTCGAGGTTCAGGGCGGAACGCTTGCCAGTGCGGCGATTTGGGGCGGTATCCTCAGCACCGCGTTTGCGGCAATGCAGTTTGTCTTTGGGCCTATCCTCGGGAATCTGTCTGACGCCTACGGACGACGGTTGGTTCTGCTGGTGTCGCTGTTTGTGATGGCCTTGGATTACGTGGTGATGGCGCTCGCAGGGAGCATCTGGCTACTGCTGATTGGGCGTATTGTCGGGGGTATCACGGCGGCTACACATTCGACGGCGGCGGCATTTATGGCCGATGTCTCAAAACCGGAAGACAAGGCTGCAAACTTTGGCCTTGTCGGCGCGGCGTTTGGCGTGGGCTTTGTTCTTGGCCCAGTGATGGGCGGGCTGCTCAGTGAATATGGAACACGCGCGCCGTTTTGGGCGGCTGCCGGTCTTTCAGCACTGACTTTCGCCATTGGCTTTTTTGTGATGCCGGAAACCGTGACCGACAAGACCAGACGGGCATTCAGTTTGAAGCGCGCGAACCCGGTCAGCTCGCTTACCGCGATCGCCGCCCTGCCTGGCATCCGGCCTCTACTGTGGGTCTATTTCCTGTATTCGGTGTCAATCTACGTCTACCCCGCGATATGGTCCTATTTTACCACCGAGCGCTTTGGCTGGTCGCCGCAGATGATCGGCCTGTCGCTGGGCGTTTATGGAATTGGCATGGCCGCAGTTCAGGGCGGACTGATCCGCCCCGCCACGCGTTATCTGGGTGAACGCGTCACCATCCTCTACGGTATGGCCTTCGAGATCGTTAGCTTCCTGTTTCTGGCCTTTTTAACCAATGGCCTGATCGCCCTGATGCTGATCCCGATGACTGCGCTGGGCGCGGTCATCACGCCAGCCTTGCAAGCGATGATGTCACGCGCAACGCCAGATTCGCAGCAGGGTGAACTGCAAGGCGTATTGGCGTCTCTGCACGCGTTGTCGATGGTCATATCACCCCTATTGATGACCAGTGTTTTTGCCCGCTTTATCCAACCCGAGACGGCGATCTATCTGCCTGGTGCTCCCTTCCTTCTTGCTCTGGTCCTCATGCTGGTTGGGGTGCTTCTATTTCTTCGCGCACGCCCCATCGCGGTATAACAACGACATCAATCTGACGATTTCTGGCTTGCGACCCGATTGTTCCCAAGCCACCGTGGGCGAAACAGCCGAATAGCCGGAGCGCTCGGAATGAAGTTGCAAGATCTTGATATTATTGTCACCGCACCCCCCGCCCCCGGTTGGGGTGGGCGGTATTGGATATTGGTGAAGCTCACCACCGATACGGGCATCACAGGCTGGGGGGAATGCTATGCCTCGACCGTGGGCCCCGAGGCCATGAGCCATGTGATCCGCGATGTATTCGACCGACACATGCAGGACGAAAATCCCGAAAACATCGAACTGATGTTCCGCCGCGCCTATTCCAGCGGGTTCACTCAGCGCCCGGACCTGACGGTGATGGGTGCTTTTTCTGGACTTGAAATCGCGTGCTGGGATATTCTGGGGAAAGATCGAGATCGGCCCGTTTACGCCCTGCTGGGCGGCAATATGAATGAGCGCATTAGGTCCTATACCTACCTCTACCCTCTGCCCCAGCACAATTTGAATGACTTCTGGACTGCGCCTGATCAGGCCGGAGAAAGCGCCGCAGAAATGGTGCGACAAGGCTATACGGCGGTCAAATTCGACCCGGCGGGTCCCTATACCATCCGAGGCGGGCATATGCCGGCGATGTCTGATATCTCGATGTCTGTGGCCTTCTGCAAAGTCATCCGCGAAGCTGTGGGGGACAAGGCCGATCTGCTGTTCGGCACCCACGGTCAATTCAACACGGCTGGCGCTATCCGGCTGGGCCAAGCGTTAGAGCCGTATTCGCCGCTTTGGTTCGAAGAACCCACCCCGCCGGATAATATCGAAGACATGGCCCGCGTCGCGCGCAATGTCCGTATCCCTGTCGCAACCGGCGAGCGCATGACCACCAAGGCCGAGTTCGGTGCAGTCTTGCGCGCGGGCGCGGCGGAGATCCTGCAACCCGCTCTTGGGCGCGCCGGTGGCATTTGGGAAATGAAGAAAGTCGCGGCCATGGCCGAAGTCTTTAATGCGCAGATGGCACCTCATCTTTACGCCGGTCCGGTAGAATGGGCCGCCAATATCCATCTGGCGGCCTCGATCCCCAACTTGTTGTTGCTGGAATCCATCGAAACTCCGTTTCACGATCAATTGATCAAGGGCTCGATCCGGGTTGAGGATGGCTTTGTCACACCACCCACGACGCCGGGGCTTGGGATTGAGGTCGACGAAGATCTGGCGCGTGCTCATCCCTACACCGGAGACGGCCTGCACCTGCAAATGCAGGAAGATCCTTGCGACTACGCAAATGGAAATTCCTTTCAGGGCGGCGCACCAGCAACCGAGGGGTGACAAGCCCGCGCGGGTTGGGGCATATTGCTCCAACCCCTATCTTACAGATGACCGATCCGTGACCCCGAAAGACGCTGCCGTTCTACCCGCTGAAGCATCAGACAGCATGCAAGCAAATGCAGCCCGTGCTGCGGCTTACCTGAAGACATTGGCGCATGAAGGCCGCCTGATGATCCTGTGCCATCTGAGCGATGGGGAAAAATCGGTCGGAGAACTTGAGAGCCTGTTGCAAATCCGTCAGGCCGCCGTCAGCCAGATGTTGGCCCGGTTGCGAGATGAACAACTGGTTTCAACCCGACGGGACGGTAAGACCGTTTATTATTCACTGGCCGACCACAGCACCCAGCGCGTGATCGGATTGATGTACGAGCTGTTCTGCCAGCCCGAGAGCTGAGGATCAGTTCGACACATACCCGGCGATCACCTGCATCAGCTTATAGGCAGTGGCGGCATCGTTTTCGACAACGGCCAGAAACTCCTCTTCACCAATCCGAAGACAAGACAGGTTGGTTTCGGCAATCATGCTCAGGGCGCGTGGCTCTTTTCGGATCAGCCCCAACTCACCCACCAATGCACCTGCGCTTACGGTTGTGATCAATTGATCCGGGCCATCCGATTGCGGCAGATACAGGCCGGCCTCTCCGTCCAATAACACGTAGGCGCCATCGGTCGGTTGGTCATCTTTCAGGAACACGACCTGTCCGGGTGTTGCATCAAACCAGCGCGCACCAAAGGCCAGCAGGCGCAGCTGTCTGCGATCCAGGCCCGAGAACAGAGGGGTCTGTTCAAGCGCTCGTAACTTGCGCGCAAGATCAGCCGATGCAGCGCTGTCTTCTTCCACGTCCATAGGTCCTTCGTCCGAGACCACACGACCTTGACGGATTTCGACGAACATGTCGAACACGTCCGGATTTTCGAACTGATCGTTCAGATAGATGATCGTGACATCCGGCATCAACTCCCGCAGATTTTTGTAAACAGCAATCTGTGTCTTGACGCTGTAGCTGGCCAACGCATTCTCCAGGATCAGGATATCTGGCTTCTTGATCGTTGCCCGCGTAAACGCCAGTGGCTCGGCAAAAACGGCGGGCAGGTTCTGCCCCCCCAGCGAAACCGGCACATCATAGATCAGCTCAACAACCAGCGGGCGCGCGCCATTCTCGGCCAGAACATCCACAATCAGCTTGCGTACCTCGTCAGATCGCGCGCCGCCAATCTGGCTGACTTTGCCAAAAAGAGCGTTTTCCATCACAGACAAACCCGGTGCGATCTGCTTGGAATCCAACGGAACAAACACGTCCTGCAGCGGTTCCAGCAGCTTACTGGAATGGCTATTGCGTAGCTGCAGAATGCGGCTCTTGAGTTCATCAGTGAAGGCTGGGCCAATCTGTTCCGCTGAGATCACAAATGGCACGGCCAGCAGGTTCGCCAATTGAGCGTCATCTAGCCCCTCAGCCCCTTCTTTCCGGGTGCGTTCGACCAGTTCAACGGCCGCTTCATAGGTCCCGGCCTCCAGCCCCAGTTTGCGGAACAAGGGATGGTCAGTGCCATCCAGCCCAAAGATCTGCCGCAACATATCGATCACGTCGCGCGTCAAGGCGATCAGGGTCTCATCCAATCCAAGCTCACGCAACTGGCCCAGGAACACGGTTTGCTTGGCCAAAAGCTCTTGGTTGACCGGAACGCAAGGCGTTGCGAACAGCAGGTTCTCGGCCACGGGCAAGGCCGGGTTATAGCTTTCGCGATCGAAGATCAGCGCCTGCTCGGTCAGCTTCGCTTTTGTTACCGTCTCTTGTATCAACGGGCGCAGTTCGATCAGCTTCTGCGCAAGCTGAGGATGGGCCACCGGATCAAAATCCTGCTCGGCTCCGCGTTGAAACAAGGCTGCGCCCGATCCCATACCGTCGATTAGTTTCAACCACCAATCCCGCAGATCAGCCGCGCTCTGAAAGCCTGCGCGAGACGGGTCGAGCCATTCTGCCTGGAACGGGTCGGTGCTGTTGCCGGCACGCAGGGTCTCAGCAAAACCGGGGTGATCGGTGTGTTCAGACAACGGCTTGAACCGCATAGGCATCATAACGTTGTCGCCCAGCGTGCCTTGAAACATCACTGGTCGGGATGATGCATAACCGATCCGCGCCGCCACGACGCCCTGATGCAACTCGGCCAGATTCTGATCACCGATTTCAACCCTACCCGCGCTGGGCAGGATTTCGCGTGTCAGCAATTCGCTGACGGCGCGCCGGTCTTCCTCGCTCTGCGCTAGAATGCCGATTGTTTTGCCCGCCGGGAATGTCAGGTTCAGGTCATCCAGCACCTGATTGCCATCCATGTCGCGCACCGAAACGTGATCAAGAACAATATCGCCGCTCAGATGCGGACACTCGGGCGGTTCGCCTTCGAACAAACCTTCATCTTGCATACCCGAAGGCGCAAACCGTTCAACCACCACGTCCCACCGCAGCGACATATCCTGCGTTTGATTGTAGTAGGTCAGCAATTCTTTCCAGGGGGAACTGAGATCTTTATACGCCGCCAACGCAGCCACCAGCGCGCCCAGCGAGACCGATCCCTGCAGCACCAACAATCCGCCAACTAGGTAGAACATGAACGGCGTCAGTTGTGAGATGAAGTTGTTTATGAATTTCATAAAGAACTTCTTCTGGTAGATCTCGAACCGGATTCCAAATAGGCGCCCCAATTGATCCGAGACCATGGCGCGGCGATAGCGCCAGCCCCCGTTTGCGCGCAGGGTCGAGGCACCGGCTGCGTTTTCTCCGATCTGCGCAGCCAGGGTGCGGACTTCCTGAATGCGTTTCTTGTTAAGAAGGTTGATCTGGCGTTGCAGTTTCGGGATCAACCACGCCTGCACCGGGATCAAAGCAACCGCCGCAAGGCCGAACCAGACGCTTTGCAGAAACAAGAACGATAGGATCGTGATCATCTGACCAGCTTGAAGCACCGGTTGGCTGATCGCATCGCCCATCAACCCGCCCATCGGCTCGCTTTCGGCGGTGATCATCGACACCATTTCGCCTTGGCTGACCCGTTCGAAGTAAGGCTGAGGGAAGCGCAAAGCCCGGCTGATCAGTTGATAGCGAAAGCGCCGCAGCATCCGCTCGCTCAGCACACCTTTCATCGTGTTGATGCGCATCTTCATCAGGCCGTGGGCAAGAACCGCACCCAGAAAAGCAAAGCACAAGATGATCAGGAAATTAGTCTGCGGTAAGCTGTATCCCCAGACCTCTACGATTTCACTGCTGGCCCCAATCGCATCGTTGATGATGCGCTTGGGAAGTTCCAGCGTCAGATATAGCAACGGAAACAACGTTGACGTCACGGCCAGAAGGATAAGCTGGTCGCGTTTGGAGTACTTCCAGATAAAACGAAAGATCGTGCGCTCTATGGAACCGGTTCCTGCTTGCTATCTACAACTCAGCTTTTTGGCATGGCCTCAGACTCAACAGCATAAAGCCACAAAATCCCAGCGAAAACTGATATTCGAGGTCAATAGCGGAACATTTCTTTGCCGAATGTGAACTAGTTTATTTACGTAGCAACTTAATCGTGCCTAGTATCCGCCTCAGGACGTTTTCGGGAGAGGCCTTTTGACTGCCAGTTTTGGCGCAGTTTTTTTTATGCTCTGCTTGATGCAGATTAAGCATATGTTTGCCGATTATTACCTCCAGACGCCCAAAATGCTATCCGGGCGAGGTGAGTATTTTCATGTCGGTCGCGCGCAACATGCCGGGGTGCACGTTGTCGGCTCTGCTGTTGTCTTTATCCTATTTGGCACGCCTTTGCTTTTCATCCTGATTGTCGGTCTGATCGAATGGGTGGTTCATTTCAATATCGACTACGCCAAAGCCAGCTACTCCGACAAGAAGCAGCTAGAACCCAAACAGGCCGCATTCTGGCGCGCGGCCGGGCTGGATCAGTTGATGCATCAGTTGACCTATATAGGTATGGTCTGGGCTTGGGTTACCTTCGCCGCCTGAACCGGTTTCAGGCGACATGTTTCAGATGACTGGGCTCATAAGCCGACAACCACATCCGATCCAAAGCGTCGAGTTTTTCAACATCAAAACGTTGCGCTTCTTCCCAATAGCGCCCGGATGGTACGTGATACGCCAACCGTTCTTCTTCAGCCAAAGCCGCCTTCATGCCTGCGGTCGCGGGTAGTGGTGCCGAGGTCAACCGTGACGAATGCGACGACGGAAAGACCAACCGACTGTCCCCTTGTGACAATCGCACAACACGGCACTTTTGAGCGGCTGCAAACAGGGCCAAACGGGCGGATTTGGCCTCTAACGAGCGTAAGGTGACGTCATCGCGCAGCGGATCAGCCGCGCCCGTGCCATAGAAATGGGTCTGACCCTTGCCCGCATAAACCATGTCACATCCAAAATACGCAAGAACCTCGGGCTCAAGGGCCGATAAAGCCCAATACCCTGCCGTAAAGGCCATCGTGCCGCCTGCGTAGACAAAGCCGCCATAGTGGTTCTGCCGCGGCACATAATCCTCGGCCGTAACAATGCTTTGCCCAGGTTTCAAATGCACAGGGCACCTGTCTGTTGGGAAATCTTCGGGATGGATCAGCACATCCCAATCCTCGCGCACACGCCAGGCGTTGTTCATCACCACTATGTGCGTAAAGGGCGCACGGGGCCATGCGCGCGCCTCAATCGCATCTGGTGCGCTGCCCAAAATCAGAACGCGGTTTCCTGACTGTGCCATCTCGGGTCCTGTGTTTGCTCAGACCTTTCGAAAGCATAGCGCGTTTGGACCGGTCGACTACCCCAGAACCGAAAAACTGCTTTCCTCGTTGATTGGGCGTTTGCGCGAATAGAACCCCACATCGATCATGCGCTTGATATACGGCAGTTCGAACTGCAGCGGCTTGGAATCATGGTCGGCCCCACCTTCGCAATATTCAATCAGCGCAGTCATCATCTTTCCCGCAATTGGAGCGTTCTTATACTGGTTTCCGCTGGTGCCACAGGCCATATAAAAACCCGGCAGGCTGGATTTGTCGTAAATCGGAATCCAGTCTGTCGACGCATCGTATAGATCAACCACACCTCGGGTTTTGGACGGGATGCCCAGGCTGGGCACGCGCTGCGCATATCGCATGGCCTGAGTGGTCCACTGATCGGTGAAATCGCGATTGTAGTGCAAATCATCCTCGCACCACTGATGCGGGTCGCATTCAGGGTCTTCAGACCCAACGAGGATATGGTTTCCATGTTCCGGGCGGCAGTAACACGCGATGTCACTGTCTGAGACGATGGTGCCATTGTTCTCGAAATCGAACCCTTCGGGCGCGGGCACATGAACCACTTCTTGCCGCAAGGGTCGTGTCTCAATCGTCATGTCATCCAATACGCCCGCCATCTTGTTGATGATGGCCGACCCCGGCCCGGCCACATTCACGACAACCTTGGCGTGGATTTCTTCGCCAGACGCCAGCTTGACACCCGTTACACGACCATCTTCGGATAGAACTTCAACGACCTCGGCCCCAGTCTGAACCTGAGCCCCATGTTGCTTGGCAGCATCAATCAGGTTCTGAGCGGACAGCGCTGGATCGGTGACATAACCTGCCTGCGGCCAAAACACACCGCCCTGCATCTTGCGACCGTTGGGATGACCGAACTCAGGATCATCCATCCGGCGCGCAGGAGCAAAACTATCCAACGAATAGACCGGTAAACGATCGTTAATCACCTCAGGCGACCATTCTTCGAACGGGCAATCCAGATCGGCGCTGTTGGCCATATGCTTTTCCAGCATACCGTTGGCATCGGTCTTCATGACCAGACACCCCGTCTCGCGAAATTGCGCCAGGTCGGCACTGGCTGGCAGACCTAGATATTCGGCCCAATCACGCCAATAGTGATATCCTTCCCAGGCAAAAGCCGTGCCATCGAAGGTCGAATAGTGCATGCGGATGATCGCGCAGGACCCAGCGGTCGATCCATGCCCCGCCTGACTGTTCCGATCCAGCGACAGGGTTTTCCACCCGGCTTTTGCCATCTCAAAAGCGATGGCGGCACCGATCACACCGGTGCCGATGATGATTGCGTCTGGCTGGCTCATGGGGTGTCTCCTCTCCAATAGCGCTGCGAATAGGCGCTGAATTCTTCGACTTCCTCGGGTTTCGGGTCGACCCCCGTAAATACATACAGATAGTGCGGCACCATCGAGATCCGCGTGTCCATGGGCTCGTTCAATTGGGCCAGATCATAGCCGATCTGCATGTAGTACAGAACGCGCGCGCGGGTTTCTGCTTCGACCTCGGAATACCCATATCGTGCGAACATTGCGTGCAGGGCGGCCAGGCGTTTGGCGTCGGACTGATCCAGAACGCGCCGCACCTTGCCGGATTTGCGCGCCCAGTCGCGCACCGCAAAGTCCAAGGCAGTGTCAAACAGCGCCGTATTCACGACACACCGATGCACGTTACAGACCGCCGCGGTAATCGTCTTGGCGGGGATTTCAGCCTGTTTGATCAGGGCCGCAGTGTTCGTCGCCTGCCAGCGCGCCAAAAGCGCGTCCAACAATTCCTGGCGCGACTTGAAGTACCAGTAAAAGGACGACCGTGACACAGCCATCCGCTCGGCCAGGTTCAGCACCTTGATCTGATCCACCCCGTCCGAGATCAGCACATCCATCGCCACGTTCAACCAGTCGTCGCGCGTGACTTTGACATTGCCGACCAATGGTTCGGCCTGTGGGTCATCCCGGTGCAGGATCGGTTTGGTGTTCATTCAGCTCTCCGGTGGTGCGCCGCCCTCGGCAGTGCGTCGTTCAATAAATTCGTGCAGGGCTCCGATACGGTCACTATCGGTTGGCGGTGCTTTGAAATCGTTCAGAATAGACTTCCAAACCCCGGTTGCCCGATGGTTGGTGTCAATCGATCCGCGTTCGGTCCAGGTTCCGAAATTGGCGTAATCGTGGACATGGGGCTGATAGAACTCGGTATTGTATCGCTCCATTGTTTGGCTGGAGGCAAAGAAATGGCCGCTGGGCTCAACCTCACTTAGCGCAGTATCAAAGCCGATCTCAGAGGTTCCGGCCTGCGCCCCGGCGCAAAGCTCGGCGACCATGTTGAGAACCTCGGCATCGCAGACAAGCTTCTCGAAGGATACAGTCAGCCCGCCTTCAAGCCAGCCTGCCGAATGGATAATCACAGTTGCCCCGGCCATCAAACAGCCCCACAGGCCGAACTGATTCTCGTTGGCCGCCTGCACATCGTTGACATTCGCCGCCGATCCCGCCGCAGATCTCCATGGAAGACCTAAATGGCGCGCGAGTTGTCCGGCCGCTAGCGAAGCCTGGAAATGTGAGGGCGTCCCGAATGCCGGCGCACCTGATTTCATATCCACATTGCTGGTGAACGTCCCATAGCACACAGGCGCGCCCGGATTGGTTAGCTGCGTCAGGGTCAGTGCCGCCAGCGCCTCGGCATGAGACAAGGTGATCGCACCCGCGACCGTGATCGGTGCCATCGCACCCATCAGTGTAAACGGCGTGATGATCGACATCTGACCGTGCTTGGCGAAATCGATCAGCCCCTGTGCCATCGGAATGTCCAGCGTGCGCGGGCTGTTGGTGTTGATGATCGTGTAGCAGTGGGCCGCAGCCTGGAAATCGTCGTCTGACAGCCCCCGTGCAGTGGCCAGCATCTCAAAGCAGTCCATCACCTGTGGTGTGCCACGCGAGAAGAAGAATGGAAACTTATCCGTCAGCTCGATCTGCGCTTTGGTCGTGAAGTAGTGGCGTAGGTTGGTTGGCACGTCCTGCGGTTCGACCTGGGGTGAGATCATCTGAAACACGTCAAAATGATGGGTGAGTTTCAGAAACTCCAGATAGTCCCGCCCTGTCGCCGGCCGGCGTCCCCGCTCCAGATCGGTGGCATTCGGGGCCCCGGCCCCCGGTTGAAACACCAGCGAGCCCAGTTCCAGCGTGAAGTCCCGATGCCGTGCACCCGCCCGGCAGGCAATCGACTTTGGGGCCGAGGCAACCGCCGCCTCGACCATATCGCGCCCGATAAAGACCATGTCAGTCTCTTCGTCGAAACGGGCCCCTCCTGCGGCAAAGATACGACGCGCTTCGGGTAGCAAAACCTTGACGCCCAGCTCTTGCAGCATGCGTAGCGCGGTCTCGTGCATGTCCGCAATCTGATCTGCGGGGAACACCTCCATCTGCGGGAAAGGGTTTCTAAGTTGGCGATAGTTCACATCCCGCAAAACGGGTGGCGCAGCCTCTGCTCCGCGTCCGCGCCGTCGACGCCTTTGGTCATGCGCCACCATGATCAGCCTCGCATCGCCTTACCCTGCGGGTCGTATGGCGACGCGGCGATCACACAGGCCGGGCGTTCGACGCCGACCACATGTACGGACAGTTCCGTCCCCGGTTCAGCTTTGTCCCTGTTGACCAGAGCCATCGCCAGCGACTTGCCAGTGTAGTGGCCATAACCGCCCGAGGTTACAAACCCCACACGCTCTCCATTCGCCCAGATCGGTTCATACCCGCTGGCATCTGCGTCCAGCGCATCGACCTCAAGCGTGACCTGCACCTGTGCAGGGCCATTGCCATCGCGTTCGGCCACAGCGGCATCCTTGCCGACAAAATCCTTGTCCCAGTCGATCCAACGATCCATCCCGGTCATGCCTGGTGTGTAAAGCTGCGTGAATTCCGCCGACCAGATGCCAAAGCTTTTTTCGAGGCGGGTCGACAACATCGCATTGAAACCACATTCACGGATGCCCTCATCGGCCCCGGCCTCAAGCAGCATCCTACGTAGCTTGATGTGATCACCATAGCGGCAGTTGATCTCGTACCCCTTTTCACCAGTCACCGACATGCGGGCCACGCGGGCACGCACGAGGCCAATATCGAAATCGCCGCAGCCCATGAATTTCAGGCCCGAGATATCCTGTTCGGCCAGTTTCTCGATCACGTCTTGCGATTTCGGCCCGACCAGACCGAAGCCGCAGTATTCCTCACCTAGATCGCGTATGTTCACCCCATCGATCATGTGGTCGTCGAACCAGCGCATGTGCCAGGCGCGCAGGTAATAGCTGCCCATGATCCACCAGGTGCCATCGCCCCAGTTCAACACGGTCAGATCGCCCTTGAGGCGCCCGTTCTCACCCAGCATCGGCGCGAGTTTGGCCCGACCCGGCGCAGGCAGTTTTGAGGCCATGACTTTGTCCAGCCATGCTTCGGCATTCGGGCCCGAAACCTCGAACCGCGAAAAGCCCGAGATGTCTAGCAGGCCCACGCCTTCGCGGATCACTTTGCATTCCTCGGCCACGATGTCATGCGCGTTGGACCGCTTGAGGGTCGGTGTTTCCTCGAACCCTTTCGGCGCAAAATAAAGTGGCACTTCAAGGTCCCAGCTGACGCCCCATTTGCAACCTGCCTCTGTCATCGCATCATGGGCAGGGGCCATTTTTAACGGGCGGCCAGCGGGCAGTTGTTCGTTTGGATAAGTCATCACAAACCGGCGGGAATAAAACTGACCGGTGGTTTCGCGGATGTAGCGTTTGTTCTGAGCGAAATCGCCGTAGCGCGCTACGTCCATCGGCCATGCATCTGCCTCAGGCTCGCCATGGATCATCCATTCGGCCAGCGTCTTACCAACGCCGCCGCCTTGCAGGAAGCCCGCCATCACGGCACAGGCCGACCAATAGCCACGCTTGCCCGGCACCGGCCCGACCAGCGGGTTGCCATCGGGCGAGAAGGTAAAAGCGCCATTGACCCAAGTCTTGATGCCGACCTCTTGAATCGATGGATAGCGTTCGAAACCCAGCATCAGCTCGTTCTCGATGCGATCCAGCTGCTCCTGAAAAAGCTCTTCGCCATAGTTCCAGGGCGCGCCGTCCATGGCCCAGTGTTCATGGTCGACCTCGTAGATGCCGACCAGAACGCCCTTCTGATCCTGCCGCATATAGGTGAAGCCTTCGAGGTCGACAGTCATCGGCATTTCGAAATCCGCCGCCGCCACTTCGGGCACCGCATCGGTGATCAGGTAGTGGTGCTTGAGTGGCGAAACCGGCAGTTCGACCCCGGCCATGCGCCCCACCTGCTTGGCCCACAGACCAGCGGCGTTGACCACATGTTCACAGGTGATCGTGCCTTTGTCGGTCACCACTTCCCAGCCATCCGCCGTCTGTGTCAGGCTTTCGACCTTGGTTTCCTCGTAATACTCCGCCCCACGTTTTTTTGCCGCCGTTGCATAAGCCTGAACTGTGCCGGTGGTGTCGATGTAACCTTCGCGGTCCGCCCACATCGCGCCCAAAACGCCATCAGTGGACATAATCGGACAACGTCTTTGCGCCTCTTCCGGCGTCAGCAACTCGCAATCGTCAATACCGATGGATTGGAAGATGCGGTAGTTGGCCTGCAGCCATTCCCAGCGTTCCGGGGTGCCAGCCAGCGTCAAACCACCGGTCATGTGCAGGCCGATATTCTGGCCGGACTCTTTCTCGATCTCGCTAAGCAGATCAATCGTATACGCCTGCAGCGACGCCATATTCGGATCGGCATTCAAGGCATGGATACCGCCCGCCGCATGCCAGGATGACCCCGAGGCCAGCCGCCGCCTCTCGAGCATGACGACATCCGACCAGCCAAATTTGGCCAGATGATACAGAACCGAGGCGCCCACAACGCCGCCCCCAATGACCACCACGCGATACTGCGATTTCATCCCGACCTCCCTTGGGTGACTCGTAGCGGACGCTAGCGGCACTGTTCACTCCTGTCTAGACATTTCTGTACAGTGCAGATCACCGAAGGAAGGCGCAAGGTTGGGCGCAGAAATTACAGGCTTGCGCTGGGTCGGGATTGAACGCTTTGAAACCAGGCTAGGGTTGCGCTGTTGCCTTCGGGGATGCGTGTTTTGATGACGCGGGCAAAATCCAAAAACACAAACGTGCTGATATCCGCCAAACTGAACATATCCCCCGCGATAAAGCGGCTGGCCTGCAATCGCGCCTCAAGCAATGTGAAAAAATCGGATAGGCGCGTTCTGCCTCGTTCGGCCAATGCTGAGATCTGAGGATGGTTTGTCGGTCCGGGGATGGCCCGGTCCTTGAACGCCGGGTGCGTATTGCGCAGAACCTCTGCGATCGGCATACCGCCCTGTTGTTCAACGATGGCATTCCACATCAAAACCTGCCCCTTCTCATCTGGTTTGCGCCCGAGTAGGGGTGGTTTGGGAAAGCGAGCCTCAAGATAGGCCGCGATCCCCAGGTTTTCGGTCAGAACTGCGCCTTCATCTGTGACCAGAACCGGGATTGTCGCCCGAGGGTTTACGGCCAGAAACGCGTCATCCAACTGCTCGTTCTTGGCAATCGAAACCTCGCGCGTTTCGATCTCCAGCCCTTTTTCCGCGATGAACATTCTGGCTCGGCGCGGGTTCGGGGCGGTCGAGCAGTCGTAGAAGATCATCTCGAATTTCCTCTCATTTAGGGGCGACAATTCAATCCAGTGCCTGGGACACGGCGCGCGCGATGACGCGCTCTTCATCCGTCGGGATCACCAACACCGGAATACCCTTGTCTGATATGACCTTGGAATTGGTGTCATTGGCCTGAACATTCAGGTGGATGTTCAGAAACTCCATCCCCTGCAGCACACGTTGCCGAATTGGGGCCGCGTTTTCTCCAATACCGCCACAAAAGACCACGGCATCAAGACCACCCAGAATGGCGGCCATTGCCCCCAGCTCGCGGCGGATGCGGAAAACGTAGTAGTCAATTGCCTCGCGGGCATGCGGGTCGTCACTGGCCAGCAAGGTACGCATGTCGTGGCTGATCCCGCTCAAGCCCAGCAGGCCGCTCTTTTTGTACAAGATATGGGTGATCGCCTCGACCCCATGCCCCTGCTGCATCAGATACAGCAAGACACCGGGATCAAGCTGACCGCAGCGCGTTCCCATCGGCAATCCATCCAGCGCAGAGAACCCCATGGTCGATCCGACGCTTGCGCCGTTGGTCACGGCACACATCGACGCACCATTGCCCAGATGCGCAATGACAACGCGACCCGCCGCTAAATCGGGGTAGTCCTGCTGCAACTTGCCGGTGATGTAGTCATAGGACAGCCCGTGGAACCCATAGCGCCGCACGCCTTTTTCGTAGAACCGCCGCGGGAGGGCGAAGGTATCGTTCACAAACGCATGGCCTGTGTGGAACGAAGTATCAAAACACCCCACCTGCACCGCATCCGGAAAGGCGGCCTGTGCAGCGCGAATGGCGGCCAGATTGTGGGGTTGATGCAGTGGAGCCAGCGGCGAAAGAGCCTCTAACTGCGTAAGGACATGATCATTCAGAACAACAGGACCATCAAATGTTTGCCCGCCATGCACGATACGGTGACCCACCCCAACAATATGGTGCGTGTCCAACAAAGGCTCGACAGATTGTAAAATTGCCTCTACGGCCGCCGCATGGTCGGCTGGGCCGATCTCAATGACCTGAACCGGCCCATCGCCTTGCAACTCCAGCTGCGCGACTGGGCCAAGGTTTTCGACCTGCCCCTGCCACAACAGTTCGGGTTCAGACGCGGCCCGGTATACGCTGAACTTGATGGTCGAACTTCCCGCGTTCAGTGTCAGGATTGCCTGCATGACGTCCCTCCTGTTTGCTTTGGTTGCCGCCGTGCCGACGCTACCTCCAGGCTTATCAAACCTAGCGCTGATAGATAAAGCACCGCCCCGGAACCGCGCCTTGGGGTAAGGGGAGCTCGGTAAGGGTTTCAAAATACATCCGGTCGCTCGACACCATTAGGCCACCTTCGGCCAAAAGCGGCTCGATCAAGGGTGAGACAAACCGTGCGAAGGCGTCATTCTTTTCTCGGTTGTGCCCGCCCAGATCAGCATGGATCAGGCTGGCTGTCGCACCGAACCGATCCAGAGAAGCGGGAAGTGTCTCGCGGACATCGCCCAAAATCACTCGATCCTCGGGCGGTGTCGAATCCGGATGCGAAGCGACCGCGCGTTCGAACACATAGACCGGGCGCTTGGTGACATATTGGATCATGTGGTGATAGGTCCTGCCATTCCCCAGCCCAAGTTCAAAGACCGGCCCACCCATATCTTGGGTCTGCGCGATGGCAAAATCCAGGCAGGCCCGCTGGGACACCATGCGGTCGATGAACAGATCAAGTCGGCTTTGATTCTCGGACACTGGGAAATCTCTCCTTGATACCTACTGCCAACATAAGGGCGGTCGAATTGGGCTTTGATGACAAAAGCTCAAGTGTTTGTGTAGTCGCCAGACCCCAAGTTTCACATTTCCGCGACATTTCAGCACAAGAACGGGTTTGACTATACGGGCAGAACCGCGCGAGACTGTCGAAAAAATCACGGGGAGTTGATAAAGCCGATGCAAACATGCGGCCAACCGGGTGGAAAACCCGAATGAATGCTTTGTTGTCCGTCAAAAACCTGAGCATCGGTTTTGGCGCAGGTGAATCTGTTGTCAAAGATGTGAATTTTGATGTCCATGCCGGACAGACCCTGGCGCTGGTCGGCGAGTCCGGGTCTGGCAAAACCATCTCATGCCGCGCCGCCTTGCGCATTCTGCCCCGAACCGCGCAAATCCGCAGCGGATCAATCACTCTTAACGACTCCAAAGGTACCGCCGAACTGACACAGATCAGCGAGCGCGAAATGCGTGGCATTCGCGGCAACCGGGTATCGATGATTTTTCAGGAACCGATGCGCTCGCTTTCGCCGCTGCACAAGATCGGCAATCAGGTGAGCGAGGTTCTCTGGCTTCATCGCGGCGCGTCCGAGGCACAGGCCCGCAAAGAGGTATTGAGTCAGTTCGAACGCGTTGGCTTCCCAGACCCGCAGCGCGCCTACGATTCCTATCCGTTCGAACTGTCTGGCGGCATGCGTCAGCGTGCAATGATCGCCATGGCAATGGTATCTAAACCCGATCTGTTGATCGCTGACGAACCGACCACAGCGTTGGACGTGACCACTCAAGCACAGGTTCTTGGCCTGATCAAAGAGCTTCAGCGCGAAACCGGCATGGCGCTGATCCTTGTAACCCATGACCTTGGCGTTGTGGCGAACATGGCCGAACACGTGGTGGTGATGCACAAGGGCCGTGTGATGGAGGCAGGCCCCGCCGCGCCGATCCTCACCGCTCCGGCGCATCCTTATACCAAGCAGTTATTCGATGCCGCCCCCGCGATCCCCGATAACGATGCTGTCGGGGTGCCAATGCCGGATGAAGACCTGATCCTGCAGATGAAAGGCGTTTCAAAGACCTATACGATGCGGGCCAGCAAAGGCTGGCAGGCCGACAAGGAAATCCACGCCTGTCGTGGCGTCGACCTGAACCTTGGCCGCGGCAAAACGCTGGCCATTGTCGGTGAAAGCGGGTCGGGCAAGACCACGGCAGCCCGGATCGCCCTGGGGGCAGAGCTACCTGACGCCGGTGGGGAAGTTCTGTTCAAAACCTCCGCACGAGATGACCCGATCCCCGTACATCAGATGACCCGCGCCCAGCGCACCGCGTTTCAACGCAAGGCGCAGATGGTATTTCAAGACCCCTATAGCTCGCTCAGCCCGCGTATGCGCATTCAGGATGCGATGACCGAACCGCTGGAAATTCACCGGATCGGGTCGACATCGGAACAACGCGACAAGGCCGCCGAGATGTTGCAGCGCGTGGGGCTGAACGGGGATATGCTGAAACGCTACCCGCATGCGTTCTCCGGCGGGCAAAGGCAGCGCCTGTCCATTGCGCGCGCCATGATGCTGGACCCGCAACTGATCGTCTGTGACGAACCGACCTCGGCTTTGGATGTTTCGGTACAGGAACAGATCCTGACCCTTTTGGAGAATTTGCAGGACAGTCTGAACCTGTCGTATTTCTTTATCTCTCATGACCTTGCCGTTGTGGCCCGCATCGCCGATGAGGTCGCCGTAATGCGCCGGGGGTTGGTCGTGGAACAAGCCCCGCCCGAAACCCTTTTCTACAATCCGCGCCATCCCTACACAAAGGCGTTGATTGCCGCCCAACCAGAACCCGACATCAACCGCCCGATTGACTTGCAAATGGTCTCATTGGGTGCCGGCGCGCCGGACAGTTGGGATGAAGCCTTTCGTTTCTCTGACACCGTGATACCTTCACTTGTGGAATTGGAGCCGGGCCATAAGGTACGTTGCCATGTATAAGACCACTCGCCATCTGATCCTTGCGGCATCGTTGGCCTTTTCTTTGCCCTTTGCCGCGAGCGCCGAACTTCCGACCTTGCAAGAGAGTGAGTTCTGGTCAAACGAGGTCAATTCCGGCGATCTGCCGCCCATAGCCGAGCGCCTGCCTAAGGAACCGCTGATCGTTGATCTGGCCGCGAAAGGCCGGGAATTCGGAACCCAGGGCGGCACCTTGCGCACCATGGTGACCCGGTCCAAGGATATCCGTCAGATGGTCGTCTATGGCTATGCGCGACTGGTCGGGTTTGACGAGAACTACAACATTGTCCCTGATCTGCTGGCCTCGTTTGAAAACGAAGGCAACCGCAAGTTTACCCTGAAGCTGCGGGAAGGTCACAAATGGTCTGACGGGTCGGCGTTCACGTCCGAGGATTTTCAATATTGGTGGGAAGATGTAGCAAACAACCCTTTGCTCAGCCCGTCCGGCCCGCCAGATTTCCTGATTGTCGAAGGCAACGCGCCCACAGTTTCTTTCCCGGATGAAACCACGGTGATCTTTGAATGGCCGGATCCCAATCCGGATTTCCTGCAATCGCTGGCTCAGGCCCGCCCGCCATTCATCTATCGGCCTTCAGCATTCTTGAAACCCTATCACGAGAAGTACGCAGACCCTGAAGAGCTTGCCTTTTTAGTCGACGACGCCCGGGTCAAAAGCTGGGCGGCGCTGCACAACAAGCTGGATAACCTTTATAAATTCGACAATCACGAACTGCCCACGTTGCAGCCTTGGTTGAATGCAAGTTCTGGCAAGAAAATCCGCCACAACTTTGTCCGCAACCCCTACTATCACCGCATTGACTCAAATGGCGTCCAACTGCCCTATATTGACATCGTCGCGATGGAGATCGTCGCCCCCGGTCTGGTCGCCGCAAAAACCAACGCGGGCGAGAGCGATCTACAGGGTCGCGGCTTGGCCTTCCGGGATGCATCGATCCTGAAAAAGGGGGAAGAGGTCGGCGACTACAAAACCCTGCTGTGGAAAACCGGTGTCGCCTCGCAAATCGCAATCTACCCCAACCTGAACTATGCCGATGAGGTCTGGCGGAATGTGCTGCGCGATGTCCGGGTGCGCCGTGCACTTTCGCTGGCGATAGATCGTAAAACCATCAATCAGGCGCTCTACTTCAAACTGGCGAAGCCAATGGCGATGTCCGTCCTGCCTGCCTCGCCCTTTTACAACGAGGAAGATGCCAAAGCCTGGGCCGCATTCGATGTCGATATGGCCAATGCGCTGCTGGATGAGGCCGGGCTGGACCAACGCGACGGCTCTGGCACCCGTCTATTGCCGGATGGCCGCCCGATGGAACTGATCATCGAAACCGCAGGTGAACGGCAAGAAGTTGAGAATGCGCTGCAGATCGTAACCGATACATGGCGCGAGATCGGGGTCAAACTGGTGATGCGCCCGCTTGATCGTGACATCTTGCGGAACCGTGTTTTTGCAGGCAATACAATGGCTTCAGTCTGGTTTGGGTGGGATGACGGGCTGCCACAGGCACATACCTCTCCGGCCTATCTGGCCCCGACCGATCAGGTCTTCCTCGCCTGGCCCAAATGGGGCCAATTCTACCAGACAGGTGGTGAGGTTGGCGAAGCCCCCGATATGCCCGAGGCCGAGCGGCTCATGAATCTGAACCATGATTGGGAGGTCGCCACCACGGATGAGGAGCGCACGGCAGTTTGGGCAGAGATGTTGAAAATCCACGCCGATCAGCTTTATGGCATCGGCATCCTGAACGGCGCCCCACAGCCTATCGTCGTATCGAACCGTCTACGCAACGTCCCGGAACAGGCCATGTGGGCGTGGGAGCCCGGCGCGCATTTTGGCGTCCACCGCCCAGATGAATTCTTTTTGGTCGACTGACAGGAGCAGCTAAATGATCATGCTGCGCTATGCGGTCTATCGCTTCTTTACGATGCTGCTGACCCTGTTGGTGGTCTCGGTTCTGATTTTCGTCATTATCAACCTGCCGCCGGGCGACTATCTGAGCAATCAAATCGCTGAACTTCAGGCCTCAGGTCAGTCAGCAGGTGTGGCAAAGGCCGAGTTTTTGCGCACCGAATATGCGCTGGATCGGCCGATGTGGGAACAATATCTGATCTGGATGGGCTTCTGGCCCGGCCCGCACGGGTTCTCTGGCATGATACAGGGCAACTGGGGTTGGTCCTTCGAGTTCGACCGCCCCGTGTCCGAGATCGTGGGTGATACGCTTTGGCTGACCGTTGTTGTGAACCTGGCCGCTATCCTATTTGTTTACGCCGTCGCCCTGCCCCTGGGCGTGATCGCCGCAGCACGATCGCGGACGTGGATCGACTATACTTCGGCCTTTGTCGGTTACCTGGGGCTGGCCACACCAAACTTCTTGCTGGCGCTAATCCTCTTCTACTACGGCCATCAATATTTCAACCTGCCCATCGGCGGACTAATGGATCCCAAATTCGAAGGTGAGCCAATGAGTTGGGACAAGCTGAAATCGATCCTAGTACATCTGATCGTGCCCACCTTTGTGATTGGCACCTCCGGCGCCTCGGCGATGATGCAGCGTTTGCGTGCGAACATGTTGGACGAGCTAGGCAAGCCCTATGTTGAAACCGCGATTGCCAAGGGAATGGCGCCATCGCGGATGCTGACAAAATACCCTCTGCGCGTTGCGTTCAATCCCTTCGTGGCCGATATTGGCAACCTGCTGCCCTCGATGGTGTCGGGTTCGGTTCTGGTGTCCGTTGTGTTGGGTCTGCAAACGATTGGTCCGACGCTGCTGACAGCCCTTAAGACACAGGATCAGTTCCTGTCAGCTTTCATTCTGATGTTTGTGGCGCTGTTGACACTGATCGGTACGATGATCTCAGATATCCTGTTGGTGATGCTTGACCCCCGCATTCGGTATGAGGGGCGCGAAGCATGACAGATCGCCCTGATAACCGCTATGTTGACGAGGCACCGTTCGATCCCGAAGCCTCGGTCCAGCAGCTAGAACGCGCTGATCTGGACGCCCCGAACTGGGTGCTGGTCTGGCGCAAATTCAAAACACACAAGCTGGGCTTGATCTCAGGCATCTTCCTGTTGCTGTGCTATCTTATGTTGCCGTTTGCGGGGTTCATTGCACCGTACGGCGCCAACGAACGCAATGGCGAGCATCTCTATGCCCCGCCCCAATCGATCAACTGGTTCCATGATGGCGAATTCATCGGGCCGCATGTCTATCCAATTGTAGCCGAAGCCGATCTGGAAACGTTCCAGTGGAAGTTCGTTGCGGATACTGACGACCCAAAACCGATCAAGTTCTTCTGCGAAGGCTCCGAATATCGTCTGGCCGGGTTCATTCCATCTGACACCCATCTGTTCTGCGCACCGGATGGAGCGACCGTGTTCCTCTGGGGCTCGGACCGACTGGGCCGCGATATCTTCAGCCGCATCCTCTATGGCGCGCAACTGTCGCTGACTGTGGGCCTGATTGGCATCTCGGTATCGTTCTTCCTAGGCATTCTGTTCGGTTCAATGGCCGGGTATTTCGGCGGGCGCATCGACTGGACCATCAACCGCGTTATCGAAGTTCTGCGATCCCTGCCCGAACTTCCCTTATGGCTGGCTCTGTCAGCCGCCGTGCCCTCGAACTGGAGCCCTGTTGCGGTCTTCTTCATCATCTCGATCATCCTGGGCATCCTCGACTGGCCCGGCCTCGCCCGATCCGTGCGGGCCAAATTCCTATCACTGCGCGAAGAAGAATATGTGCGCGCGGCTGAGATGATGGGCGCCAGCTCGGGTCGGGTGATCCGCAAACACCTGCTGCCGAACTTCATGTCCCACCTGATCGCCTCGGCCACCTTGTCGATCCCGGCCATGATTCTGGGCGAAACGGCGCTTAGCTTCCTGGGTCTGGGTCTGCGTGCACCGGCGGTCAGCTGGGGGGTCATGCTGAATGACGCCCAAAACCTCGCCTCAATCGAGATTTATCCGTGGACGGCCATTCCTATGCTTCCCATTATCGTCGTCGTTCTGGCCTTCAACTTCCTGGGTGACGGATTGCGCGACAGCCTCGACCCCTATCAACAATGAGCCTGCTGGCTTCTCTTCCCGCGGCCAGCAGCTACCGCACGAAAAAGCCCGGTGCATTGCACAGTGCGTTTGCTGTCTCGGAACTGGCAACCGCCAGCATCGCCGCGGTTGGACAGGAACTGTCGCGCCTGATGGTGGCGATGAACCTTACACCAACCGCACCTGAGGTGGTTGTGGATCAGCGCCTGGCCTCACTTTGGTATCGCTATTCTTTCAAACCAGACGGCTGGGAAATGCCAAGCCTGTGGGACGCGGTCGCCGGAGACTATCAGGCGGCAGACGGGTGGATTCGCTTGCACACCAACCTGCCGCATCATCGGGCCGCAGCCTTGAAGGTGATTGGCACACGCGCAGACCGGGACACCGTCGCACAGGCATTGAAATCATGGTCGATCGTTGACCTGGAAACCGTCATCGTCGCCGAAGGCGGGGTCGCCGCCGCCATGCGCAGTCGGGCCGAATGGCTGGACCATCCTCAGGGGCGTTCCGTGTCGCGGGACCCTTTGATTGGTTGGCACGGTCCTAGAAAAATCTCTCTGCGGGTTCGGCCAGAGGCAAACGCCAATCGCCCGCTGGCTGGGCTGCGCGTGCTGGATCTGACGCGCGTTCTGGCGGGCCCGGTCTCAACCCGCACGCTGGCGGGACTTGGGGCTGATGTTTTGCGCATCGACCCACCGGATTGGGACGAGCCTGGCGTCATCCCTGACATCTCTTTGGGCAAACGCTGCAGCTATCTCGACCTCAAATCACCAGAGGGGCTTGCGCGGTTGGAGGGGCTTCTGGCAGAGGCCGATGTGTTTGTCCATGGCTATCGCCCCGGTGCATTGGATGCGTTGGGACTGAATAAAGCCAAGCGAGATCAACTGGCCCCAAACCGGGTTGAGGTGACGCTGGATGCGTATGGCTGGCAAGGTCCTTGGGCCGCACGGCGCGGATTCGACAGCCTGGTACAGATGAGCGCCGGGATCGCACATACCGGTATGATCTGGGCGCAGGCGGACAAACCAACCCCGCTGCCGGTTCAGGCGCTCGACCACGCAACCGGCTATCTTATGGCTGCCGCTGTTCTGTCCGCTCTGGCCGAAGCGGCGCGAGGTAACACCGTGATGCATGCCCAGCTGTCGCTTGCCCGAACGGCAGAGCTGTTGGCAGCCCTGGGCAAATCCGATTCGGAAAAGGCCATCAAGGACGCCTCTCAGTCTGACTATAACAATACGCCCGAAACCTCGGGTTGGGGGCCGGGATATCGCCTGAGATCGCCGCTGAGCGTTGGCAAAACCAAACTGCACTGGAACCTGCCCGCCTCAAAACTGGGCACATCCGACGCCGTCTGGCCCTAGCCGATCAAAACACGCGACCGCCGCGCGGAACGCGCGGCCCGGCCCAACGCTTTGGGGGTCGTCTCGTCAGAGATGCATCCCACAGGGGCAGGAGCCTACCCTAGCGATCATCTCCACCCGGGCCGATATCGTCCAGGTAATCTTCGTCAATAGCAGCTTGAACCGCGCCGGTGACCGCCTCACGCTGTTTCGGGCTCAGGTCTTCGACCTCTTTGCCATCGGCCAGTCTGACGGTCACCTCACGATGGGCAAAGCGGATACCTTCACGCGCAAACAGCTCTCGGATGTCCTGGTAGACCTTCTTGCGCACAAGCCACTGATCACCGGGCTTGGTCATGAATTTGACGCGGATGATCATCGCAGAATCCTGCATTTCGATCACCCCTTGCGACTTCAGCGGCTGAATGAAGTTTTCACCAATCACCGGATCGCTCAACAGTTCCTGTCCCAGCTTCTTGATCAGCTTCCGCACCTTCTCGACATCCGTGTCATAGGTCACGCGCAAGGGCAGTTTCATGATCACCCAATCACGCGAATAGTTGGTCAGCACTTTGATCTCACCAAATGGGATGGTGTTCAGCGCCCCCAGATGGTGCCTCAGCTGGAATGACCGGACCGAGATCTTTTCAACCGTCCCTTTCACGTCCCCAATGTCGATGTATTCCCCTTTGCGGAACGCGTCATCGAGCAGGAAGAAGGCACCCGAGAAGATATCGCGCACCAAGGTTTGTGAGCCAAACCCGACCGCCAGCCCGACAACACCGGCACCAGCGAACAAGGGGCTAACATTGATGCCCAACTCCATCAGTACGATCAGGATAATCGTCACTACGACAACGGCCAGGATCGCCCCACGGAACAGTGGTAGCAGAGTCGCCAGACGGCTTTGCCCGCCTTCGCCACCTTCGTCCCCAAGTTCGGCCTCGGTACCGTCATCGGATTCTTCGGCGATCTTGCTGTCGATCCAGATGCGAAAGAAGTTGAACAGGATGTAACCGATGAACAGGATCACCATGACATCCAGCGCGCGCTCGATGGGCAGGTCTTCGCTCCAACTGGCTTCGGGGTTCCAGATCACGACCAAAGCGTAGATGCCGACTACAAAGGCCAGAATGCCGGCCACACGGCGGGCCAGATCCTCATAAGTAAGGATCACATGCTTGCGTTGCTCAGCTTGCGGCGTGTCGGCATCCTCGTGCGCTGCATCTGCAATGGCATTCTTTTCTTCTATACGCCGGTTGCGATCAAAATAGCGTTCCAGCACATAGTTCATCGCGCCGTATGCGACGACAACTGACATGAAGATCATATAGCTACTGGCAACAATCGGGATTGAATTGTCATTCTCCAGCACCAGATCAACGGCCAGTTTGAACCAGCTGAACATCAAATAGACGATCAGAAATGGCGCCCAGGCGAAAGAAATAAACCTCAAGAGCCATGATACTTGAGCCGGGGCCCGTCCACCTCGGATCGCGTTAGAAATCGCACGCGCATTGAATAGGATCATCAGGATGTTGCCCACGGCACCGACCATGGTCAGCCCGCCATACACCATGGCGTAGACATTGTAGTTCAACCCGAAATCCGCGACCCAGGTTGCAAATAAAACGGCCGAGATATCATAGGTCGCCAGAAGCGAGGCCCAGATATACAGCCGCTTCGCATCCCGGTCCGAAAACGGGGGCAATCGGTACTGGCTCAGAAAGGGTGATAACACCATCCGCCACAAGTCAGACACCGTTCGCGCCAGGAAAAAGGCGGTAAATATTGCAGTCACCGTAAACTGGATCGAAATATCTTCGGCCTCGCCAAAGAACAGATAGCCAACGATCAGGGCCATCAACATCGCAAAGATGGTTCCGCCTATCCCCATAAGGAAGCGGAACACCAAGAACGGCATCTTTTCCTTATAGCCTTGCGGGTTTTCCTTGATCCGGGCCACCACCCAGCGTCTGGCGAACCGCTTGCCATAGATTTCGGTGGACAGCCATCGGCCCAACAGCAGGAACAGAACGTTCCAGCCCAGAACCTCGACATAGGTCTGTATCCGCCCGTCCGGGCTGGTCTGGCGCAAGATGTACTGAACTTCGAACACCGAATACGGCAACGCCTCCAGCCGTGATGCGGCGGAATCGCGGAATTTCGAGAACCGCTCCTGCGCTTTCATCAGCTGCGACCCATCAGCCATTGGGTTACCCGAAGCGTCTTCCGATGCCTCTGCCGCAGCACCGGTTGACGTGACGACCTGCCCGGCGCTGTCAATGACAATAACGCTGGCACCGGCCTCACTGGCGGCGCGGATGGCAGCGGCCAAATCGCTTTCACTGGTGGTGTCGGTACTCTCGCTTGATCCAGAGGAATAGCCCGGTATCAACCCGGTTTGCGCGGTTCCGCTGACCGGATAGACCAAGACAAAGGTCATGAACGCAAAAAGCAATCCAGCCAGAACATTATGTTTCATAGGGTCTTACATCCCGATCCAAAGTTTCGGATAAGGTTACAAAAGCGTTCGGTTCAGTTCAAACCATCTTGGCCCAAGGTCCCAAATTTGTGTTAAATTGCGTGATCGGCGCACCGTGACAAGGATTCCTCAAAACCCATTCGGCTGTTGCCAAATCACAATGTTTGGCGCATTTGCAAAGGCGCTTTTCCACCTTTGGCAAGCGCGGCTTAACAATGTAAGGTATGTGGTGCAAACGCGCAGACCATAAGTAAGACCAAAACACAGGCACCAATATGAGCCTCGGCAAAAACACAGTTAACACCGGTCGCGCGCCGCGCATCCTGTTTTACAGCCACGATACTTTTGGGTTGGGGCATCTGCGACGCTCGCGCGCATTGGCTGCAGCGATCACACAGGCTGATCCGACCGCCTCGGCCCTGATCCTGACGGGATCGCCCGTGGCTGGGCGGTTTACCTTCCCGCGCCGCGTCGACCATGTCCGCCTACCCGGCGTCACCAAGCGCGCCGACGGGTCTTATGCCGCGCGCACAATCGGGATGGGGATCGATGAAGTGACCGACCTGCGATCCGGCCTGATCCAGACAGCAGTTCAGCAGTTTAACCCCGATATCCTGATCGTTGACAAGGAACCCACCGGGTTTCGGGGTGAGCTTTTGCCCACGCTTGAATATCTTGAAAACAACTGCGGCACACGGCTGATCCTGGGTCTGCGCGATGTTCTGGATGAACCCGAGGTGCTGGCTGCAGAGTGGGAGCGCAAAGAGGCCATCGCCGCAACCGAACGGTTTTATCATGAAATCTGGGTTTACGGGCTGAACTCAATCTATGATCCAACCAAAGGATTGCCGCTGAGCCGCAGCGCGCAATCCCGTATCCACTACACCGGCTATCTGCGCCGCGATCTGGGCCCGGTTGGTGAACCGCCCGAACAGCCCTATATTCTGATCACACCCGGCGGAGGGGGTGACGGCAAGGCCATGGTCAATCTGGTCCTTTCCGCCTACGAAAAAGATCCCGATCTGTCCCCCCGAGCCATTCTGGTCTACGGCCCGTTCCTGTCGGGTGAGTTGCGAGAAGAGTTTGAAACCCGTGTCGCTGCGCTAAACGGTCGGGTCACTGCCGTTGGCTTTGAATCCCAGATCGAAACCCTGTTTGCCGGGGCGGCCGGGGTTGTGTGCATGGGGGGCTACAACACGTTTTGCGAAGTTCTGTCCTTTGACAAACGTGCCGTTATCGTGCCCCGCACCACTCCTCGTCTAGAACAATGGATCCGGGCCTCGCGCGCCGAAGGTCTGGGGCTTGTGCGCATGCTGGATGAAACCCGCGATGGCCTGACGCCCGACGCGATGATCAAAGCCATCCGCGCGCTGCCGCAGCAATCTTTGCCATCGCAAACCATCCGTGCTGGCCTGCTGGATGGCCTTGACTATGTCACAGCCCGTATTGATGCCCTGCTGACCGGGGAAAAGGAACGAGCCACCGGATGAATGCCAATGCTCCGAAGCTAGCGGTGCTGGTCAAAGGGTGGCCGCGCCTATCCGAGACATTCATCGCGCAGGAACTGGTCGCCCTTCAGGATGCAGGCCACCAGTTTGATATCTGGTCGCTGCGCCACCCCACGGATACCAAGCGTCATCCTTTGCATGACCGCTTTAGCGGTCAGGTTCACTACCTGCCTGAGTATCTGTATGACGAACCCCAACGCGTCTGGGCCGCGCGCGCGGAGGCCCAACGCCTGCCCGGTTACGCCAAGGCCTATGACATCTGGCGCAAGGATCTGCGCCGCGACCCGACCCACAATCGCATTCGCCGTTTCGGTCAGGCCTGCGTTCTGGCCACCGAGCTTCCGGCGGCAACGCGCGCGCTTTATGCGCATTTCATGCATACGCCTTCTTCTGTGGCGCGCTATGCCGCCATCATGCGCGGCCTACCGTGGAGCTTTGCCGCCCACGCCAAAGATATCTGGACGTCACCAGACTGGGAAAAGCGCGAGAAGCTGCACCCAGACACCTATGGCGCAGCCTTTGGGGCGACGTGCACTGCATTTGGTGCCAAACATCTGCGCGGACTGGCCGATACGCCAGATCGGATCGATCTGATTTATCACGGGCTGGATCTGGGCCGGTTTCCTGCGCCGCCTGATCGTCTACCGCGACAACCCAATGCGGCCTTCCATATGATGTCGGTTGGCCGGTTGGTTGAGAAAAAAGGGTTTGACCGGCTGATCGCCGCTTTTGCCTTGCTGCCGGATACCCTGAACTGGCGTTGGACCCATATCGGCGGCGGCGGTTTGGGGCCAAGCCTACGTGATCAGGCCTTAGCTGCCGGTGTCGCAGATCGCATCACCTGGAAAGGGGCCTGTGATCAGCCCGAGGTGATTGCCGCCATGAGGCAGGCAGATTTGTTTGTTCTGCCAAGCCGGATTGCCGAAGATGGCGACCGGGACGGGCTGCCAAATGTCTTGATGGAGGCGGCCTCGCAAAAACTGCCGATCCTGTCGACACCGGTTTCGGCCATTCCCGAGTTCATCGAAACGGGGTTTCATGGCCTCTTGTCCAGCGACGGTCCTGCCGCATTGGCCAGTGCGATTTGTGACCTTGCAGCGCACCCATCCCAAACCGCCCAAATGGCCGAAGCCGCTTATACGCGCCTATTGGCAGAGTTTCGGATGGATCCAGGAATTGCGCGTTTGTCGGCCCGTCTTAAGACCCTGTGCGCGGATGCAGCCTGATGGCGCGGGTCGCGTTCTATGCTCCGATGAAATCGCCCGATAGCCCCAAACCCTCGGGCGATCGCGAGATGGCCCGAAACCTGATGCAGGCAATCGGGGCACAGGGGGATCGCGTTGATCTGATCTCGGATCTGCGCATCTATGACAAGATCGGAGATGCGGCGAAGCAGCGCGCCCTGCGACAAGCGGCTGAGGTTGAAGCACAGCGGCTGATCTCGGACATGCCTGAAGACATCGACCTTTGGGTGACCTATCACAACTACTACAAGGCGCCCGACCTGTTGGGGCCGGTCGTCGCGCAAGCACTTGGCATTCCTTATGTGCAGTTGGAAAGTACCCGCGCCTCAAGCCGCCTGACGGGACCGTGGGCAAGATTTGCGCAAGCTGCGCACACAGCCTGCGATGCGGCACAGGTGATTTTCTATCACACGGCCAATGATCTGATCACACTGGAGCGCGAGCGCTATGGCGATCAGGCACTGATTGAGCTGCCTCCATTCTTGCCGATGGCGGATCTGCCATCCGCAAGTAGCTGTGATGGCCCGATGCTAACCGTTGGGATGATACGCCATGGGGATAAGCTGTCCTCGTACCGGATTCTGGCCGAAGCACTGTCGCACCTGTCAGGCGATTGGCACCTGAACATCGTGGGTGATGGCCCTGCGCGCCCGGATGTCGAAAACCTGATGGCACCGTTTGAAGGCCATATCACCTTTCTGGGCCAACTCGATCGGGAGGCGCTCCAACGTGTTTACGGCGAGGCCTCGATATTCGTGTGGCCCGGTGTGAACGAAGCCTATGGGATGGTCTATCTGGAAGCGCAAGTCGCTGGCGTACCCGTCGCCGCGCAAGACAGACCCGGTGTGCGGGACGTTCTGGCCCCAGCGGACTACCCGGCTGCTGAGGCGGGGGCAAAAGGATTGGCGCAGCAGATTCAACCTTTGCTGGATGATCCCAAGCGGCGGCGCGCCCTTGGCCAAGCGGCCCGCACGCATGTTGCCACCCGTCACCTGATGCCCAAAGCGACCGAGGTGTTTTGGGCAGCCATACGCCCAATGCTGGAGGTAAAGGCATGACCCGATTGGCTCTGCTGCGCCATGGACACACCCACTGGAACCGTGCTGGACGCATTCAGGGGCGCAGTGACATCCCACTGGATGACGATGCCCGTTCAGAACTGGCCGAATATGCCCTGCCAAACGGTTGGGAAGACGCCGAGATATGGTCCAGCCCTTTGGCCCGCGCGCAAGAGACGGCGCTGTTAGTATCGGGTCGCACCCCTCAGACCTCGCCCGCGTTGACCGAAATGAACTGGGGCCGGTGGGAAGGGTTGCGCGGGGTCGATCTGATCGCAGACCCAGACAGCGGGTACCGCCATATCGAGGACTGGGGTTGGGATTATCGCCCACCCGAGGGCGAAAGCCCTGCTGAAGTTTGGGCACGATTGGAATCCTGGCTGTGTGAGCTGAACCAAGACACTATTGCTGTCTGCCACATCGGCATCATGCGCGTCATTCTGGCCCGGGCGTGGGGATGGAATTTTGAAGGCCCAGCGCCCTTTAAGATCAAACGCAATCGGCTCTATATCATTGATATGGCCGATATGACCCCAACACCGGATCCCGTTCGCCTGATTGCTCGCGGAGTGACCGAATGAATGTGATGATTGTCGTCACCCATCTGTTGGGAACGGGCCATCTGAGCCGTGCGCTGACGCTTGGCCGTGCCTTTACCGAAGACGGCAGCGACGTGATGATCGTGACCGGCGGGATGCCCGCGCCGCAGTTAAACTCGGACGGCATAACACTGTTTGGCCTGCCCCCGCTACGCTCGGACGGAACAGATTTTACGCGTCTTTTGACAGAGATCGGTGAGGCCGCCGACCCTGCCTATCTGTCGGCGCGTAGTGCGGCCCTTGTTCAGGCTGTACAAAGCTTTCAACCGGATGTTCTGATCACCGAGCTGTTCCCCTTTGGCCGCCGATCCCTTGCGGCGGAGTTCGAAGTGGGCCTAAAGGCGGCATATGCCTTGCCGAAACGCCCGCTGGTTCTAGCCTCGGTCCGGGATATTCTGGCCCCGCCATCCAAACCGGCTAAAGTGACCCGTGCCGACGAAATCATTAGTCGTTTTTACGATGGTGTCTTGGTGCATTCGGATGAGAGCATAATCCCATTATCGGTCAGTTGGCCGGTATCCGATCAACTGGCCCAGCACCTGCACTATACGGGTTTTGTTGCGCCTGCCGCGGCGCGCCCGCATCCCGAGGCGCTTGGAACCGATGAAATCCTGGTAAGCGCTGGTGGCGGATCGGTGGGGCAGCCGATCTTTCGTGCGGCCATCGAGGCCGCGCGAAAGATACCCAACAGGCGCTGGCGCCTGTTGGTGGGCGGGCGTGATGCGCAGGAGCGCATTGCAGAATTATCTCAGCTAGTTGGTGAGGCACCCGTGTCGCTGGAACCCGTCCGCCCGGATTTTCGCCAGATGCTGCCACACGCAGCGGCCTCGGTCAGCATGTGCGGCTACAACACTGCGCTGGACATCCTGCAATCGGGCACCCCTGCGGTACTCATCCCGTTTGATGACGGCAAAGAGGTTGAACAAGGCTTGCGCGGGCAAAGCCTGTCAGAACTGCCTGCAATAGAAGTGCTGCGTAGTCAGGCATTGACCGGCGATAGTATTGCCGAACGGGTCGAGCAAGTGATCTTGGAAGGCAGGCGTGCACCCAAGCAAGACGGCCTCGATGGAGCAAAGCGCTCTGTCGAGATCACAAAGCACCTGTTGGGGCGGCGCACATGACGCCGGATTGGAAACCCTTGGAGGACGAGCTTGCGCTTTGGCGTGCCCAAGGCCTGACGCTGCCCCTATGGTGGCGCGATGATGATGCCACGGTGCAAACACCGCAATTGGAGACACTGACTGCGCTGTCCGAACGCGTTGGATTGCCGGTACATCTGGCCGTTGTCCCCCGGGATGCGAATGCCAGCCTTGCGGGTTTCGTAGCACGCCACGAAAGCCTAATCCCTGTCGTCCATGGCTGGGCACACCAAAACCATGCGCCTGCGGGAGAAAAGAAGTCTGAATTTCGCGCGCATCGCCCGTTACAGGATATCATTGCCGACGCGCAAGCCGGGTTTGTTCGCCTGACGGATCTGTTTCACGACAGGTTGCGCCCCATGTTTGTCCCCCCCTGGAACCGGATCGGGGATGAGGCTGTCGCCCAACTGCCTGCACTCGGGTTCCGAATATTGTCGACAGCAACACCGCGGAAAGCGACCTTTGCGGCCCCTGGATTGGAACAGATCAACACGCATCTGGACCCGATTGACTGGCGGGGCACACGGGGATTGGTCGCACCGGACATTCTGATCGCAAGGATGGCCGCACTACTGCAAGACCGCCGCACGGGTCAGGCCGACAATACAGAGCCCTTCGGCATCCTGACCCACCATCTGGTCCACGACCCAGACATTTGGACCTTTACCGAGGCATTGCTAACAAAACTGCTGGAGGGACCCACGCGCCCTTGGGTGGCCCTCGACACACCAGAACGGAGTTCCCCCATATGAGCCGATTGGATTCCATGCTGCGCCGCCTGACCGCTCAGCGCGACGGGCTGAACTGGGCCGCAGCCCGGATCACCAACCAAGACGGAGATGTTCTGGACATGGGTCTAGGCAATGGCCGCACCTATGACCACCTGCGGGAAATCATGCCGGATCGGCGCATTTGGGTTATGGATCGCCTGTTGCAATGCCACCCTGACAGTACCCCACCCGAACAGGATTTCTTGCAAGGTGAGGCCGAGCCAATGCTGCAGAAACTGGCAGCCTCGGGCCACAAGATGGCCATGGCACATTACGATTTCGGACGCGGGATCAAGGAAGACGACGTGGCTGAAGCCGCGCACCTCAGCCCGATGATCGCACAGGTCATGCAACCCAATGGGTTGTTGATCTCGGGCCAACCTCTGGTCGGGTTCAACCAGATCGAAGGACCCGAAACCATCGCCCCGGACCGTTATCTGTTTTACACCGCCTGATCAGGCGACCCGCTGCCCGCGCGACCAAACGGCGCTGAGCGCGGGTACATTGCCACGCATTCGGAACCGGATCAGGTCAGCGCGTGCATCTTTGCGCAGCTCACCCCGATCCTGCAGCCCTGCGGCCTGCGCTGGGGTGAGCGTAACGGTCTTGAGGCCGCGCGCCATATCCCCCCACATCTCGCCCAATCGCACTGCCGACAGCAACAGCGCAGATGGCACATAGTCAGACGACATGATGTCCAGATGGCCCAACTCGGCCAGGTCCCGGGCTGCGACGTTCCCAGAATGCGACCCGCCCCGAATGATGTTCGGTGCCCCCATCATCACCTTGATGTCGTGATCATGGCAGGCGCGCGCCGCCTCGACGGTCGTGGGAAACTCGGCCAAGCGGATACCGTGGCCAGCAGAAACCTTCACCTGATCCTCGGTCGTGTCATCATGGCTGGCCAGCACCGCCCCAAAACGACGCGCGGCCTTGACAGTCTCGACCTCATGCTTCTCACCATACGCATCCCGCAGCCCCTTCAGTCGCGCCACATGCTGCAGGAACATGTCATCGTCCATGGCATGCTTGCCCTTCACATAAGCCTCAAGCTTCGAGATATCCCGAAACTGGCGTTGCCCCGGCGTGTGATCCATCAGCGAGACCAACCCAACCCGATCTTCCGGGCCAAACTCATCCAGTTCTTCGACCAGGGTTTCCGAGCAGACCTCTGCCCGCAAATGCAGGAAGTGACTGATCTTAAGGGCGTCCTGTTCGCGTAGCTCCCACAGTTCTTGCGACAAACCGCGGGCGTATTTGCCATACCGCGCCGCACCAGATGGGATCGACCCCACCCGCATGGCATCGAACACCGTGGTAATCCCGGTGCTGGCCAACTCGGCGTCATGAGCCAGGATCGCAGCAGCATGAGGCCAGTCCACTTTCGGACGCGGCTGGATATGCCGCTCCAGATTATCCGTGTGCAGCTCGACCAGACCGGGGCAAACATAGTCGCCCTCGCAATCAATCGCACCCGCCGGAACCGCAGCCCCGGTGTCGATATCGGCAATATGCTCACCAACGATGCGAATGCTGCCGGTTACGGTCTCATTCGGGAAAACAAGCGTGGCATTGGCAAGGGTCAATTCTTCTGTCATCTGAACTTCACACTGTTTGAGCTATTGGAAGGCCACGCAATAGGAGGCCAATGTGACATTCACGCGATACGCGATCTATTTTGCACCACCCGCCAAGGCGGATTGGACGGTTTTTGCAACCAGCTGGCTGGGCTGGGATATGGAAAGCGGAACGCAGGTCGCACACCCACCGGTCGATGGTGTTGATGTTGCTGCCGTGACCGAGGTGCCCCGCAAATACGGGCTGCACGCGACTATGAAACCCCCGTTTCGCCTGCGCAATGGCCAAAGCTGTGAGGCTTTGCAACGGGCCTGCGAAACGCTTGCGGCCAACCAAACGTCGGTTAATCTGGACGGGCTTGAAATTGCGCGTCTTGGTCGGTTTTTGGCCTTGCGCCCGGTTGGCGATGTGGATGCGCTGAATGCGTTGGCCGCCGCCTGCGTGACAGAGCTTGACAGGTTTCGCGCGCCCGCATCCGAGGTCGAACTGACGCGTCGCCGTGCCGCCAATCTGACCCCGGAACAGGATGCCCATCTGATCAGATGGGGCTATCCTTACGTGCTGGATGCGTTCCGGTTTCACATCACGCTGAGCGGGAAGTTGGACAAACCCACTCTGGCCGCGACCGAAACTGCGCTTAAAGCACATTTGGGCCCGCTTTTGCCCAAGCCCTTCCAGATCAACGATCTGGCTTTGATGGGCGAGGCCGAGGATGGGCGGTTTCACCTGATCCATCGCTACGCGCTTTCTAACTGAAGACAGTTCAGGATCTCGCTGACCGTATCGTCCAACGTGCCTGAATTGTCGATTTCGAACACTCGCTCCAGCCCCTCAGGCAAAGGGGCGCGTGCTCGCCCAAGGCGGCGCGCTTGTTCCACGCTGCTTTCGCGCCCACGCGCCGCAAGACGCTGGGCCAGAACTTCAGCGCTGGCAGTCAGCGAGACCACAACCAAATCCCCGAAGACCTCCTGCGCCTGCACCAGTATGGACCGAGAGAGGTTCACCAATACAGCGCTGCAAGTCTTGCGCTGCTCAGCAATCTGAGACGGCACGCCATATAGCAACCCATGGGCCGACCAATGCAGCGCAAAGGCCCCGTCCAGTATCATCTGTTCGAACAGATCGACCGAAACGCGGTCAAAATCCTCGCCCTCTTCCCCTTCGGGCCGGGTGATCACACGGCGCAAACGCTGTATACCCGGCGCGCGGGCCTCCAGAGCCTCCATCACGCTGTCTTTGCCAACCCCTGAAGGACCGACAACAGCAATGACCGGAGCCAGCGTCATGCGGCTTTCCCGGGGGTGAAACCCGACACGTCAATCTCGCGATCGCACAACCGCTGACGGGCTTCGATATCGTGGAAGATGCCCACAATCGCCGCCCCTCGCGCCTTTGCCTCTTCGATCAGTGACAAAACCGTTTCGCGGTTCTGCGCATCCAGACTGGCCGTTGGTTCATCCAGTAGCATCGCCGGGTACTCATGCGCGAAACCGCGTGCGATGTTGACCCGCTGCTGCTCGCCACCCGAAAACGTCGTCGGGCTTAGCGCCCAAAGCCGTTCAGGAATGTTCAACCGCTTGAGCAGGCCTGCAGCCTTGTCCAACGCGATCTGCCTGTCATGCCCCAACGCCAACAACGGCTCGGCCACAACCTCCAGCGTCGGGACCCGAGGGACCACCCGCAGAAACTGGCTGACATAGCCCAGCGTTTCGCGCCGCAGTGCCAGAATCTCGCGCGGCTCGGCCTGTGCAACATCCAGACCGCCGACCAGCACCTTGCCAGACGCCGCCAGATAGTTCCCGTAAATCACCCGCATCAGCGTGGATTTCCCCGCGCCCGAGGCCCCGGTCAGCGCGACGCATTCCCCCGCACTGACCTTTAACGAGGCACCTTCCATAACCGGGATAACCGCGCTGCCCTGATTGTGCAGGGTAAAGCTCTTGCTTACGTCATTCAGCTCAATCATAGCTTTATCTTTTCCAAACTATTCAAACCTGCAGAACGCTGGAGACCAGCAGTTGCGTATAGGCATGTTGCGGATCGTCCAGCACCTGATCGGTCAACCCGGCCTCGACCACATGGCCGTCTTTCATGACCATCAACCGGTCCGCCAGCAGACGTACAACGGCCAGATCATGAGTAACGATAATGGCGCTCAGCCCCATTTCGCGCACCAACCCGCGCAACAGGTCCAACAGGCGTGCCTGAACCGACACATCCAGCCCGCCGGTGGGTTCGTCCATGAACACCAGCCGGGGGCCTGTGACCAGATTGCGCGCGATCTGCAAACGTTGTTGCATCCCGCCCGAAAACGCCGTGGGCCGGTCATCAACGCGTGCCTCGCTGATCTCGACCCGACCCAACCAGTCGATCGCCTTGTCGCGGATGTCGCCATAGTGACGATCGCCGACCGCCATCAGGCGCTCGCCGATATTGCCACCCGCACTGACCGACATCCGCAGCCCATCGCGGGCATGCTGATGAACAAAGGCCCAATCGGTGCGGCTGAGCATCCGACGCTCGGGTTCCGACATGGTCACGGTGTCCACCGGACCATCTGCGCGAGTGTCAAAGACCACCTGCCCGGCATCAGACTCCAAATGCCCCGCCAAGCAGTTCAAAAGGGTCGATTTGCCCGAGCCGCTTTCGCCCACGATCCCCATCACTTCACCGGGATAGAGATCAAAGCTTACATCCGCGCATCCGATCCGCGTGCCGTAATGTTTCTGAATACCTTTGACTTGCAACAAGGGGGTCATGCCGCGTTCTCCTTGGTCATTGGACCAACATGGCCCGCCTCGCGGCGCGACCGGCAGTAATCAGTGTCCGAGCAGACAAACATGCGATTACCTGCGTCATCCGTAATGACCTCATCCAAATAACTGTCCGCGGCCCCGCACAGATCGCAACAATGATCGGCCTTGGTTGCCTCGAACGGGTAATCCTCGAAATCAAGGCTGACGACTTTGGTATGCGGCGGTACCGCGTAAATCCGTTGCTCGCGTCCCGCGCCAAACAGCTGGATCGCGTCCATCTCAAGCTTGGGGTTGTCGAACTTCGGAATCGGGGACGGATCCATCACATACCGTTCCGACACTTTCACCGGATAGGCGTATGAGGTCGAAATAGCGCCGTGCTGGCTGATATCTTCATACAGCTTCACATGCATTAGCCCGTATTCCTCTAGGCTGTGCATCTTGCGTGTCTCAGTCTCGCGCGGTTCCAGAAAACGCAGAGGTTCCGGGATCGGCACCTGATAGACCAATATCTGATCTTCGGTCAGCTTCGCCTCGGGGATGCGGTGGCGGGTCTGGATAACAGTCGCCTTGTCCGTTTCCTCAGTGGTCTCCACACCTGCGGTGTTTTCAAAGAACTTCCGGATCGAAACCGCATTGGTGGTGTCATCCGCGCCCTGATCGATCACCTTGAACGTATCATCCGGCGTCAGCGTCGCGGCCGAGACCTGCACCCCGCCTGTGCCCCAACCATAGGGCATCGGCATCTCGCGGCTGGCAAATGGCACTTGGTAGCCTGGAACTGCCAACCCTTTGAGAATGGCGCGGCGGATCATCCGCTTGGTCTGTTCGTCCAGATAGGCGAAATTATACTCGCTCATAAGAACCCTCTTTCGGTTAGCGCGATGTCCAGCGCTTTTGGCGTGGTAAAATGGATACCGTCCATGCCGACTGCCTTTGCGCCTTCGACATTGTGCAACCCGTCATCAATGAAAACGCAGTCTTCTGGCGCGACTCCCGCACGATCACATAGCATGTGGTAAATACGGGCATCCGGCTTCATCACACCTTCTTGCCCAGACACGACCAGAGTGCCGAAGACCTCACCCAAACGTGGGTGGACCTTCAGACCTTCGGGCCAGGTTTCAGCAGACCAATTGGTGATGGCGTGGACTGGTGTTCCTTGAACCTTCAATCGGTCCAACACGTCCCACGTTCCATGGATCGCGTTTTCTACCGTCCGGGCGTAAAGCGAAACATAGTCTACAAACAGGTTTTGATCTTGCGGGTCTTCTAACTCTTGCGCCAGATCCGCAAACTGCTCACCATTGTCCGCACGCGCGTTCTTTTCCCGAAAACCCGTTCTTTCGATAAACGCATGAGCAGCCTCTTCTGAACCCAGCGCTTCGGCCCAAGCCAATTGCGGCTGCCAATCAATCAGCACACCGCCAATATCAAAAACGACCGCCTTCATTCCGCGGCCTCCCTGGGCGCAATCCGCTCTTCGGCCTCGCGGCGCAGTTTGCGGACCAATTCCAGTTCGGACTGGAAATCCACGTAATGCGGCAGCTTGATATGTTCCAAGAACCCGGTCGCCTGAATGTTGTCCGAATGGCTCAGAACAAACTCTTCGTCTTGCGCCGCAGCACCAACAAAATCCTCGCCCAGTTCTTTCCAGCGCAGCGCGCGATCAACCAAGGCCATCGAGATGGATTTCCGTTCCGATTGCCCGAACACCAAACCATAGCCGCGCGTGAATTGCGGCGGTTCGGTTTTCGAGCCTTTGAACTGGTTCACTGTTTCACATTCGGTCAACTCAACCTCGCCAATGTCGATGGCAAAACCCAATTCGGGGATATCCATCTCAACCGCGACCTTGCCAATCCGCAGCTCGCCGACAAAGGCGTGGTTCCGGGCATAGCCGCGCTGGGTTGAGTAAGCCATGCCCAGCACGAACCCTTCATCCCCGCGCGCCAAAGACTGCAGCCGCAAAGGTCGGTTCGATGGAAACTCCAGCGGTTCGCGCGTCAGATCACCGGGTGTTTCATCACTGGCAATTTCATCCTGAATGATGTCCTCACCCTTGAGGAATTCGGTGATATGCGGCGTGGATTCGGTGCGTGCCGCCCCTTCCGGCGCGGCGGGCACCTCTCCATCAGCGGCCAGTTTGAAATCAAGCAAGCGATGGGTGTAGTCGAAAGTCGGGCCCAGAACCTGCCCACCAGGCGCATCCTTGAACGTGGCCGAGATCCGTCGGTCACAGTCCATCTGCCCCGTTTCAACCGGGTTCGAATACCCAAAGCGCGGCAAGGTCGTGCGATAGGCACGGATCAGGAAGATCGCTTCGATCAGATCGCCACGCGCCTGTTTGATCGCCAATGCAGCCAGATCGGGATCATACAGAGAGCCCTCGGCCATGACCCGGTTTACCGCAAGGCTCAACTGCTCGCGGATTTGCGCAAGGCTCAGTTCGGCCACGTCGGCTGATCCACGCCGTTCCTCGGCCAGCCAGGCATGGGCGTTTTCAATCGCTTTTTCGCCACCTTTGACAGCTACATACATGGCTTAGCCTCCTACCGTGATCTGCGTGCTGCGCGGCAGAGCCGCAACCTGATCGCCGCAGGTCAGAAAGAAATCACACCCCAACGGGTAGAGCGCCGCGTTAGCTTGCAGAACAGCCACATCCGGTAGTGACAGTTGGGCGACATCCTTGATGCCTGGCCCAGACAGAACCGCACCTGACGCCTGCAGGTCATCGCATTCCACGATCAGCGTGGCCGAGCGGTCGGGGTATTCCGGCGTTCCAATACGATACGCATTGAGGGGCCCCAAATCCTGCCAGCTTCCAACGGCAAAATCCGCCTCAGACGCGGCAACCAAAGGTGCCCCGGTGTGAAAGGTCAGCCACTTGCGCACGGCGCCGGTGTCGACTGCCCCGGCCAGGTACAGCTTGGTTTCTGGGTCGCAAAGCGTCAGCAGCAGGGTCGCCGCCGCAACCGACAAGGGCGCCGGAGGAACAGCGCCGGTCAGGCTGCGAATCTCACCCGGTCGGGCCATGACTGTCATAGCTGCGCGGAAGGCATGTGCCGCCTGGATTGGGGCGTTATCAAATCCGCCCGAAAACTGTGCTTGTTCCGCCATCAGTCTTCCCCCCGCACCATCGTGAAGAACTCGACCTTCGTCGCCGCCGCCTTGGCCGCACGCGCCGTTTTCGACGCCTGCATCTGCCGCTTAAGCGGTTCCAAAAGCTCGGACCTCAAGGTCCCCGCCGCAGGGGTCTGCATCATCGCGTCAATCAGCGCCGCAGCTTCGGCCTTAGGCTTTGACCGCCCCTGCACATATCCGTGCCCAACGGTGCCATCGTCCAGAACAACGGAGCAGCGGGTCACAGTCATTTCACCCAGATTGAACGGTGCGCCAGTGCTGCCTGCGCGACCACGAACCATGACGCCACCGACTTCAGGACGGCGCAGCCAGTCAAAATGTGGACGGTCGGAAAGCCCATTCCACAGCGCCAACATCGCCTCTTCTGGCGCGCGCGCCAGAAGGCCCATCCATTCTTGCCGGGCGGCAGTCTCAATTTCTGTTTGATTTGTCATCAAAGCCTCTTGGCGGGGTTGTCTACACATACTATACAACTAGACAAATATTACCTTGCAGGGATCTGCACTGCAATCGAAACTCTGTGAATATTTGATGACATGAACAAAACACCGATCTGGAAAAGCATCTCGCTTAGCCTGACCTCCGACATCGCTGAGGGACGGTACCAAACCGGGGATCGCATCCCGACCGAGGCGCAGCTGGCCGCAAAACATGGCGTCAACCGTCATACGGTGCGGCGGGCATTGTCGGATATGGCTGAACAGGGCTTAGTCCATGCGCGGCGCGGTGCCGGTGTGTTCGTGGCGGCTCGCCCAACCGACTATCCCATTGGTAAGCGCGTCCGGTACCACAAGAACATTTCGGCCAGCGGCAAAATCCCCGGCAAGCAGATTCTCTCGCTGACAACCCGCACCGCAGATGAGGCCGAAGCTGATGCACTTCAGCTAAATACTGGCGACCCCGTGCACGTCTATGATGGATTATCCTTGGCCGATGGGCAGCCGATTGGACTGTTTCAAAGTGTTTTTCCAGCCCAACGATTTCCCGATCTCTTGAAAGCTCTGCAAGACACGCAATCCGTCACAAAGGCGCTGCAGACCTGTGGTGTATCCGACTACACCCGAATATCGACTAGGCTGACCGCGCGGGCTGCAACGGCAACTCAAGCTTTGCATCTGCATCTCAGCGAAGGAGCCCCGATACTGTTTTCAACGGGGATCAACGCCGACCCTGATGGCAATCCAGTGGAATTTGGCCGGACCGTTTTTGCCGGTGAGCGCGTGACTTTGACCCTGAACGACGATTGATCGAAAAGGGCTTCCGCGGGTCTTCGACCTCCTGAAGGAGGTCTTATTCCTTGATGCCTATTCGTATTTTTCCAGGAACGCCTCAGCATCCAAGGCGCGAAAATCCGGCAAGGCTTTGCACAGGCGGGTATTGTCCCAATCCCACCAGGCCAAGGCCATCATCCGGTCGGCTACGTTGATGGAAAAGCGGCGACGTATCTCCGTCGCCGTGACGCCTCCGACGATGGAAAAGGGTGCAACATCTTTTGTGACAACGGCCCCCGCAGCCACAACCGCTCCGTGGCCAATTGTAACCTCAGGCTTGATCATGGCGCCATGGCCGATCCATGTATCATGGCCAATTCGAGCTGTTCGGCTGGCCCGATGAGCAAACCAGTTGGCATCATCCTCTTCATCGTCCCAATAGCTCGCCGATCGATATAGAAAATGATGCAGCGACGCTTTCTCCATGGGGTGATCTGTTGCCCCGATGCGGGTGAAACTGGCGATATTGGCGAATTTGCCGATCTCGGCATTGGCGATGTCGCAAGTTCGGTCACAATAGGAGTAGTCACCCCAGACCGAATTTGCGACACGGCTACCCGCGCCGATCTCGACATATTCACCAAACTGGCTGTTGGTGATCTGACAATCGGGGTGAATGAACGGCTGATCTGCACGCAGTCTTGGCATGGTCTGGTCCAATTATCCTGTCAGGGCAAAAGGAAAGGTTTACGTTTAGAATCACGCGGCTTTCGCGTCTTCCCTGTCTCTCCCTGGATCAATCGACGGCGTAGCCAACCCGAGAACCAATCCATCAGCATCACCATCAAAATAATCAGGACGATGTAGTAGGCGACCTCTTCCCAGTCCTTTTGCGTGATGATCGCTTGGGTCAGCAACAGGCCGATACCCCCACCGGTAATGGCACCAATTACGGTGGCGCTGCGGGTGTTGGATTCGAGGAAATATAAAAGCTGGCTTAGCAAAACAGGCGTGATCTGAGGGATAACTCCAAAACGATAGCGCTGGGTGGCATTGGCCCCGGTCGATTGCACGCCTTCGATTTGTTTCTGGTCCACATTCTCCAGCGCTTCTGAGAAGATCTTGCCGAAGGTGCCGGTATCCGTCACCAGCATGGCCAAAGCCCCAGTTAACGGGCCGGGACCAAAAGCGCGGGCCAGCACAACGGTCCAGATCAACGCATCCACACCCCGTACGAAGTCAAAGATACGGCGGGTGAAAAACCGGACGGATTTCAGCGGGTTGAAGTTACGCGTGGCCAAGAACGCCAGCGGCAACGCCACGATGGCCGCACCGAACGTGCCCAGAAACGCCATCAGGATGGTTTCAAAAATCGCCCAAGCCACGTCCTGGTGCCGCCACATCTTATTGGTCCAGAAATCGTTGAAGATGGCCCCCGCCTCACCCGAAGCAGCACGCCCGGCGAGTTCGGAGAAAGACTGGCCATAATACGGGCTGTCCAAGGTGAACCAGAACAGCTCCCACCCGTTGAAGTACCGAAATACTTCGGCGCGGTTTCGGGTCACCGTCAGGCGGCCCGCATCCGTGGTGATGGCCATCCGGTTTTTCGAAACATTGATCCACTCGGGCACATCTCCTGCAGGCAATTCAGCCTGCACCCCGGCGGTGCGCGTCGGGGTGGCGCGCACGGTGCCATATCCGGGAATGTCATATTCAATCGTTTCCGGACCGAAACGGACAACATGCCCGTCTTCCAGATTGATCACGGTTGTTTCGCCCAGCGCGACCCAATCTGGGGCCTCACCTTCGGGATAGGCGCCCTTGCGTTCGCCCTCGATGGCAGCTGAGACCTCGCCGGTGCGATTGTCCCGCTCGATATGGGTTTTGTAGCTGTAACTGTCTGCAACCAGCGTTTTGCCGTTCTCCAGATTGGCGCGGGCTGCCAGACCGGTCACGTCAAAGGCGAAGAATACATAGGTTAGGTAGACCAGAACCAGCACAGGCAGACCGAAATTCATCAGGCGCTTGCGGCTGAACAGGCGGTCCGCCTCGGCCTTCAGTTCATCAATCGACAGATCGGTTGCGAAGGTGCTCATACAGAGGCTCCTTTTTCCGACCCGTGGGTCAGGCGATCGCGCAGCACACCTGAGATCTGGTCCACAACGACGATAGTGACAAAGAGAAGAAGGAAGATGGCCGCCGCTTCATCATAGCGCCCCTGGCCCCAGGACATCGAGTTCCTCAGCTCATAACCCAAACCGCCCGCCCCGACGAAACCCAGAATGGCCGACGCGCGGATGTTGATCTCGAACCGCAGCAGCGCATAGCTGACGTAGTTCGGGCCGACCTGCGGGATGACACCCAAATACATGCGCTGTGACCAATTGGCTCCGGCTGAGTGCAGCCCTTCAACTGGCTTTAGTGAGGCGTTTTCGTTCACTTCCGAGAACAATTTGCCCAGTGCCCCGGCCGTATGGATCGCAATCGCGATCATCGCGGGAACCGGACCGCCACCCAGAACAAAGATCAGCACCAAAGCGATGACAATCTCGGGGATCGCGCGACAGATATCGGCAATACGTCGAAACAGCGGGATAAGTGCAGGCCAAAGCGCCATGCCCCGCGTCGACATCAAGGCCAGAAACGTCCCCGCGATAGTCCCGATCAGAGTGGAGGCTGCGGCAATGTTGATCGTCTCGATCAGAGCCGGGAAAAACTTGACCAGGTTCTCGGGCATTGACCCGATCTTCTCCCACGCCTCCGACAAAACTTCTGAGGGGTAGTCGAAGATACGGTGCCAGCCATCGATAAAGCTGCCTGCGTTGCGGCTGTCTGCGGTGCGGAAACCCGCGGCCATCAGCGCGACAAAAAGGATCAGAAGAATACCACCATAGACCCGCTTGCGCCGTGTCATATCGGAATAGTCGGCCCGAATCTGGTCGACGGTCTGGGACCCTGCGGTCAGGTCTGTCATGGAATGCTCCTGAGTGGAAAACGGGGCCCGGTGGAAACCGGACCCCGAACTTGGAAGATGCAGGCTTAGTTTGACTTCAGCTTGCGTGCTTCGATGATGATCTCATACGCGTCATGCGTGATTGGCTCGAACGCCTTGGCTTCACCGGCCGCAACACCGTAAAAGCATTCGCGGTCTTTTTCCGCCAGACCAGCCATCAGAGCAGTCATCTTTTCCTTTACGTCGGCAGGCAGTGCGGTGCGCAGAACAACCGGGCCTTCCGGAATCGGCTTGGATTGCCAGATCATCACCATGTCGTTCATGTCAATCAGACCTGCGTCAACCGCGCGGCGCAGGGCACCCGAGTTGAAACCGTCTTCCCAGTCGCCCAGACCGTCAGCCCAGGTCACACCACCGTCAACGTCGCCATTGTTCACAGCAACGATGGTCTGCTCATGACCGCCGGTGAATTTCACTTCACCAAAGTAATCACCCGAGTCCATGGTCGCGCCAGTTGCCTGCGGGATTTCGATCGACGGGATCAGGTAGCCCGAGGTCGAGTTCGGATCACCGAAGCCAAAAGTCTTACCCTTCATGTCTTCCAGCGAGGCAATGCCGCTGTCCTTGCGCGCAAAACCGATCGAGTAGTAGCCGTAACCACCGTCCAGGTTCACTTTGACCAGAACCGGCTCAACTGCTTCGGGGTCGCTCAGATAGGTTTTTGCGTAACCCGACGCACCCAGCCAGGCCATGTCGATGGTGCCGCCCAGCAGGCCCTGGATCACGCCATCATAGTCGGCAGGGGCGAACAGCTTGGTTTCAACACCCAAAGCTTCTTCGGTGTATTCACGCAGACATTCGTTGTTGTTCAGGCGGTCCTGGGCGTTTTCGCCGCCCAGAATGCCAATGCGGAACTCGCTGATTTCGTCAGCCAGGACCGGTGTGGCCAGGGCCGTGGTCGCAGCAAGGGCAGCAATCAGTTTTTTCATCTGTCTCTCTCCAGTTGATGTGCCGGCCTTTCATCAGCCGGTCGATGAAAGGGGGGTAGGTGGCTCAGATGGTGGCTTCAGCTTCCATCAGCGCCTTCTGGGTGGCGTCCAGAGTGTCGATCTCGGTCGAGGTTGCCTCTTCCGAGAAGCTGGCATCGGCCCCGTAGATCTCGCGGGCGACGCCGGTTGTCAGTTGCTCGGGCAGGCCATCAAAGACGATGCGCCCGTCGCGCATACCAACCACGCGGTCGCAATAGCGGCGCGCAGTGTCCAGCGTATGCAGGTTGGCGATGACCGTGCGGCCATCCTCTTCGTGGATGCGACGCAGCGCCTGCATCACGACCTGTGCGTTCATCGGGTCGAGCGAAGCAATCGGCTCATCCGCCAGAATCATCTTGGGGTCCTGCATCAGGGCGCGAGCAATGGCGACGCGCTGCTGCTGTCCGCCCGAAAGCGCTTCGGCCCGCTTTGGCGCGTGCTCGGCGATCCCCAGACGATCCAAAATATCGATGGCGCGATGGATCTCGGCCATTGGGTATAGGTTGAACATGGTGGCCAACGTAGAATGACGGTTCAGCGTGCCATGCAGCACGTTCGAGACCACATCCATGCGCGGCACCAGATTGAATTGCTGAAAGATCATCGCGCAATCGGCCTGCCAGGCGCGTTTCTCACGGCCCTTCAGTTTCGTGACATCGCGGCCTTCGAACAAAATCTCGCCTTCGGTCGAATCCGTCAGACGGTTGATCATCCGCAACAGGGTCGATTTGCCCGCGCCCGAGCGCCCGATGATGCCGATCATGCACGGCTTATCTACATCCAGCGTTGCCGCATCAACGGCGGTATTCTCGCCGAAGCGCTTGGTCAGTTTCTCGATCCGCAGCACGTGCCACCCCCAATTCGTATTGGCGGTCAGCTACAGACACCACAAAACGGATATGTGTCAGTATGGTGAAAGTTTTGTAACGGCGTGGACGGCGGCGGGGCTATCCTTCTATGACGGCCACGGGTATACGCGACCCCGACTCTTTAGCTGATACGAGACCGCCATGAGCTTTGACCGCACCATCAAGATCGCCCCGTCCATTCTGTCCGCCGATTTCGCCAATTTCGGTGCCGAGATTCAGGCCATCGAAGCGCAAGGCGCAGATTGGGTTCATGTGGATGTGATGGACGGTCATTTTGTCCCGAACCTGACCTTCGGCCCCCCCGCGGTAAAAGCCTTCCGACCCCATGTGAAAACCGTGATGGACGTGCACCTGATGATCGCACCGGTCGACCCCTATATTCAGGCCTATGCCGATGCAGGCGCTGACATCCTGACCGCCCATGTCGAGGCTGGCCCGCACACGCACCGAACCCTGCAGGCGATCCGTGCCGCTGGCATGAAAGCCGGCGTCGCCTTGAACCCCGGCACCCCGGCGGAAGCGGTTGAGCATCTGCTGGACCTGACTGATCTCGTCTGCGTCATGACCGTGAACCCAGGCTTTGGCGGCCAGAAGTTCATCGACATGACCGCTAAGATCCGCAAGTTGCGCCAGATGATCGGTGACCGCCCGATTCATATTGAAATCGACGGTGGCGTTGATCCCCGGACTGCTCCGTTGGTCACTGCGGCCGGTGCCGACGTACTGGTCGCCGGGTCAGCGGTGTTCAAGGGCGGGTCGGTAGATCAGCCTGAGGTCTATGGCGAGAATATCCGGGCAGTACGTGCGGCGGCAGAGGGTGGGCTTTAGCACCTACCTAGTCCTGACGCATGCCTGAAATGATCCGACGCATGAGGTCCAGGAGCTGACGCTGTTCAGAAGCATCAAGTCCCTCAAGCGCCTGAGCGTTGACGCTGTGGGCGGCGTCATATGCATTCTGACGAAGTCTAGCGGCCTTTTCAGTCAACCAAATCAATTGCGCCCGGGCATCAGTTGGGCTTTTGGTTCTCTTGACCAGCCCGTCCCGCTCCATCCGGTTGAGAGTATTTGCAAGGGTCGCCTGCTCGACATCGATCCTGCTGAGCAGATCCTTTTGCGACACTCCATCTTTCTGCCACAGCTCCAACAGGATCGGGAACTGGCCGACAACGATACCCATTGGTGAGATACGCTGTTGCAGTTCTCTGGCGAACAAACGCGCCATGTGATTGATCAGATATCCGGCTGAGTCTTCTTTCCTGAATTCCATATCAAGCAAATACGCTTGCATAGCATGCTATGCAATATTATATAGCTTGCTATATTAATACTTTGGAAAGGATCCAGAATGGCACGTATTGTAGAACTCGACAATGTTGCAAGCTTGGCCGATCAGATGGAAACTGACGAAGGCCCAGTTGTATTGATCAACCTCTTCACGGTTGATGCGAAGGACGAAGACGCTCTGTTGGCCGCATGGTCGCACGACGCTGAGTTCATGAAGTCCCAACCAGGATACATCTCGACACAGCTACACAAGGGCATCGCCAATAGCTCAACCTTTGTGAATTACGCCGTTTGGCAAGACGTTCAGAGCTTTCGTCAGGCCTTTACCAACCCTGAATTCCAGCGCCGTATCGCCGATTACCCTGACAGCGCGGTAACGCGCCCGCACCTTTTGCGTAAGCTGGCGGTCGACAATCACTGTGTTGCTTGAGTGAAGGACAATGAGGGACACATGATCAAAACAATCCACCCGATCGCCGGAGTCGTTGGTTTTCTGACGATTCTGACCTTCTGGACATCGACTCTGTATAGTGAACTTTTCACCTCATACGCGACCGTTGCTTTTGTGAAAGCGAGCGTCGTCAAGGGGCTGTATTTGCTTGTACCTGCCATGATAATCGTCGGGGCAACCGGCATGTCGATAGGACGTCGTCGCAAAGATGCGCCGGCTGTGGCAAAGAAGAAGAGAATGCCCATCATCGCAGCCAACGGGCTTCTGATCCTTGTGCCTGCCGCAATCTACCTAAACGCAAAAGCCGGAACCGGAGCGTTTGACACCGGCTTTTACGTTGTGCAGGTCATCGAGTTGATTGCCGGAGCCGCCAATCTGACACTGATGGCGATGAGCATTCGCGACGGTCGGGCGATGACCGCGCGAAGGCGTAAACTACAGAAAAAGTAGATCACACTTCCTGAATATACAAAGGCCGCCCCCTGTGGGACGGCCTTCTTTTGTTCAACCGAGTGGGCTCTCATTGCTCTTTCAGAGCAACTGCCGCCCACCAGTCGGCAGAGCCGACTTACTCAGTGATTTTCGACACGACGCCGGCGCCGACGGTGCGGCCGCCTTCGCGGATCGCGAAGCGCAGGCCCTGCTCCATCGCGATCGGTGCGATCAGCTCAACGCCGAACGACACGTTGTCGCCAGGCATGACCATCTCGGTGCCTTCCGCCAGGGTCACGGTGCCGGTCACGTCAGTTGTACGGAAGTAGAACTGCGGACGGTAGTTCGCGAAGAACGGGGTGTGACGACCGCCTTCTTCCTTGGTCAGGATATAGGCTTCGGCTTCGAACTTGGTGTGCGGTGTAACCGAACCCGGCTTACACAGAACCTGGCCACGCTCAACGCCGTCACGATCCACACCACGCAGCAGGGCACCGATGTTGTCGCCTGCTTCACCGCGGTCCAGCAGCTTGCGGAACATTTCAACGCCGGTGCAGGTGGTTTTGCTGGTGTCGCGGATGCCA